>NZ_NEUF01000099.1 GCF_002910915.1 Streptomyces sp. SM10 | reverse complement strand
GGACCGGATGCCCCGAACGGATCGCGGTCGGAGCCGACGAACGCAGGGCGCTGCGCGCCGCGGTGGGCCGGCTGCCCGGGAGATGCCCCCGCTTACTGGAGGCGATGCTGGCTCCCCACGATCCGACGTACCGGGAAATCGCAGGGGAGTTGGGTATGTCACAGGGCAGTTTGGGTCCGATGCGTTCCCGATGCCTTGGATGTCTGCGCAGAATGCTGGCGGCGGAGGTTGTAGCTCCTGAACTGCGGGGAATGGAGCGGTAGACAACCGGCGGACAGGTGAGCGGGAGGCATGCACACATGGGCATGAGCGTGACCATCTCGGCGGCGGCAGCACAGGACGCCGAGCAGATCTTCAGACTCCAGTACCTCTGTTTCCAGAGCGAGGCCGAGCTCTACGGCAACTACCGGATCGACCCACTCGTCCAGTCCCTCGGCTCCGTCCGTGACGAAGTCGCCGCCGACCTGGTGTTCGTGGCACGCCTCGGTGACGAAGTCGTCGGCTCGGTGCGCGGCTTCACCGACGCGGACGGCACCGGCCGGATCGGCAAGCTCTGCGTCCATCCCCGGCTCCGCAACCACGGCCTCGGCACCCGTCTGCTGCGCGCCGCGGAATCCGGTCTGGCGGACGGGCGTTCGGCCACCCGCTTCCGTCTGCACACGGGGGAGCGCAGCGAAGGCAACCTCCGGCTCTACCGCAAGGCCGGCTACGCCCGGGTGGGGAACACCACCGGGGGCGACGGCGTCCGGCTGGTCCTGCTCGAGAAGGACACCACCGCGCCGGCCTATGTGGCCAGCGCCTGAACGACGCCTGTGACACCCGGTCTCAGGCGTTGCGCGCGCGCCGCAGCCAGAGCATCCCGGTGACCGGAAGGATCACCGGGATGAACAGGTAACCCATGCCGAAGCCCGACCACACGGTGCTGTCCGGGAAGGCGGAGGGCTCCACCAGCGTCCAGGTGCCGACGATCAGCACGCCCGCGAGCTCGGCGGCGCAGCACACCAGCGCCGCCCTGCGCGCCTTCTCGCCGCCGCGCACCAGCGAGTACGTGATGAATCCGTACACCACGGCGGCGACGGCCGACAGGGTGTAGGCGAGCGGGGCCCGGCCGAAGTCCAGGATCATCTCCACGATCGAGCGGGACGCGGCGGCCACCGTGAACACCCCGTAGAACCAGACCAGCACCCGGCCCGGCCCGCTGCCGAGCTCGAACTGCTGCTTCTGCCGGGGGGCCGGAGAGGCGGGTGCCCCCGTGCGGTCGGTGTCGCTCATGGTCAGTTTCCCCAGATGTCGTAGAGCCGCACTTCGAGGACGGCGAGGACGACCGCTCCGGCCGCCACCGTCACCGAGCCCCAGCGGGTCCGCTCCGACAGCGACAGGAACCCCGCCGCCGGCACGGCAGCGAAGGCGCCGATCAGATAGGCGATGAAGATCGTCATGCCCTGGTCGGGCCGCTCGCCGCGCGCCAGCTGCACGATTCCCACGAGGAGCTGCGCCAGTGCCAGCACGGAGACGACCGCCATGCCGATGAAGTGCCAGTCCTTGGTGGGCTGGTCCCGATAGGCGGCGAATCCGCACCAGGCGGCGAGGGCGAGCGCGGTCACGGCGACCGCGACCGTCAGGGCGTCAAGCATGAGGTGAGGGTATTACGGGCGGCCGGAGCCGCCGCGTGCGGGCCCGCACGCGGGGCGGCCCCGGGCCGTGTCCAGCAATCGTGGCCTTGGCCACAGGGTCCGCACGTCATGATCGATCCGCTGCCCGCGGGCCGGTCGGGCGTCCCGGGTGTCAGTGCAGGTCACAGCGGTGCGCAGGGCCGTCCGGAGGTGTCGGGAAACCTGTCCGCGAGCGTCCGCTATGCGGACAGCGCGGTCGGCAGAAACGTTACGTCTGATTTACTTGGGGCATGACCACGACGAGCTACCGCATCCCTGCGACCGAGGCGATTCCCACGCCCGGTGCTCGTTGTATGTGTCGAATGCGCGCCTTCTGAGGGCCCCCGACCGAGCCTCGCGCCCCGAAGCGAGACCGAGCCCGTGCCGTCCGCAACCGGCGGACCACCCCGGCCCGGGCATGCCCCCGCACCCGGCCTTCCGGGTCCGGACCATGCCGAGACTCCCACCGGTCGACCACTGAGAACAGTCTCACCAAGGAATGCCCCGTGCCCGGCGGACACCGCGCCGTGCACTCGACAGCGACGGAAATCCTGTGATCACCACTTCGGGCCTCACGAAGGTCTACCAGTCACGCGGCCGTGAGGTCACCGCCCTGGACGGGGTGGACCTGCACGTCCGCGAGGGCGAGGTCTACGGCGTCATCGGACAGAGCGGCGCCGGCAAGTCCTCCCTCATCCGCTGCGTCAACCTCCTCGAACGCCCCACCGCCGGCACCGTGACCGTCGCCGGCCAGGACCTCACCGCCCTCGCGGGCCGGGGACGCCGGGCCGGCAAGGAACTCCGCCAGGCCCGCAGCCGCATCGGCATGGTCTTCCAGCACTTCAACCTGCTGGACTCGCGCACCGTACGGGACAACGTCGAGCTCCCCCTGGAGATCCTCGGATTCTCCGGGCAGGCACGCACCGCCAAGGCGCTCGCGCTCCTCGACCTCGTCGGTCTCGCCGACAAGGCCAAGGCCTACCCCGGGCAGCTGTCCGGCGGCCAGAAGCAGCGCGTCGGCATCGCCCGCGCCCTCGCGGGCGACCCGAAGGTACTCCTCTCCGACGAGGCGACCTCCGCGCTCGACCCCGAGACCACCCGCTCCATCCTCCAGCTGCTGCGCGACCTCAACCAGGAGCTCGGACTCACCGTCCTGCTCATCACGCACGAGATGGACGTCGTCAAGACCGTCTGCGACTCGGCCGCGCTGATGAGGAAGGGCCGCATCGTCGAGTCGGGAACCGTCGGTTCCCTGCTGGCCACCCCCGGCTCCGAGCTGGCCCACGAGCTGTTCCCCGTGGGCGGCACCGCCTCCGGCCCCGGCTCCACCGTCGTCGACGTCACCTTCCACGGCGAGGCCGCCGCCCAGCCGGTGATCTCGCAGCTGTCGCGCACGTACAACATCGACATCTCGATCCTCGGTGCCGCCATGGACACCGTCGGCGGCAAGCAGATCGGCCGCATGCGCATCGAGCTGCCCGGCCGCTTCGAGGAGAACGTCGTACCGATCGGCTTCCTGCGTGAGCAGGGACTCCAGGCCGAGATCGTGGACGACGGCCCCGCCGTCGCCGTCCCCGCACAGACCCCCGCCACGATCACCAAGGAGGTGGCGAAGTGACCTGGTCCGAAATGCAGCCACTGCTCACGCAGGGAACCATCGACACCCTCTACATGGTGCTCTGGTCCACGCTCGTCACCGTCGTCGGCGGGCTGCCGCTCGGCATTCTGCTCGTGCTCACCGACAAGGGCGGGCTGCTGCAGAACACCGCGGTGAACAAGGTCATCGGCGTGATCGTGAACATCGGCCGCTCGCTGCCGTTCATCATCCTGCTGATCGCCCTGATCCCCTTCACCACCTGGGTCGTCGGCACCTTCATCGGCCCTTCCGCGATGATCGTGCCGCTCGCCGTCGGCGCCATCCCGTTCTTCGCCCGGCTCGTCGAGACGGCCGTGCGCGAGGTCGACCACGGGCTCGTCGAAGCCGTCCAGTCGATGGGCGGATCCATCCCGACCATCGTCCGCAAGGTCCTGCTGCCCCAGGCACTGCCCTCGCTGATCTCCGGTGTCACCACCACCGTCATCGTGCTCATCGGCTACTCCGCGATGGCCGGCGCGGTCGGCGGCGAAGGCCTCGGCTCCAAGGCCGTCACCTACGGATTCCAGCGCTTCGACGACCAGTTCATGCTCGTCACCGTCGTGCTGCTGATCGTCATCGTCACCGTGGTGCAGCTGATCGGCGACGGAGCCGGACGCCTGCTGGCCCGCCGGGGCCGCACCACCACCTGAACCTCATCTCCCCCTGAAGCCCGAACTCCTTGTCCGGGCGCACCACCATCACCACCGGAAAGAGGCACTCTTCGTGCGTAGGAACATCAAGATCACCGCGGCTGCCGCCGCCACCGCCGCCCTCGCCTTCGGCCTCAGCGCCTGCGGCACGGACTCCGACCCGGCGTCCCAGGGCGAGACCGGGGCCAAGGCCGACACCTCCAAGGCCCTGGTCGTCGGCGCCTCCCCGACGCCGCACGCCGACATCCTGAACTACGTCAGGAAGAACCTGGCGGACAAGGCCGGCCTCAAGCTGGAGGTCAAGGAGTTCACGGACTACGTCCTGCCGAACACCGCCACCGAGAACGGGCAGGTCGACGCCAACTTCTTCCAGCACAAGCCCTACCTGGACGACTTCAACAAGAAGAACAAGTCGCACCTCACCCCGGTCGTCGACGTCCACCTGGAGCCCCTCGGCCTCTTCTCCAAGAAGGCCGAGGACCTCAAGGACATCAAGGCCGGCCAGACCATCGCCGTGCCGAACGACACCACCAACGAGGGCCGCGCGCTCCAGCTGCTGGCCGCCAACGGCCTGATCACCCTCAAGGACGGCGTCGGCACCGACGCCACGCTCAACGACATCACGGACAAGAAGGGCCTGGAGTTCAAGGAGCTCGAGGCCGCTACCGTGCCGCGTGCGCTGGACGACGTCGACGCCGCCGTCATCAACGGCAACTACGCGATCGAGGCGGGTTACCAGCCCGGCAAGGACTCCCTGGCCCTGGAGAAGGCGGAGGGCAACCCCTACGCCAACGTCCTGGTCGTCAAGGAGGGCAACGAGGAGGACCCGCGGGTCCAGAAGCTCGCGAAGCTCCTGAACTCCGACGAGGTCAAGAAGTTCATCGAGGACACCTACAAGGGCTCGATCGTCCCCGCGTTCGGCGCACCCGCGAAGTCCTGACCCCCGGGCGCCACTTGCCGCCGGAGCCCCGCACACCCGCACCAGGGTGTGCGGGGCTCCGCCGTGCGGACCCGGCCATGCGCATTCCCCGCCCGATGCTGCATGCTGGAGCCTTTACACGGTCTTCGGCATGGAGCTGCGCATGACTACCACCTTCCCGTCCATCTCCATCAGCACGGACAGGTTGGTGCTGCGCCCCTTCGACATGGAGGACGTCCCGGCGTACATCGAGATGATGAACGACGAGCTGGTCGTCGCCTGGACCGACGCACCGCACCCCTACACCCAGGTCGACGCCGAGCGCTGGGTCCGCAGGATCGCCCCCGCCGAACGCTCCCAGGGCGGCGGCATCGTCTTCGCCGTCACCGAGTTCCTCACCCAGCGCCTCGTCGGATCCGTGCGGCTCCTCAACACCGACCGGCGCACCCTGGCCACCGAGGTCCGCTACGTCACCGCGCCCTGGGCCCGCGGGGAGGGATACGCCACCGAGGCCGTGCTGGCCCTCGCCGAGTGGCTCTTCCGCGACCAGGGCTTCGAGCGCATCGAGCTGCGGACGCCCGCGGGCAACACCGCCTCCCAGCAGGTCGCCCAGAAGCTGGGCTGCATCAGCGAGGGCGTCCTGCGCAACGCCCGCATAGCCAGGACGGCTACCGAGGACGGGGGCTGGACCGACATCAGGACCGATCTCATCGTCTGGGGACTGCTGCCCGAGGACCTGGAGGGCGTCGCCGAGCAGCTGGCCGACGCGGGTGGCTACGGCACGTACAACGACTGGAACTGACCCTCCTCCCTGCTTCCGGGAGCCCCCGGCGGCGCGTTGGTACGGACCGGATACGCTCACCCTTGCTCCGCCCATCCCGCGGAGAGCCCCCGCCTGCTACACCCCAGGAGACTGACGACGATGGCCGACCGGGTCACGGTGATCGGCTGGGACGGCTCGCCACTGACCAGAGCGGCCACGGCGGCGCTCTCGGCCGCCACGCTCGTCGCCGGCGCCGCCCATCACCTCGCGCTCGCCGAAGTGCCCGAGCGCGCGGAACGCATCCGGCTCGGCAGCGTCGACCTGGCCGCCCGCAGGATCGCCGGACACCGCGGGAGCGCCGTGGTCCTCGCCGACGGCGACCCCGGCTTCTTCGGAGTCGTACGCACCCTTCGCAAGCCCGAACACGGTCTCGAGGTCGAGGTCGTCCCCGCCGTATCGTCCGTAGCAACCGCCTTCGCCCGCGCAGGAATGCCCTGGGACGACGCGGAGATCGTCGTCGCCCACCCGCGCACCCTGCGCCGCGCGGTCAACGTCATCCGCGCCCACCACAAGGTGGCCGTACTGACGTCACCCGGAGCCGGTCCCGCCGAGCTCGCCCTCCTGCTCGAAGGCGTGCACCGCACCTTCGTGATCTGCGAGGAACTCGGCACCGCACGCGAGCGGGTCACCGTCCTCACCTCCGACAAGACGGCCGACCACACCTGGCGCGACCCCAACGTCGTCATCGTCATCGGCGGCGGTCCCGAGACCACCGCCAACGGCGCCTGGATCGCCGGCCGCCGCCCCGACCACCCCGAGGGCGTACGGGGCTGGGCCCTTCCCGCCGGTTCGTACGGCCGTACCGGGGAGAGCGGCGAGGGGGAGTCACCCGGCCTGCGCGCCGCGCAGCTGGCCCGGCTCGGGCCGCGCACCGGCGACCTGGTCTGGGACATCGGCTCCGGCAGCGGTGCCCTCGCCGTGGAGGCGGCCCGCTTCGGTGCCGCTGTGCTGGCCGTGGACAGCGACCCCGACGCCTGCACGCGCACGGCGGCGGCCGCCCGCGCCTTCCAGGTGGGCGTCCAGGTGGTCAGGGGCACCGCGCCGCACGTCCTGGAGCGCCTGCCCGAGCCGGATGTCGTACGCATCGGCGGCGGCGGGGTCCCCGTCGTCACGGCGGTCGCCGACCGGCGGCCGGAACGTATCGTCACCCATGCCTCGAACCGCGACGAGGCGGAGGCCCTCGGCGCCGCCCTCGCCGAGAACGGCTACACCGTCGAGTGCGCGCTGCTGCAGTCCGTCGAACTGGACACCGCCGACTGGACGGAGCGCGAACGCTCCGTCGTGTTCCTGCTCTCCGCGGTGCGTTCCGATCTCGCCCCCTGAAGCCCCCGAGCGGAGCGCGAGGTAGGCTGACCGATTGTTGTACCGCGCCCGGACGTTCGACATTTCGTTCGTCAATGTCCGGAAAAGTGGACCGTTTTGGTCGGCGATGTGGTACCGCACAACCGGGGGACGCGCAACGTGGCGCAGTCCACAGCGAGCCGAGGCAGAACTGTCTGTCGCGGCGGCGAACGACCGCGAGAATGTATACCTCCGCGCGCGTTTCGTGCCGCGCGGGGAGCCCGCTCGTTCTTGTTGACGAGCACCGGCGTGCCGTGGTTCGGGCATCCCGGGCGAAGGGCGAAGGAGCACTGACGATGGGCGAGGGGTACGCATGACTGACACCGGCCAGATCCCGGGCGAGGGACTGCCGGAGAACGCAGGCATGGTGGAGCAGCCGGGCATCCCCGCCCCGGACGCCTACACCTACCTCGAACCCTCCGAGCACACCGCCGAGGACGACGACCTCCTTCTGATGCCCGCGTCCCAGGGCGCGTGGAGCGACGCCCCGGCCGCGCCGACGGGCCTGCCCGAGCAGCTTCCGGCGTACGACCAGGCCGCGAACGGCACCCACGGCTCCGGTGTGAGTGACGTCAACGGCGTACGGATCCCGGCGCACCCGCCGGTGCAGGTCGCGGCCGCCGCAGCAGCGCCGTCCCGGCGCCCGCTGCACCGCGGTCCCGCGTCCACCGAAGCGCCCTCCTACGGGGGGACGCCGACCGGCGGTGTGGTCCGCTCGCTCGCGGACCGCGGGCCGGCCGGCCCGCAGACCCCGATGCCCGTGCGGCACGCCGGACCGCCGACGACCGGCCCCGAGTACTTCGACATCCCGGCGGACGACGCGGCCATGCTGCCGGGCCCGCAGCTGGGCGAGATCCCGCCGCAGGGAGCGCCCGCGTGGGGCTCTCCCGAACCGGTGGCGCCGCCGGAGCCTGCCGCTGCTCCCGCCCCCGTGGAGCCCGAGGCGGTGGCGGCCCCTGTCGAGCAGGTCGCGCCGGCGGCCCCGGCCGAGCAGGCCCTTCCTGCCGAGCAGCTCGTTCCCGCGGATCCCGTCGTGCCGGTGGAACCCGTCGCGCCGGTCGCGTCCGTCGCACCCGCAGAAACGGTCGCTCCGGCCCCGGTGGCCGACGTGATGCCCCAGGGCCCCGTCGCGCCCGAGGCGGAGACGTCCGAGGCGCCGCCCGGGGAGGCCCTGGGCGAGGTTCCGGCGGCCGCACCGGCAGAAGTCCCGTCGGCAGAAGCCCCGTCGGCAGTATCCACGGGGGAAGCTCCCGTCGAGGTGCCCGTCGAGACGCCCTTCGAGGCCGCCGTCCCGGCCGAGGCGCCAGGACAGTTCACGCCTGTGGACGCCTCCGTGCCGACCGCCCCGCACCTCGCCCCGGCACCTGTCGCCGACGCGGCCGCCCCCGCCCCCGCCCCCGACGTCGCACCGGCCGCCGAGCCGCTGCCGCAGCCCGTGGTCCCGGTGACGGAGTCCGCGCCGGCCGCCCCCGAGGCACCGGACGTAGCGGATCCCGTCGCCGTCGAGCAGCCCGAGGCACCGGCCGTGATCGCGCCCGAGCCCGAGCCGGCTCCCGAGGCCGTCGCCCTGCCGCAGGCCGGCCCCCAGATGCTCACGGAGCCGGAGCCGGAGCCCGGCACCGGACCCGAGATCATCGAGACCCCGGAAGCCGCGCTTCCCGGAGCCGGTCCCGTGGAGGCACCGGCGGCCGAGGCCCCGGCCGAGGACGCCCTCCGGGTCCCGCTCGTCGACGCCCCGGCAGAGGCCGCTGCGCTCGACGCCGAAGCGGAGGTCGTGGCCCCCGCCGTCTCCCAAGCCGAAGCCGAAACCGAAGCGTCTGCGGACGACGGAGCCGAAGCACCTGCGGACGCCGGAGCCGATGCGTCTGCGGACGACGGGTCCGAGGAGGCCGTCCCCTCCCTGCCCGCCCCCGGCTACGACGACGCGGAGCGCGAAGCCGTCCTGCGCGTGATGCGTGAACGGCGCGACATCCGCAACGGCTTCCGCAGCGACCCCATCCCGCACGAGGTCCTCCTCCGTGTGCTGGAGGCCGCGCACACCGCGCCGAGCGTCGGCCACTCCCAGCCCTGGGACTTCGTCGTCATCCGTTCCGCGGAGACGCGCCGCTCCATGCACGAACTGGCGCAGCGCCAGCGTGAGGCGTACGCCAAGTCGCTTCCCAAGGCCCGGGCCAAGCAGTTCAAGGAACTGAAGATCGAGGCCATCCTCGACACGCCGGTGAACATCGTCGTCACCGCCGACCCGACCCGCGGTGGCCGTCACACCCTCGGCCGCCACACCCAGCCGCAGATGGCCCCGTACTCCTCGGCGCTCGCCGTGGAGAACCTGTGGCTCGCCGCCCGCGCCGAGGGTCTCGGCGTCGGCTGGGTCAGCTTCTTCGACGAGCGCGAGATGGTCCGGGCACTCGGCCTGCCCGACCACCTCGAGGTCGTCGCCTACCTCTGCGTCGGATACGTCGACGAATTCCCCGAGGAGCCCGAGCTGATGCAGGCGGGCTGGTCGAAGCGCCGCCCGCTGTCCTGGGTCGTCCACGAGGAGACGTACGGCCGCCGGGCCCTGCCCGGTGAGGAGCCGCACAACCTCCTCCAGGAGACCATCGCCGGCATCCGCCCCCTGGACGCCAAGGCGCTCGGCGAGGCCTGGGAACGCCAGAAGCGGATGACGAAGCCCGCCGGCGCGCTCGGGATGCTGGAGATCATCTCCGCCCAGCTGTCCGGGCTCTCCCGGCTGTGCCCTCCGCCCGTCCCGGAGCCCGCGGCCGTCGCGATCTTCGCCGGTGACCACGGGGTCCACGCCCAGGGCGTCACGGCGTGGCCGCAGGAGGTCACCGCCCAGATGGTCGCCAACTTCCTCGGTGGCGGTGCCGTCTGCAACGCCTTCGCCGCCCAGGTCGGCGCCGAGGTCTGCGTCGTGGACGTGGGCGTGGCGGCCGAGCTCCCCGCGACGCCGGGCCTGCTGCCCCGGAAGGTCCGCCCCGGAACGGCCGACTTCACCACCGGCCCCGCCCTCAGCCGCGAAGAGGTGCTCGCGGCGATCGAGGTGGGCATCGAGACCGCACGCGACCTGGTGGCGGCCGGCAACAAGGGCCTGCTCACCGGTGAGATGGGCATCGCCAACACCACCGCGTCGGCCGCACTGATCTGCGTCTACACGGAGATGGACCCGGCCGAGGTGACCGGGCGGGGCACCGGCATCAACGACGAGATGCACGCCCGCAAGGTCGATGTGGTCCGCCGCGCACTGGAGCTCCACCAGCCCGACCCGGCCGACCCGATCGGGGTCCTGGCGGCGGTCGGCGGCCTGGAGCACGCCGCCATGGCGGGCTTCCTGCTCGGCGGCGCCTCGCTGCGTACGCCGGTGATCCTGGACGGCGTGAGTGCGGGTGCGGCGGCCCTGGTCGCCCGGGCGATCGCCCCGGAGGCGCTCGCCGCGTGCATCGCGGGCCACCGCAGCGCGGAGCCGGGCCATGTCGCCGCCCTCAACAAGCTGGGCCTGCGCCCGCTGGTCGACCTCGACCTCCGGCTCGGTGAGGGTACGGGCGCGCTGCTCGCGCTCCCCATCGTGCAGAGCGCGGCCCGCGCGATGCACGACGTCGCGACGTTCGACTCCGCGGGCGTCACCGAGAAGTAACCGTCCGGGCTGCCGGCCAGCTCAGGGGCGTACCCGGTGCTCCCGGCCCTGTGAGCCCGCGTCCCCGGCGTCCCCCCGGCCGGACCTACGGCCCACCGGCGACCCAGTGGCCCTGCCACAAGGCCGTCGGGGGCCGGAAGGCGGGCCGGTGACCTCCCCGGCCCGCCTTCCGGCCACCCCGTATCGTGGTCCCACGCGTCACCGCCTCACCCAGCCCACGTCACCGCCGCTCCACCGCCGCAGCGGCCCGCAGCACACGCACCCTGCACGAGGAGCCCGCACGACCATGGCCGAGCATGACGATCACCCTGCCTACCCCGTCGGACTGCGCCTGAACGGGCGCCGCGTCGTCGTCGTCGGCGGCGGTCAGGTCGCGCAGCGCCGGCTGCCCGCCCTCATAGCGGCCGGGGCCGACATCACCCTCGTCTCCCCGTCCGCGACCGCGTCCGTCGAGGCGATGGCCGACACCGGTGAGATCCGCTGGGAGCGCCGCAGGTATCAGGACGGGGACCTCGCCGACACCTGGTACGCCCTCGTCGCGTCGTCGGACGCCACCGCCAACGACGCCGCGTCCGCGGAGGCCGAGCGCACCCGGACCTGGTGCGTGCGGAGCGACGACGCCGAGGCGGCCACCGCCTGGACGCCCGCGACCGGACGCAGCGAGGGCATCACGGTGGCCGTCCTCACCACCACCTCGAAGGGCCGGGACCCCCGGCACTCCGCCGCCGTCCGCGACGCGATCGTCGAAGGCCTGCGCGACGGCACCCTCGCCGCCCCGCACCACCGCACCCGCGCCCCGGGTGTCGCGCTGGTGGGAGGCGGCCCCGGTGACCCCGACCTGATCACGGTCCGGGGCCGTCGGCTCCTCGCCGAGGCCGACGTGGTCATCGCCGACCGGCTCGGCCCGCGCGACCTGCTCGACGAGCTCCCCCCGCACGTCGAGGTCATCGACGCAGCGAAGATCCCCTACGGCCGCTTCATGGCGCAGGAGGCGATCAACCAGGCGCTGATCGACCACGCCAAGGCCGGCAGGTCCGTGGTCCGGCTCAAGGGCGGTGACCCGTTCGTCTTCGGCCGCGGCATGGAGGAGGCCCAGGCACTGGCCGCCGAGGGCATCGCCTGCACGGTCGTCCCCGGAATCTCCAGCTCGATCTCCGTGCCGGGAGCGGCCGGGATCCCCGTCACCCACCGAGGCGTCGCACACGAGTTCACCGTGGTCAGCGGCCATGTGGCACCCGAGGACCCGCGCTCCCTGGTCGACTGGGCGGCCCTCGCCCAGCTGCGCGGCACCCTGGTCCTCCTGATGGCCGTCGACAAGATCGGTGCCATCGCGCAGGCCCTCATCGCCCACGGCAAGTCCCCCGACACTCCCGTGGCCCTGGTCCAGGAGGGCACCACCGCGGCCCAGCGCCGGGTCGACGCGACCCTCGGGAACGTGGGGGAGCGGGTCGTCGCGGAAGAGGTGCGGCCGCCGGCCGTGATCATCATCGGCGACGTCGTCGCGGTCGGCACGGACCCCGCCGGCCCGCTCGAGGACTGAGCGGCCGGAACCCCGCCCGTCCGCCGAACCCCCACCCCACCCGACAAGGCAGTAGCACCCCGTGGCTGAACTCATCACCGTCGACGACCCCGACGACCCGCGTCTGGGCGACTACACCGGCCTGACCGACGTCGAACTCCGGCGCCGGCGGGAGCCTGCCGAGGGCCTCTTCATCGCCGAGGGCGAGAAGGTGATCCGGCGTGCGGCGCACGCCGGGTACGAGATGCGGTCCATGCTGCTCTCGGCCAAGTGGATCGACGTGATGGGCGACGTCATCGACGAGGCGACGGCGCCCGTCTACGTGGTGACTCCGGCTCTGGCCGAGCGCGTCACGGGCTACCACGTGCACAGGGGTGCCCTCGCCTCCATGCAGCGCAGGCCGCTTCCCGACGTCGGCACGCTGCTGGCCCCGGAGCGGGGGAGCGTGCGGCGGGTCGCCGTGTTCGAGGACATCGTCGACCATGCCAATCTCGGCGCGGCCTTCCGCAACGCGGCCGCGCTCGGCGTGGACGCCGTCCTGCTCACACCGCGCTGCGCCGATCCGCTCTACCGGCGGGCCGTCAAGGTCTCGATGGGATCCGTCTTCCACGTCCCGTGGACCCGGCTGGCGTCCTGGCCCCAGGATCTGGGCCTCCTGGGCGAGGCCGGCTTCACGACGGCCGCCCTCTGCCTCAGCGACCGGTCGATCACCCTGGACGAGCTCGTCGCACGGCAGTACGGGAAGCTCGCGCTCGTCTTCGGTACCGAGGGCGACGGCCTCACCCCCGGGGCACTCGCCGCGGCGGACGCCCATGTCCGTATCCCGATGGACGCCGGTGTGGACTCGCTCAACGTCGCCGCGGCCTCCGCCGTCGCCTTCTACGCGACCCGGATCAACCCCGCCTGAGCCCCGCCCGGCGCTCTCAGGGCCCGTCCACCCGCGGCGTTGCGGAGCCGGCTCCCTCGTAGGTCTGCGACGTCGTGCCTCCCAGCCCCCGCGCGGGGCCCTGGCACCCCTGGGCGGCCGCGATCCCGAGGGCCACCAGCAGCGTCACGACGACGAAGACGACGAGGCGCTGACGCAGCAGCCGCGGATTGGCCGGCCGCCGCTTCCCACCGTTCCCCGCCGAGGTCGTCCGCACGCCGGGGCGCGAGGCCTGCCTGCCGTTGGTGCTCCTCGGCCCCTGCACCTGCTGTCCCGGGCGCGGGCCGCCCCGCGTTCCCCGGGCCTGGGACCCGCCGGTACGAGGGGCCGCGGGGCGGGACGAGGCGGGGCGACGGCCCGGCGCGCGCTGCGCCTGGGCGGGCCCGCCCGCGGCGCGCCGGGTGGACTGCTCGGTGTAGGGGCCCTCGAGCCGACCGGTCGGCCGGTCCAGCTCCTGCTCGCTCCGCTGGGCGGGCGGCCGGCGCTCCTGCAGGCCCTGCGCCTCGCGCGCGGCGATCTCCTTGAGCCGCATGGAGAGCTGCAGCGTGCTGGGCCGCTCCTCCGGGTCCTTCGCGAGACAGGCACGAACGAGCGGGGCGAGCGCGTCGTGGACATCGAACAGGTGCGGTTCCTCGTGGACCACGCGGTAGAGCATCACCTCGGAGCTGCCGTGCCCGAAGGGCGAATCCGCCATCGCCGCGTACGCCAGCGTGGCGCCGAGCGAGAACACGTCCGTCGCGGGCGTCACCGCCGCACCACGCACCTGCTCGGGTGCCAGGAAGCCGGGCGAACCCACCGCCGTCCCGACATGGGTGAGCGTGCTGGCCCCGGTCGCCCAGGCGATACCGAAATCGATGATCCGGGGGCCCTTGGGGGAGAGCAGGATGTTGGACGGCTTGAGGTCGCGGTGGACGACACCGGCCTCGTGCACCGCCACCAGGCCCTCGGACAGCGCCGCGCCGATCGAGGCCACCTCGGCGGCCGGCAGGGGGCCCTCCTCGACGACCTTGTCGTGCAGCGAGGGGCCCGGCACGTACTGTGTCGCGAACCACGGGCGGTCCGCCTCCAGATCGGCGGCCACCAGCCGGGCCGTGCAGCCGCCGCGGATCCTGCGGGCGGCGGACACCTCGCGCGCGAAGCGCGAGCGGAACTCCTGGTCCTCCGCCAGATCCGGGCGGATCACCTTGAGCGCCACCCGCTGGCCACGGCGGTCGGAACCCAGGTAGACGACACCCATCCCGCCCGCGCCGAGACGCCGGTGAAGTCTGAACGAGCCGACGACACGCGGGTCCTCGCGCCGGAGCCGCATCATCGCCATCGTCTGCCCATCCCCGCTGCCGGTCCGCCTGACGAGGCACAGCTTACGTACCCGTGGCGCGGCGCGCTCAGAGGCCGCGCCCTCGCCCGCCCATCGATTGTCAGTGCCGGGTGGGAGAATTGAACCGTGGTCAGGGAGCCGGAGATCCAGGCTTCCTGACCCGTGCGAGATCTCAAAGGACCGTCGCAGAAGGGGGATTGGGTCAATGAAGGGCGATCGTGTGGAAATGGTCGTGGACGCGGGTGACACGACCAGGACGTACGAAGTGGTGGCCTCCAGGGCAGGCCGCAGGGTGGAGACAGCGGTCCGCCGGGGTGTGGTGGAAGTGAGTGAAGTCACCCGAAGTGGATCAGTTGTCCGTACCGCCCGTTTCATGGCGACCAGGGTTCTCGCCCTGGTCGAACAGCCGGTCCCCCGGGAGGACGCCTCCGAGCGCCCTCGCGGGGACGACCCCGCCTCCTGACCACTCCGGGCCGGGCCGACCGCGCTCACCGGACCGACGGGGGCCGCCCGAAGCCCTCGCGTGACGACCGCGGCGCGTGACGACCACAGATCCCCGGCCGGGCCGACCGGAGCGATGACGTGTATGTCGACCGTGAGCACGCCCTCGTTACCGCCGACGCGGTGCGTGGACTGCGCACGTGGGTCACCCCCGATCACGCCCACGACGGTGTCCGGGCCGACGCGGCCGTCTCCGACCGACTGCTCCCCATGGCGAGCGGGAAGGCCTGACCCGAGGAGGAGACCTCCGCCGTACGCGCGCGCCAGGTCGCCCGGCGTCCGGAGGGCTCTGAGGGGCACCCCTAGGGACCCGGTGACGTGTCCGACACCGTTTCTCCACCCAGGGGAGTACACCGGGGGTGCCCGGCTCATCCTCTGGGAGGCCCGGTATTCGGTACGCGGGCATGACGCCGGACGGTTCCCGCCTCCCTAGTGTGGAACTCGAGCGGTGGGTGCGGAACTCGTCCCCCGAGGCCGGACACCCGCCGCTCTCCGACAGGTCAGGAGAGGAACCATGGCGGACACGGCCACGCGGACCATGATCCGCACGCACGGACGCAAGGCCTACGCCTCGTTCGGCGTACGCCGGTCCGGCACGCGTCACCCGCTGGTGGCGACGGCCATGGTTCTTCCTCTGGCGGCCCTGCTGGTCGTCGTCTTCGGCGGCTGGGACGCAGTGGTCACACAGGCGTCGTCCGTGGGCGTGATGCTGGGGCGCTGAGCGGCGCCCCGGGTCCGGAAGAGCGGTCCGGACCGGGACATCCGGCCAACAGCCCCGTGGGGACGGGGGTGCGGCGGACGGCAGCGTTTGTCCGGCCAGCTGGGGAGCTGGCCGGACATCGCGCTGTCCGGACCCGTTTCCGGAAGATCCTCGGGCACGCGCAGCCCGGAGGGCGTCCGTGCACACGCGACCCGAGCCTCCTTGTGCGCCCGTGAACCGAGTGTCCTCGGGCACCCGCCACCCGGAGGGCGATCAGCCGCTTGCGGGGCCGGCCGGGAGCAGCCGCGTACGATCGCCGCCGGGGCCGGCCGCGGGGCCGGCCGACCACCGTCGCGGGAGCGGAGCCGAGCCGATGACCACCACCTCTCTCCTCCGTGCGCTGGGCGAGCTCGCTCACGACCACGCGCACGCGGGTGCGGCGGCATGCGCCTGCGCCCCGCCCCGCATGCTCGCGGACCGGCCCGACGGCACGGTGGTGCGCAGCGGCCACGTCGTCGCCAAGGCCCACGCACCCGACACCGAGACCCCCGCTCTGGTGGCCCGGATGTCCCTGGCGGCGTCCCCCCGGCTGGAGGGCATCCTGCTCCAGCCGCTCGGCACGGCCGACAGCCCGCCCGCCGGCGCGGAGGGCCGCACTGTGAGCCTCTGGCCCTACGGGGCGCCCGTCGATCCCTCGGCCCCCGACGCCGCGCCCTGGGAGGAGGCCGCCGTCCTTCTGGCCCGGCTGCACCGCACCCCGCCGCCCCACCCCCTCCCCCCGATGCGCGGACCGGTCAAGGCCGCCCGTGCTGTCGCCCGGATGTGTGCCGCCCGCCCCGGCGATCCGGCCGTCACTCCCGTGCTGGCCGCCTGGCGGGGGCTGCCCGGGTGGGCCCGCGCGGAGGACGCGATGCCCGGGCACCGTGACGGATTCGTCTGCCACGGGGACCTCCACCTCGGCCAGCTCGTCCGGCACCCCGCGCCGCACGGCCCCTGGCTGCTCATCGACATCGACGACACCGGCCTGGGCGACCCCGCCTGGGACCTCGCCCGCCCCGCCGCCTGGTACGCGGCAGGGCTGTTGGCGCCCGGGGTCTGGCTGCGCTTCCTCGGCGCCTACCGGTCGGCCGGCGGCCCGGCCGTGCGGGCGGAGGGGGACCCGTGGCCCGAGCTGGACGTCGTGGCGAGGGCGCTCACCGTGCAGACGGCCGCCCTCGCCCTGGCCAAGTCCGTTGCGGAGGAACGTAGTCCGGATGAGGTGGAACAGTTGATGATCGACGCATGTGCCCGCATTGCGTCCCTCCCGCCCGAGTTGGTGTCCGACGGCGCGTCGTAGGGTGAAGCGATCGCCGCCGGGCATGCATTCCGGCGACGTCGTCACGACCTGAGGAGCCGACCGATGATCCAGTGCCCCAAGTGTCACGCCCAGATGCACACGTACAACCGCAACGGCGTCCAGATCGAGCAGTGCAGCGGCTGCCGGGGGATATTCCTCGACTACGGCGAGCTGGAGTCCCTGACGCGCCTGGAGTCGCAGTGGGCCCAGCAGGCCCCGCCCCCGCCGCCCGCCCCGCAGGCCTACCCCGCCGCGCAGGCTCCCGCCTGGGGTGCGCCGCACCAGGGCGGTCACTACGGCGGCCACCACCGTCAGAAGAGCTTCGGCCGGATGCTGTTCAGCTCCTGAACGGTCCTCACTGCGGGTGCCGCCGCAGGGCGGGTCCGGGCCCGGCGCCCGGACCCGCATTGCATACGGTCGACGGACTTCCGTTCATGATCTAGTCATGGTCATGGCAGATGCCTAAAGTGCGGGTCCATGAACTTCCTCGACAGGTCCCGAACTGTCGCGCCCCCGGGGTGGAGCCGCTGGCTCGTACCACCCGCCGCGCTCGCCGTGCACCTCTCCATCGGACAGGCCTACGCCTGGAGCGTGTTCAAGCCTCCGCTCGAATCCGCTCTCGACCTCTCGGGCACCGCGAGTGCTCTCCCGTTCCAGCTGGGCATCGTCATGCTCGGCCTCTCGGCCGCATTCGGCGGCACCCTCGTCGAACGCAACGGCCCCCGCTGGGCGATGTTCGTCTCCCTCGTCTGCTTCTCGACCGGATTCCTCGTCGCCTCGCTCGGCGCCGCCACCGGCCAGTACTGGCTCGTCGTCCTCGGCTACGGCTTCATCGGCGGCGTAGGCCTCGGCATCGGCTACATCTCCCCGGTCTCCACGCTCATCAAGTGGTTCCCCGACCGCCCCGGCATGGCGACCGGCATCGCCATCATGGGTTTCGGCGGCGGTGCCCTCATCGCCTCGCCCTGGTCCACCGGGATGCTGGAGAGCTTCGGCGCGGACCGCTCCGGCATCGCCACCGCCTTCCTGGTCCACGGTGTCGTCTACGCCGCCTTCATGGCGCTCGGCGTCTTCCTCGTACGGGTGCCGCCGGAGGGCTGGCTCCCCGAGGGCTGGGAACCGAAGCAGGAGACCCGCAGCCTCGTCACCGACGCCCAGGTCTCCGCCCGCAACGCCCTGCGCACACCGCAGTTCTGGTGCCTCTGGGTGGTCCTCTGCATGAACGTCACGGCGGGCATCGGCATCCTCGAGAAGGCCGTGCCCATGATCCAGGACTTCTTCGCGGACACCTCCGCCCCGGTCTCGGTCTCCGCGGCGGCGGGCTTCGTCGCCCTGCTCTCGCTGGCCAACATGGGGGGCCGCATCCTGTGGTCCTCCACGTCGGACCTGATCGGCCGCAAGAACATGTACCGGGTCTACCTCGGCGTCGGCGCGCTCATGTACGTGATCATCGCGCAGCTGGGCAACGACTCGAAGCCGCTCTTCATCTGCTGCGCGCTCGTGATCCTGTCCTTCTACGGCGGCGGTTTCGCGACGGCGCCCGCCTATCTGCGTGACCTCTTCGGCACGTACCAGGTGGGAGCCATCCACGGCCGGCTGCTGACCGCCTGGTCCACCGCCGGGGTGCTCGGCCCACTGATCGTCAACCGGGTCGCGGACGCGGGGGAGCGCGCCGGGCACAGTGGCCCCAGCCTCTATGCGACCTCCCTGGCGATCATGATCGGGCTGCTGGTCGTCGGATTCGTCGCCAATGAATGCATCCGCCCGGTCCACCCGCGTTTCCACGAGGCGCAGCCACAGGAAGGGGGTCCCCGTGTCCACCAGCAGTCGTAAGCCGCTCATGGCGTTCGTCTGGCTCTGGGTCGCCGTGCCGTTCGGCTACGGGCTGTACGAGCTCGTCCGCAAGGCCACCCAGCTCTTCACCGGCTGACCCGCACCGCCCACGACGAAACCCCCGGTCGTCGAGACGACCGGGGGTTTCGGCTGGTGCGCGATACTGGGATTGAACCAGTGACCTCTTCCGTGTCAGGGAAGCGCTCTCCCGCTGAGCTAATCGCGCAGGGTGACCCTGCGTGTACTGCGTGCGCGATACTGGGATTGAACCAGTGACCTCTTCCGTGTCAGGGAAGCGCTCTCCCGCTGAGCTAATCGCGCGGGGATCCTTGCGGATCGGTGGACGATACTGGGATTGAACCAGTGACCCCTTCCGTGTCAGGGAAGTGCTCTCCCGCTGAGCTAATCGTCCTTGGAGGTGGAGACGGGATTTGAACCCGTGTAGACGGCTTTGCAGGCCGTTGCCTCGCCTCTCGGCCACTCCACCAGGGGTGGGGGGTCGGGTAGATCCCCCACCTTCTGCGAGCGGACGACCAGGTTCGAACTGGCGACCTCAACCTTGGCAAGGTTGCGCTCTACCAACTGAGCTACGTCCGCTTGTCTTTCCCGGTCCGCTTGCGCGTCCCGGCGACGTGTTGAACTCTAGCGGATTCCCGGGCCAGCACAAAAACGCGTTTGCGCAGCGTGCTGCGCCACCGTCGCCCGCCGCAGGTCATCCGCGTACCGCCCTAGACTCGGTCACGTGCCCGACCTCACCCCCCTCGCCCGCTTCGGTGGCCTCGTCGCCTCCGGTCTGCGGGATGTCACCAGCGACCCCGCAGCCCTGGAATCGTCCGGTTTCTGGGCGGTATGCGCAGATTTCGAGGGTGCTCCGGTCTGTGCCCGCTTCGACTCCGTCCGGTCCGAGGAGGTCCCCCTCCCCGTGCCCGGGGCCTGGCGGGGGCCGGCCCCGGGTGACTGGACATCGTCACTGGACGAGCACGCCTACACGGCCGGTGTGCGGCGGATCCGTGAACACATCGCGGCCGGTGAGGTCTACCAGGCCAACCTCTGCCGGGTCCTGTCCGCACCGCTGCCGGGGCCGCAGGCCGACGTGGACGCCCTCACCGCCCTGCTCGCCCGGGGCAACCCCGCGCCGTACGCGGGCACGGTCCGGCTCCCCGCGCACGGCGTGGAGATCGCCACCGCGTCCCCCGAGCTCTTCCTCGCACGGGACGGCCGGACCGTCGAATCCGGTCCGATCAAGGGCACCGGGCGCACCGAGGGCGACCTGCTGGAGAAGGACCACGCCGAGAACGTGATGATCGTGGACCTGGTCCGCAACGACCTGGGCCGTGTCTGCGTGCCGGGCAGCGTGAGCGTTCCCGACCTCTGCGCCGTGGAGAAGCATCCCGGGCTGGTCCACCTCGTCTCCACCGTGCGCGGCCGGCTCGCCGACGGGGTGGGATGGCCGGAGCTGCTCACCGCGTCCTTCCCGCCCGGGTCCGTCACCGGGGCGCCCAAGTCCAGCGCCCTGCGGATCATCGAAGCTCTGGAGACGGCGCCCCGCGGCCCGTACTGCGGAGCGGTCGGCTGGGTGGACGCGGACCGGGGTACCGCACAACTGGCCGTCGGCATACGCACCTTCTGGATCGACCGCGCCGGGCCCGCCCCGCTGCTGCGCTTCGGCACCGGAGCCGGCATCACCTGGGGATCCGACCCCGCCCGCGAATGGGCGGAGACCGAGCTCAAGGCCTCCCGGCTGCTGGCTGTAGCGTCGGGCACCCACGAGGAGGCAGGAAGGACCACGTCATGAGGATTTGGGTCAACGGCGGACTGCGCGACGCCGATGACGCCCGGCTGTCCGTGCTCGATCACGGGCTGACGGTCGGCGACGGCGTCTTCGAGACGGTCCGGGTCTCCGCCGGCCGCCCCTTCGCCCTCACCCGGCACCTCGGCCGGCTGACGCGTTCGGCCAGGGGGCTGGGCCTGGCCGACCCCGACCACGACGAGGTCCGCCGTGCGGTCGACGCGGTGACGGGGTCCAACCCCATGGAGCTCGGCCGCCTCCGGATCACGTACACCGGCGGCCTCTCGCCGCTCGGCTCCGACCGCGGCGACGCGGGCCCGACCCTGGTCGTCGCGATGGGGGAGACCTCACGCCGCCCCGACAGCACGGCCGTGGTCACCGTCCCCTGGACGCGCAACGAGCGCGGCGCGGTGACGGGGCTCAAGACCACCTCGTACGCCGAGAACGTCGTCGCTCTCGCGCGCGCCCACGAGCAGGGTGCCTCCGAGGCGCTCTTCCCCAACACGGTCGGACAGCTCTGCGAGGGCACCGGCTCCAACGTCTTCGTCGTCCTCGACGGCCGGATCCACACGCCCCCGGTCACCTCGGGATGTCTCGCCGGGATCACCCGCGTCCTGGCCGTGGAGTGGACGGGGGCGCAGGAGACGGACCTCCCCCTGGACGTGCTGGAGCGGGCCGACGAGATCTTCCTGACCTCGACCCTCCGCGACATCCAGGCCGTCCACCGCGTCGACGGACGCGAGCTGCCGGGGGCTCCCGGGCCCGTGACGGCGAAGGCCATGCGGGTCTTCGCCGAGCGGGCGGCGGACGATCTCGATCCGTGAGCCGCCCGCGGGGCCCCGGATTCCGGGGCCCGGAATCCGGAAAAGGGATGACGGCTCGCCGTCCAGCGGATAGAACACCCTGATGACCACGACCATCCGGCCCACCGGGCCGGTCCAGCAAGACGCCGACGGCGTCCGGGCGCGCACGTACGACGTGTGCGACAACGGGCGGCCCGTGGGCGCCGTCTCCCTCTCCACCGACCCGGCGTTCGGCCCTTCGGCGGGGGTGCTCCGGTCGCTCGGCATCGACGAGGCGCACCGCAGGCGGGGCCGCGGGACCATCGCGGCGCTGGCCGCCGAGGAGGTGCTGCGCGGCTGGGGCTGTACCCAGGTCCGCACGGTCGTCGTCCCCGCGGACAGCGACGGCGCCCGGTCCTTGGCGGCCGCGCTCGGCTACACCGAGCGGAGCCGGAACATGGTGAAGACCCTCCGGCGGACCGCTCCCGCGCTGCCGGCCGGGGTCACGGGGCGTCCGATGACGGAGCAGGAACACGCGCAGTGGGCGGCCACCAGCGCCGCGACCTACGCGCGGGAATGGGTGGCGCGCGGAGTCCCGGAGGAACAGGCCCGGCACAAGGCGGAGACCGACCACGCCCTCAACCTCCCGGACGGCCTGGCCACCCCCGGCATGTACTTCCACGTCCTCGTCCACGACGGGGCCGTCGTCGGCCATGTCTGGGTGGCCCGACGCGAGGGGACGGACGGCGACGACCTCGGCTACGTGTTCGACGTCGAGGTGGGCGAGGAGCACCGGGGGCGCGGCTACGGCCGGGCGCTGATGCACCTCGCGGAGGACGTCACGCTCGACGCCGGGCTCGGGGTGCTCGGCCTGCACGTCTTCACGACCAACACCCCCGCGCTGCGGCTGTACGAGTCGCTCGGCTACGAGATCACGCAGTACAACCTGGCCAAGGCGCTGTAGCCGGCCGCCGGAATCCCCGGTGGTCAGCCCTCGTCGGCGAGCAGGCGGTCGGCGATCTCCTCGATCCGCTCGCGCAGCCCCTCCTGACTCTTCCCGCCGTCCAGCCGCTCGTCGCCGACCACGTACGTCGGGGTCCCGGTGACGCCGATCGCCTTGCCCTCGGCCTGGTCCGCGTCCACGATCAGGAGGTGCCGGCCGTCGATCAGGGCCGTGTCGAACTCCTCCGCGTCGAGCCCCAGTTCACCCGCCACCTCGATCAGCAGGGGCTCGCCCGCGCGGGTGAGGTCGGCCGTGCGGGCCAGCACGGCCTCGACGTAGGGCCACCCCTTGCCCTGGACGACGGCCTCCTCGGCGGCCTGAGCCGCCGCGTACGCGTGCTTGTGCTTCTCCAGCGGGAAGTGGCGCAGTCGGACCTCCAGCCGGTCGCCGTAGCGGGCGCGCAGCGCGTGGACATCGGACAGGGCCTGGTGGCAGTCGGGGCACTCGAGCTCGCACCAGAGGTCGAGGACGACCGGTGCGGCGGAGGAGGAATCGCTCATGCGCGCAGTCTTTCAGGCCGTGGCGGCCCCTCCCAACCGGGACCTGGGGAGGAGTGGGGCCCTGAAATGTCCCTGATGTGGTCCCGGACCGTGGCCCCATCGAGGGTGGCCGGTGCAGGATGGAAGGGACGTATCCCGAGCGCTGGAGGCCCTGATGCTTGCCGAGACCATCTGTTCCGCGGTGTCGGCGGCCGGTTTGGGTATCGCCGCGATCACCGCCTACCGGAAGCGCTTCCTCGCGGCGACCCGGATCGCCGCCTACTCCCTGGTGCCGGTCGGCCTGGTGATGACCGGGGTCGTCGAGTGGGTGTCGGACATCGCCTTCAAGCCGAGCGTCTGGCTGGGCTTCGGCCTGCTGGCCCTCGCCTGGCTGCTCTTCATGACCACACGTGCCGTGGAGCGCCGCAGCGGATCGACGCGCAAGGACCGTAAGGCCGCGCGGGCCGCGGAGCGGGGCGGCGCCGTCGCGCCGAAGGCCTCGTCGCCCTCGCTCACCTCCGGGGCCGAGGCCACGGGTGCGCGGGCGCAGGACAAGCAGGGGAAGAAGCCGCAACAGGCGGCCGCGCCCGGCGAGGACTTCAGTGACATCGAGGCGATCCTCAAGAAGCACGGGATCTGACGGGCGCCTGCGGCCCTCCTGGCCGCCCGTCACCTGCAGGGGGTATGAATCGATTCATGTCGTGCCGGGTGCCGAAAGGGCAGGTGTGCACCCAAGGGCTCGGTATATTCAGGTCCTGTCGTCCCGATCTTGACGGTATCCCGTGGATGCGGCTAGCGTCCCGAGGGATTGAAACAATTCAATCCGGTAGGGCGTGACCCGGGGCGACGGCGCGACGGACCGCACCGTACGTCCGTCCATGGGCCAGGGACCCGGCGCCGACGGCGGCCGGACGCATCAGTGGGGCAGGACAAGTGGGTCGTGTGGCAGGGATCAAGGACGTGGCCCGGCAGGCCGGAGTCTCGGTGGGCACGGTCTCCAACGTGATCAACCGCCCCGAGGCGGTGCTTCCCGACACCCGCGCACGGGTGCTGGCGGCGATCGAGGAGCTCGGATACGTACGCAGTGAGTCCGCCAGGCAGCTCAGGGCGGGCCGCAGTCGCATCATGGCCCTGCTCGTGCTGGACATGGGCAACCCGTTCTTCGTCGACATCGCGCGCGGCGCCGAGCGTGCCGCCCGTGAGGCCGGTCTCGGCGTGATGGTGTGCAACAGCGGCCAGAGCCAGGAGGAGGAGGCCGAATACCTCGGGCTCTTCGCCGAGCAGAGGGTCTGCGGGGTGCTGGTCACCCCGGCGGACGCCACCGGCGGCAATCTCGAGGCCTTCGCCCGCCACCGGATCCCCTACGTGCTGGTCGACCGGGTGGCGACGTCCACCGACAGCTGCGCCGTCTCCGTGGACGACGTGCGCGGCGGGATGCTCGCCGTCGGGCATCTCGTCTCGGGGGGTCACCGCTCCGTGGCCTATGTGAGCGGCCCCGGCGATCTCCACCAGATCAGGGACCGCCGGGAGGGGGCCCTCGCGGCGCTCGCCGAGGCCGGCCTCGGCCCCGAGGCGCTCGTCGAGATCCCCTCCGACCGGCTGGACGTGGCCGCGGGCCGCGACGCCGGTGCCAGGCTGCTCGGCCTCGTGCCCCGGCCGACCGCCGTGTTCTGCGCCAACGACCTGCTGGCGCTCGGCGTCCTGCAGTCGCTGTACGCCGCCGGCGTGCGGGTGCCGCAGGACGTCGCGATCGTCGGCTACGACGACATCGAGTTCGCCGCGGCCGCCGCCGTGCCCCTCACCTCGGTCCGGCAGCCCGCCGTGGTGATGGGCAGGATGGCGGCGGAGCTTCTTCTCGAGGAGGCCGACGACGAGGGCGGGAGCCACCGGCACCGCAGTGTGGTGCTCCAGCCGGAACTCGTCGTACGGGCCTCCAGCTCCGCCCCGCGCTGACGGAACCCGGCCGCGGTGGGCGCAGCGGGCCGTACGCAGCGGAGGCTCCGCCGGGATGCCTCCCGGGCGGACGTGCGGGGGCCTCCGAGGCGAACGCGCGAAGGGCGCTCGGACGCGGAAGCGAATTCGTTGATACCGGTGCGGGTGAACCAGCCCTGGGAAAGCCCCTGTTGATCGCCAACAGGGGGCGCGCTGCGTCATGATCGCAACGAGATGGTGGACACATCCCGGGGCGAGGCCCCCGCACCCCCTGCCGAAGAGCCGCGTGGCTGCCTCTTCGCGCTTTCCCAGCCGCCGTTGATGATCTTCCTGACGGTGGTCGGCGGCCTGCTGCTGATGGCCGCGCTGCACGATCTCTTCCTCCTGTGAGCGACCCGGGGCCGGGGCGCCCACCGGGTCGTCCGCCGCCCGGCGGACGGCGGACGACCGCCCGACGGACGACCGCCCGGCGTGGGCGGGGAGTCAGTGTTCGGCCTCCCGGCGCCGGGCCCGGTAGGCGGCGACATGGAGGCGGTTGCCGCAGGTGCGGCTCGAGCAGTAGCGGCGGGAGCGGTTGCGCGACAGGTCGACGAAGGCGTCCCGGCAGTCCGGGGCCTCGCAGCGCCGCAGCCGTTCCCGCTCGCCCGCCACCACGATGAAGGCCAGGGCCATGCCGCAGTCGGCCGCCAGGTGGTCCGCTACCGAGGCGTCCGGCGCGAAGTAGTGGACGTGCCAGTCGTAGCCGTCGTGGTCGGTGAGCTGTGGCGTGGTGCCGGCGGCCGCCACCAGGCTGTTGACGAGGTCCGCCGCCGTACGGGCGTCGGGCGCGGCGAATATCTCGGCGAACCTGCTCCGGACGTCCTGCACGGCGCGCAGGTCCTTCTCGCCGAGGGTTCCGACGCCGCTGATGCGGTGGCGCTCCGCGAAGGCGTAGAGCGCGGTGAGCTCACCGAGTTCGTCGCGCCCGTCGTCCTCCGGTGCGGTGTTCACAAGATCGACCACCGTTTCGAGGGCGATCCGGGTGTCGTGTGGGATCAGCACGCTTCGCTCCCTGGCCTCCGGCGGACGGGCGTCCGCCGATGCCGGCTGACTCTACTGGCTCGGCGAGGTCGCTCAGGGCCCGGTGCGGGCTTACGGGGAGGCGGCGGACCCATTTCCCGGTCCGGCGCCCCCGAGCGGCCCCTGGCGCCTTCTGGCGGCTTCCGGGGCCGACGTGACGGTGAGGGTGAGGTGCGTGGTGCGGGTGAGGCGTTTTTGGGAGGGGTGGGACCGGCCTGCGAGGCGGGGCGGCCCCGGGAGGCGTGACTCCTGGTCCGGGGTGCTCGCAGAGGGGCCGGAGCCGATGCGCCGCGCGGAGCGCCGTCGCCGCGGAACCCACCGCGG
>NZ_NEUF01000098.1 GCF_002910915.1 Streptomyces sp. SM10 | reverse complement strand
GTCGTAAGTCCAAGCGGCTGCGGGTGAGTCATGCGTTCCATTCGCCGCGTATGGAGGCCATGCTCGACGRCTTCCGTGCGGTCGCGGAGACGCTGACCTTCCACCAGCCCGAGATCGCGATCGTCTCCAACGTCACCGGCCGTGTCGTAGCAGACGACGAGGTTGGTTCGGCGGACTACTGGGTGCGCCATGTGCGTGAGGCGGTTCGTTTCGTCGACGGGATGCGCACCCTCCAGGAGCAGGGCGTGTCCACGTTCCTGGAGCTGGGCCCCGACGGGGTGCTGTCCGCGATGGGGCAGGACTGTGTCCAGGATTCGACGTTCGCCCCGGTGCTGCGCAAGGACCGCGACGAAGCGACGACTCTCGTCACCGCGCTCGCCGAACTCCACGTACGCGGGTCGGTGGTCGACTGGGCGGCGTACTTCGCCGGCACCGGCGCCCGGCGCATCGACCTCCCAACGTACGCCTTCCAGCACGAGCACTACTGGCTTGCTTCATCCTTCAGCGGGGCTGCGGATGCGAGGGCCCTCGGCCAGAGTGCCGGCGAGCACCCTCTGCTGGGAGCCAAGGTCGTCGTGGCTCAGGCCGATGAGTACCTGTTCACGGGCAGACTGTCGGTCGAGGCGCATCCGTGGCTCGGTGACCACATGGTCATGGGCTCGGTGCTGCTGCCGGGCACGGCCTTCGTCGACCTGGCCCTGCATGTTGGTGAGCAGGTCGGCTGCGACCTCCTGAGCGACCTCACGCTTGAATCGCCCTTGATCCTCCCCGACCACGGGGCGGTGGACGTCCAGCTGACCCTGGGTGCTGCTGAGGACGACGGTAGCCGGGCGATCGCCGTTCACGGGCGACTGGCTGAGGATGCGGACGCGCAGTGGACACGGCACGCGGCGGGCACACTGTCCGCAGGCGGCGCACCGGCAGGTGAGCCGCTGGAGGAGTGGCCGCCGCGTGATGCTGTCGTCCTCGATGCCGCGGGTCTGTATGAGAACCTGGCAGACATCGGCTTCGGCTACGGTCCTACGTTCCAGGGCCTGCGGGCTGCCTGGCGGCGCGGTGACGAGGTGTTCGCCGAGGTCGCCCTGCCGGAAGGGACGGATGCCGCAGGGTTCGGCGTCCACCCGGCACTGCTCGACTCGGCACTGCACACGATGGGTCTTGCGGCCGGCTCCGGCGAGGACTCGGCCGGAGAAGCGCGGCTTCCGTTCGCATGGAGCGGGGTCTCGGTATCCGCCGTGGGGGCGACTGTCCTGCGGGTACGGATCACGACTACTGGTTCGGGCCTCTCCCTGGCCCTCGCTGACAGTGCAGGCGCCCCGGTTGCCGCCGTCGAGTCGCTCGCTCTGCGGGCGATCTCGCCGGATCAGTTCACCGCTGCCGCCGACGTCGGCACGCGCGATGCGCTGTTCCAGGTGGACTGGATCAGCCACGACGCGGAGGAGGAGCGGGTCGAAGCCCGCTGGGCCGTGTTGGGCGACCCGATCGGAGTACCCGGCCTCCGGTACGCCGACCTGACCGCGTTCATCGGCGCGGTGGGTGCCGGTGAGTCGGTGCCGGGTGTGGTGGCGGTGTCGTTCGCGGAGGCCGGCTCCGGTGCTGGGGATGTGGTGTCTCGTACGCATGAGGTTGCGGGCAGGGCGCTGGAGTTTGTCCAGGACTGGCTGGGCGATGAGCGGTTCGCTGATGCCCGTCTTGTGGTGTTGACGCAGGGTGCGGTGGCGTGTGGGGCCGGTGTTGTGCCGGATCCTGTTCAGGCTGCGGTGTGGGGTTTGGTGCGGTCGGCTCAGTCGGAGCATCCGGGTCGGTTCGTGCTGGTGGATGTCGACGGGGCCGAGGCTTCGTCGACGGTTCTGCCGGCTGTGGTGGCTTCGGGCGAGCCGCAGGTGGCCGTGCGTGGAGGCCTGGCGTTCGTGGCGAGGCTGGTGCGTCCGGCGGTCGGTTCGGGTGAGGTGGCCGGGCTGGACGCGGTGGGCACGGTGCTGGTGACGGGTGC
>NZ_NEUF01000097.1 GCF_002910915.1 Streptomyces sp. SM10 | reverse complement strand
TTCGGGCGTACGCGGGTCATGGCCGCCCCAGGACACGCGGTGGTCGCGTTCGCCGCCGAAGCCGGTCTGCCTGGAGGTGTCGGCCTGCCAGGCGGAGGCCGGCCTGGGACGGCTGGGTGCCACGCCGGCCTCGGGGCCGCCGGCCATGGCGCCGCTGTCCTGCCCGTCGACCTCGTCCAGGTACATCGGTCCGGTCTCGTCCACCGGGGCCTGCCGCTGCGGGGCCGGTCCGGCCGCCGGGGCCGGCACCGTCCCGCCCTGCTGGGGCGCGGGCCGGCTGGTTCCGGGAACCCACGAAGCACCGTTCCAGTACCGGACGTAGCCGGGGATGGACGGGTCGGGGTAATACCCCTCGCGGGGGCTTTCGTCACCGGGTGCCGGGGTTGGGGCGCTCATCACCGTGGTCCCGTATCTCTTCGAGGCCTCAGGCCGGCCGGCCGTCGGAGGGTGGCCGACCTCCATACAAGGGTCCACATCTATCAGACCTCCGAGCGCCCCCGGGCCGGTCCTGCCGTTTGGACCACTTTCAGGGTCCGGGGAAGTTTTTCTGGGAAGTCGCGTCATAGACGTCCGGGAGGGCGCTCTCTCCTTCTGCGGACCGGTCGAGGGACCGGCCCCTACGAGCATCGGAAGGTCGTGCACCCCCATGCAGAACGCCGTGGAACGCGAACTGGAAGTGAAGCTGGTCCTGTCGCCCGAGCGGTCGGTCCCCGTACCTGCCCGGCTGTCCTACTTCACGGACGACCCCTACGCCGTGCACGTCACCTTCCACATCGGCTCAGAGTCGCCCGTCCACTGGACGTTCGCCCGCGAGCTGCTCGTGGAGGGCGTGTTCCGGCCGTGCGGGCACGGGGACGTACGGATCTGGCCGACGAGGATCGAGGACCGGGGTCTCATCTGCGTCGCGCTCACCTCGCCCGACGGCAACGCCCTCCTGGAGGTGCCGTCGGTCGCGGTGGCCGCGTGGGTGGAACGCACCCTGCGGGTGGTGCCCCCGGGGACCGAGAGCACGCTGCTGGGGCTGGACGGGGCCCTCGCCGAGCTCCTCACCCCGCTGCCCGCCGACGACCTGTGGCTGAGCGACCCCTGGTCGCAGGACGAGCCGGGGGAAGGCGAGAGCTGAGCGGTGGTGCGGGGCCGTCAGAACAGCTTGCCCGGGTTGAGCAGCCCGAGCGGGTCGAAGGCGGCCTTGATGCCGCGCTGCATCTCGACCCCGACCTCGCCCAGTTCGCGGGCGAGCCACTCCTTCTTCAGTACGCCGACCCCGTGTTCGCCGGTGATGGTGCCGCCCAGTTCGAGGCCCAGCGCCATGATCTCGTCGAAGGACTCGCGTGCCCTGCGGGACTCGTCGGCGTCGGTGTGGTCGAAGCAGACGACGGGGTGGGTGTTGCCGTCGCCTGCGTGGGCGCAGACGCCGATGGTCAGCCCGAACTTCTCGGCGACGGCGGCCGTCCCCTCGATCATCGCGCCGAGCCGGGAGCGCGGGACGCACACGTCGTCGATCATCGTGGCGGACTTGACGGTCTCCAGGGCGGGGAGGGAGAGCCGGCGTGCCTGGAGCAGGAGTTCGGACTCGGCGGCGTCGTCGGCGGGCACGACCTCGGTGGCGCCCGAGGCGGTGCACAGCTCCCCGACGGCGGCGAGGTCGGCTGCCGGGTCGGGCGTGTCGAAGGCGCAGAGCAGCAGCGCCTCGGTGGTCTCGGGGAGTCCCATGGAGGCCATCGCGTTGACGGCACGCACGGTCGTACGGTCCATCAGTTCGAGGAGTGACGGGGTGTGGCCCCGCTCCATGATCCGGCACACGGCGTCGCAGGCGGCTGCCGCGGAGGGGAACTCGGCGGCGAGCACGAGCTGCTGCGGCGGGCGGGGCCGCAGCCCGAGCACGGCTTTGACAACGATGCCGAGGCTGCCTTCCGAGCCGACGAAGAGGCGGGTGAGGTCGTATCCGGCGACGCCCTTCGCGGTGCGGCGCCCGGTGTTCAGCAGCCGGCCGTCGGCCAGGACGACCTCCAGCCCCAGGACGTACTCGGCGGTGACGCCGTACTTCACGCAGCACAGCCCGCCGGACGCCGTGCCGATGTTGCCGCCGATCGTGCACATCTCCCAGCTCGACGGGTCCGGCGGGTAATACAGCCCGTGTTCGTCGACGGCGCGGGAGAGCGTGGCGTTGACGACGCCCGGCTCGACCACCGCGATCCTGTCGACCGGGCTGATCTCCAGGATCCGGTCCATCTTCACCAGGGAGAGCACGATGCAGCCGTCGGAGGCGTTGGCGGCGCCCGACAGCCCCGTCCGCGCGCCCTGGGGCACGACGGGGACCCGCAGGGCGGTGGCGGTCCGCATCACGTGCTGGACCTCCTCGACCGTGCGCGGGAGCACCACGACGGCCGGGGCGCCGGCGTCGCAGAAGCTCGCCATGTCGTGGGCGTACGAGGCGGTGACGTCCGGGTCCGTGATCAGTGCCTCGGCGGGAAGACCCGCGCGCAGTCGTTCGAGAAGATCGTCCATGATCCAAGCGTGACACCCGGGGCCAATGGTGTGAACCCGTCTGCGTCAGCAGTCACGGAGCGCGATGTGATCTTCGTACTGACGCAGAGTGAGGCCCATGGATGCCAAGCCGCAGCAGAATCCGGAGCCGCCCCCCTCCCCCCTGCCGCACCGGGGTGCGACGGCCGTCCCCCCGCCCCCCGCGCCGATGCGCACGACGCTGCGCAGGGCGGCGTTCGGCGCGGTGGCCGGCGCCGTGCTCGTGGCCGGTGCGGTGATCGCCGTACCGGACGGCTCCGAGGAGTCCGCACCGCCCGTGGCGGGGCCCGTGGCGCGGGCCGAGGCCGCGGCCGCCGCGGGCTCCCCCGCGTCCCTGTCCGATCTGACGGCCCTCATCGGCGACCGGCAGAAGTGGGTGGAGACGCATCCGGCGGACGCCCCGTCCTGGGCGGTGCTCGGCACGGCGTACGTGGAATGGGGGCGGCGGTCGGCGGACGGGGCGTACTACACCCGGGCCGAGCAGGCCCTCCAGCGCTCGCTGGCCGCCCAGCCGGGCGAGCGCGGGAACGCGGCGGCGTGGGTGGGGCTCGGCGCGCTCGCCAATGCCCGGAACGACTTCCTCGCCGGGAAGAAGTGGGGCGAGACGGTCCGCGCGCGGGAGCCGAGGAACTGGACGGCGTACCCGGTGCTGATCGACGCCTACAACGGCCTCGGTGAGTACGCGGCGGCGGGCCGGGCGACCGAGAAGTTCGCGACCCTGCGCAAGGGCGCCCCCGCCCTGGCCAGGACGTCCGAGATGTACCGCAACCAGGGCTGGCGCGAGGACGCCCTCGCCACCGCCCAGGAGGCGGCGGACCGTGCGACCACGCCCGCCGAGAAGGCGGCCGCGCTGCACCGGCTCGGCACCCTCGCCGGTGAGCGCGGGGAGCCGGCGGAGGCGCTCGCGCAGTACGACGCGGCCCTGCGGACCGACCGCGGCCACCTCGTCTCCCTCGCGGGCCGGGCCCGCGCCCTGGCGGCTCTGCGCCGCACGGACGAGGCGCTGGCCGCCTACCGGACGGTGGCGGCGAAACTGCCCCGCCCCGCCTACCTGCTCGAACTGGGCGAGCTGTACGAATCGCTGGGCCTGGACGGTGACGCCCGCACCCAGTACGAGGCGCTCCGGAGCCTCCTCGCGCGGGCGAAGGCGGACGGGGTCGACGCATCGCTGACCGAGGCCCGCTTCGAGGCCGACCACGGCGACCCGGAGGCGGCGGTGGATCTCATGCGCACCGCCTGGGAGTCGAAGCGCCGCAGCTCGGCGGTGGCGGACGCCCTGGCCTGGTCGCTGCACCGGGCGGGCCGGAGCGAGGAGGGCATGCAGTACGCCGAGCGGGCGGTGGAGACCGGCGTACGGGACGCGTCGTACGCGTACCACCTGGGCATGATCGAGAGCTCCCTCGGCCAGGACGGCCCGGCCCGCGGTCATCTGGAGGAGGCCCTCCGCACGGACCCGGGCTTCTCACCGCTGGCCGCTCCGCAGGCGCGGGAGGCTCTGGACTCCCTGGGTGAGCCGGCGTCGGGCGGTCCCGCGGAGATGCAGCCGCCGGAGCCGGCTCCCGAACCCCCGGCCCCGGAGCCCTCTCCGGCCGGGCCGACGCGTGAGCCCCAGCGGGAGCCGAAGGCGGAACCCTCACCCGAGCCGAAGCGCTCGCGACCGGCGGCCCCGTCCCCGCGTGCTCCGGAGCCGAGCGCGGCGGCGGCGCCGTAGCAGAGCGGAGGAGGGCGCCCCGGGGCTTCGGGGGCCCTCCTCCGCCCGGTCCGCTAGAGGTTTCCGCGCTTCTCCTGCTCGCGCTCGATCGCCTCGAAGAGCGCCTTGAAGTTGCCCTTGCCGAAGCCCATCGAGCCGTGCCGCTCGATCATCTCGAAGAAGACCGTCGGGCGGTCCTGGACCGGCTTGGTGAAGATCTGCAGCAGGTAGCCGTCCTCGTCCCGGTCGACGAGGATCTTCTGCTCGCGCAGGGTCTCCACGGGAACCCGGGTCTCGCCCGCCCACTCCCCCAGGGTGTCGTAGTACGAGTCCGGGGTGTCCAGGAACTGCACGCCGGCCGCCCGCATCGCCTTGACGGACGCGACGATGTCGTTCGTGGCGAGCGCGATGTGCTGGACGCCCGCACCGCCGTAGAACTCCAGGTACTCGTCGATCTGCGACTTCTTCTTCGCGATCGCCGGCTCGTTGATGGGGAACTTCACCTTCAGCGTGCCGTCGGCGACGACCTTCGACATCAGAGCGGAGTACTCGGTGGCGATGTCGTCGCCCACGAACTCCTTCATGTTGGTGAAGCCCATGACCTTGTTGTAGAAGGTCACCCACTCGTTCATCCGGCCGAGCTCGACGTTGCCGACGCAGTGGTCGATCGCCTGGAAGGTCCTCTTGGCGGCCGGCTCCACGATCGGGGCCGCGGCCGCGTAGCCGGGCAGGTAGGGGCCGTCGTAGCCGGAGCGCTCGACCAGCGTGTGGCGGGTCTTCCCGTACGTGGCGATGGCGGCCATGACGACCGTGCCGTGCTCGTCCTTGACCTCGTGGGGCTCGGTGATCCCGGTGGCCCCGTGCTCCACGGCGTAGGCGTAGGCGGCGCGGGCGTCGGGGACCTCGATGGCGAGGTCGACCACACCGTCGCCGTGGGCGTGCACATGGTCGGCGAGGAAGGTGCCCCACTCGGTGGACGCCTTGATGACGGACGTGAGGACGAAGCGGGCCGAGCCGTTGGTCAGGACGTAACTCGCGGTCTCGCGGCTGCCGTTCTCCGGGCCGGAGTAGGCGACGACCTTCATGCCGAAGGCGGTCGAGTAGTAGTGCGCCGCCTGCTTGGCGTTGCCCACCGCGAAGACCACCGCGTCCATTCCCTTGACCGGGAAGGGATCGGCCTGCCGGGCGGTGTCGGGGGTGGTGTGCACAGTCTCAGTCATGTCCGAAGGTTCCCGCCGGTTCGCAAGGTGCGCAACAGTTCGCCGATCCCCTGGTCAATCTGTCCAGTGGAGCGCCAGGATGGGCGGGCCATCCGTACAGGCTGACCATCAGGAGGCGGATCATGGCGATCGATCATCTGGACGGCCGGCTCATCGTGCTGCTGGCCCGTGAGCCCCGTATCGGTGTACTCGAGGCGTCGCGGCGGCTCGGAGTGGCGCGCGGGACGGTGCAGGCGCGGCTGGACCGTCTTCAGTCCAATGGCGTCATCCGGGGCCTCGGCCCTGACGTGGATCCGGCGGCCCTTGGCTACCCCGTCACCGCGTTCGCGACGCTGGAGATCAAGCAGGGACAAGGCGCGGACGTACGAGCCCATTTGCGTGGCGTGCCGGAGGTGCTGGAGCTGCACACCACCACCGGGCACGGGGACATGCTCTGCCGCCTGGTCGCGCGTTCCAACGCCGACCTCCAGCGGGTGATCGACCTCGTGGTCGGTTTTGATGGCATTGTCCGGGCTTCCACGGCGATCGTCATGGAAAACCCGGTGCCCCTGCGTATTATCCCGCTGGTTGAGCAGGCTGCAGGGGACACGACCTGAGCCTACGGAGCACCATGTGAACTTCTGGGAGTATCTGGGCACGCGCCACCAGCAGTTGCTCACTGACACGTATCAGCACGCCAGCGCCGTCTTCCAGTGCATGGTCATCGCCACGCTCCTCGGCGTCCTGATCGGTGTCGTCAGCTATCGCAGTGGCTGGGGCGGCTCACTGGCGATCACGTCCACCTCGGCGATCCTGACCATTCCGTCGCTCGCCGCGATCGGCCTGCTGATCCCCCTGGTCGGCCTCGGGGTCCCGCCGACCGTGATCATCCTGACCCTGTACGGGCTGCTGCCCATCGTCCGCAACTGCATCGTCGGACTGCGCGGGGTCGACCCGGCCCTCGTCGACGCGGCGAAGGGCATCGGCATGTCCCGGACCCGGCGCCTGCTCAAAGTGGAACTGCCTCTCGCGTGGCCGCCCATCCTCACCGGCATCCGGGTCTCCACCCAGATGCTGATGGGGATCGCCGCCATCGCCGCCTACGCCTCGGGCCCCGGACTCGGCAACGAGATCTTCCGCGGCCTCGCCTCACTCGGAAGCGCCAACGCCATCAACCAGGTCCTCGCCGGCACGATCGGCATCGTCATCCTCGCCCTGCTCTTCGACGCCGCGTACGTACTGCTCGGGCGGCTCACCATCCCTAGGGGGATCCGTGCCTGAGACCGCCGCCGCCTCGACGGAGTCGACCCCGGCCCGCCCTGCCTCCACCTCGGGCGCCACCATCCGGCTGGAGAACCTCTCCAAGTCCTACCCGGGCAGTCCCGCTCCCGCCGTGGACGACGTGTCCATGGACATCAAGGCGGGCGAGACCGTGATCCTCGTGGGCCCCTCCGGCTGCGGGAAGTCCACCACGCTCAAGATGATCAACCGTCTGATCGAGCCGACCTCCGGGCGGATCAAGATCAACGACGAGGACGTCACCGACATGGACCCGGTGAAGCTGCGTCGCAAGATCGGCTACGCGATCCAGTCCTCGGGCCTCTTCCCGCACATGACGGTCGCCGAGAACATCGCCCTCGTGCCGAAGATGACGGGCTGGTCGAAGTCCGGCGTGAAGGACCGCGTCGAGGAGATGCTCGACCTGGTCGGGCTCGATCCCCGCGAGTTCCACGGGCGCTACCCGCGCCAGCTCTCCGGCGGCCAGCAGCAGCGTGTGGGGGTGGCGCGCGCCCTCGCCGCGGACCCGCCCGTGCTGCTGATGGACGAGCCGTTCGGCGCGGTCGACCCGATCACCCGCGACCATCTGCAGGACGAGCTGATCCGTCTCCAGCACGAGCTGCACAAGACGATCGTCTTCGTCACCCACGACTTCGACGAGGCGATCAAGCTCGGCGACCGCATCGCGGTGCTGCGGGAGCGGTCGCACATCGCGCAGTTCGACACCCCCGAGGCGATCCTCACCAACCCGACGGACGACTTCGTCTCGGGCTTCGTGGGGGCGGGCGCGGCCCTGAAGCGGCTCAACCTCACCCGCGTACGGGACGTCGGCATCGCGGAGTTCCCCACGGTGACCGTGGAGGACCCGCTCCAGTCGATCTTCAACAAGCTGCGGGCCGGACAGCACAACGAGCTGCTGATGCTGGACCGCAACAACCGCCCCTACAAGTGGCTGCGGCGCGGCGACCTGAGCCGGGCCAAGGGATCACTGGCCAGGGCCGGGCAGCTGGTGCACGACACGGTGACCCGCGACGCGACGCTCCACGACGCGCTGGAGGCGGTGCTGACGGACAGCGGCGGCCGGGTCGCCGTGACGGGGCGGCGCGGTGAGTTCATCGGCGTCGTCGACATGCAGACCCTGATGAACTCCGTGCAGGAGCTCCTGGAGGCCGACCGGCTCACCGCGATGGAGCACGAGCACGACCTGGAAACACTGCGCGTCCACCGGACGGAGCATGAGCTGGAGGGGGGTGACGGCGGGCTGTGACCCCCAGTCATCAGGCACCCCCCAAGGGGGAGCGGCCGCCCGGCGAGCACGACGTGAAGGGTCACGCCTTCCACGACGAGGAGGCGGAGCCCGCCTCGCCGTCCGCTCCCGCGCGCCGCATCACGTGGCAGAAGCTCGTGACGGTTCCGGCCGTCTGCGCGGTCGTCATCGTCCTGACCTACCTGTGGATCTCCCACATCGACCTCGACTCGATCGCGGAGAACTCACTGGCCGGCGACAACGTGGAGGTCCGCTGGTGGCAGCACGTCCGGCTGACCGCGATCTCCACCTTCTGGGTGCTGATCATCGCGATTCCGCTCGGTATCGCGCTGACCCGGCGCGGCATCAGGAGGGCCGCCCCCGCGGTCACGGCCCTCGCCAACATCGGCCAGGCCACGCCCGCGATCGGGCTGCTGGCCCTGCTGGTGATCTGGCTGGGCATCGGCCCCTCGACGGCCATCACCGGCATGGTGATCTACGCGGTCCTGCCGGTGCTCTCCAACACGGTGGCGGGCCTGAACCAGATCGAACCGACGCTCGTCGAAGCCTCCAAGGGCATCGGCATGTCGGCGATGGGCACGCTCACCAAGGTCGAACTGCCGCTCGCCGTCCCGCTCATCCTGGCCGGCGTGCGCACCGCCCTGGTGCTCAACGTGGGCACCGCGACCCTCGCCACCTTCGGCGGCGGCGGAGGGCTCGGCGACCTCATCACCTCGGGGATCCAGACCCAGCGCATGCCCGTGCTGATCCTCGGTTCCGTACTGACGGTGGTGCTCGCCCTGCTGGTGGACTGGCTGGCCTCGCTGGTCGAACTGTGGCTGACGCCGCGCGGACTGGAGGAAGCGTGAGGGTACGTACGGGCCTGGCATCGGCGGCCGCGCTGGCCCTCCTGCTCACGGGGTGCGGGCTGAAGAGCGGTTCACCGCTGGTGGACGAGGTGGAACCGGGGTCGGTCGGACAGGGGCAGCCGCTCAAGGGCGCGTCGCTGACGGTGACCTCGAAGAACTTCAGCGAGAACATCATCCTCGGCCAGATCCTGGGCCTGGTCTTCAAGGCGGCCGGCGCCGAGGTCCTGGACCGGACGAACCTGCCGGGGTCGATCAGCGCGCGCGAGGCGGTCGTCAAGGGCGACGCCGACGCGCTGTACGACTACACGGGCACGGGCTGGATCACCTACCTGGGCCACGCCAAGCCGATCGCGGACCCGCAGGAGCAGTGGAAGGCCGTACGCGACGAGGACAAGGCCAACGGGGTGACCTGGCTGCCGCCCGCCACCCTCGACAACACGTACGCCCTGACCATCAGCAAGAAGAACAACGCCAAGTACCACCTGAAGAACCTCTCGGACGTGGCCGCCCTGGCCAAGAAGGACCCGAAGGCCGTCACCGTCTGCGTGGAGAACGAATTCGCCTCGCGCGACGACGGGCTGCCCGGCATGCAGAAGCACTACGGGATGAAGCTGCCGGCCGCCAACATCAAGAAGATGGACGCGGGGATCATCTACACCCAGGTGAATTCCGGCGGCTGCCTGCTGGGCGAGGTCTACACCACGGACGGCCGGATCAAGGCGATGAACCTTGACGTCCTGGAGGACGACAAGCAGTTCTTCCCCAACTACAACGCCTCCCCCCTCATCCACACGGCGACCCTCGACAAGTACCCCGAGATCGCCGAGTTGCTGGCTCCCGTCACCGAGAAGCTGACGACCTCGCTGGCTCAGGAGCTCAACTCGAAGGTGGACGTGGGCGGGGAGGACCCGCACGAGGTGGCGATGGACTGGCTGGTGGAGGAAGGTTTCATCCAGGAGGGCTGAGACCGCCCGACTTCGCACTCCACCGGGGGCCCGTACCGCAACGCGCGGTACGGGCCCCGGTGTTGCCGCGTCCGACCCTGGGAACGGCATGCAAAGAATCCGTTGCAAAAAGATGTTGCAAAGCTGTCTTTGCAACCTTATGGTCATGCCATGCCACCGAACGAGCCCGAGAACCGCGCCCCCGCCGCAGACGAACTGAACATCCATCAGATCGACGCCCGGACGTTGCGCGGGCTCGCCCACCCCCTGCGCATCCGCCTGCTGAACGCCCTGCGGGAGTTCGGACCCGCCACCGCATCCGGACTCGCCGAGCGTCTCGGCGAGTCCAGCGGTGCCACCAGCTACCACCTGCGGCAGCTCGCGGCCTACGGCTTCGTCGAGGACGCCCCGGAGCGCGGCAAGGGTCGCGAGCGGTGGTGGAAGGCCGTTCACATGGGCACCACCCTCAACAGCAACAGTTTCCTGGACCACCCGGACGCCGAGGTGCGCGGCGCCGTCGGGGTCCTCCTCCACGAGACGGCCTCCACGCACGCCCAGGAGCTGAACACCTGGCTCGGAACGATGCACGAGTGGCCCGAGGAGTGGCGCGAGAGCTTCGATCTCAGCAACTTCCAGGTACGGCTCACTCCCGAGCTCTCCCAGGAACTCGCCCAGAAGATCCAGGACCTGGTGAACAGCTATCGGGGCCGGGTCCCCGAGGGCTCCGAGGGCTCGGCCGTCGTCCGCACGCATCTGCACGTGTTCCCGCGCCCCGCCGAATGAGGAGGCCACCGTCATGCACAGCGACATCCACCTGATGCTCCACACCTTCCGCTCCGCCGAACTCCGCGACGAGGCCGCTGGATTCCACCCGGCACGCCCCGGGTTCCGCCACCGTGTGGGCTGGACGATGATCCAGCTGGGCCTGAAGCTCACCCAGGCACCTCCCGTCCGAGCCCGCGCGCCACGGGCGGTGTGACCGTGGACGGGGGGAGACGCACCCCACCGCACCGCACGCCGATCGTCGCCGTCCTGGCAGCCAACTCGTTTTCCACCGCCGGGACTTCGCTGACCCTCATCGGCGTACCGTGGTTCGTCCTGGAGACCACGGGGAGCGCCGGGAAGGCGGGGGTCGTCGCGTTCTGCGCGACCCTGCCCATCGTCGTCGCGGCCCTGGTGGGAGGCCCGGAGCCCCAGGTCAGCAGCTCGGGACCGAGCCGCCCTGCTCCAGCGCCCGCAGCGAGGACACCGCGCTCTCCAGTGTCGTGACGGGGATCAGCCGCAGCCCCTCGGGCCGCTCGGCCTCCGCCTGCTTGCACTCGGCCTTCGGCACGAGGAAGACCGTGGCACCGTCACGCCGGGCGGCCTGCGTCTTGAGGGAGACCCCGCCGACCGCGCCGACCTTGCCGTCGGCCTCGATGGTCCCCGTGCCGGCGACGGTGCGTCCGCCGGTCAGATCGCCGCCGGAGCCGTCGCCGTCCAGCTTGTCGATGATGCCCAGCGAGAAGAACAGGCCCGCGCTGGGACCGCCGACATCGGCCAGGTGAAGGGTGATGTCCACCGAGCCGGGCTTCCTGTCCAGGTACTTCAGGGCGGCGTCGACGGCGACGTTCTGCGACTTCTCCATGTCCTGGAGGTTGTGCTGCTCGATCTCCTTCACGGAGTCGCCGGTCGGATAGACGGAGTCGCGCGGCATGACCGCCCGGTCCGCCCTGAACCAGCTGTCCACCACGTCCCCGACCCTGACGTCGGCCGACGGCGCGGTCGCGAGGATCGTCGTCATCCTCAGCTCGCCGTCGGTCGTGCGGGTCGGCGCGCCCGTGATGGTGATGACCTGCTTGCCCTTGTCGTCCCCCAGGACATCGGCGGTGGTGCCGGGCTGTGCCACGGTGAACGGCAGCGGCGCGAAGGCGGCCGTGGCGAACAGGGCGAGGACGGGCAGCGCGCAGACGGCGAGGGCGCGGGAGCGGGAGAGACGAATGGCCACCCGCCCAATCTAGCCGCCGTGCGTCCCCGGTCCCGACCGCCCCGGCGGTGCCGGGGGCGGTCGGGCGGTGTGGCTAACGCAGCGCGTCGGCGACCTCACGGGCCGCGTCGAGGACCCGGGGTCCGACCCGTTCCGGGACGGCGTCGGCGAGCATCACCACGCCCACGCTGCCCTCCACCCCCGAGACCCCGACGAGCGGTGCCGCGGCCCCGCAGGCTCCGGCCTCGAGCTCGCCCTGGGTGAGGGTGTAGCCGGGATGGTCGACCGTCGTCTTCTGCCGGGCCGTGAGGATCGCCCGGCCCGCCGCACCCCGGTCCAGGGAGTGGCGGAAGCCGGCCCGGTAGGCCACGTGGTAGTCGGTCCACGTCGGCTCGACGACGGCGACCGCGAGCGCGTCCGATCCGTCGACGAGCGTGAGGTGGGCGGTGGCCCCTATGTCCTCGGCCAGGGAGCGCAGCGCGGGCAGCGCGGCCTCCCTGACGAGCGGGTGCACCTGTCGGCCCAGGCGCAGCACGCCCAGACCCACTCGGGCCCGGCCGCCCAGGTCACGCCGGACGAGCGCGTGCTGTTCCAGGGTGGCGAGCAGTCGGTAGACCACGGTGCGGTTGACGCCGAGCTTGTTGGACAACTCGGTGACGGTCAGGCCGTGATCGGTATCGGCGAGCAGTTTGAGGACACGCAGTCCCCGGTCGAGCGTCTGAGAAGTCTCCGCGGTCACGACGCCCTCTCCCTCGTGGTGAGCGGGGCGGTTGTCTCAAGGGGTCCACCGACGCCGGTCCCTCGGCGCGACGCACCGAGACGCCGCCGAATGGCCATGGCACCGGCTGCGCTCCGCGGCCACACTGCCACGGGGCGTTCATGTTTCGGGGACATTAGCGAGGGAGTCCGCTCAGCGGAAGCCCTCGTCCAGAATCCGGTCTCCCTCCGGACGAGCACCGCATAACCGCCGGTCAGCGCAGGACCGTCCGGAACCCGAACATCTACGCGCGTCCAAGTCGCGTGACTCCGAGGCGGCGCGCCGTACACCACCGGTGAACGCTTGTTAACACCCGGTGAAGAACTTTTGCAAATATCTTCCGTGCGGGCGCCCCACCGCACGCCCGCACGCCCCTCCGGGCTGGGGCGCGCCCCAGCCCGGAGGGGCGTGCGACGAACGGGCCCCGGTGCGCGGGCGGTGTGAACCGCCCGCGCACCGGGGCCCGTCGGGTCCGGATCACCGCACCCGGTTCACCGCATCCGGGTGGCCCACTCCTGGACCTTCTTGATCCGGTCCTGGATCTGTCCGGCCGTCGCCTCCGCGCTGGGCGGACCGCCGCACACCCGCCGCAGCTCGGTGTGGATCACCCCGTGGGGCTTGCCGCTCTGGTGGGTGTAGGCCGACACCATGGTGTTGAGCTGCTTGCGCAGCTCCAGCAGCTTCTTGTGCGTGACCACGGGACGGTTCTCGGCCGCCTTCTCCAGGAGGTCGGCCTCCGCGGCCGGCTTCTGGCGGCTGTGCGCGATCTGCCGGGTCTGCCGCTTCTGGAGCAGCATCTGCACCTGGTCGGGTTCGAGGAGTCCCGGGATGCCGAGGTAGTCCTGCTCCTCCTCGCTGCCGGGGTGCGCCTGCATGCCGAATTCGGCACCGTCGTAGAGCACCCGGTCGAAGACCGCGTCGGACTCCAGCGCCTCGAAGGGCAGCTGGTCCTCGGTCTCCTCGTCCTCCGGCTTCTCCGCGTCGGCGAGGAGCTGGTCCTCCTCGGCGAAGGGGTTCTCCTCGTCGCTGCCCTTCTTGGGCTTGTCGAGCACGTGGTCGCGCTCGACCTCCATCTCGTTCGCGAAGTCGAGGAGCATCGGGATGGTCGGCACGAAGACGGAGGCGGTCTCGCCCCGGCGCCGCGACCGTACGAAACGGCCGACGGCCTGGGCGAAGAAGAGCGGTGTGGAGATCGTCGTCGCGTACACGCCGACCGCGAGACGCGGGACGTCGACGCCCTCGGACACCATGCGGACCGCGACCATCCAGCGCGACTCGTCCTGACTGAACCTGTCGATGTTCTTGGACGCGGCCTTCTCGTCGGAGAGGACCACGGTCGGCTTCTCGCCGGTGACCGACTTGAGGATCTTGGCGTACGCGCGCGCCGACTCCTGGTCCGTCGCGATGACCAGCCCGCCGGCGTCCGGAATGCCCTTGCGCACCTCGGTCAGCCGCTTGTCCGCGGCGGCCAGCACATTGGGGATCCATTCGCCGGTGGGCGAGAGCGCGGTGCGCCAGGCCTGCCCGATGGCGTCCTTGGTCATCGGCTCGCCGAGCCGCGCGGCGATCTCGTCCCCGGCCTTGGTGCGCCAGCGCATGTTGCCGCTGTAGCTGAGGAAGATCACGGGGCGGACGACCCCGTCGGCGAGGGCGTTGCCGTAGCCGTAGGTGTAGTCGGCCGAGGAGCGGCGGATGCCGTCGTTGCCCTCCTCGTACGCGACGAAGGGGATCGGGTTGGTGTCCGACCGGAAGGGCGTGCCGGTGAGCGCGAGGCGCCTGGTCGCCGGGTCGAACGCCTCCTGGCACGCCTCGCCCCAGGACTTCGAGTCACCGGCGTGGTGGATCTCGTCGAGGATCACGAGGGTCTTGCGCTGCTCGCACCGGTTGCGGTGCAGCATCGGGCGTACGCCGACTCCGGCGTACGTGACCGCGACCCCGTGGTACTCCTTGCTCACGGGTCCGGCGCTGTACTCCGGGTCGAGCTTGATGCCTATGCGGGCGGCGGCCTCCGCCCACTGCTTCTTGAGGTGCTCGGTGGGCGCCACGACGGTGATCTGCTGCACCACGTGGTGGTGCAGCAGCCATGAGGCGAGGGTCAGCGCGAAGGTGGTCTTCCCCGCGCCGGGGGTCGCGACGGCGAGGAAGTCGCGCGGCTGGTCCTGGATGTACCTGTCCATCGCACCCTGCTGCCAGGCGCGCAGCTTGCCTGCCGTACCCCAGGGGGCGCGGCCGGGAAAGGCGGGTGAGAGGTGGTGGGAGGCGGTAGTAGTCACGGTCTCCGGTTCGGCACTCGGGTACGTGGGGCGCTGGCCGTACGGACCGGAACCGGCCCGTACGCGATACGACAACCGGGCCACCCTACCGGCGGGCGGGGCGGAACCCTTCCCGGACGACGCCGCTCCGGAGGATAGTGCGACGGCTGTCACACCACAGCGACGACCAGATCGCGCAGTCCTTGGGCGATGACCTTCACCTCGTCCGCCTCACCGGTCGCCACCGCGATGACCAGCCGTTCCGCAGCGTCGATGTCCGGACGCAGGTCCACGCCGTTCATCGCCAGGAACGTGACACAGGACAGCCACGCCGTCCGCTTGTTGCCGTCGAAAAGTCGGTGATTGATCGCAAGGGACTGGAGGAGCGCCGCAGCCTTGTCGATCACGTCCGGGTACGCCTCCTCCCCGAACATGGCAGCGGAAGGGCGATGCGCCGCGGACTCCAGGAGCCCGGCGTCCCGCACGACGACCTGCATGTCGGAGCAGGCGTATCCCGCGATGACGAGGATGTCCTCGGAGGAGAGGTAGACGCAGGTCACTTGAGACGGTCCATCAGCTCGCCCCACTTGGCGGCCTGCTCCTTGGCGGTCTGGCGGACGATGGCCTCCTGGGCCGTCCGGGCGAGGTAGTCGTCCACAGCCTTGAGCAGTATCGCGTGCATGCTCGTGCCCTCCTGCTCGGCCCGCCGCTTGAGGGCCTCGGTCTGGTCGTCGCGGAGACGCAGGTTCATAGCCATACCAAAACGGTACTACCGAGTGGGGTCACATCGGTACCACACAGGCCTACCGGGGCTGCACCCGGCTCGCGACCCACACTCCCACCAGCGCCACCGCTGCCATCGGCATGAACACCACCACGAACGCTCCGGGGTGCGCGACGGCGGCCTCGCTGCCGACCGCCCCGTGGGCAGCCGCGCCCACCGCGCCGCCACCGAGCGCGGCGAACGCCGCACCGCCCGCGGCGAGCAGCAGCGCGTTGGACAGGCCGTCCGAGATCTGGAGGGCCGCCGAATTGGCACCCGCCTCCCGCGGGGCCGACAGTTTCAGCAGCAGCACGCTCGTCGACGCGATCACCATGCCCATGCCGAAGCACCCCACGCCCCAGACCACGGCCAGGGTCCACACCGGCACCGCCTCGATCAGCACGCTCGGCGCGGCCACGATCGCCAGCGTCACGAGCACCATGCCCGCCATCATCAGTGCCCCCTGATGGGGCTCCAGCCTGGGCCGGGCCAGCACGTACGAACCGAGCGCCCAGGTCAGGCCGCCCGCGGCCAGGGAGAGGCCGGCCAGCGTCGGGGACAGTCCGCGCTGGGTCACGAGCATCAGCGGGACGAAGGACTCGGCGACGATGAAGGAGCCGGCCGCCATCCCCCGCAGCAGGATCACGGCGGGCAGGCCCCGCGCGGCCCGCAGGGTCCCCCGGGGCAGCAGCCCACGCACCGCGGGCACGAGCAGTGCGGCCCCGGCGAGCGCGGGGACCAGCGAGAGCCACCGCAGCTCCTGCCCCGCGTACTGGAGCAGCCCGGCGCCCGCCGAGATCCCGAGCGCGAGCCGGATGCGGCGCCCGTCGAACGGCTCCGCACCGGTTTCGGCGTCCGCCGGCCCGCCCGCCATCCGCCGGATCGCGGGCAGCGCGAGGGCGAGCGGCAGGAGGATGAGGACGGGGATGCCGACGAAGACCCAGCGCCACCCGAGGTGCTCGGTCACCGTGCCGGAGGCGAGCGGCCCGACGACGGACGGGACGACCCAGGCGGCGGAGAAGGCCGCCATGATGCCCGGCCGGATCCGCTCCGGGTAGGCCCGCCCGATGACCACGTACAGCGCGACGATCACGAGCCCGCCGCCGACGCCCTGGACGGCCCGGCCCAGGATGAACATCCACATGCCCCCGGCCGTGCCGGAGAGCAGCAGCCCGGCCCCGAAGGCGCCGATCCCCGTGGCGAGCGGGGCGAGCGGACCCCGCCGGTCGGCCCACTGCCCGGAGAGCACCATGGCGAAGAGGCTGGTGGTGAAGTACGCGGAGAAGGCGAACGCGTAGAGCGGGATGCCGTGCAGCTCCTTGGCCGCGACCGGCATCGCCGTGCCGACGGCGGTCGCCTCGAAGGCGATGAGCAGGACGACCGAGACGATCCCGATGCTGAGCGCCCGGTAGGTCCGCCCGAGGACGCCTTCCGCCGGTTCGGCGACGGTGGTCTCCACGAGGGCGGCGGTGACCTCGGCGTCACGGGGTTCCAGGGCAGTCATGGCGTCCAGCGTAAGGGCCGAAACAGCCGGTGGCCCCTGTCGGAGGAGGTACTCCGGATCGGCCCTTGGCCGTACGTCCATGGTCCGACTGCCGGCTCCCGGACGCCGGACATGAACGCGGCATGGCAGTCGTGTTGCGGCACACCCGCTTCTCTTGAGCCGGCCCCCGCCAGCCTCGTACGGTCGGTGCAGATCAAGAATCGCACGGCCGTGTGCCCGAGAGGCTCAGGGGCTCGACTGCAACTCGAGTTACACCGGTTCGAATCCGGTCACGGCCTCCAGCGAACGGCTCGAAAGGGAACGGCCGCCCCCATGGCACGGGGGCGGCCGTTCCTGCTCACGCCAGCCGTGGGTACGGCGTGGTACGTGGGGAACCAGCAGTCACTGTCATCACCTCACCCACCCTGACGGACACCGCGGCACCGCCCGCACCCCGATCAACTCGCCCCCTCCCGCCCGTCGCCGGCAATCAAATTGCCCCTGTCCGGACAAGTTCAGACGTTTGAACTACGTCAAGCCCCAGGCCTTCACGGCGTACACACCACCACTGTTCAAGACTCGAGCTCCGCCTCGTGTGATCCTCTTGGCGAGTTGCTACTGAACTTGAATGTGTGATGTCGGCTTGACCCTGGTCAGCTGCCTATGGTCAGGCCGGTGCCCATGAGGCAGCCGTCGATGAGGTGCGGTCGGTACTGGGTCTTCTTGAGACTGCGCTTCACGGCGGCGGCGAGCTGGTCGAGGTTCGCGGCGGCGAGGTTGCCGATGGTCCGTTTCACGAGAGACCAGATGCCTTCCTGCGGATTGAGGTCGGGTGCGTAGGACGGGAAGTGGAAAACGGTCAGCCAGTCCTCGTTCGCGGTGATGAAGTCCTTCATCTGCGGCATGAGATGAGTACGCAGGTTGTCCCACACCAGGACGATGGGACCTTTGAGCTGGTTGTGCGCTCTCACGATGAGGTCGCGATAGTCCTGCCAGGTGAACCCTTTGGGTTCACCTTTCCGGCCCCGGTGGACGCGGAAGCTGTAGATCAGCCTCGAACGGTCTCCGCGACGGAAGCAGGTCATTCCCGCCATCGAAACCCGTCCCGAGCCGCGGCCCCGGAC
>NZ_NEUF01000096.1:38231-56485 GCF_002910915.1 Streptomyces sp. SM10 | reverse complement strand
ATGCGTGCCGTGTGCGCGACGGGCCGCGGGGTCGCCTCCGCCGACATCGTCGCCCTGTGCCGGGCCACGTACGGCCGTTGACGCGTGCCGCCTTCGGGGCGGGCGCTCCCGGGCGCTCCGGCTCACATGGACCGGGGCGCCCGGATCGCGGCGTCCAGGAGCGGATGCTCCGGACGTCCTGGCTTCCTGCGTAGGCCCGTCTGCGTGACCAATGGTCGTCCCCTGGTATGCGCAGGGCTCAATCGGCTGTACCAATGGCTCAGTGGATCGGGCGACGGTTGAGCCAGCAGCCCTGCGCGTGGTGAGATGGTCCTGTCGATGGCGCTGCGGATTCCGTGGCGCCCTTTTTCATGAGAAGGGGCGGGCATCTGTGCTGAAGAGGGCGTTCGTGGCTCCGGACCCGGGGCGGTTGCGTCTGCGTCACGCGACCAGGGCCGTCCTGGGCATCGGGCTGGCCGTCGTCGTGTGCGGCCTGGCCGGGCACTCGCTCGTCGGTGCGATCACCGGCGGGCTGGCGGCACTGCTGGCCCTCTTCACGGTGACCGACCCCACCGTGCGCGGCCAGGCGGTCACCACGGTGCTCCTGCCCGCCGCCGGGCTCCCTGTGTTCGCTCTGGCCGCCGGGCTGCACGACCATCCCGTCGCGCGTGACCTGGCCTTTCTCGCGGTCATGGGCGTCGGCGTCTACGCCAGGCGGTGGGGGCCCCGCGGCCACGCGCTCGGGGTGTTCGCCTTCATGGCCTTCTTCATCACCCAGTTCCTCCGCACCCTTCCGGAGCAGCTGCCCGAGGTGTACTCCGCCGTCCTTCTCTCGCTCCTCACGGCGTCGGCCGTCCGCTTCGGCCTCTGGTGCTACGAGCGGCGGCTGCCCGTGACCGTACCCCTCGCGCCCGTGGTGGGCCGTGGGCTGGCCCGGGCGACCACGCGCCAGGCCGTCCAGGCGACCGCGGGCGGAGCCCTCGCTCTGCTGGCGGGCCAGTTGCTCTCCGGGGAGCGCTGGTACTGGGCCGTGGGGGCCACCTGGTGGGTCTTCGTCAACACGGCGTCGCGCGGCGAGACCCTGGTCCGCGGATTCCGCCGGGTGCTGGGCACGCTGGCCGGCGTCCCCGTCGGGCTGCTCGTCATCGCCCCGCTGCACGGGGCGGTCCTGCCGTCCGCCGCTCTGGTGGCGCTCGGCGTCTTCGGCATCTTCTACACGGCAGCACTCTCGTACACCTGGATGATGTTCTCGGTGACGGTCCTGGCGGGGACGCTCTACGGACTGCTGGGTGTCCTGGACCCCGCACTGCTCACCCTGCGCCTCTTGGAGACCGGAGTCGGCGCCCTCGGCGCGATGGTGGCGGTGCTGCTGCTCCTCCCGGTCACCACCCACGCCACGACCGACGCCTGGATCCAGCGGGCCCTGCGCTGCGTGCACGCGTGCACCGCCGAAGCCGCCGCACGGCTGGCGGGCTCGCCGACCGCCGACCCCGCTCCCCGCGTCGCCGAACTGGAGGCGCTCCTCGGGCGCGTACGACTCTCCCTCGGCCCCCTCGTGCATCCGCTGAGTCCGCTCCGCGCCCGTAAGGTACGGGCCGGGCAGGTGCTCGCGCTGCTCGACGTCTGCGCACGCGAGGTCCGGGGCCTGGCGTCCGTCGCGGCGGACCCGGAGGCCTCCCACGACGCCCGGCTGGCCGCGGCCTGCTGGCGGGTGGAGGCGTCGGTGGAGGCGCTGACGGCGCCCGTGCGGAGGCAGACGGCCCCCGTCGCCGGTGTCCTGCCGCCCGCCGGTGTCACCGAACCCGCGCTGGCCCACCTGCACAGTCTGGAAAGGGCGCTCGCCGAGCTCGCCGCGCCCCTGCACAGCTCGCCGCGTGCCCCGCTGATCGGAGCCTGACCTCTCCGCGCTCTTTGGTACGGACCAAAAGGTGCTGCCTGCTACCGTCGGCCGGGAAGATCGGGACGGACGTGAAGAGGGGTAGCGCGATGGGCGCCGACCACGCAGTGCGGGCATTCATAGGGTCGTTCACCTCGGCGGGCGGCCGTGGCATCACCGTCGCCGCCGTCGACCGGGACACCGGGGAGCTGACCGTGCTCGGGTCGACGGACGTCGTGCCCGACCCGTCCTTCCTCGCGGTCGGCCAGGCTCCCGCGACGGGTGACACCGTGCTCTACGCGGTCAGCGAGTCCTCCGAGGGCGCCGCCGCGGCTTTCACCGTCGGCGCCGACAGCTCTCCACGGCTGATCGGAGAGGTGCGGCCGGTGGACGGGAACAGCCCGACCCACCTCGCCCTCGCCGGGGGCCGTCTCCTCACCGCCAACTACGGGTCCGGCAGCGTCACCGTGCTGCCCGTGGGGGACGACGGCGCGCCCGGGCCGGTGGGTGCCGTGCTGAGCCACGAGGGCCGCGGTCCGGACGAGGACCGCCAGTCGGCCCCGCACGCCCACCAGGTGCTCCCCGACCCGTCGGGCACGTGGGTGCTGAGCGTGGATCTCGGTACGGACTCCGTCCGCGTCTGCGCCCTCGAGCCCGCCACGGGCGCGCTGCGGCTGCACTCGGAGGCGGCCCTGCGACCGGGGAGCGGGCCACGTCATCTTGCCTTTCACCCGTCCGGGGGACACGCCTACGTCCTGAACGAGCTGGAGCCGACGGTCACGGTCTGCCGCTGGGACGCCCCCGCGGGGCTGCTCGAACCCCTGGGGGAGACGCCTGTGCTGCCGCATGACCACGGCGAGGGCCCGGCCGTGCGCACCTACCCGTCGGAGGTGGTGGTCTCCCACGACGGCAGGTTCCTGTGGACCGCAAATCGCGGGCACGACAGCATCTCCGTGCTCACGCTCGACGAGACGGCGGAGAAGCCTGCCCTCGCGGCTGCCGTGGGCTGTGGCGGACGCTGGCCCCGCGACCTCGCCCTCGACCCCTCCGGGCAGTGGCTGTACGCCGCCAACGAGCACTCGGGGAACGTCAGCTGGTTCGCCGTGGACGCCGAGACCGGAATCCCGGCGCACGCGGGCTCCATCGAGGTTCCGGCCGCCTCCTGCGTGGTCTTCGGCTGACGCGACCTGAAGCGCCCCGGCATCCTGACGTGCCGGGCGCGCCGGTGGGCGCAGAGGGGTATGCGGTGAGCTGACCGCGACGAGGCGCGGACCGGAGCGGTCCGCGCCTCGTCCGCGGATCAGTGCGCCTGGGCGCCCTGCGGTGTCGCCGGCGTGATCCCCAGCGTCGTCGCGTACAGCGAGAGCACGAGCTTGCCGATGGCCGGGTACGCGCCGAGCGGCTCGGCGGTCGCGCAGCCGGCCTCCTTCGCGGCCGCGTCCAGCAGTCCGGCGTCGATCTCCGGGCCCACCAGGTACGGCGCCAGCGCGAGCTGCGCGGAGCCGGAGTTCTGCAGCTGCGCGGCGATCGAGGCCACGGAGCCCTCCACGTCCAGGGCCGCGGCCATCACCGGCACCGCGAGGCGGGCGGCCAGCAGCATGCCGGTGATCCCGGCGGCCTGCACGGCCTCCTCGCCGCCGACCGTGGCCAGCACGATGCCGTCGGCCGCGGTCGCCACGGTGAACAGCCTCGCGCGGTCGGCGCGTGACAGCCCGGCCTCCGAGAGCCGCACGTGCAGCGCTTCGGCGAGCAGCGGATGGGGACCCAGGACATCGGTCAGCTCCGCCTGCGTGCCGCTGTCCATGACGGCCTGCCGTATGCGCCGGATCAGGGCGCTGTCCGGCCCCGCGAGCAGCGGCACCACGACGGCGGACGGCCCCGAGGGCTCGGCGACCTCGCGGCCGGCGGCGGTGGCCTGCTCGTAGCGCGCGGTGCGCTCGGCGGCGGCATGGGTGAGTACGGAGGCGAGCGTCGGGTATTCGGCGTCGTCGCCGTCGAGATAGCCGATCTGCGCGTTGAGACCGGGCAGCTCGGAGCGGGCGATGCTGATGACTTCCTCGGCCAGGCTGCGCGAGGCCGGGGAAGGGGTACCGGGAAGGGCAAGAACGAGCGCGGCAGCGCCCTCAGGTGCGACCACGGGCTCCGGGCGGCGGTGCCGTCCGGACTGGCGAGGTCGCGGCATTCGTACAGGCAGGCCGGAAGCGGGCCCAGTGGGGGTGCTCATGGCGCCGCATGCTACTGGTTTTGGGTGCCCCTCTGTTCGACGAGGGGGCGGCTGGACGTCATCTGTCCATATATGTCTGTTGAGTGGCGTAGTAGGCGACTGACCTGCTCCGTCCCGGCGGGCGATCGCTCGAATCGTCTACGTTACTCCCGGTACGAACAGCAGGGTCGGGTGGGACGGGACGCGCAGCCCCGGTCCGGCGAGCGCCCGGGCGATCTCCAGCGCACCGTGCAGCGGGTCTCCTGCCGCCGGCACCACGCGTGCCCGCGGGATCTGTGCGGCCAGTTCTTCGCGGAGTGGTGCGAGAAGCGGCTCGCCCATGCGGAACAGCCCACCGGTGAGGGCGACCTCGCAGCCGTCGGGGCCGGATTCGGCAGGGCCGGGGCAGACCGCGGCCGCGGCTTCGGCGATGTGCGCCGCGGCCTCCCGCAGGATCCCCGCGGCGACCTCGTCTCCAAGGGCGCACGCGACGACCTCGGGGGCGAAGGAGGCGAGCAGCGCGGGACGGTCCGTACGCGGATACAGCAGACCGGGAAGGCCGGTGACGGGCCCGAAGACCGCCTCCAGCCGCTCCAGCAGTGCGGGTGAACCACCCCGCCGGCCGTCGTGGGCCCGCATCGCCGCATCGAGCCCCGCACGGCCGATCCAGGCGCCCCCGCCGCTGTCGCCCAGCAGATGTCCCCAGCCGTCCGCCCTGCGCCACGTCCTCAGGTCGGTACCGAGCGCGACCATGCCGGTCCCCCCCGCCACGACCGCTCCGGGCCGCTGGCCCAGCGCCCCGGCGTAGGCGGTGACCGCGTCGGCGGCCAGGGCCATCCGCCGGACCCCCAGCGTGTCGGTGAGCGCGGTGGGCACCTCCGCCCGCAGCCGCTCCCCGAGCGTCGCCATGCCCGCCGCTCCGAGCGCCGCAGTCGTGACGGAGGCTCCGGGGCCCTCCCGCTCCAGCAACCGCCGGGCCGCCGGCAGCAGCTGCTCCAGCAGGTGCCCGGCATCGATGCCTGCCGTCCCGGTCCGCACCGGTTCGGCGCAGATTTCGGTGTGGACGGGGCGCCGGGCGTCCACGGACCCCAGGGCCACCCTCAGCCCCGAACCGCCCGAGTCCACCCCGAGGACGAAGGTGCCAGGGGCTCCGGTCACGACAACCACCTCTCGTCCGACCGCTGTTCGGTCGGCTCGCTCACCGCGGGCGACACCACGGACGCGCTCTCATGGACTGGTTCCGGGGAGTGGGGGACGGATGACGACGCGCAGACTATCCCCAAGGGCGGCACCGGCGGGGACCGCATGATCACGCTGTCGGTGTAGGCCGGTAGGGTGACGCCTGTGGCAGCGCGACCGTTGAGTGAAATTGTGGAGCCCGGCTGGGCTCAGGCGTTGGAACCCGTGGCCGGCCGGATCGCGGCGATGGGGGACTTCCTCCGCGCGGAGATCGGCGCGGGCCGCACCTACCTGCCGGCGGGGCAGAACGTCCTGCGCGCCTTCCAGCAGCCCTTCGACGACGTACGCGTCCTGATCGTGGGTCAGGACCCCTACCCGACCCCGGGCATGGCGATCGGGCTGAGTTTCGCGGTCGCCCCCGACGTGCGGCGGCTGCCGGGGAGCCTGGAGAACATCTTCCGGGAGCTCCACGCCGACCTCGGTGTACCGAGGCCGTCCAACGGAGACCTGACGCCCTGGACGCGGCAGGGAGTGCTCCTGCTCAACCGGGCGCTGACCACGGCACCGGGCAAGCCGGCCGCCCACCGGGGCAAGGGCTGGGAGGAAGTGAGCGAACAGGCCATCCGCGCGCTTGCCGCGCGCGGCAAGCCGATGGTCTCCGTGCTGTGGGGGCGGGACGCGCGCAATGTGCGGCCGCTCCTCGGGGAACTGCCCGCGATCGAGTCGGCGCACCCTTCCCCCATGTCCGCGGACCGCGGCTTCTTCGGCTCGCGGCCCTTCAGCCGCACCAACGACTTCCTGGTCCGTGGGGGAGAGCAGCCGGTGGACTGGCGCCTGCCGTGAGCTCCGCCCCGGCGGAACACACGGCGGACCGCAGCCGGTCCGCAGCCCGGCGCCCGGGATCCGGTCCCGGCCGTCCCGCACAGGTGGGCCGCACGCGGGCACGAGCCCTGTGACCCGAGCTCCGGCGGTGCACCCCCGCATCTCTGTGAGCACCCGGCCCCACCGGCATCCCCCCCACCGGCATCCCCCCGCCGGTGGGGCCGGCTCCTTTTCCGGGAAGGACAGCCGCCCGCCCCGACCGAAGCCTCTCCACGAGCCCGTCCGGGTGGCTCTTCGGGGCCTCGACGCCCCGGACGCGGGACACCGGCCGCAGACTCCCGCCGCCGGGCGGCGCGGCTGTTAGCGTCCCCACTCCACCGGCCCGGCCGGCCCGGCCGTGCCGTCGGCGAGGCGGAGGAGTGGTGTCCCATGCGTGTTCTGCTGGTCGGCGCGGGAGGCGTGGGAACGGCGATCACCCGGATCGCGGCCCGGCGGCCCTTCTTCGAGTACATGGCGGTCGCCGACTACGACCTCGGGCGGGCGGAGACCGCCGTCGCGGCCCTGGGCGAGCCAGGGGCCCGCTTCGGCGCGGTCCGGCTCGACGCGTCCGACCCGGCAGCCGTGCGCGCCGCACTCACCGAACACCGCTGCGACGTCCTGCTCAATGCCACCGACCCCCGCTTCGTCATGCCGCTGTTCGAGGCGGCCCTCGCCCACGGCGCGCACTACCTCGACATGGCCATGTCGCTGTCCCGGCCGCATCCGTCCCGCCCGTACCAGGAGTGCGGGGTGAAGCTCGGGGACGCCCAGTTCGCCCGGGCGGCCGAATGGGAGGCCGCCGGCCTCCTCGCGCTGGTCGGGATGGGCGTGGAACCGGGGCTCTCGGACGTGTTCGCCCGCTACGCCTCGGACGAGCTCTTCGACGAGATCGAGGAGATCGGGATCCGTGACGGCGCCGACCTGACGGTGGAGGGCTACGACTTCGCCCCGTCCTTCAGCATCTGGACCACCATCGAGGAGTGCCTGAACCCACCGGTCGTCTACGAGGAGGGGCGCGGCTGGTTCACCACCGCCCCGTTCAGCGAACCGGAGGTCTTCGACTTCCCGGAGGGCATCGGGCCCGTCGAGTGCGTCAACGTCGAGCACGAGGAGGTGCTGCTCGTCCCCCGATGGCTGAAGGCCCGGCGGGTCACCTTCAAGTACGGGCTGGGCGACGAGTTCATCGGGGTGCTGCGAACCCTTCACAAGCTCGGTCTGGACCGCACGGACCCCGTCCCCGTCAAGAGCGGTGCCGGCGACGCCCAGGTCTCGCCGCGGGACGTGGTGGCCGCCTGCCTGCCCGACCCGGCCGGACTCGGTGACCGGATGCATGGCAAGACGTGCGCGGGCACCTGGGTGAGAGGCCGCAAGGACGGCAGGCCCCGTGAGGTCTACCTCTACCACGTGGTCGACAACCAGTGGTCGATGCGTGAGTACGGCTCCCAGGCCGTGGTCTGGCAGACCGCGATCAACCCCGTGGCCGCCCTCGAACTCGTCGCGGGCGGCGTCTGGGGCGGCACCGGGGTTCTGGGACCCGAGGCCATGCCGCCCCGGCCGTTCCTCGATCTCCTGACCGAGTACGGCGCACCGTGGGGGATGCGCGAACAGTGAAGGCCGAGGGGTGCCCCCGGGCGGGTCGGAGGGTGCCCCGGGGTGCCCTCCTGACATGCGCGCCGGGACATAGCTCAATAGCATGCGGAAGGAAATATTCCGCCTTTTTGTCAGGCCTGTGACCCTAGTGAGGGAGCGTGGCAGAGGACCGTGCCGGATCGGAACCGCCGGCAAGCTTGAAGCCGAACGCGATCGGCTTCGTCGACGCGCTGGTCATCGGACTGAACGCGACGTCGCCGGCGTACTCGGTGGCCGCTGTCATCGGCCCGATCGTGGCGCTCGTCGGTATCTACGCGCCCGGAGTGCTCTTCGCCTCCTTCGTGCCGATGCTTCTCATCGCCTCGGCCTTCTACTACCTCAACAAGGTCGACCAGGACTGTGGGACGACGTTCTCCTGGGTGACACGCGCTCTGGGGCCGTGGACCGGATGGCTCGGCGGCTGGGCCATCACGATGACCGGGGTGCTCGTGGTCGGGTCACTGGCGGACGTCGCCGTCAGCTTCGGGCTGATGGCCGTCGGCCTCGACAGCTGGGCCGAGAACACCTTCGTGCGCCAACTGCTCACCGTGCTCCTGATCGTGGTGATGACCGGCCTGTGCGTGATCGGGACCGAGATCTCGGCCAAGGTGCAGAACGTCCTGATCCTGGCTCAGGTGGTGTTCCTCCTCGTCTTCGTGGTCGTCGCGCTCTACCGCGTCTACGCGGGCACGACCGACTTCGACTCCGTCAGACCCTCCGTCGAGTGGATCAACCCCTTCGGGGCGGGCGGAGCGGCGCTCACGGGAGGTCTGCTGCTGGGTGTGTTCATCTACTGGGGCTGGGAGTCGTGCGTCAACCTCACCGAGGAGGTGGAGGACTCCGCGACCGCTCCCGGGCGGGCGGGTGTCTGGTCGACGGTCATCCTGCTGGTGACCTACCTGTCCGTCGGCTTCGCGGTCGTGGCGTTCGCCGGACCGGCCTACCTCGCGGAGAACGCCGAGGAGGAGGAGTTCATCTTCGCCCTTCTCGCCGGTGAGGTCATGGGGGGCTGGGACTGGATCGTGCTGCTCGCCGTCGCGACGTCGGCGCTCGCCTCGACGCAGACCACGATCATCCCGGCCTCGCGCACCGCGCTCTCGATGGCCCGCCGCCACGCGCTGCCCGCCCACTTCGCGCGCATCAGCCCACGCTTCCGGACCCCCGACGTGAGCACGTGGTGGGTGGCGGTCATCGCCGTCGCCTGGTACCTCGTCGTCAACCAGATCAGCGAGAACGCCCTCTTCGACTCGCTGACGGCGCTCTCCCTCCTCATCGCCTTCTACTACGCGCTCACCGGGGTGGCGTGCGCCGTCTACTACCGCCGACACCTCACCGAAAGTGCGCGCAACTTCTTCCTCATCGGCCTCGGGCCGCTGGTGGGAGCCGGTCTGCTGACCTGGCTGCTGGTCCGGTCCGTCATCGACATGTCCGACCCGGAGAACTCCTACAGCGGGACCTCCTGGTTCGGGCTCGGCCCGCCGCTCGTCATCGGCATCTGCATCAGCCTCGCCGGTGTGGTGCTCATGGTGGTGCTGCGGCTCCGGTCGCCGGCCTTCTGGGCCGAGCGCCGGGGCGTGGTCGACCCCGACCTCGTACACGGCAAGGAGGCCTGAGATGTCCGTGGTCCTCGGGTACGACGAGTCACCGGGTGCCGCACGGGCCCTGCGCGCGGCGATCGAGGTGGCCGGCGCGTTCGGCGAGCAGCTGGTCCTGGTCTACGGCGCGGCCCCGCCCGGCCCCACCGGCGAGGAGTACCGCGCCCACTACGAGGCCATCCGCCAGGCCGGGCGCACCGGGCTGGAACGGGCGGTCGCCGCGGCGGAGGAGGCCGATGTACCGACCACGGTCGAGGTCATCGACCAGAGCCCGGCACAGGCGCTGATCGAAGCCGCCGCACGGCACGCGGCCAGGGTCATCGTGGTGGGCAGCTGGGGCGAGAGTCCCATCCGGGGAGCGCTCCTCGGATCCACCCCGCACAAGCTCCTGCACCTGTCCACCGTACCGGTGCTCTGTGTGCCGACCGAGGAGTGATGTGCCGACCGAGGGGCGATCCGGCGGGAGGCTCAGGGAGCGAAGCGCTCCCGCCGGGATGCCCTGACGGCGACCGGCCGTCGCCCGGTCAGCCGATCACCGCCGCCCGGACGCACAGGACGTCCGGCAGGTGCGAGGCGAGCTCCTGCCAGGTGTCCCCGTCGTCCGCGCTCGCGTACACCTCACCGTTGCGATTGCCGAAGTAGACGCCCGCCGGGTCCGCGTCGTCCGTGCAGAGACCGTCGCGCAGCACCGTGCCGTAGTGGTCGCCGTCCGGGAGGCCGCGCGTGAGCGGCTGCCAGGTCTTGCCCGCGTCCTCGGTCCTGAACACGCGGCAGCGGCGTCCGGCCGGCACACGGTCCGCGTCGGCGTTGATCGGGAAGACGTAGAAGGTGTCCGCGCGATGCGGGTGCGCGGCAGCGGCGAAGCCGAAGTCCGAGGGCAGGCCGGTGCCGATGTCCTTCCAGCGCTTCCCGCCGTCGTCGCTGCGGAACACGCCCCAGTGGTTCTGCAGGTAGAGCCGGTCGGGATCGGCCGCGTCCCGGGTGACCTTGTGGACGCACTGGCCGAACTCGGGATCGGGATCGGGCAGGAAGACCGCTGAGACGCCCTTGTTGGAGGGGGCCCAGCGTTCACCGCCGTCCTCGGTGCGGAAGACGCCGGCGGTGGAGACGGCGACGGTCACGGCGGCCGCGTCCCTCGGGTCGGTCAGGATCGTGTGCAGCCCCTCCCCGCCGCCGCCCGGCACCCACTTGGACCGTGTCGGGTGCTCCCAGAGCGGGCGGACCAGCTCGAAGGACTCGCCGCGGTCGTACGACCGGAACAGCGCTGCCGGTTCGGTCCCCGCGTAGACGACGTCGGGGGCTTCCGGGCCGGCGGGGTGGAGCTGCCAGACCCGCTCCAGCGACGCCTCGGTGAACTGCGGGAACTTCACCGCGGGCTGTCTGGGCTCCACCCAGGTCCCGCCCAGGTCGTCGGAGTGGAAGACCGAGGGACCCCAGTGCGCACTGTCCCCGCCCACCAGCAGGCGGGGCACGCCACCCCGGGTGTCGATCGCGATCGAGTAGATCGCCTGGGCGTTGAAATGAGGATCGCCGAACTCCCACGTACCGCCGCGTCTGCGGCCGATGAAGAGCCCTTTGCGGGTACCTACGGTGAGCAGTACATCCGTCATGACATGACCCTCCCGAAACGCCGTTGTGCCGGATACGGGTCAGTCTGCACCCCGGCACTGACAGTGGCCGGGACATGCGGTGTCGCCCCAGGTCACCACGGTCGCGGCAGCGGATCGGGCGGGCCGGGCGAGGTCGGTCCGGAACGGGGAGGGCGGAGGGGGCCGGGGTGTCCGCAGAGGGCGAAAACGCCGTCCCGCGCGGGACGGCGGGCGAGTGTCTGGGCCACGGTGGCCACGGGTTCCCGGTCCGGGAACCCCCGCCGCCCTCACGGATCGCCCACACGTCGTACGGCCCTCACGCGTACACCGCGCTGAACAGCCGCTTGAAGGGGGCCGGGTTCTCGGCCTCCGTGGAGGGGCCGTCAACCGTCCGGCGGGAGACCCGCACGTCCTGGAACGAGCCGGAGAACGCCTCCTCGACGCCCGGCGTGTACGGGGTCGGCTGAAGGCGGTCCGTCCGCGCCTCGGAGTCAGCTGCCGTTGCCCGGCGCCCCGGGCGGGGCCGTGCTGCTGCGGACGACCAGGCTCGTCGCGAGGTCGACCCTGGTCGTCGCGGGCTGCCGGCCCCGGCCCAGGTCGAGGACCAGCCGGGCCGCGGTCTCCGCCATCTCTATGAGGGGCTGGCGCACCGTGGTGAGCGGGGGGCCGATCCAGCGGGTGAGCGGCAGGTCGTCGAAGCCGACGACGCTGAGGTCCTCCGGGATCCGCAGCCCCAGCTCGCGCGCGGCCTCGTAGACGCCGAGCGCCTGCAGGTCGTTGCCGGCGAAGACGGCCGTGGGCGGCTCCGGCAGCCGCAGCAGGTCCAGGGCCGCCGTGTAGCCGTCCTCGTGGTTGAACTCGCCCTCCCGGACGAGCTCGGGGTCCATGGGCACGCCGGAGGTCTCCAGGGCGGCACGGTAGCCGTCCAGCCGGGCCCGGCTGCACATCATGCGGGCCGGCCCGCCGATGACGCCGATGCGCCGGTGGCCCAGACCCGTCAGATGACGGGTGGCGGCCAGGCCGCCCTGCCAGTTGGTGGCTCCCACCGACGGGATGTCGTCACCGGGGTCGCCCGCGGGGTCGACGACGACGAACGGGATGGAGCGGCTCGTCAGCTGTGCCCGCTGGGCGGCGTCGAGGTCCGAGAGCACCAGGATCACTCCCGCCGGGCGGCGCGCCAGGACGCCGTCCACCCATGTCTGGCCAGGGGTGAGCCGGCCGGCGCTCTCCGAGAGGACCAGGCTCAGCCCCTCTTCCCTGGCGACGTTCTCGACTCCGCGGACGACTTCCATCGCCCAGGCGCTGTCCAGTTCGTGGAAGACCAGATCGATGAGCTGGGACTGCTGGGAGGCGCCACGCCTGCGGCGGTAGCCGTGGCGCAGCAGCAGCTCCTCCACCCTCGTGCGCGTACCGGGGGCGACGTCGGCGCGTCCGTTCAGCACTTTCGAAACTGTCGGAGCCGAGACTCCGGCCGCTCGGGCGATCTCCGCCAGCGTGGCGGTGCTCTCCGACGACTCGCCGGCGGACGCCTTCTCCTGTTGGGGCTGGACCTTTGCAGGGCTCATGGACGAATCGTAGCTCCCTCGCCGCCCTGTACACGCGCCTGGGCAAGGTTCGTAAATCCTTGCTCCTACCCTCTTGACTGGCCCGAAACACGACCGTACGGTTCCGGCAACATTCGAAAGGCACGCCGAAACATTCGACAGAGGGTGCGGTCATGCGGTCGGGGATATTCACTCAGGGCACACGTACGACGAGATGGGCCGCGGCGGGTGCGGCCATGGCCATGGCCGGGCTGCTGGCCGGCTGCGGGTCCGGCGCCGGCGGGAGCGACAGCGGGACCATCACCGCCTACGTCTACGGCGACGACGCGGTCAAGGTCCAGCAGGCGGCGGTCGACACGTTCAACAAGACGTCCGAGGTCAAGGTCAAGCTGGTGTCGGTCCCCGGCACCGACTACGTGAACAAGCTGCGCAGCGCCATGGGTTCCCCCAGTGCGCCGGACGTCTTCTTCAACTGGGGTGGCGGCTCCATCAAGCCGTACGTCGACTCCGAGGACCTGGTCGACCTCACGTCGACGGTCGAGAACGACCCCACGCTCAAGGACGGCTTCCTTCCCTCGATCATGACGGCCGGCGGCCTCGAGGGGAAGGTCTACGGGGTGCCCATGCGCGGCATGCAGCCCGTGATGCTCTTCTACAACAAGGCGCTCTTCGCCGAGCACGAGATCGAGCCCCCGAAGACCTGGGAAGACCTCCAGTCGGCCATCAAGACCTTCAAGGACGCCGGCGTCACCCCCTTCGCGCTCGGCGGGTCCGACAAGTGGCCCGAGCTGATGTGGATGGAGTACCTCCTGGACCGGATCGGCGGCCCCGAGGTCTTCAAGAGGATCCAGGACGGCGACAGCGAGGGCTGGGGCGACCCGGCGGTGCTCAAGACGGCGCAGACCGTCAAGGAGCTGATCGACGAGGGTGCGTTCGGCAAGAACTTCAACTCCGTGGACTACGGCAACGGAGGAGCCCCGACCCTGCTCAACAAGGGCAAGGCCGCGATGCACCTCATGGGTTCGTGGGAGTACTCGACCCAACTGGGCAAGGCCCCCGAATTCGCGAAGAAGGACCTCGGCTGGACCGGCTTCCCGACCGTGGCCGGCGGTGTCGGCGACGCGGCGAACGTGGTCGGCAACCCCACCAACTACTGGTCGGTCAACGCCCGGACCAAGCACAAGGACACCGCCGTCGCGTTCCTGAAGACGATGGCGTCGAAGACCTACGCGCAGGCCCTGGTCGACAACGGTGACGTACCCACCACGTCCAACGCCGCCTCGATGCTGAGCGGCTCGCCCAACCCGCAGTTCGCCACCGACCAGTACGAAATGGTGCAGAAGGCCCCGAGCTTCACCCTCTCGTGGGACCAGGCACTCGAAGCCCAGTACGCCACGCCCCTGCTCACGGAGATCAGCAAGCTGTTCGCGGGCAAGACGACCCCCGAGCAGTTCGTCGAAGCGATGAAGGCCGCGAAGTAACGATGTCCCACCACACTCCGGTCGCGAAGAGCAGCGGAGGCAGGAAGGCGGCCGTCGGCAACGTCGGCCGCCCCCCGGTCGCCTGGGCCCTTCCCGGCATCCTCTTCTTCGCCGTCTTCGCGATCGTCCCCCTGGCGATCGCCGTCTACCTCTCCTTCTGCGAGTGGGACGGGCTCAACTCCCCGACCCTGACGGGTCTGGACAACTGGACCCGGCTCTTCAAGGACTCCGAATTCGGCCAGGCGGCCTGGCTGAGCCTCCTGCTCACCACCATCAGCTGGGTCTTCCAGACGCCGGTCGCTCTGCTGCTGGGCGTCTGGGCGGCCGGACGGCAGCGCAGCCGCGCCTTCCTGTCCGCGATCTTCTTCATCCCGCTGCTGCTCTCCACCACCGCCATCGCGATGCTCTTCCACGCCCTGCTCGACCCCAACTTCGGCGTGATCCAGACCATCGGCCCATGGCTCGGCATCGACCCCAACGTCATGGGGTCGTCCACCGGCGCTCTGCTCGTGGTGGCGTTCGTCGGCGGCTGGCAGTTCATGCCCTTCCACACGCTGATCTACCAGGGCGGCGCCCGGCAGATCCCGGAGGTCCTCTACCAGGCGGCCTCCATCGACGGCGCGGGCATGGTGCGGCAGTTCTTCCACATCACCCTGCCGCAGCTGCGCCACACGATGACGACCTCGTCGGTACTGATGATCGTCGGCTCGCTGACCTACTTCGACACCGTGCTCATCATGACCAAGGGCGGTCCCGGCACGGACACCACGATCCTGCCCTACCTGATGTACCGGACCGGCTTCCAGACGTACGACCTCGGCTATGCGGCGGCCATCGCCACCGCACTCGTCGTCGTGGCCACCAGCATCTCGCTGCTCATGGTGCGCCTCAGTGGCTTCGGGTCCATGCGGTCCACCCGGGAAGGTATGTGACGCGATGTCGATCGACACCCGCCCCGCGGCGCCGCAGCACCGTGCGGCGCCCACCGAGCCCCGCCGCGGGCGCACGACCCCACGGCGCAGGTCCCTGGGAAACCCCGTGGCCGGCATCGGCTCGCTGACCTGGCTCCTCATCGTCCTGGTGCCGCTGTACACCCTCGTCTCCGCGTCCCTGATGCGCCAGGACGAGGCCCTGAACGGCGACCCGCTGGCGATCCCCACGGACCCGACCCTGGAGAACTACAACACCGTGCTGGACAGCGGGTTCCTCACGCTGATCGGCAACACCGCGATCGTAGCCGTCGCCACGGTCGCCATCGTGCTGGTGCTCTCCGTCCCCGTCGCGTACGTGGCGGTGCGCACCCGCAGCCGCCTCTCCTCGCTCGCCTTCCGGACCTTTCTCCTCGGCGTGGCGATCCCCGCACAGGCGGTCATCGTGCCCCTCTACCTGATGATCGGGAAGATGGGGCTGTACGACACCCTCTGGGCGATCATCCTGCCCACCGCGGCCTTCGCGATGCCCGTCGCGGTCCTCGTGCTCAGCGGCACCATGCGCGACGTCTCCGAGGAGATGTACGAGGCGATGTCCCTCGACGGAGCCTCGCCCGTGCGGATGCTCTGGCAGCTGGCGGTGCCGCTGTCCAGGGCCGGAATCAGCACGGTGGCCATCTTCTCCGCCCTCCAGGCGTGGAACGGCTTCCTCTTCCCGCTGATCCTGACCCAGTCGGAGGAGCAGCGCGTGCTGACGCTCGGGCTGTTCAACTTCATGAGCCAGTTCGGAGTGAACATCCCCGCCGTCCTGGCGGCGATCGTCCTCTCCGTCATACCCATCTTCGCCGTGTACCTCGTGGCCCGGCGGGCGCTGATCAACGGACTGATGGGGGTGGGCGGCAAATAGCGCACCCACGCCGCCCCGGAACCACCGCACCCATGAGAGGAACCCCTGCCGCCATGGCAATCCACCCCGTCCCGCAGGCCCGTCAGGCCGATCCGCCCCACGCAGCCGTCGACGGCCCGTGGCGCGACCCTTCGCTCGGTCCGGAGGCGAGGGTGGCCGACCTGGCGGCCCGGATGACACTCGAGGAGAAGGCCGCCCAGCTGTACGGAATCTGGGTGGGCGCCGACGCGGAGGGCGACGGAGTCGCCCCGCACCAGAACGACATGGTCGACCCGGTCGACTTCGAGGACATCACCACCCGCGGACTGGGCCAGCTCACCCGGCCGTTCGGCACCGCCCCGGTGGACCCGGGCGTCGGCGCGGTCGCGCTGGCCAGGGCCCAGGCCCGGATCGTGGAGGCCGGCAGGTTCGGGATTCCGGCGGTGGCCCACGAGGAGTGCCTGGCCGGATTCACCGCGTGGGGCGCCACCGCCTACCCCGTGCCGCTCGCCTGGGGCGCCGCCTGGGACCCGGAACTGGTCGCCGAGATGGCACACCGGATCGGCGGCGACATGCGGTCGGTCGGTGTCCACCAGGGCCTCGCCCCGGTGCTCGACGTCGTGCGGGACCTGCGGTGGGGGAGGGTCGAGGAGACGATCGGTGAGGACCCGTATCTGGTCGCCACCGTCGCCACCGCCTATGTGAAGGGGCTGGAGTCCGCGGGGATCGTCGCCACGCTCAAGCACTTCGCGGGGTACTCCGCCTCGGCCGGCGCCCGTAACCTCGCCCCGGTCCGTGCCGGGAACCGGGAGATGGCGGACGTGATTCTTCCGCCGTTCGAGATGGCGGTCCGTGAGGGCGGCGCCCGTTCCGTGATGCACTCGTACGCCGAGATCGACGGGGTCCCGGTGGCCGCCGACCCGTCGCTGCTCACCGGACTCCTCCGTGACACCTGGGACTTCGGCGGCACGGTCGTCGCGGACTACTTCGGCATCGGCTTCCTGGAGACCCTGCACAAGGTGGCAGCGGGCCGCGCCGACGCCGCCCGCCTGGCCCTGACCGCAGGGGTCGACGTGGAACTGCCCACCGTGCGCAGCTACGGCGACGAGCTGGTCGCCGCCGTGCGGGACGGCCTGGTGGCCGAGGAGTTGGTGGACCGCGCCCTGCACAGGGTCCTGCTGCAGAAGTGCGAGCTGGGCCTGCTCGATCCGGACCGCCAGGAACTGCCGTCCGCGCTCGACGGCGTGGACCCGGCGCGGGCGCGCGGCACGGTGGACCTGGACCCGCCGCGGAACCGGGCCCTGGCCCGGCTGATCGCCGAGCGTTCCTGTGTCCTGCTGGCCAACCCCGAGGGCGCGCTTCCGCTGAGCGGCACCGGACGGATCGCGGTGGTCGGCCCCCGCGCCGACGACCCGCTGGCCATGCTCGGCTGCTACTCCTTCCCGAGCCATGTAGGGGTGCAGCACCCCGACGCGCCCATGGGCATCGCCATCCCCACGGTGCTGGAGGCGCTCCGTGAGGAGTTCCCCGGCGCCGGCATCGACTACGCGCAGGGCTGCGACGTGGACGGTACGGACGCCGAGGGGATCGAGGGCGCCGCCGCGCTGGCGGCCGGTGCCGACGTCTGCGTGGCCGTGCTCGGTGACCGTGCCGGGCTCTTCGGCCGCGGGACCTCCGGCGAGGGCTGCGATGTGGCCGACCTCTCGCTGCCCGGTCGCCAGGGCGAGCTCCTGGACGCACTGCTGGCGACCGGAACCCCGGTCGTCCTGGTGCTGCTGACGGGACGTACGTACGCGCTCGGTGGCCGGGCCGACCGGCTGGCAGGCTGTGTGCAGGCCTTCTTCCCCGGCGAGGAGGGCGGCCCGGCCCTCGCGGGTGTGCTCTCGGGGCGGGTGAACCCGTCCGGGCGCCTGCCCGTGAGCGTGCCCCGCGGCACCGGCGGGCAGCCCTGGACCTATCTGCAGCCGCCGCTCGGCCTGGCCAACGGGGTCACCAATCTGGACCCGACGCCGCTGTACCCCTTCGGGCACGGGCTCTCGTACACCTCGTTCGCCTGGGACGCGGGTGCCGAGGCGCCGGCCGAGCTCCCCACCGACGGGGAGGCCGACCTCGCGGTCACGGTCCGCAACACCGGTGACCGCGACGGGGCCGAAGTGGTCCAGCTCTACGTCCACGACCCGGTCGCCCAGACCACGCGCCCGGAGGCCCGGCTGATCGGGTACGCCCGGGTGCCGCTCGCCGCGGGGGAGTCCCGGAGGGTCAGCTTCCGATTCCACCCCGACCTGGTCTCCTTCACCGGGGCCGGCGGCCGCCGCATCGTCGAGCCCGGCGACCTGGAGCTGCGCTTCGCCACCTCCAGCGACGTGGCCGACACCAAGCAGACCGTACGGCTGCGCCTCACCGGGCCGGAGCGCACCGTCGACCACCGGCGTCGCATGGTCTGTCACACGTCTCTCGACGCGCCGCTCGCACGGACGTGACGCACGGGGCTCCCCGTGCGCCC
>NZ_NEUF01000096.1:0-38217 GCF_002910915.1 Streptomyces sp. SM10 | reverse complement strand
GCGCGGGGAGATGTCGAAACTTTCGAAAGCCGGCTCGGCGCACTCCGCCACCGGCTGGGCGCTCCTCGGGTTCACGGCGCTGGCGGCGACGCCGCTCGGATCGCTGACGGGACTGACCGGCGAGGCCGCCGCGACGCCGGCCGGTACCGGCGGTTCCTGGCCCTCCGCCCGGCCCACCGACCCCGGCGCGTACATCTCGTTCACTCCGCGATCCGGCGCCTTCCCGCTGGTCAAGGGCGGTAGGGCCGCCCCGGTCGTGGTCAGCGACCAGGACCACGAGGGTGTCCTCCGGGTGGCGGCGACCTCCAGGACGACATCGAGCGCGTCACCGGCGTCCGCCCCGCGCTCTCACGGAACACGGTGCCGAGCGGCCGTGAGGTCGTCCTCGTGGGCACCATCGGCCGCAGTCCGCTGATCGACGGGCTGATCGCCGCCGGCCGGCTGAAGGTCTCCGGGATCGCGGGAAGGTGGGAGACCAGCCTCCAGACCGTGGTGGAGAAACCGCTCCCGGGCGTGACCGCGCCTTCGTCATCGCCGGCAGCGACCAGCGCGGCACGATCTTCGGAGCGTACGACGTCTCCCGGGGCATCGGAGTGGCACCCTGGTACTGGTGGGACGACGTCGCCCCCGTCCATCGCGACGCGCTGTACGTCCTGCCCGGCCTGCACAGCCAGGGCACCCCCGCCGTCAAGTACCGCGGGTTCTTCATCAACGACGAGAACCCGGCCCTCGGCACCTGGGCGCCCGCCTTCTTCGGTCCCGGCAAGGCCCCCGGCTTCGAGGGCGGGTTCAACGCCGCCCTCTACGCGAAGATCTTCGAGGTGATGCTGCGCCTGAAGGCCAACTACCTCTGGCCGGCGGTCTGGGGCCGCGCCTTCGCCGAGGACGACCCGGCCAACCACGCCACCGCGAAGGCCTACGGCGTCGTGATGGGCACCTCGCACGAGGCACCCATGATGCGCGGCATCGAGGAGTGGAACCGGCACGCGGTCGCCGCCGTGCGCGACAGCGAGGGCAACGTCACCACGCCCGGCCACGACCCCTACGGCTGCACCGGCGAGTGGTCCTTCCGCCGCATGGCGGACGAGGACTTCGAAGGGGTGGTCACCCTCGGCATGCGCGGGAACGGCGACGTCAGCCTGCCGGACGGCGACGGCATCGAGCTGATGACCGAGATCATCGCCACCCAGCGCGGGATCCTCGCAGAGGAACTCGGCGCCGAGGACGCGATCCGGCAGGTGTGGACCCTCAGCCTGTTCACCACCGGGCCGGTGACGGTCTGGGCGTACCTCTCACCCCGGAACAACGCCCTGGCGGGCGACGGTCTCACCTACGCGGTCTCCTTCGACGACGACGCACCGCAGTCCGTCGACATCACCGGGGTCACCGGGTCCGACGACGGCGTCATGAACCCGCAGTGGGCCCGCAACACCTCGGACAACGTCAACCGCACCGCCACCACGCATCGCATCGGCCGGGCCGGTGCCCACGTGCTGAAATTCTGGATGGTCGACCCGACCGTGGTACTCCAGAACCTCGTGGTGGACACCGGCGGTCTCAAGCCCAGCTATCTGGGCCCGCCGGAGAGTCTCCGGCTGAGCTGACCGGAGCGGGACGAGGAGGCGGCAGGGATGAGCATCGAGATCCGGGACACCGAGGGACGCGGTGCGACGCTGGAGGTGGTCCCCGGGCCCGGGACGGGGCCCCTCCAGGTCGGGATCCTGGTCGAGGGCCACCCGGCGGGCGCCGCCTGGTCCTGCACCCCGGCTGCGGCCAGGGCGCTGGCCGCGGCCCTCGCCTCGGCGGCCGCCGAGGCGGAGAACGCGCGGTCGGCGGAGCCCGTCACCGTCAGGGCGTCCGAGCTGTTGCGCGGCGACGTACGGGACGGGGACCGGCTCATGACGGTGGAGACCGTCAGGACGGACGGAGCCGACGTCCAGGTGACCTGGACGTCGGGAGCCGGACGCAACTGGAGCCAGATGTACGGGGCCGACACCGAGATCCGGCTGCGGAGGCGCCTGCGCAAGGGGTGACGGGCGAGCCGTGCGCATCACTTAGTAATTCGACGATCGCCGTAGTACGGTGAATCTCGTAGTACGGTGAATCTCGTATGAAGCATGGAGCGGCGGTCCGGCATGCCCGGCCCGCCGCTCCGCCCGGCGCAACCCGAGGAATCGGAGTCCCCTGTGAGTGCACTGTTCGAGCCCTACGCCCTGCGGTCGCTGTCCGTTCCCAACCGCATCTGGATGGCCCCGATGTGCCAGTACAGCGCGGCGGCGACCGGTCCCGACACGGGGGCGGCCAACGACTGGCACTTCGCCCACTACGCCTCCCGTGCGGCCGGAGGCACTGGCCTCGTCCTGGTGGAGGCCACCGCCGTCAGCCCGGAGGGCAGGATCAGCCCCGCGGACCTCGGCATCTGGAACGACCGGCAGGCGGAGGCGTTCCGCCCGATCACCGCCTTCCTCGCCGGGCAGGGGACCGTCCCGGGCATCCAGCTCGCGCACGCCGGACGGAAGGCGTCCACCGACCGCCCGTGGCGCGGTGGAGCGGCCATCGGCGTCGACGACGCGGAGGGCTGGAAGCCGGTCGGCCCGAGCCCGCTCGCCTACGACGGGAGTCACACGGCGCCCGCCGAGCTGAGCACCGAGGAGATCCAGCAGATCGTGGGCCAGTTCGCCGACGCCGCCCGCCGGGCACTCGAAGCCGGCTTCCGGGTCGCCGAGATCCACGGGGCGCACGGCTATCTGATCGGTGAGTTCCTCTCCCCGCACAGCAACCACCGCACCGACGCCTACGGCGGCTCCTTCGAGAACCGCACACGCTTCGCGCTGGAGGTCGTGGACGCCGTACGCGCCGTGTGGCCGGAGGAACTCCCGCTGTTCTTCCGCATCTCCGCCACCGACTGGCTCACCGAGAACGCGGACGACCCGCGCGAGGGCTGGACCGCCGACGACACCGTCCGCCTGGCCCGCCGGCTGCTCGCGCACGGTGTCGACCTGCTGGACGTATCGACCGGCGGGCTCGCGCCGAAGGCCCGGATCCCGGTGGAGCCCGGCTACCAGGTGCCGTTCGCCGAGCGCGTCCGCACCGAGACCGGCCTCCCGGTGGCCGCCGTGGGGCTGATCACCGATCCCGTCCAGGCCGAGAAGATCCTCGCCGACGGCCACGCCGACGCCGTCCTGCTCGGCCGCGAACTGCTGCGTGACCCCTACTTCGCACGCAACGCCGCACGCGCGCTCGGCGGCGACGTCCAGGTGCCCGAACAGTACGGTTACGCGGTGTGACACCGCGTCCGTGGGTACGCTGAGCGACGATGTTCACTCCCGAGGGCCCCACGCTGCGCGAACTGGCCGTCCAGGCATTCTCCTCGACGATGCGCGGATACGACCTGCTCGCCCCGAAGTTCGACCTGACGCCCTACCGGACCCCGGACCGGGTGCTGGAAGCCGTCGCCGACGCGGTGCGGCCCCTCGGGCCGTTCGACCGCGGCCTCGACGTCTGCTGCGGCACCGGGGCCGGTGTGGGCGTGCTGCGTGGGCTCTGCCGTGAACGGGTCACCGGCGTCGACTTCAGTGCCGGCATGCTCGATGCCGCCCGGTCCGCGCACCTCGGGAGCGCGGAGGGTCCGGCGGTGGACTGGGTCCGGGCCGATGCCCTGGCGCTTCCGTTCACCCGGACCTTCGACCTGGCTCTCAGCTTCGGGGCGTTCGGCCACTTCCTGCCGGCCGAACGCCCCCGGCTGTTCGGCCAGGTGTACGAGGCGCTGCGGCCGGGCGGCCGGTTCGTCTTCCCGGTGGGTGCGCCGCCCGCGGTCGGCTCCAGGGCCTACTGGTCGCTGCTCGGCTTCGACGCGGCCATGCGGGTGCGCAACGCCCTGTGGCGGCCGCCCTTCGTCATGTACTACCGCACCTTCCCGCTCGCCGGGGTCGTGGACGATCTCGTGCGCACCGGGTTCACGGTGCGGCTCCTGCCGCTCGACGTGTTCGGCAGGAGGCCGGACGGCAGCCCGCGCGTCCGGCTCGTCGCGGCCTCCCGCGAGTAGGACCGCGGCGCGAGCTACGACGACTCTCGTACAATGAGATCCCCTGTTCGAAGTGGAGCCACCGTGACGACGAACACCGCTCGTGTGCTCGCCCATCCCTCGCGCGAGGAGATCCGCGTCGAGGGCGTGCTTCACGCGCTCTCCGACCCCATCAGGCTCCGGATCGTGCGCCAGCTGGCCGGCGCCGCGGACGAGCAGGCCTGCTCCCGCTTCGACCTCCCGGTGTCCAAGTCCACCACCACGCACCACTTCAGGGTGCTCCGTGAGAACGGCGTGATCACACAGTTCTACCGAGGCACGGCCAAGCTGAGCTGTGTGCGGACGGAGGATCTGGACGCCCTCTTCCCCGGCCTGCTGGAGAGTGTCCTCGGGGGAGCGGACCTGCAGGCCGAACGCCTCGGTCAGGGCTGAGGGGCCCCTCAGGCCATCAGCCCGCGCATCCGGTCGATCTCCACGGTCTGCTGGGCGACGACGTCGTTGGCCATCTCCTCCACCAGCACGTTGTTGCCGTCCGCGAGAGCCTCGGTCGCCATGGTGACCGCGCCCTGATGGTGAGTGATCATCAGCTCGAGGAAGAGCCGGTCGAAGGCCTTGCCCTGTTCGCCGCGCAACCTCTCGATCTGTTCGTCGGTGGCCATGCCGGGCATCGCGTCGTGGTCGTGCGTCTCCTCGTGCTCGTCACCACCGTTGTTCTTCAGCCACCCCGCCATGGCGCCGATCTCCGGCTTCTGCGCTGCCGAGATGCGCTTCGCGAGCCGTTCCACAGAGGTGGAGGACGCGCGCCCGGGCACGAGCGCGGTGAGTACGAGGGCCTGCTCGTGATGCTCGATCATCATGCGGGCGTAGCGGAAGTCGGCTGAGTTGGGGGTGTCGTCGCCGGCAGCCTTCGCCGCTTCCTCGGCCGACAGGGTCCGGGCCGGTTCGCCGGGCTTTCCGGGTGCCAGGACCGATGGGCCCTTGTCCGCACCGGCCTTCGCGCCCTCGTCGCCGCCGCCCCCGTCGCAGCCTCCCAGTGCGAGAACGGCTGCCGCGAGCGTCGTCAGCAGTGCGGTCGCGCGCACGCGTCGTGTCCGACGGGGCATCAACACGGTTACCTCCAGAGCCACTTGAGTGTGTTGCAGACCGTCCTTGCGCCGTCCACCGGTCGATGATCAAAAACTTTCATTACGTCTCTGTTGCCATCTATTGGTGTGTACATGAGAGGGACGATACTGCCGGGGTCCATGAACCGTCGTTCGACTGACGGATACAAGGGAGGACGCAGTGACCTCGTTGCACACCACCAGCGTGCGGCGCAGACGTCTGGGTGTGGCGGCAGCCGCGGCCGGGCTCATCGCCACGCTGTTCACGGCCGGACCCGCGGCCGCGACCCCCGACCCCGGAGACACCGCCACCACCCGCGGCGGTGTCTCCGTGAGCGAGCAGGCCGAAGCCAGGGCCGCCATCCGCAGCGGTGAGATACCCGGCGTGGACGAGATGGTCCACAGCGACAACATCGAGCACCTCACGAACATCCCCAAGGACGCGCTCCAGGGGCTCAACACGGACCTGGCCTTCCAGGGGTCCTACGCCTTCGCCGGCAACTACGACGGCTTCCGGATCTTCGACATCCGCAACCCGAAGAAGCCGAAGACCGTCGCACAGGTTCTGTGCCCCGGCTCGCAGAACGACATCTCGGTCTCCGGGAACCTGCTCTTCCTGTCGACCGACTCCTCGCGCAGCGACAACTCGTGTGCCAGCACGACCCAGCCCGCCACGGAGAAGTCCTCCTGGGAGGGCATGAAGGTCTTCGACATCAGCGACAAGCGCAACCCGAAGTACGTCGCCGCCGTCGAGACCGCCTGCGGCTCGCACACCCACACGATCGTTCCCGAGCGCAGGAGCGTGTACGTGTACGTCTCGTCCTACTCGCCGAACGAGACGTTCCCGGACTGTCAGCCCCCGCACGACGGGATCTCCGTCATCAAGGTGCCGCGCGGCGCTCCCGAGAACGCGCGGATCGTGAACTTCCCTGTCCTCTTCCCGGACGGGGGCAACCCGGGCGCACCGGACAACCCGGGCGTCTCGAAGACCACCGGATGCCACGACATCACCGTGCTGCCCTCGAAGGACCTGGCGGCCGGGGCGTGCATGGGGGACGGTCTGCTGTTCTCCATCAAGGACCCGGAGAACCCGAAGATCATCGACCGGGTGCAGGACAACGTGAACTTCGCCTTCTGGCACTCCGCGACCTTCAACCAGGGTGCCGGCAAGGTCGTGTTCACCGATGAGCTCGGCGGCGGCGGCGCGGCCACCTGCAACGACGAGATCGGCCCGAACCGCGGTGCCGACGGCATCTACGACATCAAGGGCCGGGGCGACCACCGCAAGCTGGTCTTCCGCAGCTACTTCAAGATCGACCGTCCGCAGGCCGACACCGAGGTCTGCGTCGCGCACAACGGCTCGATCATCCCGGTCAAGGGCCGCGACCTGATGGTCCAGGCCTGGTACCAGGGCGGGGTCTCCGTGTGGGACTTCACCAACTCCTCCAAGCCGAAGGAGATCGCGTACTTCGAGCGCGGTCCCGTCTCCACGGACGCGGTCACCACGGCCGGCCCGTGGTCGGCGTACTACTACAACGGCTACATCTACTCCAACGACATCGCGAAGGGCTTCGACGTCCTGAAGCTCGACGACCGGCGGACGGATCCGGCGGAGAAGGTGCGGCTGCCCGAGCTCAACGTGCAGACGCAGCCGGACTACTTCGACCGCTGATCCACGGGATGCTCCCGCGGTGAGAGCGAATGCCCCGCCGGGCGGTCACGCCCGGCGGGGCACCACTATCTCCATTGACCCGCAGGCGGTGCGGGGACATGCTGTACCCCTGATTCCGGCGATGCGGGGGATCGCCGGAATCAGCCGAGGCGCAGCATGGCCCCCCCGGGCTCAGGCGGCCGGCCGGACACTCGTTCCCGAGGCCGCTGCCCACTCCACGAGCAGGCGCTGATACGTCGTCTCGTCGTCCGGGGACAGCAGCCCGCCCGCGCGCTTCCACAGCGTCCGGATCTCTTCATTGACCACGGAGGCGGGGCGCACGGCGACGGACGGGTTCGGATACGGGGACATGTCCACCAAGCTAAACCCCCTCAGGGTGCCCTACCCCACTCATGGGCAGGGATATCCCTCACACCTCCTCCCGGAATCCTTCACGGACCGGGCCTGTCGGGCGCCTTTCCGGTCATTTCCGACAGCCTGAGAGCCCGCAGCCCGTCCGGCCGCTCCGACACGGGCAGGTGGTCCACGAAACGCACCTCACACCCGACGGCGGCGGCGCCCGCGTCCGCGTGGCGGTCGTCACCGACCATGACCACCTCCGCGGGATCGTGACCCAGCTCGGCGCACGCGGCGCGGAACAGGCGCGGATCGGGCTTCTGGATGCCGTGCTCGTAGGAGAGGACATACACGTCGACCCACTCGTCGAGGCCATGGGCCCGGAAGACGGGGCGCAGGTCCCAGCCGACGTTGCTCACGACACCGACCGCGACGCCGTCGCGGCGGAGCCCGCGCAGCACCTCGGCCGCGTCCGGGTACGGCTGCCAGGCCTCCGGGCTCATGTGGCGCTCGTACAGGTCGTCGTGCAGGGCGGGGTCCGGAAGGCTCACCTGGCGGCCCAGGCCGGTGTACGCCTCCCGGTGCAGCTCCGCACTGCTGTCGCGCCCCGCCCACGCGGCGGCCAGCCCCGGGGGGATCCGCTCGGCCGGAGGGCCTCCCGGGAGCGCTCCGGAGGCACTCAGCTCACGTGTGAACCGCTCGAAGTCGGGCTGCTCCACGTTGATGCCCCGCGCGTCGAGGACGGCGCGCAGCCACGTGTCGACGGTCTCGATCCGGAAGAGGGTCCCTGAGGAGTCGAAGAGTACGCCCTTGATCTGCATGAAGTGATCATGGCCGCCCCCGGGGCCGCCTACAAGGGCGGGCCGGGCTTCTCCTCGGACGACCGTGGGGCGCGCCCGGTGTACCCGGCGTATCCCGCCGCGGAGAGCGCGACCACCGTGACGCCCAGCACGGTGCCGCCCAGTACGTCGCTCAGCCAGTGCACACCCAGGTACACCCGCGTCCATGCCACACCGGCCACGGAGATCACGGCGAGCGCCGAGGCGCCCCACCACGCAGGGGCGGTCTGCGTGCCGTGGAGGCGCAGCAGCCACAGCAGCAGCCCGCAGGTCACGGCTGCGGTCATGACATGGCCCGAGGGGAAGGCCGCGTACTGCGCCGAGTCCACCGGGTCGGTCCATCGCGGGCGCTCCTTGCCCACGGCTGCCTTCAGCCCCTGCTGGACGAGCGTGGCGAGCAGGCTGGTCGCGGCGACCCACCCGGCGAGCAGCCGTGAGCCGCGCCACCACAGGGTGAGGACGACGGCGGCGGTCAGCACACGCATCGTCCAGGGATCCCATACCCAGTCCGTCAGCACCCGGTTGACGTGGACCCACCCCGGCCCGGTCACCGCGCGGCGGTGCAACGCCTCGGCCACCGTGGTGTCCAGCGAGGTCAGCGGCGCCCAGCGCGCCGCCACCAGCACGAGCAGGACGAGGGAGAGGGCGCCGCAGGCGAGGCCCGTGACGAGGAGGGGGGGCCGGGGGCGCGGGGGGAGTGCGGGGGAGTGCATGGGACTGATCCTCGTCCACGATCCGCGCGGCAAGCTATCCCAGGGCGCTGAGTCCCGGCACGAAGGCCACCAGCAGCGGAACGACCGGCACCAGCGCCGCAGCGGCGGTCAGTCGCAGCCGCCGGCCCGCGGTGAGGCGCTCCACCGGCGTGAGCAGCCGGTCGACCCTGAGGGGCACATGGGCTCCGGAGGCGGGGGCCGGTCCGAACACGCCCCGGTCCTCGTTGAGTTCGACCAGGGCGAGGGCGATCGTGAGGCGCCCGAAGCGCCGGGAGGCCACATCGTCCGCGGCCAGCTCGACCAGGCGGTGCATCTCGTCTCGGAACGCGGCGAACACCGGCACCTGCGGGAATCCGGACGCGAGCGCACCCGAGCAGTGCAGGAGCCAGTCGTGCCGGGCCTGGGCATGGCCCTGCTCGTGCGCCAGCACGGCATCGAGCTGACGTCCCTTCAGCCGACCGAGTGCCGTGGTGGTGATGACCAGTTGGGGCGCCGAGCCCGGCAGCCACCACGCATCGGGCCGCTCGCCCTCCAGGACCACCAGGCGTCCGCTGCCGGGCTCCTCGCCCGGCATCAGCGGGGAGCGGACCAGCAGTTCGGTGCGCCGCCGCCTGCGTCGGGACCGGGCCCGGTGGATCTCCCGTACGAGCATGGCGGCCGTCCACACCCCGCCGAGCGCCAGCAGGACCGCGATCACGGCCGACCACGGTCCGTACGCTCCCAGGGCGTAGGCCTCGACCACGCCGCGCGGGGCGGGGGCGAACACGTGGCCGCGGACCGCCTGCCAGGCGGCGGCCGCGCTGAGGGTCATGGAGAGCCCGAACGACAGCAGGACCCCCGCGACCACGCACTGCCACACCCACAGGGCCACGACCGGCTCACGCTCCGGCCACCGGGCCCTCGCCATCAGGCCCGGGGCCACGACGGCGGCCAGTGCACCGAGCAGCAGCAGCGCGAGGGAGACCAACATGGGCGTCAGCCTATGAGTGGCGTGCTGTCCACGGGTATGGCTCTGCGCGCCAAGTGACGTACGACACGGGGCACCGGGCCCGCCGTCTCACAGGGTGAGCAGCATGGCGAACATGGCCGTCCCCATGGCCAGTCTGCAGGCGAGGGCCAGCTCCGGTCGCCCGCCGGGGCCGACGCCGGTCGGAGCACCACCACCGACGGGAATTCCGACGGGCAGGGGGGCCGGTATCAGCCGCCCCGCGGAGCGCAGGACGTACAGCGCGTAGTACATGAGCAGCACCCCCGTCAGCACGGGCACGCCTCCGGCCGTGCCCGCCCCATGGCCGGCGTGACCGCCCCCGGCCGCGTGGGACGACCCCGGCGCCATGGCCAGGGCCATGTAGACCATGGCCAGTGAACCGACGAGATGGTGCAGATGGTGGCCGCCGTCCCCGGCGCGCGCGACCGCGCGCAGCGAGGCGGCGCCGAACACCACCGCGTACACCACCCAGGTCCACCCCGGGAGGGTCAGCAGGGCCGCGGGCACCGCCATCGCGGCCATCCCGAACCCCATCAGCGCCTCCGCACGCGCCGATCTGCGCTCCCGCTCCGTGCCGTCGCGGGCCCGCAGCAGGCAGTACGCCCCTGTGGCCCCGCACAACGCCATGAGCAGCCAGCCGGACAGCGCCGGTCCGTGCACGGTGCACCTCCCCCTGCGGCGAATGACGCCGGTGTCGTCCCATCGATGCCCCGTTCCTGATGTACCTACCGGGGCGCATTGGGGTACTGGGGGAGCGCGCCCCGGCCTGCGGGGGGCGGCCGGGGGCGGGTTAGTCTCGGAAACGCACAGCGGCAGCACACCACGGGAGAAGAGCCACATGGACATCGCACCGGCCACGGCACCGGCAGAACCGACCTTCCGCGACGCGACCGAGGACGACGTCCCGGTCCTGGTGCGGCTCGTGGAGAGTGCCTACCGGGGCGACGCGAGCAGGGCCGGGTGGACGACCGAGGCGGACATCCTCCAGGGGCAGCGCACCGACGCCGACGGAGTGCGCGAGGTGCTCGCGACCCCCTCGGGCCGGGTCCTCGTCGCCGAGCAGGACGGCGTCCCGGTCGCCTGCTGTCAGCTCGAACGCCGCGGTGAGGCCGCCTACTTCGGCATGTTCGCGGTCACGCCGGAGCTGCAGGGCGCCGGCCTGGGCAAGGTGATCATCGCCGAGGCCGAGCGCACGGCGCGTGAGGACTGGGGCGTGAGCGAGATGCACATGACGGTGATCTCGGTCCGCGGGGAGCTGATCGCCTGGTACGAGCGCCGGGGCTACCGTCGTACGGGAGAGCTGACGCCCTTCCCGTACGGCGACGAGCGCTTCGGCATCCCGCAGCGCGACGACCTCACGTTCGAGCTGCTGGTCAAGGAGTTGTAGGGAGCGGCGACGCCTGCCGGGCAGGCCGGCCCGGCTCAGGCGGTGAAGCGTCCGGCGCGCCGGATCTCCGGGTAGTCGGTCGTCGCGCCGTCCAGCCCCAGTGCGCGGACGAGCCGCAGCTGGTCCTGGGTGTTGACCACCCACCCGATCACCTTCAGGCCCTCCGCGTGCGCCTGCTCGACCACCTCGAGGGTGAGCCGGCGGATGTTCAGGGCGAGCGTCGCGGCGCCCGCCGCCTTCGCCCGCTCCACCACGTCGCCCTCCCAGCGGCTGGCGATGAGCACCGTCCGCACCCCTGGGACCAACTGCGCGATCTCGGCGACCGCCTCGTCGTGGAACGAGGAGACCTCGACACGGCCGGCCAGATCCCGCCGCAGCATCACCTCGGCCAGGGCCCTCGCGGCCGCCACGTCCTTGATCTCGGCCTGGACGGGCGAGCCGATCGCGTCGAGCACCTCCTCGAAGACGGGCACCCGCTCGCCCTGGCCGGCGTCGAGCTCCCGGAGCTCCGCCAGCGTCTTCTCCGAGATCAGCCCCCGTCCGTCCGTGGTGCGGTCCACTGCGGCGTCGTGCATCACGGCGAGTGCGCCGTCCTTGCTGAGATGGAGATCCAGCTCGACGGCGTCCATGCCGGCCTGCTCGGCGTGCGTGAACGAGCGGAGTGTGTTCTCCGGTTCGACGCCCATGACCCCGCGATGACCGATGGTGAGAAAAGTCAAGGCACTCCCGCTTCCGTCCGTCGTGTCCGCCCCGCGTGCGGCTCATACCCCCAGGGAACCAGTTCGCGCGTGCGGGATGCCCTCCGCCCGGTGACTCAGACGGAAGAAGTTGCCGTATGCGGGTGTGGCAGGAAAAATAACGGTGAACATGGAGAACGGCAGGATAATTTTCTGACCCCCACTTGTCCGAAGGAACCGGTCATGGATACGGTTGCTTGACGAGAGGTTCTCCCGTGAAGGAAGTGTCATGACGGAAATTCTTGAGCAAGCCACCGCCAGAGACCGGACGTCTGCTGCCCAGCGGGTCGTGGAGCACCCGGCCTGGCCCTCGCTCAAGAGCGCCGTGGAGGAGCTCCGCCCCTGGCAGTCCAAGGACGGATCCATAGACTTCGCGGCGGACGGCGCCCCGTCCCCCGAGGCCGCCGGAGCCGTCGTCGAGCGCGTGGTCGCCGCGGTCCGGCAGCTCTCCCCCCTGCTTCCGCACGACGAGGCCTACCACCGGGCACTCGTCACCGACCTGCGCCGCTGGGCCGCGGACGGCTTCGGCGTGCCGGACTTCCTCGACTCGCTGCTGGCCTTCCAGCCCGCCAAGGACCGCGCCGACGGCCTCCAGCACCTCGTCGTCTTCGCGATGTACACGCAGAACGGCAACCCGGACCGCAATCTCGAAGCGGTCGTGCTGCGGATGGTGTGGCCCCAGTGGCTCGCCGACCTCGAGGCGACGCGTTACGACAACCCGCTGTTCTGCGGGATCACCTTCGAGGACTTCACCTCGGGGTACGACACCAACTCCGCTGTGCTCTTCCCCGAGACCATCGCCGTGCGGGAAGCTCCCGAGCGCTTCAGCTGGGGTGGCATCTTCTGCGACCGTGAAGCCGCCCGCTTCCGCCGCGTGACCGAGGCTTCAGTGGATCTGCTGGGCCTCGACCTGCCCGAGGACATCCGCGAGATGCTCGGCGACCAGAAGCGCTGCGAGCAGGCCTTCGTGCTCTGGGACATGGTCCACGACCGCACGCACAGCCACGGCGACCTGCCGTTCGACCCCTTCATGATCAAGCAGCGCCAGCCGTTCTGGATGTACGGCCTCGAGGAGCTGCGCTGCGACCTCACCGCCTTCAGGGAGGCCGTGAAGCTGGAGGCCGACGGCTTCGAGCAGGGGCGTGACGTGCAGTTCGCCGTGCTCTTCGACCGGATGTTCCGCTTCCCCGTCACCGGCGAGCGCGTGCGCAACTACGACGGCCTCGGCGGCCAGCTGCTCTTCGCCTACCTCCACAAGCACGACGTGGTCCGCTGGACCGACAACACCCTCAAGATCGACTGGGACCGCGCCCCGCAGGTGACCAACCAGCTCTGCGGTGAGATCGAGACGCTCTACCGCGAGGGCATCGACCGGCCCAAACTGGTGCACTGGTTCGCGGCGTACGACCTGGTCTCGACCTATCTCGCACCCCACCCGGGATCCCACTGGGCCAAGGGACCCGACGCCCTGGACCTCACACAACCCCCTCGCAAGCTCGTCGACGACGTGCTTCCCGACGAGTTTCCCCTGAGCATGTTCTATGAGGCGCTCTCCAAGAAGCTGAAGCACGTGATCGCCTCCACCAAGGGGATCACTGCGGCGGACTCCGGGCGGGCAGCCGCGTGAGCGTGGGTTCTGAGGAGGCGGTGGCGATGAACGGAACAGCCGGGGCCGACAGCGGTGTGCTCGAAGGCGCGGTGATCGCGGTGGCCGGGGCAGCGGGCCCCGCGGGCCGGGCCACGTTGCTCAGGCTCGCCGAGGCGGGGGCGACCGTGGTCGCCTCCGACGCGAATCCCGAGCGGCTCGTCGAAGCGGTCGACGCGGCTCGCTACGCGCACGGAGGGGCGACCGTCACCGGCGACACGGTCGATCTCCTCGATCCGAAAGCCGCGCGGGAGTGGGCCCTCAAGACGGAGAAGGAGTTCGGACGGGTCGACGGCCTGGTCCATCTCGTCGGCGGCTGGCGCGGCGGATCAGGCTTCGCCGACACCAGCCTCGCCGACTGGGATTTCCTCGAGAAACTGCTGATCCGCACGGTCCAGTCCACGTCGCTCGCCTTCCAGGAGGTCCTCCAGCGCAGCGACCGGGGCCGGTACGTGCTGATCAGCGCGGCCGGGGCCAGCAGCCCCACCGCAGGCAACGCGGCCTACTCCGCGTCCAAGGCGGCGGCCGAGGCGTGGACCCTCGCCCTCGCCGACGCCTTCCGCAAGGCGGGGGGCGACGCGGGGCCGACATCGGCTGCTGCGATCCTGGTCGTCAAGGCACTGGTGCACGACGCGATGCGCGCCGAGCGCCCGAATGCGAAGTTCGCGGGCTTCACGGACGTATCGGAGCTGGCCGAGGCCATCGCCGGGGTCTGGGACATGCCCGCCGGAGAAGTGAACGGAAAGCGTCTGTGGCTGACCCCGCAACCGTAAGGACCGATGCGCGACGTCACCACGACCCCCAGGTGCGCGGATTCGCGAGTGACAACTACGCCGGAGCGCACCCGGAGGTCCTCGCGGCCCTGGCCCTCGCCAACGGGGGCCACCAGGTCGCCTACGGAGAGGACGACTACACCGGGCACCTCCAGCGGGTCATGCACAGCCACTTCGGTCCCACGGCCGAGGCCTTCCCCGTCTTCAACGGCACCGGGGCCAACGTCCTCGCACTCCAGGCGCTGACCGACCGCTGGGGCGCGGTGATCTGCGCCGAGTCCGCCCACATCAACGTGGACGAGGGCGGGGCGCCGGAGCGGGTGGGAGGACTGAAGCTGCTCACCGTGCCGACTCCGGACGGCAAGCTGACGCCCGAGCTCATCGACCGGGAGGCGTACGGCTGGGACGACGAGCACCGGGCGATGCCGCAGGTCGTCTCGATCACCCAGAACACCGAGCTCGGCACCGTCTACACGCCCGGCGAGATCCGGGCCATCTGCGACCACGCCCATGAACGGGGCATGAAGGTCCACCTCGACGGAGCCCGGATAGCCAACGCCGCCGCGTCGCTGGACGTGCCGATGCGCACCTTCACCAACACGGTCGGTGTCGACGTGCTCTCCTTCGGCGGCACCAAGAACGGCGCGCTCTTCGGCGAGGCCGTCGTCGTCCTGGACCCGGAGTCGGTCCGGGCCATGAAGCATCTGCGCAAGCTGTCGATGCAGCTGGCCTCCAAGATGCGCTTCGTCTCGGTCCAGCTCGAGGCGCTGCTCGCGCGCGACCTCTGGCTGCGCAACGCCCGCCACGCCAATGCCATGGCCCAGCGGCTCGCCGAGGGCGTCCGGGCGGTGGACGGCGTGGAGATCCTCCACCCCGTCCAGGCCAACGCCGTCTTCGCGCGGCTGCCGCACGCGGTGACCGAGCGGCTGCAGAAGCGGTTCCGCTTCTACTTCTGGGACGAGAAGGCCGGAGACGTCCGCTGGATGTGCGCCTTCGACACCCGTGAGGACGACGTCGACGCCTTCGTGCTGGCGCTCAAGGAAGAGATGGCGCGGCAGTAACGGATCGAGCGTGCGGCCGGCCGGGGACGTGATCGTCCCCGGCCGGCCGCGTCGCCGTGCCCGGCGGCGTCCGAGGCGATCGGCCTCGGGGCGCCGCCGGGCCGGGCCCGTGACCTGGTGTGACGTTTCCTCGTCACACGCCCGGTCAGCCGTGCTCGCGCACCTCTGCGGGCGTCGGAGCGGTACCGCCGAGATGCGCCGGAACCCACCAGGTGTCCGCCGCGTCCTTGGGCCGCACCGGATAGGCGCGCTGAGCGGCTTCGAGGAGTTCCTGGACGCGCTCGCGCAGCCGCCGGGTGATCGCACCCGCGTACTGGTCGGCGGGTGCCTCCACGGCCTCGCCCACGCGGATCGTGATCGGGGTGTGGCTGCGCCGGAAGTTGCGCGGGCGCCCCTTGGTCCAGATCCGCTGGGTGCCCCACAGCGCCATCGGGATCAGCGGTACGCCGGCTTCCTGCGCCAGTCGCGCGGCGCCCGACTTGAAGCTCTTCAGCGTGAAGGACTGCGAGATGGTCGCCTCGGGGAACACTCCGACGATCTCGCCCGAGCGCAGGGAGGCCAGGGCGTGCGCGTAGGCGTCCTCGCCCTGGTTGCGGTCGACGGGGATGTGCTTCATGCCGCGCATCAGCGGGCCGGACACCTTGTGCCGGAACACCGACTCCTTCGCCATGAAGCGGACGAGCCGCTTCTGGGGCAGGGCGCCGAGTCCGGTGAAGATGAAGTCCAGATAGCTGATGTGGTTGCTGACCAGAACCGCGCCACCGGTCTTCGGGATGTGCTCCGAACCCTGGGTGTCGATCTTCAGGTCGAGCGCCTTGAACAGCGTGCGAGCGGCGCCGATGACCGGCCGATAGACGAGTTCTGCCATCTGGATGAAGACCCTTCTTCAATGCCTGGGGAGGGTTCTCCCGGCGGAAGTTACGCAGCCGTAGGTTTTCGGCATTGGGGCGATCGTGCCCCATGTGCGACGCCGTGGCCAGCCCCTAAGGGCCCGGGGCGGGAGATTCTCGTCACGTGAATCCTCCGGGAATGTAATGAGGCCGCAGGGTGCTGACCCTTTGCGCGGAGTTCTGAGAGGGAGGCCTGAATGGACGGGCGGACGGCTGCCGACACGCTGGACGCGGCCCAACTCGGCGCGGAGCTGGGGGATCGGGCCACCCTGGTGCAGTTCTCGAGCGCGTTCTGCCAGCCGTGCCGTGCCACCCGGCGGACACTCGCGGAGGTCGCGGGGATGGTCGAGGGCGTCGCCCACGTCGAGATCGACGCCGAGGCCCGTCTCACGCTCGTACGCGGCCTCGGCATCACCAGAACGCCCACGGTCCTCGTGCTCGACGCGTCGGGCCGCATCGTGCGCCGGGCGGCGGGTCAGCCTCGTACGGCGGATGTCGTCGCCGCTCTGGGGCAGGCGATGTGACGGACCGTGACGCATCTCCCACATGACGGGATGCACTTGACTGTGCACGCCACGCATCGTCACTCTGACGCTATGCCGCCAGAACCCCTTCTCTCCGGCCGGGGCCACGCCGACCTCGTGCGCCCTGCGAGCGCGCGCTGTCCGGGTGCCTGACGAACCACGGACCCGTACGTCTCCTCGTAGAAGGATCTCTCCATGACGGCCTCGCCCGATCTCGGCACTCCCCGGACGGCTGCCCCCGAACTGCTCCGTTCCGTCTTCCGGCAGCACGCCGCCGGGGTCGCCGTCATCACCGCCGCGGGCGTGGGCCCGGTCGGCTTCACCGCGACCTCGCTCAACTCCGTCGCCGCCGAGCCGCCGCTCATCTCCTTCGGTGTGGGCACCGGGTCCTCGAGCTGGCCCGTGGTCGCGGAGGCGGACCACGTCGGCGTGCACATACTCGGCGAGGACCAGCAGGAGCTGGCCGCGACGTTCGCCCGCAGCGGAGCCGACCGGTTCGGCCCGTCCACCGACTGGCGCACCGGCCCGGAGGGGGTGCCCCTCCTGGGGGGAGTGGTGGCCTGGCTGGTCTGCCGGGTCGTGGCCCGGGTCCCGGCGGGCGACCACCGCATCGTGATCGCCGAGGTGGTGGCGGGGGACCCCTCCGGAGGAGGCCGGCCGCTGGTCTACCACCAGGGCCGATTCACGGCTCTGCGAGACTGAGGGCGAGCAAGGCGGAACCGGGGCCCGGCCGTTGGCTACGTCACAGTTCCAAGCGCTTGCTTATGGGTAACGTACTGGGTGTACTGGCGAGTAATATTTCAGCCGGGGGCTCGGTCGCCCCGACCGGAAACCGCCCGATAAGGCGCCTATGCTGCGTGCAACAAGGCAGCCCAGAAATGACGATGCAGTAGGAGAGCCGGCGTGAGCTTGAGGATCGTTGTCTGTGTGAAGTACGTGCCCGACGCCACCGGCGACCGGCACTTCGCCGATGACCTGACCCTGGACCGTGACGACGTCGACGGTCTGCTGTCGGAGCTCGACGAGTACGCGGTCGAGCAGGCACTGCAGATCGCCGACAAGGCGGACGACGCGGAGATCACCGTGCTCACGGTGGGCCCCGAGGACGCCAAGGACGCGCTGCGCAAGGCGCTGTCGATGGGCGCCGACAAGGCCGTCCACGTCGAGGACGACGACCTGCACGGCACCGACGTCATCGGCACCTCCCTGGTCCTGGCCAAGGCCGTGGAGAAGACCGGTTACGACCTGGTCGTCTGCGGCATGGCCTCGACCGACGGCACCATGGGCGTGCTCCCGGCGCTGCTCGCGGAGCGCCTCGGCGTCCCGCAGGTCACGCTCCTGTCCGAGGTCTCGGTCGAGGGCGGCGCCGTCAAGGGCCGCCGTGACGGCGACACCGCGAGCGAGCAGCTCGAGGCGTCCCTGCCGGCCGTGGTCTCCGTGACCGACCAGTCGGGCGAGGCCCGCTACCCGTCCTTCAAGGGCATCATGGCGGCGAAGAAGAAGCCGGTCGAGTCCCTGGACCTCGAGGACCTCGAGATCGAGGCGGACGAGGTCGGCCTTGGCGGCTCCTGGAGCGCGGTCGACTCCGCGGCAGAGCGTCCCGCCCGCACGGCGGGCACGATCGTCAAGGACGAGGGCGAGGGCGGCAAGCAGCTGGCCGAGTTCCTCGCGGGCCAGAAGTTCATCTGAGCCCCGGCCGTACCTCCACCGCCCCGCCCTTCCTCGCACGCAGGAGATTGAAGTCCCATGGCTGAAGTTCTCGTCTATGTCGACCACGTGGACGGTGCCGTCCGCAAGCCCACCCTGGAGCTGCTGACGCTCGCCCGCCGCATCGGCGAGCCCGTGGCCGTCGCCCTCGGCAACGGGGCCGCCGACACCGCCGCCGCGCTCGCCGAGCACGGCGCGGTCAAGGTGCTCACCGCCGACGCACCGGAGTTCGCCGACTACCTCGTCGTACCGAAGGTGGACGCGCTGCAGGCCGCCTGCGACGCGGTCTCCCCGGCCGCCGTGCTGCTGCCCTCCTCGGCCGAGGCCAAGGAGATCGCCGCGCGCCTCGCGCTTCGCATCGGCTCCGGCATCATCACCGACGCCGTCGACCTGGAGGCCGGCGACTCCGGCCCGGTCGCCACGCAGTCGGCGTTCGCCGCCTCGTACACCACCAAGTCCCGAGTCTCCAAGGGCACTCCGGTCATCACGGTCAAGCCGAACTCGGCCGCAGTCGAGGCCGCTCCGGCCGCAGGCGCCGTCGAGGCCCTCGCGGTCACCTTCTCCGCGACGGCCACCGGCACCAAGGTCCTCTCCCGCACCCCGCGCGAGTCGACCGGCCGTCCGGACCTGACCGAGGCCGCGATCGTCGTCTCCGGCGGCCGTGGCGTCAACGGCGCGGAGAACTTCGCGATCATCGAGGCGCTCGCGGACTCCCTCGGTGCGGCCGTCGGTGCCTCGCGTGCCGCGGTCGACGCCGGCTGGTACCCGCACACCAACCAGGTCGGCCAGACCGGCAAGAGCGTCTCCCCGCAGCTGTACATCGCCTCGGGCATCTCCGGCGCGATCCAGCACCGGGCCGGCATGCAGACCTCGAAGACCATCGTCGCGGTCAACAAGGACGCCGAGGCCCCGATCTTCGACCTCGTCGACTACGGCGTCGTCGGAGACCTCTTCGACGTCGTCCCGCAGCTCACCGACGAGGTCAAGTCCCGCAAGGGCTGATCCGGCAGGAGCTGTGCCCGTACGACGGCCCGGGGCCGCGTGGTGTTCTCACCGCGCGGCCCCGGGCCGTTTCCATCACCATTGACGCACGCCCGGCAGGCTTATAACTTCACTATGCGGATGAGATATTCCGGGAAGTGGAAAGTACTGAACACGTGGAGGGTACGGTCATGGGTCAGCAGGAGAAGGTGGCAACGAGCCTCGCCGGCACGGTCGGCGACGAGATCAGCGCCTCCCTCACAGGGGTGGACGCCGAACTCGCCCGCCGCTACCCGGGGGACCCCGGGACACGCCAGCCCGTCCACACCGTCTACGTCCCCGCCGACACCTTCACCGCCACCACCCTGCGCACCTGGGGTGACCAGGCGCTCGCGGCGCTCGACGAGCACGCTCCGGACGCCGCGGCGCTCGCCGAGGTGCTCGGCATCCCGCAGGAGCTCGCCGCGCCCGTCCACGACCGCGTACGCGCCAAGCTGGAGCGCGAGCCCGTCGAGGACCTCCGTATCGACTTCGAGGACGGCTACGGGCCGCGCCCGGACGCGGAGGAGGACGAGGCGGCCGCCCGCGCGGCCCGCCTGGTCGCCGAGGCGTACGCCGACGGGACCGCGGCCCCGTACATGGGCATCCGGATGAAGTGCATGGAAGCCGCCGTGCGCGACCGGGGCATCCGCACCACCGACATCTTCCTCACCGGCCTGATGCGGGCCGGAGGCCTTCCCGAGGGGCTCGTCCTCACCCTGCCCAAGGTGACCTACCCCGAACAGGTCACCGCCTTCGTGCGGCTCCTGGAGGCCTTCGAGGAGACCCACGGCCTGCCGGCCGGGCGCCTCGGGTTCGAGATCCAGATCGAGACCAGCCAGTCGATCCTCGCCGCCGACGGCACCGCCGCCGTCGCCCGCATGATCGACGCCGCCCGGGGCCGGGCGACGGGCCTGCACTACGGGACGTTCGACTACAGCGCGTGCGTCGGCGTCAGCCCCGCCTACCAGGCCAGCGACCACCCGGCCGCCGACCACGCCAAGGCCGTCATGCAGGTCGCCGCGGCAGGTACCGGCGTGCGGGTCTGCGACGGTTCCACGAACGTGCTGCCGGTCGGCCCCACCGCACAGGTCCACGACGCCTGGCGCCTCCACCACGGCCTCACCCGCCGCGCCCTGGCCCGCGCCTACTACCAGGGCTGGGACATGCACCCGGGGCACCTGCCCACCCGCTACGCCGCCGTCTACAGCTTCTACCGGGAGGGCCTCGGCCAGGCCGCGTCCCGGCTCGCCGCCTACGTCGCCAAGGCGGGCGGCGACGTCATGGACGAGCCGGCCACCGCGAAGGCGCTCAGCGGCTACCTGCTGCGCGGCATCGACTGCGGAGCCCTGGACACCGACGAGGTCACCGGCCTCACCGGTCTGACCCGGGCGGACCTGGACGGCTTCGCCTCGCCCCGCCGCGGCGGGCTGACCGTGACGGCGCCGTAGGGCTCAGGCGGGTGGCAGCTCCCCCGAGCCGCGCGGGATGAGCCGGGTGGGGAGCTCCACCCTGGCGGGTGCGTGGGCGGCGCCGTCGAGGCGGCGGAACAGGTGTTCCGCCGCGGTCCGGCCGACCGCCGCGGCATCCTGCGAGATCACCGTGATCCCCAGCAGGTCGGCCAGTTCGATGTCGTCGAAGCCGACCAGGGCGATCCGGCGGTCGCACTCGGCCAGGACGCGGACGGCCGTGACCGTCACCCGGTTGTTGCCGGCGAAGAGCGCGGTCACCGGCTCGGGGCCCGTCAGCATGGCCTCGGCGGCCGCCCTGACGCGGGCCGGGTCGGTCGGGCCGAGGGAGACCCAGGCGTCCTCGACCTCGATGCCGGCCTCGGCCAGGGCCGCGTGGTAGCCGCGCAGTCGTTCCGTCGCCGTGTGGATGCGCGGCTGGTCGCCGATGAAGCCGATCCTGCGATGACCGTGGGCGATCAGGTGGGCGACGCCCGCCCGGGCACCGCCGAAACTGTCCGAGAGGACCATGTCCGCGTCGACCCGGCCCGCCGGACGGTCGACGAACACGGTGGCGATGCCCGCCTTCATCTCGGGTTCGAGATAGCGGTGGTCGTCCCCGGCCGGGATCACGATCAGGCCGTCCACCCGGCGGGCGCAGAGGGCGAGGACGAGTTCCTGCTCGCGCTCCGGGTCCTCGGCGCTGGAGCCGTTGATCAGAAGTGCGCCGTGGGCGCGGGCCACTTCCTCCACGGCGCGGCTCAGCGGGCCGTAGAAGGGGTCCGCCAGATCCTCCAGCACCAGGCCGATGGAGGCGGTGCGCCCCTTGCGCAGGACGCGCGCGCTGTCGTTGCGGCGGAACCCGAGCGCCTCGATGGCCTCCTGGACGCGACGCTCGGTGTCCGGGGTGACTCCCGGTTCGCAGTTCACCACGCGGGAGACCGTCTTGAGGCCCACTCCGGCACGGGCTGCCACGTCCTTCATGGTCGGCCTGTTGCCGTAGCGGGACTCGGAATGGCGGGCGGTCTCGGCCACGGTGCGCTGTCCTGTCGTCGGGAACGGGTGATTCCGCCCTCCCCGGGTGGTGCCGGGAAGGGCTACGGGTGCTGTGGCGTCGAGCATAGGCCCTGGACAACGTTGTCAAGAGGATGGAGACTGGGTGGACCACGTATTGAACTCGCAGGTCCTGCGCCTCACCCCTCCGGAGAGTCCACACCGATGCTTACCGACCTCGTCGCCGCGCTCGACATCGGCGGCACCAAGATCGCCGGAGCGTTGGTCGACGGCGGCGGATCCCTGCTCGTGCGGGCGCAGCGTCCGACGCCCGCCCGTGAGGGCGCCGAAGCCGTGATGGGTGCGGTGAGCGATGTCCTGGCGGAGCTGACGGCCTCCGAGCTGTGGCACAGGGCCAGGGCGGTCGGCATCGGCAGTGCGGGGCCGGTGGACGCCTCGGCCGGCACCGTCAGTCCGGTCAACGTCCCGGGCTGGCGCGGCTTCCCGCTGGTGGAGCGCGTGGCGGCGGCGACCGGCGGGCTGCCGGTCACGCTCGTCGGCGACGGGGTCGCGATGACCGCGGCCGAGCACTGGCTCGGCGCCGCCCGCGGTTACGACAACGCGCTGTGCCTGGTCGTCTCCACCGGCGTCGGCGGGGGCCTCGTCCTCGGAGGGAAGCTGCATCCCGGCCCCTCGGGCAACGCCGGCCACATCGGTCACATCAGCGTCGACCTGGACGGCGACGCCTGCCCCTGTGGCGCCCGCGGCTGCGTGGAGCGACTGGCCAGCGGACCGAACATCGCCCGGCGGGCGCTGGAGAACGGCTGGAGCCCCGGTCCTGACGGCGATGCCACGGCCGCCGCGGTGGCCGCCGCCGCGAGCGCCGGCGACCCGGTCGCCGGCGCGTCCTTCGAGAGGGCCGCCCAAGCGCTCGCCGCCGGGATCGCCGCCACCGCCACGCTGACCGACATCGACATCGCCGTGATCGGCGGGGGAGTCGCCGGTGCGGGCGAGGTGCTCTTCGCCCCCCTGCGCAGGGCTCTGCGGGACTACGCGACCCTCTCCTTCGTCCAGGGCCTCACGGTGACGTCCGCCGTGATGGGGACCGACGCCGGTCTGGTCGGCGCGGCGGCCGCGGCTTCCGTGGCCCGGCCCGACGCCGTGAACGGCGTGCGACCCCTGGCCACCCGGCACTCCCTGTAGCCCCTGCCCTCCCGCCGCCGCCGGGGCGGGCCCGGAGCTCAGGCTCTTCGGGGTCGGCGGACCCGGTCCGCCGGCTGCCGGTCGACCACCACGAGGAAGGCGTCCCGCTCGAGGTCCATCACGACCTCGGCGGCCATGCCCTCTCCGCGACGGGCCGCAGCGAACTCCTCCGCGGGCCGAGCGCCCCGCGGGCCTCCGGCGGGAAACTGCTCAATGACCGTGCGACGCACCGCGCATCCCCTCGTCGTTCCAGTGACTGACCGCTCCAACGACGTCCCGCGGCCCCCGTCACGGCCCGGCCGGCGCCCGGATTCGTACCGTGGAGCGCACTCCGGCGGCCACGCCGGCGCAACCGCATCAGCCCGGCGGGTTTCCGGTGCAGGGTGATGCGGGCAAGCCACAGGGGGCTACGGAAGAGGGGGACCCGTGATCGTCTGGATCAACGGTGCGTTCAGTGCGGGCAAGACCAGCGCCGCGTGCGAACTGATCGATCTGATCCCGAACAGCACCTTCTACGACCCCGAACTGACCGGCGGGGGACTGCGCGAACTGCTGCCCCAGAAGAAGCTCGCCGAGGTGACCGACTTCCAGGACCTGCCGATATGGCGGCGTCTGGTCGTCGATACCGCCGCCGCGCTCCTCGCCGAGGTCCCCGGGGTGCTCGTGGTGCCGATGACCCTGCTCAGGCAGGAGTACCGCGACGAGATATTCGGCGGACTCGCCTCCCGGCGCATACCGGTGCGCCACATTCTGCTCGCGCCGGAGGAAACGATCCTGCGAAGACGGATCGCCGGGCGTGAGGATCTCGCCGACGATCCCGGGCGCAGCGAGCGGATCAGGCAGTGGGCCTACGAGCACATCGAGCCCTACCGGGCGGCGCTGGGATGGATCACGGCGGACGCCCACACGATCGACACCAGCGCGCTCACCCCGTACGAGACGGCCGAGCGGATCGCCTACGCGGTGCGCACCGGTGAGGCCGGGGAGTGCGGGATAGTCCAGACACCCGAGCCGCGCGCGGAGACCGTCGCCTCCGGAGTGCTGCTCTTCGACGAGCAGGACCGGGTGCTGCTGGTCGACCCCACCTACAAGCCGGGCTGGGAGTTCCCCGGTGGCGTGGTGGAAGCGGGAGAGGCCCCGGCGCAGGCGGGGGTCCGGGAGGTCGCGGAGGAGCTCGGGCTCCAACTGGACACGGTGCCGACGCTCCTGGTGGTCGACTGGGAGGCGCCGAAGCCGCCCGCGTACGGAGGACTCCGCTTCCTGTTCGACGGCGGTCGACTGCGCGCCGAGGAGGCCGCACGACTGCTGCTGCCGGGTTCGGAGCTGCGCGCTTGGCGGTTCGTCACCGAGGCCGAGGCGGCCGGCCTGCTCCCGCCGACCCGCTTCGAACGGCTCCGCTGGGCGCTGCGGGCCCGGGAGCGGTCCACCGTACTGAACCTGGAGGCCGGGGAGCCCGTGGGCAGCAGGTAGGTCATGCGGCCGCCGTGCACTCCGCGGCGGCCCGCAGGACGGCCGGCGCGTCGACGGTGAGCGGGTCACCGTGCCCGAAGCAGGCGACCGAGGGCGCGAGGGCGGCGAGCGGGCGGAAGGGAAGACCGCGCCTGTGCGTGGTCGGTGTTGAACACTCCCTGTATCAACCGGCCCACCCGGCCACGGAGCCCCCGGTGAACAGGACACCGTGGCCCGGCGGGTGGACGCCGATGGAGCCGGGGGTGTGACCGGGGGAGTGCACCACCCGTGCGCCATCCCCGAAGGACAGCTCGTCGCCGTCCCCCAGCTCCTGGTCGACGCGCGTGGGCGGTGCCTCGGTGACCGTCAGCGCGTGGACGTACAGGGGCCGTTCCCAGGCGTGCGGTACGGGTTCGGGGACAGGCTCCTCGCCCCGGACGTACGAGGCTTCCGCCCGGTGGGCCAGGACCTCCGAGCCATGGCGGTCGGCGAGCTCCTGTGCGGCCCCGTAGTGGTCGCGGCGGCCGTGGGTGAGGACGGTCCGCCGGATCCAGCCCGAGCCCGCGCACACCGTCCTCGACGGCGGCCGCCGCATGCCGGCCGCCCGCGTCGACCAGGGTCAGATCCGCGCCGTCACGCCAGAGGCAGGCTTGACCGATCGGGAAGCGGAACACGTGCAGCTGCGGGAGTGCCTCGACGATGTCCATGCGGAGAACGTACGGACGGCAGGCGGTCAGCCGCCCGGGATTTCGTTCCGGGCGACTTCGCCCGACGCGTACCGCGCGGGCCCGTACGCGCCCTCAGCCCTTCTTGGAATCCGCGTAGTTGCGCAGGAACAGCGCCTCGGCGACCGAGAGCCGCTCCAGTTCCTCGGGGGACACGCTCTCGTTCACCGCGTGGATCTGCGCCTCGGGCTCGCTCAGCCCGATGAGCAGGATCTCCGCCTGCGGGTAGAGCGCGGCGAGGGTGTTGCAGAGCGGGATGGAGCCGCCCATGCCGGAGGACTGCATCTCCTCACCCGGGTACGCGAGTCGCATGGCCTCTGCCATCGAGGTGTAGGCGGGGCTGGTCGTGTCGGCCCGGAACGGCTGCCCCTGGCCGACCTGTTCGACGCGGACCCGTGCGCCCCAGGGGGCGTGCGACTCGAGGTGGGCGGTCAGCAGCTTCGTCGCCTCGGCGGCGTCCTGGCCGGGCGGCACCCGCAGACTGACCTGCGCCCGTGCGTTCGCCTGCAGCGACGGGGTGGCGCCGACCACCGGCGGGCAGTCGATGCCGATGACGGTGACCGCGGGGCGGGCCCAGATCCGGTCGGCGACCGTACCCGTTCCGATGAGTTCCACACCGTCGAGCACCCTGGCGTCCTTGCGGAACTCGCCCTCCGGGTACTGCAGCCCGTCCCACTCGGCACCCGTCGCGAGCCCGTCGACCGTGGTCGTGCCGTCCTCGGACCGCAGCGAGGCCAGCAGCTGGATCATCGCGGCCAGCGCGTCCGGGGCGGCGCCCCCGAACTGTCCGGAGTGCAGGTTGCCTTCGAGGGTTTCCAGCGTCACCCGCAGCATGGTCATGCCCCGCAGGGTCGCGGTGACGGTCGGCAGCCCGACGCGGAAGTTGCCCGTGTCGCCGATGACGATCGTGTCGGCGGCCAGCAGCTCCGGGTGCGCCTCGGCGTACTGTTCGAGGCCGCCCGTGCCCTGTTCCTCCGAGCCCTCCGCGATCACCTTGACGGAGACCGGGACGCCCCCGTTCGCCTTGAGGGCGCGGAGCGCGAGCAGATGCATGATGAAGCCGCCCTTGCAGTCCGCGGCGCCCCGTCCGAACCAGCGGCCGTCGCGTTCGGTCAGCTCGAACGGCGGGGAGAGCCAGGCGGACTCGTCGAGCGGCGGCTGCACGTCGTAGTGCGCGTAGAGCAGCACCGTCGGGGCACCGGCCGGGCCGGGCAGCCAGCCGTACACCGACCGGGTCCCGTCGGGCGTGTCGAGCAGGGCGACGTCCTGGAAGTCCTCGGCGCGCAGCGCGTCGGCGACCCAGCCGGCCGCCGCCTCGCACTCGCTCCTGGGGAACTGCGCGGGGTCCGCCACCGACCGGAAGGCCACCAACTCGGCGAGCTCCGTCTTCGCGCGGGGCATCAGCGAGGAAACGGTCTCGGAAATCGGACGGGCGGTCATGGGCACGCTCCTCGTGGGTGCGACGTTAGGACTATGGCGCGCTGTGTATGCGGCCGGGGGCGACGCCGTGGATGCGACGTCGCGTGTACGACGAATTCATGGCTGATCCTCCCACAGCGGAGTTCGGCCGCGGCGCGCCGTAGGATGCCGTGAGCAGCTGGGGCCACAGGTCGGATCGGGAGCAGAAGCACATCGTGAGCAGCGAGAACGCAGACGCCGGACGTGAGCCGGAAGAGTCGTCGTCGGTACCGCAGGAGTCCTCGGTATGGGACGTCGTCGTGGTCGGCGCGGGCCCGGCCGGAGCCTCCGCGGCGTATGCCGCAGCGGTGGCGGGCCGGCGGGTGCTGTTGTTGGAGAAGGCGGAGATCCCCCGGTACAAGACGTGCGGCGGGGGGATCATCGGCTTCTCGCGGGACTCACTGCCGCCCGGATTCGAACTGCCCCTGAAGGACCGGATCCACGCGGTCACCTTCTCGCTCAACGGGAAGCTGTCCCGCACCCGCAGGTCCAGGCGCATGCTCTTCGGGCTGATCAACCGTCCGGAGTTCGACGCCGGCCTGGTGGAGGAGGCTCAGAAGGCGGGCGCCGAGCTCCGGACGGGTGCGACGGTGACGCGGGTGGAGCAGCACGGCCCCGCGGTCCCCGACCGGCGTACGGTGGCCGTGGTGCTCTCCGGTGGTGAGACGGTGCTCACCCGGGCCGTCGTCGGCGCGGACGGCAGCGCGGGCCGCATAGGAGCCCATGTCGGCGTGAAGCTCGACCAGGTGGACCTCGGGCTCGAGGCGGAGATCCCGGTCCCGGAGACGGTAGCCGAGGACTGGGCGGGCCGGGTGCTCATCGACTGGGGCCCGATGCCCGGGAGTTACGGCTGGGTCTTCCCCAAGGGCGACACGCTCACCGTGGGGGTGATCTCGGCGCGCGGCGACGGGGCGGGGACGAAGCGGTATCTGGAGGACTTCGTCGGCCGGCTCGGTCTCGCCGGATTCGAACCGTCGGTCTCCTCCGGTCATCTGACCCGGTGCCGCAGCGACGACTCGCCGCTCTCCCGAGGACGGGTGGTGGTCTGCGGTGACGCGGCGGGCCTGCTGGAGCCGTGGACCAGGGAGGGCATCTCCTTCGCCCTGAGGTCCGGGCGGCTCGCCGGTGAGTGGGCGGTCCGCATCGCGGAGTCGCACGACGCGGTCGACGCCCGGCGGCAGGCGCTCAACTACGCGTTCGCCATCAAGGCCGGGCTCGGTGTGGAGATGAGCGTCGGCCGCCGCATGCTCAAGCTCTTCGAACGGCGCCCCGGTCTCCTGCACGCCGTGCTGACCGGCTTCCGCCCCGCCTGGAACGCGTTCGCGGGGATCACCCGGGGGACGACCTCGCTGGCCGAGCTGGTCCGTTCGCACCCCCTGGCGCAGCGGGCGCTGCACATGATGGACCGCCGGGGCGAGGACCGGGTCAGTTCTCGACCGTGATCCGGAAGACGGGGTGGTCGGGGCAGGCGGCGAGGATCTCGGCGTCGGTCGACTTCGCGGTGACGCCCTGGAAGTACTGGTTGACCTCCCACCCCCATCGCTTCAGGTAGGCGCGGAGGATCCGCATCTTCTGCTCGTCGTCCGCGATCTCGACGGCGGTGAACGTGCGGGTCTTCCGGCCCACCTTCAGCTCTCCGGCGCCCGCCACGCGCATGTTGCGCACCCACTGCGAGTGGCCGCGGGCGGAGACCAGGTACTGGGCGCCCTCGTGCTGGTGAAGGTTCACGGGGATGCGCTGCATCCGGCCGCTCTTGCGGCCCCGCACCGACATCTCCGCGGAACCGAGGAGGCTGATGCCGTGGCGGGCGAGCCATCCGACGATGCTGTTCATCCGCTGCGCGGAGGCGTTGGCCCGAAGGTAGTACGGCTGCTGCGACATGGGGACTCCCGCCCACAGGGAGAGCGGTGCTCTCGCTTGAGATCAGTGTGCATGAGCGTGGTGCGCTAAAGCAAGAGCGGTGCTCTCGTTTTTGTTCGGTGCTCCGATTCCGTGGCAGACTGCTGTCATGAGCACCATTCGAGGAGCCCGAGAACGCGCCCGAGTCGAAGTCACCGCGGCGATCAAGGACGAGGCCAGGAAGCAACTGGCTGCCGAAGGCGCCGCGAAGCTCTCCCTGCGCGCCGTCGCCCGCGAACTGGGCATGGTGTCCTCCGCGCTCTACCGCTACTTCCCGAGCCGCGACGACCTCCTGACCGCTCTCATCGTCGACGCGTACGACGCGGTGGGCGAAGCCGCGGAGACCGCGCGCGCGGAGGCGGGTGCCCCGGCCGGGGCGATCTCCCCTGCCGCCCGCTGGACGGCGGTCAGCTGCGCCGTGCGGGAGTGGGCGCTGGGCCACCCCCACGAGTACGCGCTGATCTACGGCTCGCCCGTCCCCGGATATGCCGCCCCGCAGGACACCGTCGGCCCCGCGTCGCGGGTGGGCCAGGTCCTCATCTCCGTCGTCCGGGACGCCCACCTCGCCGGGGGTCTCGCCCTGCCCCCGGTGGATCCCGCGCTGCGCCCCGAGGCCGCACGCATGGCGGCGGATCTGGCTCCCGACCTCCCGCCGGCCGTCGTGGCCGCCCTCGTCTCCGCGTGGGCCCAGCTCTTCGGGCTGATCTCCTTCGAGCTCTTCGGCCAGTTCAACCGGGTCGTCGAGGCACGCGAACAGCTCTTCCGGCACGCGGTGCACGAACTCGGACACTCGGTGGGCCTGCTGGACGGCCGTACGTCGGCCGCGGCCGACGCCGCACGGGCCTGACGCGCGTTCACACGGCAGCAAGGCAGCAAGGCAGCAAGGCAGCAAGGCAGCAAAGCGGCGCACCAGCACGCCCGCCGGGCCGTTCGCCGCACCGGGCCACCGGGCCACCGGGCCACCGGGCCACCGGGCCACCGGGTCGCAGGGCCACCTGCGCGCGCTCACCACGACACCCCGGGCGCTTCCGTGACCCTGCTGTGCGGAGGTCGACGGGCCTTTCTGCGGGCACCCGGCCGGGCAGGTACTCCACGGGGAGTACGCGGGACCACCACGCCCGGCTGACGTGCACAGGGGGCCCGCGCGTCTAGCGTGGCCGTATGCACCAGAAGCGAGCGCACCGGAGTGCGGGTCCCCGCCCGGCCCGGGGCGGCCGATGGGCCGGCCACGGGCCTCCGTGGGGCGTGCGGCAGGACGACGGTGGCCGTTCCGGCAGTCCCTGGACGCGCGGTGACCGCCTGCCGTGGGTCTCGACCGTCGTGGTCGGCGTGATCGTCATGGGAGGTACCACCGTCGCCGCCCACGGCCAGGGCCGCGAACCGCTGGGGATCGCCGCCCGGCTGCTGCTGCTCGCGGCGGTCGCCGTACTGCTCGTCCGGCACCGTCATCCTGTCGCCGCCGTCGCCGGCACATGCGCCGCGACGCTCGTCTACCTCGCGCTGGGGTATCCGTACGGCCCCGTCTTCCTCGCCGTCGCCGTCGGCTGCTTCGGCGCGATCGTGTCCGGGCACCGCAAGGCGGCGTGGTGGTCGCTGGGCACGCTGTGGGCGGGGCACCTGCTGGCCGCGCACTGGCTGTACCGGTGGCTGCCGCCGGAGGGCGACGGCCCGGCGCCCTGGAGCCAGGAAGCCTTCGTCACGGCCTGGGTCGTCGCGGTCGTCGCCGCCGCGGAGCTCCTGCGGGTGCGCCGTGAGCAGTGGGCCGCGGCCAGGGCCGAGCGCGCCGCCGCGGAGAAGCGGCGGGCCGACGAGGAGCGCCTGCGCATGGCACGTGAACTCCACGACGTCCTGGCCCACAGCATCTCCGTCATCAACGTCCAGGCCGGAGTGGGGCTGGCCCTGCTCGACTCCGATCCCGAACAGGCCCGTACGGCTCTCACCACGATCAAGTCCGCCAGCAAGGAGGCGCTCGGCGAGGTGCGCCAGGTGCTGGAGAACCTCAGGGCCCCCGGCGACGCCCCCCGTGCCCCGGCCCCCGGCCTGGACCGGCTGCCCGAGCTGGTCGACCAGGCCGCCGCGGCAGGTCTCACCGTCACGGTCGCTGGCGCCGGGGCGCAGGGGCCGGTCCCGCCCGGTACCGGCCTCGCCGCCTTCCGCATCGTGCAGGAAGCCCTGACCAACGTGGTGCGGCACTCCGGATCGCGTACCGCACACGTCCGGATCGCGTACGGCGACGCGACGCTCGGGATCGTCGTGGACGACGAGGGCCCCGCGACGGACGGCGACGCAGGGGGCAGTGGGAACGGGCTCGTCGGGATGCGGGAGCGGGCCGCGGCGCTGGGCGGCACGATCGACGCGGGCCCACGGCCGGACGGCGGCTTCCGGGTGACCGCCGAACTCCCGTTGCGTCCCGGCCCGAGCGATCCCGCCGCACCGGGCGGTGCGGGGAGGGAAGAGGCGTCGTGATCCGCGTACTGCTCGCCGATGACCAGTTGCTCGTCCGGGCGGGCTTCCGGGCGCTCCTGGACGCCCAGCCGGACATCGAGGTGGCGGGCGAGGCCGCCGACGGTGCCGAAGCCGTCCGCCTTGTGCGCGAACTGCGCCCCGACACCGTGCTCATGGACATCCGGATGCCGGAGCTGGACGGTCTTGCCGCGACCCGCGAGATCACCGGCGACCCCGCGCTCACCGAGGTGAAGGTGGTCATGCTCACCACCTTCGAACTGGACGAGTACGTCTTCGAGGCGATCAGGGCGGGCGCGTCCGGCTTCCTGGTCAAGGACACCGAACCGGAGGAACTGCTGCGGGCGGTCCGCGCGGTGGTGGGCGGGGACGCCCTGCTGTCGCCAGGAGTGACGCGCCGGCTGATCGCCGAGTTCGCGGCCCGCTCCAAGGAGCCCGCGGCGGGCATGGTGCTGGACGAGCTGACCGAGCGTGAGCGGGAGGTCATGGCCCTGGTCGGCATCGGGCTCTCCAACGAGGAGATCGCCCGCAGGCTCGTCGTCAGCCCGCTCACCGCCAAGACCCATGTCAGCCGGGCCATGATCAAGCTGCGCGCCCGGGACAGGGCTCAACTCGTCGTGCTCGCCTACGAATCGGGACTCGTGCGGCCCGGCTGGCTGGGCTGACCGGGCAGGCGCCGCTCCCCGGCGGCGCGCGGGAAACGCCACAGCACATGGACCACCCGGACGGCGAACGCCAGCGCGCCGAGCACAGCGCCCGCCCGGAACAGCAGGTCCTCGGCAGGGCTCGGAAGCCGGAGCACCAGGGCGGGGAGGAGGACCCCGGTGAAGGTGGCAGCGGCCACCAGGACTCCGGTCACCAGCGCGTAGCCGGTCTCGACGGTCATCGCGTCCCGCTCCGCCTGCGTGCGCCGTGGCATGTCCCGAGTGTCACAGGGGCAGTGGCCCGCGGCAAGGACGTCCGTCCGTGCCGCCCCGCGGGTCGTGACCGGCCGCGCTCACGACCAGACGACCGCGGAGTTCCCCGCCCACAGTCCGGCGACCTCGGGGTCGCCCGACAGGCCCACCGCGGAGAGCGGCCGACGATTCCACAGCACCAGGTAGAGATCCTCGGCCGTGCCGCTCAGGGTGCAGTCGGCGGGTGTGTCCAGGCCGGCGGTCCCGCGGACCGTCATCGGCGGTTCGGCGGACAGCTGTACGGTCCAGACGGAGTCCGTGTCCAGGGCCCGGACCCGGAGGGTGCGCGGGGAGTCCGTGCGTACCCGGCTCTTGGCACGGGTGTGGAAGCCGGCCAGGAGTTCGTCGATGCCGTCCACCGCGTGCGGCGCCGCCACGGTCGTCAGCGGGCCGCCTCCGGCCGACTCCGTGTCCACCCGGTGGATCGTGGTCTCGTGCGCCTGGCGGCGCGCCCAGAAGGCGAGCGGCGACGCGCCGGGAAAGACCGTCCAGCACTCCAGACCGGAGGGCGCGGCCCGCAGGGCGTCGACCAGCAGGCGGTGGCCCTCGGTGAAGTGGTCCAGGAGCGCGTCCCCGTCCAGGTCGGGCTCCCCGCCGTCAGGGCGGTAGGTCCGGTGCCCTTCGGCGACGAACGAGGTCGCCCAGCGGTGCACCATGCACGTGTGCCGGAGGAGGTCGCGCACCTGCCATCCGGGGCAGGCCGGAACGGGGGCCGAAAGGCCCGCCCCACGGGCGGCGACGGCGAGCGCGTCGCCCTCGGCGGCAAGGGCGTTCAGGTGTTCGGAGGTTTCCACGCCGGTGATTGTGTCAGAGGCTGGTCAGGCGCCCTGCGGGTGCGCCGGGTGGCTGCGGCGGGGGCCCCGGAGCAGCCGGGCGAACCAGCCCAGCGCACAGGCCTGCGCGAGCACCGACACGACCAGAGCCAGATAGACGAACCAGGCGGGGCCGCCGGCGTCCGCACCGGCCATCGAGCTGCCGAGGAGGAAGAGGAAGACGGTGGGCGCGGCGAGAAGGAACACCCAGACGCCGGCGAACGAGGCGTCGTCGTGGGACACGAACAGCGTGTCCACCGCGACGAACACCGAGACCGCGAGGACGAGGCCGAGATAGATCCGCGAAGCCGTGTTGCCGAAGGTCAGTCGTGCCAGTGCGCGCAGCTGCCGCATGTTCGTCACCTGGTGGCTCATGTCCCGCTCCCCTCGATGGCTGGTGCTTCCATCGTGCGCCGGGGGAGCGGGTCGCGCCTGAGTACGACTACTCAACCGTTCAGGTGTTCGCCGAACACCGGGCCGCGCAGCCGAGGCCGCAGTTTGTATACTTGCGGCACAAAGTGGGCACAGGGTGGCTCCCGCGACCCGCGCAAGGCGGCTGCCGCGGTGACGGTCCGGTGAACGGGGCGGGATGGAGAAGCGTCGGCAACGGCTCGGGATCATGGGAGACTCGCCCCCATGAACGGCAAGTCGACCACCACGCGGACGAAGTTGGAGAGGGGCCGCAGCGCGCTCGGGCCCGCCCTGGAGCTCGTGCACACAGGGCGCGCTCCCACCCGCGCCGTGCTGACCTCCGAGCTGGGTGTCACCCGTGCCACCGCCGGCGCGGTCGCCGCGGAGCTCGAGGCGCTCGGGCTCATCAAGGTCGACTCCAGCCCCGGATCCGCCGCCGGTTCGCAGGGCCGCCCCTCGCACCGGCTGTCCGTCCGGGACAGCGGACCCGTGGCCCTCGCCGCCCAGGTGCACTCCGACGGCTTCCGCGCCGCGCTCGTGGGACTGGGAGGCCGGATCGTCGCCACGGCGCCCGGCTGCGTCGCCGTCATGGCCGACCCCGCACAGGTCCTCGGAGAGGTGGTCGAGGCAGGGGCCCGGCTGCTGAGCGAGAGCGGGCTGCGCTGCGTCGGCGCGGGGCTCGCGGTGCCCTCCGCCGTGGCGGAGCCCGACGGGACCGCGCTCAACCCGCTGCACATCGCCTGGCCCGCCGGTGCGCCCGTCCGCGAGATCTTCTCCGCCTGTGTACGCGCCGCGGGGATCACCGGCCCCGCGTTCACCGGCAACGACGTCAATCTCGCCGCCCTCGCCGAGCACCGTCACGGCGCGGGGCGCGGTGCCCAGCACCTGCTCTGTGTCGCCACCGGCCACCGGGGGGTGGGCGGAGCTCTCGTCCTGGACGGCCGTCTGCACAGCGGGAGTTCGGGACTCGCCCTGGAAGTGGGGCACCTCACGGTGAATCCCGAGGGCCGTCCGTGCCACTGCGGCGGTCGGGGCTGCCTAGACGTCGAGACGGACCCCCTCGCCTTCCTCACCGCGGCCCGCCGGGAGCCCGGGCCCGAGGAATCGCTGCTCAAGCAGTCCGGTGATCTGCTGCGCACGGAGTACGGCGACCCCCGGGTGCGAGCCGCCGCGGAGGAGCTGATCGACCGGCTCGGCCTCGGCCTCGCCGGTCTGGTCAACATCCTCAACCCGGACCGGATCGTCCTCGGCGGACTGCACCGCGACCTCCTGGAGGCCGACCCCGAACGGCTGCGGGCCGTGGTCGCCGACCGCAGCCTGTGGGGCCGCAGCGGGAGCGTGCCGATCCTCTCCTGCACGCTGGCCCACAACAGCCTGGTGGGCGCCGCCGAGCTGGCCTGGCAGCCCGTGCTCGACGACCCGCTGGCCGCGCTGGCCTGACCGGCCGGGCGCCCGCGCACCGCTCAGAGTGCGGCCAGGGCGAACGCCCGTGCCGGATTGGCGACGAGCACCTCCCGCAGGAGTTCCTCCCCGAGCGACCGCACCAGCCGCGGGCTCAGCCGACGCAGCAGGTACGGCATGCCCGGGGTCCCGGGCACCGTGGTGTCGCCACCGAGCAGCAGCTGTCCGCCGAAGCCGGCCTCCGCGAGCGCGGCGAGCTGTTCGGACGGTCGCCAGTCCGTGGCGTGATGGCTCCGCGACGGGCCGTCGAACGCCAGGAACGCACCGGCCCTCGCGGCATCGAGCTGCGTGACACCGTCGGGGTGCCGGCCCAGGTGGCCGAGGATCACGTGCCGTGGCTCGACCCCCAGTTGCCCGCAGAGCAGATCGAGCGCATCCCCCGCACCCGTGCCCAGTTCCAGATGGACGGCGATCGGAACGCCCGTACGGTGGTGGGCCCCGGCGGCAGCCGTCATCGTGCGTCCGGCGTGCTCGTCGACTCCGTGGAAGGCCCCGGCCACCTTGATCAGGCCTGCCCGCACCCCTGTCCCGCCGATCGACCCGGAGATCTCCGAGACGAACAGGTCCTCCAGGTCCGGCATGATCCGCCCGAGGAGCTCGGGCCAGTAGTGGACCGCCTGGTGCAGCCCGGTGGCGGCGACGATCCGTGTCCCGCCGGCCCGGGACAGGGCGGCGAGGTCCTCGGCGCGCCTGCCCATGCCGTACGGGGTCCACTGCACGACGGCCCGTCCGCCCAGCCCGTGGAAGCCCGTAGCCGCTCCCGTGCCCCGCCCGGGTCGTCCAGCTCCAGGCCGGGCAGTGCGGGGGAGCGGAGGAAGAGGCGGTCGTGCGCGTCGCGGACACCGAGCTCCCCGGCGGGCACGTCCCCCAGGACCGTGCGGACCCGGGTCACCACTGTTTGCCCCGGCCCAGCAGGTCGCGCTCCGGTGACGACACGTGGAGCACCTCGTAGCGGTCGCCCGGCGCCCCCAGCGGTTCCTGCGCCCAGAGGCTGAAGTGGAGCAGTTCCCAGTGGCGCGGGTCGATCGCGAGCGCTGTGGCGACCACCCCGGGGAGGGTCGCCGACCGGCGGCTCTCCGCCAGCGCCGCCTCCACCGCCTCGGCGGGCCGGACGGTGTCCGGGATCCGCTCGCGTCGGCGGACCGCGGTGCGGGGGAGCGCCTGCGGAGCCGATCCCTCCAGGTGGAGGAGTCCCGTCCAGTGCTGCACCTCCGGGCGTCCGAAGTCGTCGACGACGCCCTGGAATCCGGGGCCCCAGAGGAAGGTGTTCATGCCCTCGGGGGCCGACCACAGATACATCGGGGCGTACTGGTTGACCGGCGAGCTCTCACCGCGTTCGCGGATCAGATAGGCCTTGAGGCCGAGGCCGGGGAAGTCGTCGAGGAGATGGCCCCTGGTCGCGACCCGCCTGCGGATGATCTCCATGTCGTAGTCGGCGGGCAGAGCGGACTGGACGCTACGCCATACTGTCCGCAGGGCACTTGGGAGGGCTGCATGGGGCAAGAGATCGACCTCTACCTTCGTAAGTCGAAGATCACGAGAGAACGGGATCGAGCGCTGACGTTCCGCGCGCAGGAGACCCGCGGCCGTCGTTGGGCGGAGGAGCACGACTACACCGTACGCAAGGTGTGGTCGGACAACTTGAGCGCTTACAGCGACACCACGAGGCCGGAGTTCGACAAGGCAATCTCAGCACTGGCGGCCGACGAGGTGCCTGCCTTGTGGTGCTACGCGCTGGACCGCTTCTCACGGAAGGGGGCGGGTTCTGTGCTCCCGCTCCTGGACTCCGGAAAGCGTCTCGTCTTCGATTATGAACGCCTGGATTCCGCAGAGCCTCGCGACCGAAAGCAGATCATCAACCGCGCGGAAGAGGCGCGGGAGTACTCGGAACTCCTCTCTCATCGCGTGCTTGACACGAAAAAGCAACAGCGCGACGAGGGAGCGTGGCTGAGCGCCGCACCCTACGGTTTCGAAATCGAAGACCCGATCTCACGGAAGCTGAAGACCGGTAAGACGTGGTCGGTCATCCTGCGCATCTTCACAGAGACTGCCATGGGTAAGTCAGGCCGGACAATCGCAGTGGGACTTACCGCGGACAAAATCCCCGCCGCTAACGGCGGACCATGGGCCGGCTCGTCAGTACACCGAATCATTCAGAGTCCGGTCTACGAGGGGTGGCAGTCGGTGACCCTCGTCAAGGGCGGCCGGTCCATCGCGTACCGCAACCGACGTGGAGAGAAGGTGTCCGTCCTCGCGGAAGGTGTGGAGCCCGTGCCAGCTGCACTCGTCAAGGCTGCACGCTTGGCGGTGGCGGGGCACTCGGTCGTCGCCCCGGAGTACCGCAGTCGCAAGCCCAAGCATCTACTGACTGGCCTTCTGACGTGCGCAGGGTGCGGGGGGAGCGGCTCGGCAATTCACGGGCGCTCATACCGGTGTTACCGGTACACCGTCGGGCAGCCTTGTCCTGACCCGTCGTCCGTCATGCGCTCATACCTGGAGTCGTACATCTACGACGAGTGGACTGCCGCGATCCTGGCCGCCCGTGTCGACGACGCGAGCCCGCTTATGGTCGCCGTTGCGGAGCGGTGGGTGGCCCTGACGAAGCCGGAGGAGACGACGGAACACCAGGAAGCGCTGGCGGCCGTCAAGGGCGCGGAGAAGGCGCTCGAACAGTTGGCCTTGGACCGCAGGGCGGGCATCTATAGCGGTGTCATGGGTCGGTTCTTCCCCCGTCTCGTCGAAGAGGCGGAGGCCGATCTAGCTGCCGCATCCGAACGTGCCGCGGAGTACGGGGGCCCCGTGGATCTCAGCATCTTCGACGAGCCGGAGATGCTGAGTGACGCATGGCAGGCCGCAGACGACGACTTGCGTCGCGATCTGATCAGGCTTGCTATCGACCGCGTGACGATCACCCGGGGAAGGCGTGGGCGGCCGTTCGTGGGGGAGGATCGATGCGTGATCAAGTGGGCGGAGCCTGAAACCCGGTAGCCCCGGACAATATGAAGCCCCCGCTACTGAACTTGAATGTGTGATGTCGGCTTGACCCTGGTCAGCTGCCTATGGTCAGGCCGGTGCCCATGAGGCAGCCGTCGATGAGGTGCGGTCGGTACTGGGTCTTCTTGAGACTGCGCTTCACGGCGGCGGCGAGCTGGTCGAGGTTCGCGGCGGCGAGGTTGCCGATGGTCCGTTTCACGAGAGACCAGATGCCTTCCTGCGGATTGAGGTCGGGTGCGTAGGACGGGAAGTGGAAAACGGTCAGCCAGTCCTCGTTCGCGGTGATGAAGTCCTTCATCTGCGGCATGAGATGAGTACGCAGGTTGTCCCACACCAGGACGATGGGACCTTTGAGCTGGTTGTGCGCTCTCACGATGAGGTCGCGATAGTCCTGCCAGGTGAACCCTTTGGGTTCACCTTTCCGGCCCCGGTGGACGCGGAAGCTGTAGATCAGCCTCGAACGGTCTCCGCGACGGAAGCAGGTCATTCCCGCCATCGAAACCCGTCCCGAGCCGCGGCCCCGGAC
>NZ_NEUF01000095.1:29238-45845 GCF_002910915.1 Streptomyces sp. SM10 | reverse complement strand
CCGGTCACGTCTCCGCCGGGCAGCACCCAGCCGGCGAGCGCCAGGCACGGGGCCACGAGCAGGGCGAGCGCCGTCGCGGAGAGGCGGTCGCCGACGGCACGGCTGGCGGAGCCTGCGCCCGCGAGCAGGAGCAGTCCCGCGACGGCCGCGCACGCGGCCCGGGAGGAGGCGGAGCCGCTCACTCCCGGCCAGAACACCAGGACGAGGGCGGCCGCCACGGTCGCCACCGAGGTGCCCACCAGCAGGCCACGGGCCGCCCCGGGATGCCAGGTGTGCAGCCGCCGGCCCGCGGTGTCGGCTATCCCGTCCACCAGGTCGTCGAGCCGCGCCTCGGGCAACGCCTCGGTGTGCGGGCGCAGATGGAGCACGGCGCCGTCGGAAAGACCGGCGCCGGCCAGGGTGGTCTCCTCGTCGAGCGGCGCGTCGCCGAGCCGCTGGAGCACCCAGCCGGCGTGGTCCAGGCCGGCTTCCTCGACCTCCTGGCCGACGTAGCGCAGCAGCGTGGGCAGCAGGTCGGCGACCGGTACGTCGGCGGGCACGGCCAGATCAACGGTGACGCTCGGCGCGCGTACGGTCAGGCGGCACGACTCGGCCACCGCACTGTCGGTCATCAGCTGAACTCTCGGCTTCTGTGGGGGCTTTGACAGGGTGGGGTCCCCCCGGACGAGGGGACGTGCGAACAGTACGGAAGGTCCGTACGGCCGGGAACGCCTGCCTGGGCGTGCAATTGTGCCGCCACGCACCGCGACGACCGCTCCCGCGTGGACAGTTCGCGTTCCGTGAATGCAGACTACTGCCTACGACCACCGGGTCGTATTGTGGACCGGACTCTCTATCCGGTATGCAATTGCCCCTCGGGGAGCTGCTCCTCCCCTGCTGTCCGCCCGAAACATTCACCCGGCGTTCACCGCGGCATGCGGCACCCGGAGAATCAGTGCGGTGCGGTCTTTCCCACTACCGGGTGCTCCGGTATTCGGTACGGGCCGGAATGCCGTATAACCGGAGGTTCTGTTCCTTGAGTGTGGTGCTGTTTCGCCGTCCGGCCCGCCGCCGCGGTCCGGAGATGCCCGAAGGGCAATTGACGCTCCAGGAGCCGCCGGTCCTCGCCGAGACCGTCCCGGACACCTCGGCGATATGGACCTATTTGCCGATGGCGCTCATGTCGGTGTCCATGATGCTGATGTTCCTGCGGCCCGGCGGCGGCAACGGCGTCTTCATGTATCTCGCCATGGGTGTGATGGCGCTCTCCGCCGGTGCCATGCTGCTGGGGCAGCTGATGCGCCGCTCCAGCGAGCGCAAGCAGCGCCTGAGGGGCGAACGCCGCGACTACCTCCGCTATCTGGCGCAGACCCGCAAGCGGGTCAGGGCCACCATCGCGGAGCAGCAGCGGGCACTCGCCTGGCGCCACCCGGAGCCCCGGTCGCTCCGCTCGCTGGCGCGCACCTCCCGTCTCTGGGAACGCCGCCCGGCCGACGAGGACTTCGGCGAGGTCCGTCTGGCGGTCGGCGAGCAGCAGCTCGCCCTCACCCTGGAACCGGTCTCCACCCGGCCGGTGGAGGACCTCGAACCTCTCTGCGCACACGCCCTGCGCCGCTTCATCCGGGCCTACTCCACCATCCCCGAACAGCCACTCGGCCTCTATCTGCGTTCCTCGGCCCGGATCCTGGTGCGCCCCGAGGCGGGCGCCCCGTCACGTGAGGAGAACGGCGGGGCGGACGCCCCCGGCGCCGACGCGGTACGCGCCCTGGTGCGCGCCGCACTGGGGCAGCTCGCGGTGTTCCACGCCCCTGAGGAACTGTGGATCGCCCTCTGCGTCAGCGACGAGCGGCGGCCCGACTGGGAGTGGGCGAAGTGGCTGCCGCACGTGCTGGATCCGCACGAGGAGGACGGCGCCGGCCAGGTGCGACGGATCACCGCCGACATCGCCGAGCTGGACGACCTGCTGGGCGCCGAGTTCGCGGAGCGCCCCGACTTCGACCCGGACGCCCGCCCCGGCCGCGACGAGCCCTACACGGTCGTCGTCCTGGACGGTGTCACCGTCCCCGAGGGCCACCGCTGGGAGGCGCACGGCTACCGCAACGCCCTGGCCCTGGACGTCTCCGGGTCGCTGCGCTGGCGCCCGGGACGCAACACGCTGCGGCTGACCGTGGGGGGCGACCGGGTGAGCCTGGTGCGCACGGACCGCAGCCGCAAGGAGCGCTCCGTGCCGCTCGGCCGGCCGGACCGGCTCGGCCCGCTCGGCGCGGAGTCCCTGGCCCGGCTGCTCACGTCACGGCGTATGAGTCTGGGCACCGACATCGCGCAGCCGCTGGACTCCGACGTCGAACTGACCACACTGCTCGGCATTCCCGACCTGCACCGGCACGATCCGAAGACCCTCTTCGACCGGAACACCGGCTCCGGCCGGCTGCGGGTGCCGATCGCCGTCGGCGTGGACGGGCGTCCGGTCGAGCTCGACATCAAGGAGTCCGCGCAGGGCGGCATGGGCCCGCACGGCATGCTCATCGGAGCCACCGGTTCCGGCAAGAGTGAACTCCTGCGCACCCTCGTCCTCGGTCTCGCCCTGACCAACTCCTCCGAGACACTCAACTTCATCCTGGTCGACTTCAAGGGCGGCGCCACCTTCCTCGGCCTGGAGGAACTCCCGCACACCTCCGCCGTCATCACCAACCTGGCGAACGAAGTCGCCCTGGTGGAGCGCATGCAGGACGCCCTGCATGGTGAACTCATCCGCCGTCAGGAGTTGCTGCGCTCCGCGGGCAACTACACGTCCGCGCTGGAGTACGAGCGGGCCCGTGGAGCCGGGGCGGACCTCGCCCCGCTGCCCAGCCTGTTCGTGGTGGTCGACGAGTTCAGCGAACTGCTCTCCGCGCACCGTGAGTTCATGGACCTGTTCGTGATGGTCGGCCGCCTGGGACGTTCCCTCGGGGTGCACCTGCTGCTCGCCTCCCAGCGCCTGGACGAGGGGCGCATGCACCAGCTGGAGAGCCACCTCTCGTACCGCATCGGCCTGCGCACCTTCTCCGCCATGGAGAGCCGCGGGGTGCTCGGCGTACCGGACGCCTACGAGCTGCCGGCCCAGCCCGGCAGCGGCTACCTGAAATCCGGTGTGGAGGCGCTGACCCGGTTCCGCGCCGCGTACTCCTCCGGGACGTACCGGCGCCGTACGGGTGCGGTGGTGCAGGCCCGGGTGGCCAGCCAGGTGGTGCCGTGGACCAGCGGCTGGGTGGTGCCGCGCGTGGTGGCGCCCTTGGCCGAACCCGAGCCGGAGACCGAGGAGAGCGGGGACGAGGAGGCCCTGCTCGACGTCGCCCTCGACCGCCTGCGTGACTCCGGGCCCGCCGCCCACCAGGTGTGGCTGCCTCCGCTCAGGGAGCCCTCCCCGCTGGACGCCCTGCTGCGCGGCATCGCCCCGGACCCGGAGCGCGGCCTCAGCGCCGCCGGATGGTCCGGCACCGGCAGGCTGCGGGTGCCGGTCGGCCTCGTGGACAAGCCGTTCGAGCAGCGCCGCGACCCGCTGGTCGTGGACCTCTCCGGAGCCGGCGGACACGTCGCCGTCGCGGGCGGCTCCCAGAGCGGCAAGTCCACGCTCACCCGCACACTGATCACCGCGCTCGCCCTCACCCACACCCCCGCCGAGATCCAGTTCTACTGCCTCGACTTCGGCGGCGGCGGCCTCTCGCAGCTCGCCGCCCTCCCGCACGTCGGCGGCGTCGCCGCGCGGCTCAACCCGGAGCGGGTGCACCGGGCCGTCGCCGAGGTCATGACGCTGCTCGCCCTGCGTGAGCAGTTCTTCGTGGACCACACCATCGACTCCATGAACTCCTACCGCCGCCGCCGGGCCGCCGGGGAGTTCCCCGACGAGCCCTTCGGCGACGTGTTCATGGTGGTCGACGGCTGGTCCACGGTCCGCCAGGACTACGACGGGCTGATCCCGAAGTTCAACGAGCTGGCCGCCCGCGGCCTCAACTACGGCATCCACCTGATCATCACCACCACCCGCTGGGTGGAGCTCTCCGCCCAGGTCCGTGACCAGGCCGCCACCCGTCTCGAACTGCGGATGGGTGACCCCATGGACTCCGAGATCGACACCCGCAAGGCGCGCTCCGTGCCGCGCAGCGGTGGCCGGGGCATCACCGCCGACAGCAAGATGCACTTCCTCGCGGGCCTGCCCCGCCTGGACGGCAGCGGTTCCCTCGACGACCTCGGCGAAGGTGTCGCCCACCTGGTGGCCGAGGTCTCCCGGAACTGGTCCGGGGCACAGGCGCCGCAGGTACGGATGCTGCCTCACCGCCTGCCGCTCGCCGAACTCCCCGCGCCCGAGGCCACCGAGGGCGGTGGCATGCGTCTCCCGCTCGGCATCGACCAGGATTCCCTGGAGCCGGTCTGGCACGACTTCAGCCGTACGCCGCATCTGATCACCGTCGGCGACACGGAGAGCGGCAAGACCAACCTGCTGCGCCTCGTCACCCAGGGCATCACCGCCCGCTACGCCCCGAACGAGGCGAAGATCATCGCGGTGGACTACCGCCGCACCCTGGTGGACGCCGTCCCCGAGGAGTACCGCATCGGGCACGTGATCTCCCTGGACAATCTCAAGGAGACCATCGACGGCGCGGCCCGCGCCCTGAAGACCCGTGTGCCCGGGGCGGACATCGCACCGTCCCGTATGCGCCGGTGCGACTGGTGGACCGGCCCGCGCCTCTTCATCCTGGTCGACGACTACGACATGGTCTCCGGCAATTCCTTCCAGAGCCCGTTCGAGCCGCTCTTCGAGAGTCTCACCCTCGGCTTCGAGATGGGCCTGCACCTGGTCGTCGCCAGGAGCGCGATGGGAGTCGGCCGCGGCCTCAGCGACGGTCTGATCCGCCGTCTCGACGAGGCCAACAACCCGGCCGTCCTGCTGTCCTGCCCGCCCACGGAAGGCCGTCTCTTCGGCGACGCGAAGCCCCTCAACCTGCCCCCGGGTCGTGCCCTGCACATCGCCCGCCGCAAGCCCCGCCTGATGCAGACGGCGCTGGTGGAGGAGAGCCAGGGGCAGTAGGCCACCGGCGAACGCGACGACGGCGCCCTCCCGGAAGGATCCGGGAGGGCGCCGTGTCGTCTCCTGTGACGGCCGGGGCGTCAGCTCAGCGCGGTCCGGTTCCGCCGGCTCCGGCCGGACGCCAGCCCCGGGCGCGGGCCCGGGTGACGGCGTATCCCGCCCACAGGACGGCCAGGACGGCGGCGGAGCCCAGGAGGGCGAGGAGAGTGGCACGGCCGGTGGCGCGGTCGGCGGCCGCCGTGTCGCGGACGGTCACGGGTTCCGAGGCCCGCTCGCCAACGGGCGGTGCACCGGGGGCGCCGAGCACCGTGGTGACTGCGGCGTACGGGTCCAGCTGGGGGATGCCGGCGGGGTAGGCGGTGGCCGTCAGGCGGCGGACGACGTCGTCGGGTGCCTCACCGGGGTAGGCGGCGCGCACCGCGGCGACGGCCCCGGCGGCGTAGGCGGTGGCCACCGACGCGCCCGCGCCGAGGTAGTGGCCGTCGCCGCGCGGGCCGCCGGAGACCACCCCGACGCCGGGTGCGACCAGATCGATGCCGTCGGTGGGCAGGGACTCGTCGGGGCGGATGCCGGCGGGCAGCATGTCGGCGACCGAGAGGACACCGGGTTCACCCGCCGGCCAGTAGGTGCGCGGCGGGATCTCGTCGCCGCCGCTCCGGGGCGGGTCCGGGGTCGCCGCGGCCACGATCACCACGCCCGCGCCGCGGGCCTCGTTCACCGCCCGGGTCACCGCAGCGTCCCGGCGGGGCAGTGCCACCGCGACCGCGATCACGTCGGCCCGGGCGTCGGTCGCCTTCTTCAGCGCCTGCGCCACGAGAGCGGCGCTCGCCCGACCGCGCTCGTCCGTGCCGCGCAGGGCCAGGATCTTCGCCTGCGGGGCGACGCCCGCCAGACGCGGATTGCCGCCGCCGTTCCCGGCGATCAGCCCCGCCAGGAACGTACCGTGCCCGACGCAGTCGTCACCGGCCGTGCCCTCGGCCGAGACCCGGCCCTTCAGCCCGGCCGCGTCAGGGGCGGCACCGGTGTCGATCAGGGCGACGGTCATGCCCTGGCCGGTGCTGTGCCCGTGGAGCCGATCCAGGTCGAGGCGTTGGCGCGACCAGTCCTGCTTCTTCGCCTTCTCCCGTGAAGCGGGTGTGCAGGCCGCCCGGTCGGCCTCCGCGTCGAGTACGGAGGGCATCCCCGGCAGTTCCTGCCCCTTCTCGCCGTCGGCCGCCGGTACACGCGAGAGGGGCGCGGCCTGGGCCGGCAGGGCGGCGGGCAGCAGCAGGGCGGCGGCGAGGCCTGCGCCGGAGAGCAGGCGGCCGGACCCGCGGGCGGGCGGCCTCACTGGGGAGCCACCTTCGGTGCGGCAGCCGGGATGTCCTCGGGGCGCAGGATGCGCAGGTCGTCCAGGGTGGGCGCGGCCAGCGAGCTGAGCCGTCCCGCCTGGCGGGTGACCATCGACTCGACCACCTGGCGGGCCAGGCGGGCGTTGCCGAAGGAACGGTCCCGCGGCAGCGCGTCGAAGTACTCCTTGAGCAGCGGCCCGGTACCGGGTCCGCACTCGTACCCCATGGTCGAGGCCTGGGCGCGCACGATGGTGACCAACTCCTCGGAGGAGTAGTCGGCGAAGGCGATCCGGCGCGGGAACCGGGACGCCAGGCCCGGGTTGGAGCCGAGGAACCGCTCCATCTCGTCGGTGTAGCCGGCCACGATGACCACGACTTCGTCGCGGTGGTCCTCCATCAGCTTCAGCAGGGTGTCCACCGCCTCCTGGCCGAAGTCGGCACCGCCGCCGCGTGGGGTCAGGGTGTAGGCCTCGTCGATGAACAGCACGCCGCCGCGGGCCCGTTCGAAGACCTCGCGGGTGAGCTGGGCGGTGTGCCCGATGTACCGGCCGACCAGGTCGGCGCGGGCCGCCTCGACCAGCTGGCCCCGGTCGAGTACGCCGAGCTGGGTCAGGACCTCTCCGTAGAGACGGGCGACGGTGGTCTTGCCGGTGCCGGGCGGGCCGGTGAAGACGAGATGGTTGCTGAGCGAGGGGACCGGAAGCCCGGCTGCCGCCCGGTGACGGGCCGTGGTGATGAGGTTGACCAGGTCCGCCACCTCGCGCTTGACCCCGGCCAGGCCGATCATGTCGCCGAGGCGGGTCAGCGGGTCGTCGGCCGGCGTGGCGGTCTTGCCGGCCTGTGCGGCGGCGGCGACGGAGACGTCCTCGGGCAGCAGCAGCCGCAGGTCGTGCTCACCGACCTGTGCCTGTGTGGAGAGCCTGACCGCCTGGCGGTCGACCATCTCCTCGAACACCCCGCGAGCGGCACGGCCGTTGCCGAAGCCCTCGTCCCTCGGCATGGCGCCGAAGTGTGCGGCCAGTGCCGCCGCGGTTCCCTCTCCCAGCTCGTACTGGTGCTGGGCGCACATGCTCTCCATGATCGCGACCAGGTCGGGCACCGAGTAGTTCTCGAACTCGACGGTGCGTGAGAACCGGGAGGCAAGGCCGGGGTTGGAGCCGAGGAAGGAGTCCATCTGCCGGGAGTAGCCGGCCGCGACCACCACCACGTCGTCACGGTGGTCCTCCATCAGCTTCAGCAGGGTGTCCACCGCCTCGCGGCCGAAGTCGGCCCCGCCGTTGCCGCTGTCGGCGGTCAGCGTGTACGCCTCGTCGATGAACAGCACGCCACCGAGGGCCCGCTGGAAGGTCTCGGTCGTCTTGATCGCGGTGCCGCCGACGACCTGCGCGACCAGGTCGGCACGCGAGACCTCCACCAGGTGTCCGCTGCGCAGCGAACCCAGCTCGGCCAGGATCGCCCCGTAGAGGCGGGCGACGGTGGTCTTGCCGGTGCCGGGCGGACCGGCGAAGATCAGGTGTCTGCTCATCGGCGGTGCGGACATGCCCAGTTGCTCGCGGCGCTGGGCGAGCTGGGTCAGGTTGACGAGGGTGCCGACCTGCTGCTTGACGTTCTCCAGGCCTATCAGCGCGTTGAGGGCGCCGAGCGGGCCGTCCGCGCGGTCCGGCGGGGGCGCGTCCGCGGCGCCGGCGCCGGCCGGGTCGGTGTTCTCCGCGCTGCCGGTGCCCCAGGCGTCACGCTTGCCGTTACCGACGCTGTTCAGGCCCTCCACGGCGAGCCGTTCGCCGGGGGCGGTCTGCACCAGGCCGCCGCCCTCGTTCTCACGGGCGAGGCAGTTGACGAGGGAGACCGGGGCGGTGGACTCCACCCGGTAACCGTCCTGGGCACCGCCGGTGGCCTCACAGCCGCTCAGCGAGGCGAGCGAGCCCTCACGGAGCAGGAAGCCGTGCCCCTTGGGGGCGTGCACCGCGGTGCGGTTGGCGGTCAGCTCGCCGCCGGCGGCGACCACCACGCCCTCCTCACCGGAGATCTCGACGCGGAAGTCGCGGACGGTGACGTTGCCCCCGTCCTCCACGACGAGGCCGCTGGTGACGGTGTCGGACACCCCGCCTCCGGCCAGGTAGAGGGTGCTGCCCGAGGCCACACGCACACCCGCTCCCTTCGGCCGGACGATCTCGCAGTCCTCGGCGCGGCCCCGGGCATCCCGGGTGGCCGCGATGCCGTCACCGGAGGGCTCCACCAGCCGGGCACGTCGCAGCAGCGGGTTGGCGCCGCCCCGCACCGCGACCGCTGGGGCACCGCCGATCACCTCGAGCCGGTCCAGCTCCGGTGCGGAGTCCTCCTCCAGGAGCAGCCCCGCGCCGTCGCAGTCGCGGACGGTCAGACCTGTCAGCGCCGGGGAGGCGCCCCCGGCGACGCGGACAGCCGCACCCTGCGCGCCGTCCACCCAGCAGTCCTCGAAGGTGCCGCGCGCCCGGTCGGTGACGAGCATGCCGTGGCCGCGGGTGCGCGAGACGCGGCAGCGGCGCAGGACGGGGTCGGTTCCGCCGGCCAGCGTGATCCCGTTCCCCGACGCACCGGTGACACGGACGTCCTCCAGCGTCGCGCGGCCCGTGCTGCTCAGGTGCACGCCGGTGCTGGTGTCGTGCACCACAGTGCGGACCACCGAGACGGCGCTGTCCCCCTCCAGGGCGATGGAGGGCTTGTCCGTGGAGGAGATGTCGCAGTCCTCGACGCTGCCGCGGGACTCGCCGTTGGCGAGCAGGCCGTTGCCACGGGCGCCGCGCACCGTGCAGTCACGGATGCGTGCCTCTCCCTGTTCCGCGAGGACCAGGCCGCTGGTGCCCAGGTGCTCGAAGGTGCAGGACTCCACGGTGGTGGGCTCGTTCGAGGTCACCACGATGCCGGCGCCCTGCGGGTTGCTGACCCGGCAGTCGCGCAGCGCGAGGGAGCCCGTTCCTCCGGCGAGCATCGCGGTCCAGGCGGCGCCGACGACCTCGCAGCCGTCCAGCGCGGCCTGACCGCGCCGCACGTCCACGGCCGGCAGCTCGGCGTCGCCGCCGCGCAGGGTCAGCTCGGAGAGCATCACGGCATCGGCGCGCAGCGCGACGACACTGCCCGACCGCGGCCGGATCTCCACCGTGCCCCGCCCCTCGGCGGCGGTGAGGGTGACCCTCGTGTGGATCACGAGGTTCTCCGCGTACGTCCCGGGCCGGACGCTGATGAGCGCACCGGTACGGGCGGCAGAGAGTGCCTCACCGATCGTCCGGTAGCGGTCCCGGCTGTCAGGGCCGACCGACAGTACCTGGCGCGACACGCACCAACCTCCTTGCTACGGCGACGTCTTCAGCGAGCGTCCCCCTCTTCGCCGGGGACGCGTGTCGGGGAGCCGACGGTGCCATCATGCCTCGCCCCGGGACGTGCGGGTTCCGGGAGCGGTACTCCCGGTGCCGAGGTGTTCCGGTCAGGTGTTCCACTTCTGGGCGGGGTTGCCCGAGCACTTCAACAGCTGCAGGGCAGCCCTGTTGTCCCTGTTGGCCCCCGCGATGTCGACGCACATGCCGACGACGGTATTGACCAGGTCATGACTGCCGTTCAGGGCGAACTTCTGGGCGGGGTTGTCGCTGCACCGGGCGATCTGGATGACGGTCCCGTCGCTGAAGTTCGCGTTGGCCACGTCCAGGCACAGGCCCTGGATGCGGATGGTGCCGTCGGACGCGAACTGCCACTTCTGGGCTGCTGCGTTGTTGCAGTCCCACATGTGGAGCGCTTTCCCGTCGCTGAAGTCGTGGCCGGGCACGTCGATGCAACGTCCCGACAGCTGGCTGTGGAAGGAGACGGGGGCACTGAGGGTGACTGCCGGACGAGCGGGCGCGGGCTTGCTCTGGGTGCTGCCGGACTTCTGCTCGGTGCTCTGCTTCTTCGGTGCGGCCGGCTTCTCGGCGTCGTCCTTCTTCTGCGTCTTCTCCGTCTTGTCCGTGTCCGTGTCCGGCGCCGGAGCCGAACCGGGGGCCTCCCGTGCGGGCTTCTCGTCCGTGACGGGTTTCTTCGCACCGTCGCTCGGGCCCGGGTCACCGGGCTCGGTCGGGGTAACCGCGAACTCACCCGGCGCCTCCTGCCCGCTGCCGGTGAGCACGGTTCCGGCTGCCGTCTTCGGCTGGTCGGGGTCCTTGCCGTCGTCCGTCGCGAGCACCAGGAACGGCACCGACACGAGCAGCGCGCCTGCTATCGCAGCTCCTGCCAGCACGGCCTTGCCCGGCCGTCCGACCGGCCCGGTCTGCTGCGGCCGGCCGATCGCGGTGGCGGTCATGGTGCGCACGAGCGCGGGCAGCCGGCTCTCGGCGGCTGCGGTGGCACCGGAGTCGGGGTCGGTCTCGGACCGGCCGCCGGAGGACCCGGACCGGGAGTCGGACCCCGGCTCGGACTCCGGCTCGGACTCCGGCTCGGACTCCGGCTCGGACTCGGACTCGGACTCGGCGGTATCGGTACCGCCCGCCCCTGCCTTCTTCCCGGCCTCACCGGCCGGCGTGCCGGGCTCCGGCTTCTCCTTTGCCGCTGCCGTCTCGGCCTCGGTGTCCGCCCCGATCCTCGCCCGCGCCGCCTCCGACGTGGCCTCCGGCTCGGGCTCGGAGGTGGCCGGCTTCGCCTGCGGCGTGGACTCGGCGAGGGCGGCAGCGGCCGCCTCCTCGCTCTCGGGACCGGACTCCGCGCGAGCCCGCGGGGAGGCGGGGGGTTGCTGAGCCGAACGCGTCACGGGGTTCTCCCTGTGGTGTGGGGCCAGGGTTCGGATGGGCTGTCGGCTCCGTCCGCGGAAGGGTCCGCGGACGGAGCACCGGTGCGGAGCACCGCGCCGGAAAGGTGTGCGGGCGCCTCCTCGGCCGGGGCACTCTCGCCGCCCACCCCGCGGCCGGGGCCGAGCAGACTGTCCGCCGGGACGAGCAAGGGTGCCGCCGCGGCGGCGTTGACCATCAGCAGCGTGCCGGAGACGCTGAGTGAACGGGCGAGTTCCGCTGCCGGCAGCGTGTCATGGCGAAGTGCCCCGGACATGAACTCATGTGCCGACGAGGTGAACAACAGCACCACGGGGGCCCCGTCCTGCCCGGTGGCCGTCAGCGGCCCTCCGTCGGGTCCGCGCACCACGGTGACCTCGGCCGCGGCCAGGGCCTCCAGCGCCGCTTCGACCGAGCCGTAGCCGGTGGCGGCCCGCTGGGCTGCGGCGTCCACCGGGTCGGTGGGCTCCGGCCAGTCGAGCATCCGGGCCGAGGGCCGGTACGCGGGGTTGGCGCGGTACTCCCCCACGCCTCCGTCGTCGTCCGACTGCCACTCGCCCAGCACCGCCCACTCCGGCGGAGTCGGTCCCTCGGTCCACTCCGGATCCACCACCCCGATCCAGTGCCCCGGAGCCTGACGGGCCGCAGCCCTCACGGCCTCGGGTATCCCGGGCGGTTGGGCACCCGCGGCAACGGGTGAGGAACCCTCAGCGGGCTCCTTGGCGCGCGTGGGTGATGGTCCATCAGCGGAGGGACTGCCTGCGTCCGGCGCGACGGACGGCGCGTCCTGACCGCCCTGTTGCCGCTCTCCGGGCCGCATCTCCACCTGAACTCTTGGGTCCGTACGAATCGTTGGGTGCCGCGCGTCATGAGCGCACGGCGAAACTGATCAAACCGAGTCAACAGGATGTCACACCGGCCCCACCCCTGGGCGTCCGCCCGGAGTCCGTATCGGGCACCCACATGTCCGTTTGCTGCCCGAACAGAGAACGTTCCGGGATCAGCGAGGCACAGGCGGACAAAGCGACAGGTCGTTCGGGGCCAGGAGGCCGGCCGTCGCCCTACGACGGGCTACCTTGTGTGCGCCATCGGCCTCTTCGGCGTACGAAGCCTTCCGGCCCGGACGCCGGGGAGGCAGGGCGTCCGTGGCCCAGGAACGTACCGGGCAGGCCCGCCCGGCCATCAACACCTTCAGAAGTGACCGGCGTTCATCAGGACCGACAGCTGCCCACCGACGGGCTCCGCCCCCGATGAGGAGTGACGCATGTCCCCCCAGCACCCCGCTCCCGGCTCGAACGCGGCAGCGGCCGCCGCCCCCGACGAGCAGGAATCCGGCCCCTCTGGCCGGTCCTCTCCGCCGGCAGGAGATTCACGGAGCCAGGGCTCCGCCCCCGAGGCGGAAGCCGAGCCGGGCACGTCACCGGCTGCGGTACCGGAACCGGGCACCACACCGGCGCCGGAACCAGAACCGGGCAGCACACCGGCGGGGGACACCGCGGCCGACCCCTCCCGGACGACCACCGGCCCCACCGGGGCGCCCGAGCCGGAGACCGGAGCGGCAAGGGCCGCGGGAGCAGCGCCGCGGACGAGGACCGGAACCGGCGTCGACGGTGGCCGGCCGCGCGCACCGATGCTGGCAGGGGCCGCCGTCCTCGGCGCCGTCCTGATCGCTGTTCCCCTCCTGCTGGTGGGGAGCGCGAACGACGACAGGCACGGCCCTTCCGGCCAGGGACCGGCCGCGGGGAGCGCCGACACCGTGCTCGGCCCCAGGTCCGGAGCCGGGGCCATCGACGACTACGTGGCCGGGACGACCGCCCCCACTCCGGACAAGGGGAAACCGCAGAGGACGGCGGCCCCGAAGGCCGCCGCCCCCGCGCCCGTCGCACCCGCGCCCGAGCCGGAGCCGAAGCCGAAGGCAAGCAGCAGAGCCCCCTCGAAGAAGCCGGAGCCCAAGGCGGCCCCGAAGCCGGACTGGACCACGGTGACCGTCTCCGCGCCCAGCGTCCTGGAGGTCGACCAGGCCTGGACGACGAACCGGATCCGCATGGTCATGCAGCCCGACGGCAACCTCGTGGTCCTCAACGAGGAGAGCAAGCCGATCTGGGCCTCCATGACGTTCGGCGAGAACCACCGGGCGATCTTCCAGCCCGACGGCAACCTGGTCATCCACAACGGTGACGACCGTCCGATCTGGGCCTCCAAGACCCACGACCACCCGGGCGCCCAACTGGTTCTGCGGGCGGACGCCAAGGTGGCCGTCGTGGACGGCGGGCGTGTCATCTGGTCGACCTGAGACCGGGCACCTGCCGTCGTGCCACCGCGTGAGCAGGGCATCGGCACTTCCCGTGCCCGGCTCCGCCCTCGCTCCCGGACGTGCGGGGCAGGGACGGTCCTGAATCACTCCGAGAACCGGCATGGATCCACCGCACCCGCGGTCGCGGCGAGGAGCCGGCCCTGGAGAACGACCGAGGGCCGGTTCTCGGATTTCTCCGACAACCGGCCCTGATCTGCGACTCTCACGAGTCGGGACGACAGGATTTGAACCTGCGACCCCTTGACCCCCAGTCAAGTGCGCTACCAAGCTGCGCTACGTCCCGATGCGTTTCCTCCCGGTGTTCCCCGGGGGGCTGCGCAGGACAAACATTACCTCACTCCGGGGACCGGATCGACGCCCGTACCTGCTGGGCGCGGTTCGCCAGTCCTTCGGCGCCGCACGCGGTGGCGAGCTTCTGGGCGCGGGCGATCTCCTGCGGGGAGCTGATCGCGATGCCGTACTCGAATCGGGCCAGGGCGTGCTCGTAGGCGGAGGAGGATGCCTCGAGGTGGCGTACGGACTCGGCCAGCAGCTGTCCGGCCTCCTCCGCGGGCGCGAAGAGGGCCACGCAGCGCAGGGCCTCGCCGATCGCCGTGTCCGTGCCGAAGCGTTCCGCGTGGACGCGGGCGCGGGTGGCGAGCTGGGCGGCCCGGACGGGGTCGCTGTCGGCCAGGGCGCGGGCGAGATCGCCCGCCCAGGGTGCCCAGACGCCGTTGAACCGGCCTCGTGGCTCCAGCGCCGCTCCGGCCGACTCCAGCTCCGCAACGGCCTCCTCGGTGCGGCCTTCCGCCAGGAGCAGCCGTCCGCGTACGCACGGGGCGTCCGGCAGGACCATGGCGGTGGGGTACGGCGGGCCGAAGGCGTACCGGTCGGCAACCAGCCGGGCCTCCGCCGTCCTGCCCCGGGCGAGCAGGGTGTCGACGAGGAGGCAGGCGGCATCCCAGTGGACGGGCAGTCCGCTGCCGACGCGGTCCGCGAGGCGCAGCCCCTCGCGGAGGAAGCCCTCGGCCTCGGCGAGGCGGCCGCGGCGTCGGTGCACGAGTCCGAGGAGGGTGTGCGCGAAGGCGAGGTGCGCGCCGCTCCAGCCGGAGATCTCGAAGGCGCGCACGGCTTCGCTGAAGAGCTGCTCGGCGCGGTCCGTCCGGTCGGTGAAGGCGTAGGTGATGCCGACCATCGTGGGGAGTTCGAAGCCCCACTCCGTGTCGGTCCACCCGAGCCCGCGTGCGGGCCGGCCGTCCACGAGCGCGCGTTCGCAGAAGTCGACGACGATCTGGGCGTTCTCGCCGCGGAGCATGGCGTCGAACGCCCGCAGGGTGAGCAGGGCGCGCTCCGCGTTGTCGCGCCCCTTGAGGTGGTCGGCGTTGCGGGCGAGCCGGGCCGAACGTCCGGGCCCGTCGTCCTCGGAGGCCTGCATGCCCTCCCACAGGAAGTGGGCGGCCTGGAGACGCATCAGGCCGGGCCCGGGAGCGGTGCGGGACGCCTCGGCGGCCAGCGAGAGCGCCGCGTCCTTGAGCTGGTTGTTGTGCGACAGGGCGGAGGCGAGCCGGAAGGTGGCGTCGATCCGGAGTGTCTCGTCGAGGCCGGGTGTGTCGAGCGCGGCGCGCAGGTGCTGCACGGTCGTGGCCGGCGAGGAGAGCAGGGTGGCGCAGCCCAGTTCGTAGAGCAGGGCCGCACGGTCGTCGGGGCGCGGCGGTTCGTCCAGGGCGCGTTCGAGACAGCGCCTGGCGGCCTCGGGTGCGCCGACCGCGAGGTGCTGGCGTGCCGCCTCGCGGAGCTGTGCGACCAGCTCCTGGTCGTCGTCCGGGTGGACTTCGAGCAGATGGCGGGAGGCCGCGGCTGCGCCGAGCCCCGCCTGGGTGATGGCCCAGGCCGCCCGTCCGTGCATGGCGGTGCGGGTGGCGGGCGGGATGGATCGGTAGACCGCGCTGGCGATGAGCGGGTGGACGAACTCCATCGGGTCGAAGCCGCTGACGATACGGGCGTCCCGCAGGCGCGCCGTGCAGTCGGCCGCCTCCGCGGAGCTCATGCCGGCGAGCGTCGCGGCGAGCTCCTGGGAGATCTCGGTGCCGAGCACGGCCGCCGCCCAGGCGAAGCGGTTGGCGTTGGTGCCCAGGCGTTCGAGGCGGGCGACGAGGCCGCTGCCCCGGGCCGCCGCTCCGAGCTCACGGAGGAGCCCGGCCGACTCCTCGATCGGAGCCAGTTCACGGTCCTGCGCCTTGGCGACGAGTTCGACCGCCTCGTACGGGTTTCCCCCGGTCACGGCCCAGACCTCGCGGCAGAACGGGTCGTCCGCGTGGTCGCCAAGACCGGCACGCACCAGGTCGGCCGTGGCTTCGGGGGTGAGCGCGCGCAAAGCCACCCGGATCAGCGCCGGATGGGCCGGGGCGGCGGCCCTCTCCGTGGTGCGGGCGAGGGCCCAGTCCGCGTCGCGGTCGGCGAGTTCCTGGGGACGGTGCGCCTGGACGACCAGCACGGGGAGTTCGGAGAGGCGAGCGGTGAAGCCGGAGAGCCAGGCGAGGGATTCGCCGTCCGCCCAGTGCGCGTCGTCCACTATCAGGAGCAGCGGCCGGTGGCTGAGCCGGGAGGCGAGCCGGGACACGACGTGGTCGAGACCGTCCCTGACGCCTTGGGGGTCGGGTTGCGGGCCGCTGGGGTCGGCCAGGCCCAGAGCGGGCGCGGCGCTGTCGAACCAGTCGCCGAACAGGGCGCGGATCTCGTCGGCGGGGAACCGGTCCAGCGCGGGCTGGAGCAGTTGGCGTACGACGTGGAACGGCACCGAGGTGACCGTCTCGCCGCCGCGTGCGGACCACACGGTGCAGCGGTCGGCGGCCATCGTCTGGATCTCGCCGAGCAGCGCGGTCTTGCCGATACCGGCTTCTCCGCTGAAGACCAGCAGCCCGCCGGCTTTCTGTGCGCCGCAGAGGGCGTCCACCGCCTGTGCTGCGGCGGCGAGTTCCGGTTCGCGCTCGTACAACGGCCGGGACGGCTTCATGCCTCCCCTTCCCAGGGTGGTTGCGGAGGGGTCCGAGCCTATCCGCGCGCGGGTGCTCGCGGACAGGGTTCGCGTGGTTTTCCGCAGGTGCGAGGCACAATCGGGGGGTGGACGAATCACGCAGGGACCGCGACGAGGAGGGGCGGGCGCGCAACGCGCG
>NZ_NEUF01000095.1:0-29225 GCF_002910915.1 Streptomyces sp. SM10 | reverse complement strand
CGGGCTGGGGCGCCCCCTGCCGTACGGGAGTCCGGGGGTGGAGCGCCAGCCCGAGGGCGTGGTCCGCTCGGCCGACGAGACGGTGCGCGAGGCTCAGCGGCTGCTGGACGCGGGCATGCCGTTCCACGCCCACGAGGTGTTCGAGGACGCCTGGAAGTCGGGGCCGGACGAGGAGCGCGAGCTGTGGCGGGGCCTCGCGCAGATGGCGGTGGGGCTGACCCACTCGGCACGGGGCAACGCGGCAGGCGGAGCGCGGTTGTTGCGGCGGGGTGCCACCGCCGTCGAGGGGTTCCGCGGGTCCGGCCGCCACGGGATCGGTGTGGACGGACTCATCGGCTGGGCGCGGGAGCTGGCGGACCGGGTGGACCCGGCGGAGCCCAAGGCCGCGCAGGGAGGCGCCGGGGACGGGGCCGCAGGGGACGTTCCGGCCGTGGACGCGGCCGCGGAGGCCCCACGGTTGCGGCCCGGGGACCGGGCCGGGGAGTGAGCACATGAATGCGATATGTTTTGCACTTTCCTGACAGCGTGTTGATCGCGTCTGTCATGTTGCTCTTCTTGCTCTTCCACACATCGATCACGCTCTGAGACGGACGCCCGGATGACCGACATCATCAACGGCCTTGGCCGTGCCACCGCGTACGGGGCCCTCGGCGTCGTACTGCTCGTGCTCGGCATATTCCTCGTCGACGCCCTGACCCCGGGCAAGCTCGGCCGCCAGATATGGGAGGAGCGCAACCGCAACGCCGCGCTGCTCCTGAGTTCGGCTCTGCTGGGCATCGGCGGCATCGTGTTCACGTCGATCTGGACGACGTACGAGGACTTCGGCAAGGGACTCGCCTCCACGGCCGCGTTCGGGCTGCTCGGGCTGCTCATGATGGCCGTGGCCTTCCTCGTCGTGGACCTGGTCACGCCCGGGAAGCTGGGGGCCACGCTGGTCGAGCGCGAGCCGCACCCGGCGGTGTGGGTGACGGCGTCCTGCAACCTCGCGGTGTCCGCGATCGTGTCGGCGTCGATCGCCTGATCACGCGGTGATCCCGCGGTCCGGTGAACCCGGCGGTGCGCAGCCATTACGATCCGGCGTCATGAGCACTTCTGACCAGGACCAGGAACAGGAACAAGAGCAGGCCCGCGAGCGGGACGCGGAGCAGGTGGAGAGCCCCGAGGAGATACCCGGGCCCGCCGCGCAGGAGCAGAGACTCACGCCACGTCAGGCGCGGCGGCTGCGGATCGTCCTCTCGTCGGTGGGCATGGCGGCGATGGCGGTCGTCCTGGCCCTGCGGATAGCGAGCCGATCGTCGGTGCTGGTCGTCGGCGTGTACGGGCTCGCGCTCATCCTGTGCGGCGTGGTGATCGAGCTCAGCAGGAACGGCCGTACACGGCTCGGCAGCTGGCTGCTGGGGGTGGGCCTGGTGGCGGCCGTCGGCGCGGACTGGCTGCTGATTCCCTGACCGCTCCCCCGCCGGCCGGCCCCCTCCGGATCCCCTCCGCGGCGGTCACGACGCGCTGATCCGTACGGGCGCGCCGTGCGCGTCGACCCGGTCGAGCCAGTCGGCGGCGAGAGCGAACGGCCGCCCCGGCACCGCCGGCAACAGGATCCGCTGCCGGTGGAGTTCCCGTCCGTTCTGCGACACGACGAGCAGCGGACGCGGCAGTCGCCGCGCGGTGCGCAGCACGAACCGGTCCCCCGGCGGGCGGGCACCGTCCGGTCCCGTCACGTTGGGGGCGATCCAGCGGAGGGGGGCGTCGACGACCAGGCGTCGTCCGCCTCCTCCGGGATCCCCGGTTCCGGCCAGGTGGTGCAGCACGGGTACCGCCGCGGCCCGGCCCTCCTGGGCCGCGAACCCCGCCCGCTCGACGGCGTGCAGCAGGTTCCCGACGGCGAAGACGCCCGGCCGCGAGGTGCGGAACGCGGCGTCGTACGCGGGGCCCAGGGTGCCGGGGTCGAGGTGGAGCCCACCTCGCCGGGCGAGTTCGTGGTCGGGGACGAAGTCACCGGTCAGGACGACGGTGTCGCAGGGCAGCGTGGTGGTACGCCCGTCGTCGTGGCGCAGCTCCACCCCGGAGAGCCGTTTCCTGCCGGTGAGTCCGGTGATGGTGGCGCAGGTGAGCAGCGGGACGCTCCGGCTCCGCAGACGGACGGGAGGGGGCGGCCGGTCGGTGACCACGGCGACGACGTGGACGCCCGCGGCGCGCAGGGTGGCGACGGCGGCGTGGCGGACGGGCTCGCCGCCCACGACGACGGCCCTGCTGCCGATCCGCTGTCCGTACAGGTGGACGGCGCGCTGGAGCTCTCCCGTGGTGTAGACGCCGGCCGGCCGGGTCCCCGGGATCAGGCGGGCGCTGCGCGGGCGTTCGCGGGCACCGGTGGCGAGGACGACGGCCCGCGCGGTGATCCTTTCGAGCCCCGCGGGTCCGGTGGTCTCGACGGTGCGGGGTCCCGCCCAGCCCGTCACGGTGACGCCGGTGCGCAGGGACGCGCCCGCGCCCACGGCCGCCGACACGCCGTGCCGGGCGTAGGCGGGGCCGGTCGTCCCTCCGGCGTACGCGGACCCGGTCGCCGTGGCCCAGGCGTATGCCGAGCGGTCCAGGCGCCCGCCGAATCCGCCGTGGTGGCAGTGGCGGGGGATGCCGCCCGCCTCCTGCTCGCGTTCCAGGATCTCCACGCGTCCCGCGCCTGCCGCGGCGAGTTCGGCTCCGGCCGCGAGACCCGCCGGGCCCCCGCCGACGATCAGGACGTCGGTCTCGCGTTCGCTCACGGTCACGGTCGGTCCCCCTCGAACAGGGCACGGACGTCCGCACCGCAGTGGAAGCCCTGGCACCGGCCGCCCCGGGCGCGGGTGCGGCGGCGCAGGCCGTCCAGGGAGTGCGGCGGGATCGTCGCGGACAGCGCGTCGCGGATCTCTCCGAGGGTGACCTGTTCGCAGTGGCAGACGATGGTGCCGTACGCCGGATCGCGGGCGATCAGTCCGGCGCTCCGGTAGGGCCGGAGGAAGGCCTCGCCGAGGTTGGGCATCGTCAGGGGCGGGAGTTCGCGCGGCTCGCCGGCTTCCAGGCCGGTGGCCCTGAGCAGCCCCATGACGTGGCGTGCGATCGCCATGGATGCGGTGAGGCCGGTGGAGCGGATGCCGCCCACGGCGACGTAGCGAAGGCCGGGGTACTCCTGGATGCGGTAGTCCTCCTGCCCGGTGGCGGCGCGCAGGCCCGCGTAGACGGCGGTGACCTCCTCGTCCAGGAGTGCGGGGACGATCCGGCGGCCCTTCTCGCGCAGGAGGCGAAGGCCCTCCGCGGTGGACCCGGTGGCGGTCTTGTCGTCGAGTTCCTCGGCGGTGGGGCCGAGGAGGAGGTTGCCGAAGACGGTCGGTGCGACCAGGACACCCTTGCCCGCCGGGCCGGGGACCGGCAGGAGGATGTGTCCGACGAGGCCGCGGGCGAGCGTGTCGAAGACGATGAGCTGGCCGCGCCGCGGGGTCACGGTGAACACGTCGTGGCCGAGGAGCCGGTCGATCTCGTCGGCGTGCAGCCCGGCGGCGTTGACGAGGTGGCGGGTGCGCAGCGGACCGCGCGAAGTGGTCAGCACGTGCCCCCCGGAATCGCTGTCGACACCCTCCACCCGGCAGTTCAGGTGCAGGTGGACACCGGCCCTGACGGCCTGGGTGGCGAAGGCGAGCGGGGTGGTCCAGGGGCAGATGACGCTCTCGTCGGGGACCTCCAGCGCGCCCAGAGCGCCGGGACCCAGATGCGGTTCGCGCTCGCGGAGTTCACCGGCGCCGATGATGCGGGACGCGTGGTAGCCGTTGCGCTCGGCCTTGGCCCGCAGTCCCGGCAGCGCGGCGAGTTGCTCCTCGTCCCAGGCCACGAGGAGTGCACCGACCCTCTCCACGGGAATGCCGGTCTCGGCCGCGTAGGCGGAGAGGAGCTCGTGTCCTTCGCGGACGAGGCGGGCCTCCAGCGAACCGGGCACGGCGTCGAAGCCGGTGTGCAGGATCGCCGTGTTGGCCTTGGACGTGCCGTTGCCGATGTCGTCGGCGGCGTCGATCAGGGCGGTGCGCAGATCGTGGCGGGCCAGTTCACGGGCTGTTGCCGCGCCCACGACACCCGCGCCGACGACCGTGACGTCGTACGTGTGCTCCGCGCCCTGGTCCGGGGTCAGCGGGCCGGCCGTGGTGAGGGTCACGGTCACGGGCGCTCCAGGAGGCTGTCCACCGCGGCCCGGAAGCCCGCGATGCGCTCGGCCGCCTCCTCCGGGGCGATCCGTGGCTCGTACACGGCGGACGGCTGCCACGCGGGCGTCGCCCGGCTCGGTGTCAGCCGGGGGTCGAGGCCGAGCCGGGCGACGACCCCGGCACCCAGCGCCGTCGCGTCGGGCAGCGCCGAGACCTCGACGGGCCGTTGCAGCAGGTCCGCCTGGGTCTGCATGAGCAGGGAGGAGCCGGTCAGGCCGCCGTCCACCCGCAGGGTGGTGAGGGGCGCGCCGAGATCGCGGGCGACGGCATCGGCCAGGGCGACGACCTGTGCGGCGATGCCCTCGCAGAGGGCGCGGACCAGGTGGCCCGCGGTGGTGTCGAGGCCGAGGCCGGTCACGGAGCCCCGCAGATCGCTCCGCCACCAGGGGGCGGCGAGGCCCGCCAGCGCGGGGACGAAGGTGACCCCGCCGGTGTCCGGGACCGAGGCGCCCACCGGGTCGAGATCCGTGGCTCCGGAGATCACCCCGAGGTCGGTGAGCCAGCGTACGGCCGAGGCGGCCGTGTAGACCTGGCCGTCGAGGCAGTAGTCCGTGCGCCCGCCGAGGCGCCAGGCGACACAGCTGACCAGGCCGCTGGAGCCGCTGCTGGCCCGGCCGCCGGTCTGGGCGAGGAGGAACGCCCCGGTGCCGTACGTGCATTTGGCCTGTCCGGGCTCCAGGGCGTTCTGGGCCAGCAGCGCGGCCTGCTGGTCGACGAGGAGGCCCGTCAGGGGAGTCTCTCCGCCGAACGCGGTGGTGGTGCCGACGGCCCCGGCACAGTCGACGACGGCGGGCAGCCGCTCGTCGGACAGGCCGAAGATCTCCAGGGCCCGGGACGACCAGGCGACGTCGTGCAGGCCGAGCAGCTGGGTGCGGCCCGCGGTGGCCGCATCGGTGACGAACGCCCCGGTCAGCTGGTGGACGAGCCAGGAGTCGCTGGTGGTCACGACCCCTTCCCGGGTCAGTTGGCGGCGTATCCAGGCCATCTTGGGCGCGGCGAAGTACGGATCGAGCGGCAGCCCGGTCAGCGTCCTCACCTCTTCGGCGTGTGCGGCGAGTTCCCGGCAGATCCCTTCCGCGCGCCGGTCCTGCCAGACGACGGCGCCGGTGAGAGGCCGGCCGTTCGCGGGGTCCCACGCCAGCACGGTCTCACCCTGGTTGGCCAGGCCGACGGCCGCCACGGGTTCGGCGGCGTCCGCCACCGCCATCCGGCCGGCTTCGAGGACCGACCCGATCAGCTCGGCGGGGTCGGTCTCCACGAGGCCCCGGGGCCCGTGGCGCGGGCGCACGGGCGAGGAACCGGAACCGATCACCCCGCGTTCGGGACAGATCACCAGCGCCTTCGTGCCGGAGGTCCCCTGGTCGATGGCGAGTACCGGTCCCCTCAAGCGACGCTCCAACCGTGCGGGCCGCCCTGACCCGGGCGGAATCGTGATCATCTGGTCCCCCGGCCCACAGTCATGCAGACCACGTCCTGCGTCAACCCTCGCCGGAACATCCGGTCCGGAGCCACGCACGAGAAGCAACGTCCTGCTTCACGAGGTCACTTGAGTAAGATCCACGGAGTCGCCCGACCGATGACGCAGGGGCTCTAAACTCACCGCCGAGTGGACAACCGGACTATGAACAAAAGGTGTTCACGACTGCACTGCCCAACCCCCCACGCTCCTTGAGGATCCATGACGAGACGAATCTGCGCCGCGCCGCCGTGCCCGGCTCGCCGCCCTGCCCCCTCCGTGTTCTCAGGGGCGGGGCGCCATCATGGCCGCAGGTGACTTCCGGCCGGTCTACCATCCCGCGGGACACGATCACGACCTGCGCGCGGCGTTACAGGACCTGCGTACCGGCCGTTGGCTCGCCATGCGGAATCTGCTGGAAAGCACACCGGACTGGGCGCTCTGGACCCAGCGGACCCAGGTGCTCGCGGCCGTGGCCGCGGGTTCGGACACGGTGCAGGCCTGGCTGACCGAGGAGCCGCGGAGTGCCGCGGCGGCCGTGATGCACGCCCGGGTCACCGTGGAACGGGCCGTCCGCGCCCACCGGGAGAGGCGCCCGAGCGCCCAGGAGCTGTGGCAGGAGGCGTGGCAGGGGTGCCGCTCCGCCGCCCACGCCTCGCCCGAGGACCCGGTGCCCTGGGTCTGTCTGCTCGCACTGTCGCAGATCGACGAAGGGCAGCGGCTGGAGGAGCACCGGCTGCTGCCACCGGGACCCATGCTGTTCCCCGGCCCCTGGGGACTCCTCGCGGAGGCGGACCGACGCGATCCGTTCAATCGCGAGGCGTACCACCGGATGCTGCAGTTCGTCTACGCGAGACAGTCGAGCGGTTCGCTCTCCGAGGCGGTCAACTTCGTCCAGTGGGCGGCCTCGTCCGCCCCGGAGGGCTCCGCGCTCCATGTGCTGCCGCTGTACGTGCGGGTGGAGCGCTACCGCCGTGAGCACGGCAGCGACCACGCGCTGGACCTGCACTGGGTCACCGAGGACGGCGAGCGTGACGCCCGGCGGGCCCTGGGCGTCTGGTTCGCCTCGGCCGAGCCGGCCACCCGGTCCCTGCTCGATCTCAACCATCTCGCCCACGCGTTGTGGGGCTCGCTCCGGTTCGCCGAGGCCGCTCCGGTGTTCCGGGCGATGGGGCCTTACTACACCTCGGCCCCGTGGGCCCACCGCACGCGCACCCCCCGGGATCCGGCCGGGACCGAGGACGTGTTCCTCCGGGCCCGGAGCCGCTGTCTGGCCGCCGGCCAGGCCCCCGGGAGAGTGCCTCACGGCTGACCGGACTCGGGTCCCTCCCCCGTACCGCAGGGGAGGGACCACGAGACCGGGCGGCCGGAACCCCCCGTACGTCCCCGTCCCCTCATCCCCCCACCGGAGGTCATCTCCATGTCCATATCCGCCTCGACCCCGTCGGGCACGGAGCACGTACCGCAGAAGGACGAGGAGCAGCGGCTGCGCGAACTCGGCTACCAGCCGGTGCTGGCCCGTCGCATGGGCGGCTTCGGCAACTTCGCGATCAGCTTCTCCGTCATCTCGATCCTCTCCGGCTGCATGACCCTGTACGGCTTCGGCATGTCGACCGGCGGCCCGGCCGTGATGCTCTGGGGCTGGGCCGGTGTCGGCCTGTTCGTGCTCTGCGTGGGCATGGCCCTGGCCGAGGTCACCAGCGCCTATCCGACGTCGGGGGCCCTGTACTACATGGCCGACCGGCTCGGTGGCCGCAAGTGGGGCTGGTACACCGGGTGGCTGAATCTCCTCGGTCTGCTGGGGGCCATCGCCGGGATCGACTACGGCGCCGCGCTGTTCACGGGCGCTCTGCTCAACCTCCAGTGGGGCTTCGATCCCACCCCGGGCTCCACGATGCTGATCTTCCTCTGCATCCTGCTCCTGCACGCCGCGCTGAATCTCTTCGGTGTCCGTCTGGTCAGCGTGCTCAACTCGGTCAGCGTCTGGTGGCACCTCGCCGGTGTCGCCGTGATCGTGACGGTTCTGGCGGTCGTGCCCTCGAACCACCAGTCGCCGTCGTTCGTCTTCACCGAGTTCGTCAACGGCACGGGCTGGGAGAACCCTGTCTACGTGGCGGCGATCGGTCTGCTGCTGGCGCAGTACACCTTCTGCGGGTACGACGCCTCCGCCCATCTGTCCGAGGAGACGTCCAACGCGTCCGTGACGGCGGCCAAGGGCATCGTCCGGGCCATCTGGGTCTCCTGGATCGCCGGGTTCGTCCTGCTGGCCGGGCTGACGTTCGCCATCCAGGACTACGCGGGCGCCCAGAACAGCGCGACCGGGGTCCCGCCGGCCCAGATCCTGATCGACGCGCTGGGTACGGCCGGCGCCACCGCCATGCTGCTGATCGTCATCGCGGCCCAGCTCTTCTGCGGCAACGCCGAGGTGGCGGCGGCGAGCCGGATGGTGTTCGCGTTCAGCCGCGACAACGCCCTGCCGGGCTCCGCGCTGTGGCGCAGGGTCAGTGCCCGGACGCAGACACCGGTGCCCGCCGTGTGGCTCTCGGTCGCCGTCGCGGCCCTGCTGGCCGTTCCCTCGCTGTACTCGGCCACGGCCTACGGGGCGGTCACGGCGATCAACGTCATCGGGATCACTCCGGCGTACGCCATCCCGATCTATCTCAAGCTGCGCGCCGGGGACCGCTTCGAGCGCGGCCCCTGGCACCTGGGTCGCTGGTCGAAGCCGATCGGCTGGATCGCCGTGGCGTGGGTCGCCGTCGTGACGGTGATCTTCCTGCTCCCGCAGTCCTCGCCGGTGACCGTCGACTCGATGAACTACGCGTCGATCGCCCTGGCCGTCGTCCTGGTCCTGGCCACGGTCTGGTGGTTCGTCGCGCGCCGCTCGTACAGCACTCCGGCGGCGTACGGAAACGCCCGTGAGCAGGCCGAGATCGCCGAGGGCATCGTCTGACCGTCCTCCCCCGGGGCGGTCTTCAGCGCAGCAGCAGCTGGAGGCCGCCCAGGACGGTGGCTCCGATCACGATCCGGTCGAAGAGCTTCTGGTTGATCCGGCCGACGCAGGCGCGGCCGAGGTAGGCGCCCGGGATGACGAACAGCACCAGGGCGGCGTCCAGGAGCAGCGACCGCGCGTCGATCAGTCCGAGTCCCACACTGAAGGGGACCTTGGAGGTGTTGACGATCAGGAAGAACCACGCCGACGTCCCCAGGAAGCCCAGCTTCCGGAAGCCCGCCGACAGCAGGTAGAGGGACATCACGGGGCCCCCGGCGTTGGCGACCATGGTGGTGAACCCGCCGAGCGCCCCGTAGGAGCGGGCCTTGAACCGCCCGCCATGCGAGGGACCGTCCCCGCCCTCCCCTTCGGGGGCCCGCTCGGGCCGCTCGCGTCGGCGCCAGAGGGTGACGCCCGCCATGAAGAGCAGGATCGCGCCGATCGAGGTGCGTACGGCGTCGTCGTCGGCCCACATCATGAAGAAGGTGCCCGCGACGACGCCCACCGCCACGGCGGGGAACAGCCTCAGCAGAGTGGGCCAGTGGGCGTGACGGCGGTAGACCAGCACGGCGAGGATGTCGCCGGCGATCAGGATCGGGAGCAGCACCCCCGTCGATTCGCGGGCCGGCAGTACGGCCGCGAAGACCGCGAGGCTGATCGTATTGGCACCGCTGACCGCCGTCTTCGAGAAGCCGACGAGGGTGGATGCCGCGGCGAGCGCGGCCAGTTGCCAGAGTGTGTGGGTATCCATTCCGGCTCAGATGGTAGACACATCTTCCTCTCGGCGGATCATCGTTCCATCCTGTGGCCTTCCCTGGCGCGGGTCCCTCGCTATGCTGCGATCGCTCACGTAAGCGTTCAAACGAACATCGCACAGCGGTAGGCAAGGGGGCCAGCATGCGGGAGCCGGTCGACATGAGGCGCACGCGCATCCTCGCGGTGGTGCACGCGCGGGGGGCCGTCAAGGTGAGTGCGCTCGCCTCCGAGCTCGAGGTCTCGATGGTCACGCTCCGGCGGGACGTGGAGGAGCTCGCCAGGGCGGGAATGCTGCGGCGCGGGCACGGCGTGGTCCGGCCGATGGGTGACACCGGGCAGACGGTGCCGGCACCGGCCGCACACGGTGACGAGCCCGTCGGCGAGGGGGCCGCGGTCGGCCTGGTCGTGCCGGAGCGGCACTCGTATCTCCACGAGACCCTGCACGGCGCGAGGACCGCCCTGGAGGAGGCGGGCGCCCGGATCACCCTGCACATAGCCCCGCAGATGGCCGGCGCCGAACGACCGCAGGTGGAAAGAGCTCTGGCCGCCGGCGTACGCGGCCTGCTGATCGCCCCGCGGTGGCGCAGCGCCGCCGGCGAGGAGGCGGACTACGGCTGGCTCGCCGAGGTGGGGGTGCCCACGGTCATGATGGAGCGGCGGCCCAGGCCCGGCAGCGTGCTGCACGCCATGGACACCGTCTGCACCGACCACTGGTACGGGATCCATCTGGCCGTGGACCACCTGGTCTCCCTCGGCCACCGCCGGCTCGTGCTGGCGGCCAGGAACGACAGCCCCACGGCACGCTCCATACGGGCCGCGTTCGCCGAGATCGCCGCCGCCCGGCCCGAGGTGGAGGAGTGGTCGGTGGTGCTGAGCTCGCCGAACGCGGGCCCCGGGGAGCCCGGCACGCTGGAGGACGCCCCGGACCTCACGGCGCACCTGCGGGAGCGACGCGTGACCGGCGCCGTCCTGCACGGCGACGAGGACGCCCTGATGCTGGTCCAGCGGCTGACGGAGAACGGGATCGGGGTGCCGCGGGACTGCTCGGTGGTGGCGTACGACGATGTCGTCGCGGCCCTGGCCAGCACCTCCCTCACCGCCGTCTCCCCGCCGAGGGCCGAGATCGGGCGGGCCGCGGCCGAGCTGCTCCTGTACCGGCTGGGCCGGCCGGCCGGCACCACCGGTCCGGTGCGCAGGACGGAGCTGCTGCCGCGTCTCGAAGTGCGTGGATCGACCCGGGCGTTGCCCCGTCCGGCCGACTGATCGATTGAACACTTCACGCTTCTTTTGATCGATCTATTGACCGCTATCGATCAGCCGATCAGTATTCCCCGTGTCTCGAACCAGGAGCCGCGGGAGGTGCACATGCCCGGTCGACAGAGCCGTCGATCCGTGCTCGCCACGATCGCCGCACTGCCTCTGACAGGTGCGCTCAGCGCCTGCGGGGGCGGTGGCGGAGACACACGGTCAGGCAGCACGAGCAGGAACGTCAGCAGCAGGAACGGCAGGAAGACCCGCATCACCTTCTGGTCGGCCCTGCGGGGCAGTCAGGAGGTCGTGGACGCGTTCAACCGCGGCCACGACAGCATCGAGGTCGACTTCCAGCAGGTCCCCGGGGGAGCCCAGGGCGGCTACGCCAAGCTCAGCAACGCGGCCCGGGCGGGCAACGCCCCGGACATCGCCACCATCGAATACCCCCAGGTCCCGGGCTTCGCCATCGACGGGGTCTGCCGTGACATCACCGACCTGGTCGGCGAGGGGCTGCGCGCCAAGCTGCTGCCGCAGGCGCTGGAGCTCACCACCTTCGAGAAGAGGGTGTTCAGCGTCCCGCTCGACGTGGAGCCGATGGTGCTGCACTACCGCACCGACCTCTTCGAGCGGTACGGGCTGACCGTCCCGCGCACCTGGGAGGAGTTCGAGGAGGCGGCCAGGACCGTGCACCGCGAGGGCGGTCAGCGCCGGATGGCGCTCTTCCCCACGGACGGTGACACACAGCTCGCCGCATTCGCGTGGCAGGCGGGCGCCAGGTGGTTCGACACCTCGGGCGGCGCCTGGAACCTTTCGCTGGCCGACGCGCCCACCCGGCGCGTGTCCTCCTACTGGCAGCGGCTCACCGACCAGGACCTGGTGTTCATGAACGCCGTGGAGAGCAGGCAGAGCGACGTCCAGATCGCCGAAGGCCTGGTGCTCAGCCGGCTCAGCGGAGCGTGGGACGCCGGTGCCCAGATGAAGGCCCGCCCCGCCCAGAAGGGCATCTGGGCGATCGCCCCGATGCCCCAGTGGGACCCGGCCGACCAGGGTGTCGGCACCCACGGCGGGTCGACCTTCGCGGTCACCAAGGACTGCGCGGACCCCGAGGCCGCCATGGAGTTCATCGAGTGGCAGGTCTCGCACCCGGACGCCCTGCGCGCCCGGCTCTCGAGCGGCGCGAGCAGCCAGTACCCCGCCGCACCCGGGCTGGTCGACGTGGGACGCAAGGCCTTCGACCGCGGCTACTACGGCGGCCAGGACATCTACACCCTCTTCGAGCAGGAGGCCGAGAAGATCCGCCCCGGCTGGGTCTGGGGGCCCCGGATGTCAGCCACCGGAAGGATCATGAAAGACGGACTGGCGCGGGCGAGCGGAGGCCAGGGTTCCATCCTCGGGGCGGTCCGCGCGGCGCAGGAGGGCACCATGCCGGATCTCAAGGCACTCGGCCTCTCCACCACCCAGCGCTCCACCTGACGGCGATCCGCATCCCCTTCCCACAGCAGAGAGGCAGGTGACACCCATGACCAGCGCCACCCCCGTGTCCGTAGCCGCGGACGCCCCCGCTCGGCCGTCGCCGAAGACCCCGGCCGCCACCCCGCCCGCGCCCGTCGGCCGCAGGTCCGCCCGCCGGCGAGAACTCGGGGCCTGCGGCGTCCTGATGACACCCTTCTTCGTCCTTCTGGTGACCGTCTTCGTGATCCCGGTCGCCACCGCGGTCTATCTGAGCTTCTTCAGCGACGACCAGCCCGGGCTCGGCTTCGGCCCGGAGCGCACGGTCTTCGCCGGGATCCGCAACTACACCGCCGTGCTGGCCGACCCGACCTTCCTCGCCGGTCTCGGGGTCGTCGCCCTGTACTGCCTCGTCTACATCCCGCTGATGGTGATCGGCGCCCTCGTGCTGGCGCTGCTGCTGGACTCCGGTGTGGTCCGGCTGCGGGGGACCGCGCAGCTGGCGCTCTTCCTGCCGCACGCCGTGCCGGGCATCATCGCGGCCCTGATCTGGCTGTATCTGTACACACCCGGCATCAGTCCCGTGATCGACCTGCTCGGCAGGGCCGACATCACCGTCGACTTCCTCGGGGTGCACACGGTGCTCCCGTCCATCGTGAACATCGCACTGTGGAGCAACCTCGGCTACAACATGATCGTGTTCTACGCCGCCCTGCAGGCCGTGCCCCGCGAAGTGATCGAGGCCTCGGTCGTCGACGGCGCGGGTCCCGTCCGCACGGCACTCCAGGTGAAGGCCCCGTTGGTGCGGTCGTCCATCGTGATGGTGGCGATGTTCACCCTCATCTTCGCCCTCCAGCTCTTCACCGAGCCGATGCTGCTCAGCCAGTCGACACCGATGATCAACTCGCGCTTCTCCCCCAGCATGTACATCTACGACGCCGCCTTCACGCGCAACAACTACGGCCTCGCGGCGGCGGCCTCCGTCATCCTTCTGCTGTGCACGATCGCGCTCTCCTACGGCGTCACCCGCTGGACCAACCGCACCGCAACCGCCGAGGAGGGCGTCCGATGAGCGCGTCGACCGTATCCCGCACCGCCGCGCCCCTGCGACCCCGGCTCCTCGGGCGCTCCGTCGTCAATCTCGTGGTGCTCGTGTCGGTGCTCTACACCCTGCTGCCGGTGCTCTGGCTGGTGCTTGCCTCCACCAAGAACAGGGACGCCCTGTTCAGCAGCAACATCCTGTCGCTGGGCGACTTCTCCTTCGCCCGGAACATGAAGGACCTGTTCGCCATGGACGGCGGGCTGTTCGGCCGCTGGTACGGCAACAGCCTGCTGTACGCGGTGCTGGGCGCGGCCCTCGGCGCACTGATCAGCATCGCGTGCGGCTACGCCTTCGACAAGTACCGCTTCGCGCACAAGGAGAAGCTGTTCGGACTGGTGCTGGCCGCCGTCATGGTGCCGCAGACGGTACTCGCCCTGCCGCTCTACCTGATGGCCTCGGGCGCCGGGCTCGTGAACACCTTCTGGGCGGTCTTCATCCCCGTCCTGTTCAACCCGTTCGGGGTGTACCTCGGCAGGATCTTCAGCCAGGGCTACGTGCCCGACGAGGTGCTGGAGGCCGCGCGGATGGACGGCGCCGGCGAGCTGGCCGCCTACTTCAGGGTGGCGCTGCGCATGCTGGGCCCCGGGCTGGTCACCGTGTTCCTCTTCCAGCTCACGGCCATCTGGAACAACTTCTTCCTGCCCATGGTGATGCTCTCCGACCAGGACCTGTATCCGGTCAGCCTCGGTCTGTACACGTGGAACAGCTCCGCGTCCGTGTCCCCCGAGTACTACCCCGCCGTGATCATGGGCTCGCTGCTCGCGGTGGTGCCCCTGATCCTCGCCTTCGCCCTGCTCCAGCGTTTCTGGCGGTCCGGTCTGACGGCGGGCGCCGTCAAGTAGCCGTGCCGCCCCGCCCGGACCACCGCACAGGAGAACCATGCACAGCACTCCCCCCGCACACCGCCGGCCGCGCGCCGCGCTCGCCATGGGAGCGGACGCCGCAGCCGCGGTGCTCTCCCCGGACTCCCTGGCGGCACTGGCCGAGGTGTGCACCCTCGCGCCCCTGCCCGCGATCGACGACTTCTCCGCCGCCGGTGCGCGTGCCGTGCTCGCGGACACGGAGGTCCTGGTCACCGGATGGGGCTGCCCGCCGATCCACGCGGGAGTGCTGGCGTCCGCGCCCGCGCTGCGGGCCGTCGTGCACACCGCGGGCACGGTACGCGGTCATGTCACCGACGCCTGCTGGGACAGGGGAATCGAGGTGTCGTCGGCAGCGGCGGCCAACGCTCTGCCCGTCGCCGAGTACACCCTCGCGATGATCCTCCTCTCCGGCAAGCGGGTCCTGGAACGGGCCAGGGACTTCCGGGCGAGCCGGGTGCGCGACGCCTGGCTCGCCACACCGCCCGACGTGGGCAACTACCGCCGCACGGTGGGCATCCTGTCCGCCTCGCTGATCGGCCGCCGGGTGATCGAGCTGCTGCGCCCCTACGACCTGCGGGTGCTGCTCCACGACCCGTACGTCGGCGACGAGGAGGCCGCAGCGCTCGGCGTCCGCCCCGTCACGACCGCGGAACTCTTCGCGGAGAGCGACGTGGTCAGCGTCCACACACCACTGCTGCCGGCGACCACCGGGCTGGTCGGCCGCGAACTTCTCGGCTCGATGCGGCCCGACGCCGTCCTGATCAACACCTCCCGGGGCGCGGTCGTCGACCAGGACGCGCTGACCGACGTCCTGCGGGCGGACCGGATCAGGGCGGTGCTCGACGTCACCGACCCCGACCCGCTGCCGGCCGGACATCCGCTCTGGGACTGCGAGAACGCCCTGATCACACCCCATCTCGCGGGATCACAGGGCAACGAACTGCGGCGGCTGGCCGACCTCGCGGTCGGCGAGGTCGCCCGCTGGGCCGCCGGCGACGGATTCGCCCATCCCGTACGACGCGAAAGGCTGGCATTCCTCGCATGACCACCATTGCCTTCCCTCTCCCCCCTGAAGACCGCGGTTCGAGCCCCCACACCGGCTACACCCGTGCCCACTGGGAAGCGGTGGCGGACGGGCTGCTGGACGCCGCCTGGAAGTGGGCCACCCCCGGCCGGGCCCTGCTCGACCTGCCGGGCCGGCCCTCCCGCTCCGGGGTCCGCTCCGACGGACTGGAGGGCTATGCCCGTACGTTCCTCACCGCCGCGTTCCGGGTGGCCGGCGCCGAGGGCAAGGACCCGCACAACTGGCTGGAGCGGTACGCCGACGGGCTCACCGCCGGGACGCGTACGGCAGGACGGGACGACGCCGAGTCCTGGCCGCTGATCCTGGACCACACCGTCTTCGGTCAGCCGATGGTGGAGTCGGCGTCCGTGGCGATCGGACTGCGGCTGACCCGCCCCTGGCTGTGGGACCGCTTGGACCCGGCCACCCAGGACCGTGCCGAGGAGTGGCTGCGCGGGGCGCTGCGGCACACCCCCGCGCCCAACAACTGGTACCTCTTCCCCTACTCCGTCGCCGGCTTCCTGGAGTCGGTCGGCCGGGGCGATGCGGAGACGGCACGGGCACGGCAGCGGGCGCTCGACCTCCTGGAGGTCTGGTACCGCGGCGAGGGCTGGTACGCCGACGGGGACGGGCGCGCCTTCGACCACTACAACGGCTGGGCCCTGCACCTGTATCCCGTGCTGGACGCGTACCTGTCGGGCGACGCGGAGCTGTCCGCGCACTACGGGGCGCGGCTGAGCGAGCATCTGGAGGGATTCTCGCTGATGTTCGGCGCGGACGGCGCTCCGATGCACTTCGGCCGGTCCCTCTCCTACCGCTTCGCGGCGGGAGCGGCGGTCGGGATGGGTGCCGTGTCCGGGCACACCCCGTTGGAGCCCGGTGTCTCGCGGCGGCTGATCAGCGGGTCGCTGCGGTACTTCCTGGACCGGGGATCGGCCGGGGACGACGGTCTGCTGAGCCTGGGCTGGCACGGTCCGCACGACGCGACGCTCCAGGAGTACTCCGGCCCCTCGTCGCCCTACTGGGCGTCGAAGGCCTTCGTCGCCCTGCTCGCCCCGGCCGAGCACCCGCTGTGGACGGCTGACGAGGGGCCTTCCCCGAGCGAGGGCCCTGACCGGGTGCTGTCGCTGCCCTCGCCGGGACTGCTGGTGCAGTCGACGCGGGCGGACGGCATCGTGCGGCTCCACAACCACGGCAGCGACCATGTCCGGCCGCACGAGGGCGAGACGGCGTCCGTGGCGGACCCGCTCTACGCGCGCCTCGCGTATTCGACGGCCACCGGTCCCACGGCGTCCGCGAACACGGCGGACAACCATCTGTCGGTCCGCGTCGGGGGCTCCCGCAGCACCCGGGTCCGCATCCACCCGCTGGGGGCGGGTCACGGCGAGGGCTGGGGCTGGGCCGCGTCCTGGCACACCCCGGTCTTCCCGGAGGGGGCACCGACCTCGCCCGGCCTGCGGGTGGAGAGTGTCACGTTCGTCCGGGGCCGGTACGAACTGCGGGTCCACCGGGTCCTGGGTGCTCCGGCCGGGGCGCGCGCGGAGCAGACGGGCTGGGCCACGGACCCGGGGGGCGCGGTGCGCTCCGAACTGTCGGGACTGCACGGCTGGGAGGAACGGGAGGAAGTACGGGCTCCGCAGGGCACGGCGTTCACCCGGTGGGCGGCGCTGCCCCGGCTGGGAGCGGACGTGGAGGGCACCGACGTACTGGTGGCGTTGGCGTCCCTGACGGCGGAGCCGGATCCGGTGCCACTGCCCGCGGCGGTGAGCGGGGTGAACGTCGACGGGGACTCCGTCGAAGTCGCCTGGGCCGATGACGGTTCGACGACCCGCGTCCGTTTCGCCCCTCTGGAGGTCACGCACCTTCCGTAGTGCGGCGACATGACGGGCCCTCCGTCTGCGGCTCACGCAGCGGGGGGCCTGTGGTCCTCTCCGGTCAGGGCAGGGAGGAGATGCTGTTCGTCGTGGTCGAAGTGGGCGTCGAGGCCGGCTGCCAGTCGGGCGAGTTCGGCCCTGGGCGTCTCCGCCTCGCCCGCAGCCGCCCGTGCGGAGAGGCCTCCGAGGAGCGCCTCGATGCCCCGCAGGGCCTGCGCCACGGTGCGGTGCTCTTCGCGCAGTCTCTCGATCGCGGGGGCGAGCCGGGGAAACCGCTTCTCGAGGTCGGTGAACGCGCCCTCCACGCCGGTGTGATGGGTGTGCGGGGCGTCGCAGAAGGCGAGGCAGTGCACGGCCAGTCGCTTCCCCGGAGTCGGCTCCGGCCGGACGACGCCCTGCGGTACGGCCCGATTCGGTGAGGTAGTCGTCGACGCCCCGGCGGATGTGCGTCGACACGCTCACGACGTACGAGCAGGGCCTCTCCGAGGACCGAAGGGCGGCGCCCCTCCGGGGACACGCACTCCCCCGAGCGAACACCCGGGAAACGCATGGCCTCGCCCACCTTAACGAGGAACTACGGAATCGGTAATTCAGAACGACCTTTCCGGAGCTTCGCAGAACCCTCCGAATTCATTTCCGGAAATCGCGTCGCACAGTTACGCTGAGGCCACTTCGCCGAGTGGCGGGGCAGCTGCCGAAACATCTGGGGAGGTGTTGACCGCAGCTTTGGGGTTTTTTGGGGGGTGCGGGGGTCCGCTGTGCAGCGGAAAGGGACGAGGGCACATCCTGCCCCCGCCCGCTGCCACACATTCCACGGTTCGCACGACGAGGCGACCGGGAGCATCCTCGCACGAATTTTCCCGCAACCCGGAATTCTCTTGACGCCAAGTGAGGAAATCCCGTGCGACGCATCACGTCCGTATTTCTGTCCCTGAGCGCCCTTCTGGCGGCCTCCGCGCTGGCCGCACCCGTGGCGGGGGCCGCTGCGCATGCCGACGGGTCGGCCGTACCCGGTGGCTGGGTGGCGGTGGACAGTGCCGGACTGCAGCACATCGGCGATTCGGCGGACACGCCGCAGGCTCCGCCCGCCGCCGGCCGCAGCGCCTCCGTTCCGGCTGCGGAGCCGGAACTCCTGGCCCTGCAGTCGGCCCGTAACGAGAAGTTCGTCGCCACCGAGGCCAATTACGCGGCCCCGAACACCGGCGCCCTGCGGGCCCGCTCCGCTCAGGTGGGCGGAGGCTGGGAAGGGTTCGTCTTCGAATTCGACGAGGCGACCGAGACGGTCTCGCTGAAGTCGCTGGCGAACGACCGCTATGTGGCGGTCGAGAAGAACTACACCGGCAACGCGCAGAACATCCTGCGCGCCCGCTCTACGAGCGTGGGCGGCTGGGAGCGCTTCTTCCTGTACTACAACGAAAGCCTGGACCGTTTCGCGCTCCAGTCCACGCTGAACGGACTCTTCGTCGCGATGGAGAACAGCTACACCGGGTCCCTGCAGTACGCGCTGCGCGCCCGCTCGGCCGAGATCACCGGCTCCTGGGAGGAGTTCACCCTCTACAGCCTGGACGCCTGACACGGAGCCGACATGTCCAGCAGTGCTAGGCGTCCGTGCGGATCACCACGACGAGGTTGCGGGGCCCGTGCACGCCCTCCACGCGCTCCAGCTCGATGTCGGACGTCGCCGAGGGGCCGCTGATCATGGTCGTCGGCCGCTCCGGCACCAGCCGGGCCACCGCCTCCGGCACACCGGCCATGACCGAGGACAGGTCGACGACGCACACATGGAGGTCGGGGACGAGGGAGAGGGCGCGCCTGCCCTGATCCGCCGACCCGTCCAGGAAGATCGTGCCGGTCTCCGCGCAGCTGACGGCCGACGCCGTCACCACACCGTCCAGCGTGTCCAGGCTCGGCGCGGGAATGTCCGCCGAGTCCCTCCGGACCTCTCCGTCGTAGGCACTGAGCCAGCACTCGTCCAGACCGTCGGGTACACCGATCACCCGGGCGCCGCGTTCGCGCAGGATCTCGGCGATCACCTCCGCCGTGCGGTCGCTCGCGCAGGGGTGGGCCTTCGCCTTGTAGTCGACGAGCCGGTCGGTCAGGAGCGCGAGGCGTTCGGCGTCCGGGAGGGTGCGGCCCGTGCGGTAGGCGCGGGGGATCTCGGCGTCGGGGGCGGGCGCGAGGGCCAGAGCGTCCCTGATCCGGCCGAGTACGGTCTCGCGTGCGGTGGTCACTGGTCCTCCTCGGGGCCCTCGGCGGCGCGCCGGGCACCTTCTTCGGCCGCTGCCCGCATCGTCTCCGCACCCTCGGCCGATGCCAGCCAGGTGCGGAAGGACTGCTTGGGCGGTGCGGCGGTGTCCCGGCTGTCGCTCCAGCCGCTGAGCGGTGTGGGCAAGCGGGAGATGGTGCCGTCGCGTCCGCCGACGATCCGCCCGAGGGCGACGGTCTTCTGCGCGGCGGTGAAGAGCCTGGGCTTGGCCATCACTCCGGCCGCGGCCTTCATCGCGAGCTTCTCCGCCGTGGTTCCGGCCTGTTCGGTGTGCTGGTGGCGCAGTTCGACGAGCATCGACGGGATGTCGATCTTCACGGGGCAGGCGTCGAAACACGCCCCGCAGAGGCTGGAGGCGTACGGCAGCGAGCTGTTGGGGTCGTTCTTCGCGGCGTCCATGCCGGCGAGCTGCGGGGTGAGTACCGCGCCGATCGGGCCGGGGTACGTCGAGCCGTAGGCGTGTCCGCCGGCCCGTTCGTACACGGGGCAGACGTTGAGACAGGCCGAGCAGCGGATGCAGTTGAGGGCCTCGCGGCCGATCGTGTCGGCGAGGGCGGCGGTGCGGCCGTTGTCGAGGAGGACGAGGTGGAAGTCCTGAGGACCGTCGCCCGGGGTCACCCCCGTCCACATCGAGGTGTACGGGTTCATCCGCTCGCCGGTCGAGGAGCGCGGCAGCAGTTGGAGGAAGACCTCCAGGTCCTGGTAGCGCGGCAGGACCTTCTCGATGCCCATCACGGTGATGAGGGTGTCGGGCAGCGTCAGGCACATCCGCCCGTTGCCCTCCGACTCGACCACGGCCAGGGTCCCGGTCTCGGCGATGCCGAAGTTGGCGCCGGAGACGGCGACCTTGGTCGTCATGAACTTCTCGCGCAGATAGGCGCGGGCCGCGGCGGCGAGGTGCGCGGGCACGTTGTCGAGGTCCGGGTCGACACCGGGGATCTCGTCGAGGAAGATCTGCCGGATCTCGTCGCGGTTGCGGTGGATGGCGGGCACCAGGATGTGCGAGGGCTTGTCGTCGGCGAGCTGCACGATGAGCTCGGCCAGGTCGGTCTCGTACGGGGTGATGCCGGCCGCTTCGAGGTGTTCGTTGAGGCCGATCTCCTGGGTGGCCATCGACTTGACCTTGATGACGTCGCTGCTGCCGGCCGCCCGGACCAGCCGGGTGACGATCTCGTTGGCCTCGACGCCGTCACGCGCCCAGTGGACGGTACCGCCGTGCTCGGTGACCTTCCGCTCCAGCTGCTCCAGGAGTTCGGGAAGCCGGTTCATGGTGTCGGTCTTGACGGCCGAACCGGAGTCGCGCAGCGCCTCCCAGTCGGGCAGCTCGCCGGTCACGTGGAGACGCTTGGTCCGGATGGTGCGGGTGGCCCTGCCGAGGTTGTCGCGCAGTTGCTCGTTGCGGAGTTCGTCGTGGGCCGCCTCGGGGAACTTCCTGTCGCCGCGCAGATTCCCCGTGCCGTACGGGGACCGGGGCGGGGCGGCGGGCATGCCGAGGAACGTGCTCATCGGGCGGCCTCCATCAGGGTGCAGGGCGCGGTACGGGTGGACCCGAGGATCTGGGCGAGGTGCAGGGTCCGCGTACCGGACCTGATGCGGGCGAGCCCGCCGCCGATGTGCATCAGGCAGGAGGAGTCCCCGGCGGAGCACACATCGGCCTCCGTGCCGGCGATGTTGCGCATCTTGTCCTGGAGCATCGCCGTGGAGGTCTCTGCGTTCTTGATCGCGAAGGTGCCGCCGAAGCCGCAGCAGGAGTCGGCCCCGGGGAGCTCCACCAGGTCGATCCCCTCCACGGCACGCAGCAGCTCCAGCGGCTTGTCCCCCACCCTGAGCATGCGCAGGGAGTGGCAGGTGGGGTGGTACGTGACCCGGTACGGGAAGTAGGCGCCGACCTGGGTGACACCGAGGACGTCGACGAGGAGCTCGGAGAGCTCGTACGTCTTGGCCTTGACCGCGGCGACCCCGGCGCGCAGCGCGGCGTCCCCGTACCGCTCGGCGACGAGCTCGTGCTGGTGGCGGACGGAGCCGGCGCACGAACCGGACGGCATGACGACGGCGTCGATCGAGGCGTCCCCGAACTGCGCGGCGAAGTTGCGTACCAGGGGGACGGGTTCGCGCTGGTAGCCGGTGTTGACGTGCATCTGCCCGCAGCAGGTCTGGTCCGGCGGGAACACCACCTCGTGTCCCAGGCGGGCGAGCAGCACCGCGGTCGATTTCACCGCCTCCGGGAAGAGCGTGTCTCCCAGACAGGTGGCGAAGAGTCCGATACGCATGGGACCTCCCCGATCACTTTATGGTCCGACCATACTAGCCTCGGTCCGCAAGCGGAAGCAGAAGGGCACTCCCGGCGGGACGGAGGGAGCGGGGAAGGGAAACGGGAGCGGGGACGGTGCACACGCACCGTCCCCGCTCCCGTCCACCTTCGGTCGTCCGCCCCCTACGAGGACTCGTTCTCGTCGACCAGGGTTCCGTGGAGACCCCGGATGTGCTCCTCGACGAGGTCGGCCGCCTCGCCGCCCCGCCCCTCGCGCACCAGCCGGAGCAGCCTCGCGTGCTGGGCGTTGAGGGCGCCGGCCGTCGCCGGCCAGTCCTCGGTCTCCTCCAACGCCCGCAGGATCAGGGGGCGGACGGACTCACGGACGGCGGAGGTGAGCGTGGAGGTGAGCGCGTTGCCCGAGCTCCCGGCGATCAGCACATGGAAGCGGGTGTCGAGATCGTTGAATTCGGCCACGCCCGCCTCCGGCTCGCCCATGCGCCGGACGAGTTCCGCCGCCTCGTCGAGATCCTCGGCCCGGGCATGGCGGGCTGCGGCCTCCCAGCTCGACCGCTCCAGCACGACGCGCGCCTCCAGGACGTCGTGCAGGCTGTAGCTGCCGAGCGCGAAGTGGAGACGCAGCAGGCGGCCCAGCGCGTCGTCCGGGTTGCGGACGATGCGCGCCCCTGAGTCCGGGCCCCGACCGGGCTGGGCGACGAGGACGCCGATGGTCTCCAGCACTCTGAGCGCCTCGCGCAGCGCGGACCGGCTGACACCGAGCACCGGCGCGAGCTCCCGCTCGGGCGGCAGACGGTCGCCCGCCTTGAGCTCTCCGGCGAAGACCCGTTCCTCGATGCTCTGGAGCACGAGCTCGTGGGTGCGGGACTGCCGTACGGGCTGCCACTCGACGGGCATCCGCTACTCCCTGTTCCGGGCGATATTCCGGGCCATACACATGCCCCGACTATGTCACACAGGGTGTGTGGTCGGACCAAAAGCCCGGGGCGACTCGGCGTGGCCGCGCCACCCTGCCCCGGGGGCCGCTCCGCTGTGGTCTCAGCCGCTCGAAGGGCGAACCCGTCAGGCGCACACACCTGCGGCCCCGGCCGCCCGTCCCCGCCGCCCGTCACGTGACGACGACCACGCTGTGCGTTTCATACGATTCTCACCCGGTGCGCCTACGGTGCTCTCGTGACCCAGACGACCCCGCCCGGCTGGCATCCAGACCCCGGGCACACAGGAATCGGTCCCCTTCAGGAACGCTGGTGGGACGGGAGCCGCTGGACCGACCAGCTCCGGATACCTCCTGCGGCGGTCCGGCGCCGACGCATACGCATCGGCGCGGGCATCGCCGCCGGCGTCGTGGTGCTCGCGGCCGTCGGCAGCGGCGCGTATCTGCTGGGCAACAGCGCCGACGACCGCGCCGGTTCGTCCGCCACGGCTCCCTCGGAAAGCCCCCGGCTCCCGGGCGCCCCGGGCGGAGGCGGCCAGGACGGCGAGCGGAACGGCGGCCAGGGGGGCGGCGGACAGGCGCCCGACCAGCAGATGCCACAGACCGAGGACGGGTACGCCACTGACGCGGCCAGCGGCATCAGCATCCCCGTCCCCGACGGCTGGACCGGCCAGTCCGGGCCGATCGGCGCCGGAGTGCAGACCGGCGAGTACACCTGCCCCGGCGACGAGTCGGAGAAGTGCGTACGCGGCGGGGTGTCCTCCGCGCCGGCGCAGGCCCTGAAGATCGAGGCGACCACCGCGAAGGCGGCGGCCGAGGCCGACATCAAGACCAACGCCGAGGAGTCGTACGGCGAAAAGGTCTACGGCGGAATCACCTCGCACGAGCAGCTGAGGTCCGAGGCGGTCACGGTCGCCGGGCAGAAGGGCTACGCGGTGCGCTGGAAGGTGGTGACGAAGAACGGCGACGACGGATACGTCGAGTCGCTCGCGTTCCCCTCCCCCAACGTCAAGGGGATGCTGGTCGTCGTCCGATCCGGCTTCGACATCAACGCCGACGCGCCGAAGCTGGCGGTCCTGGACCAGATCACCAAGGGCATCAAAAAAGCCGAAGGAGCCGGTTCCGGTTCCGGTGAGACCGCCTGAGACATCCGCACACCCGAGAGGCCGCACCGGACCGTTCCGGTGCGGCCTCTGCCCGTACTGGCCCTCATGCACCGTCACGTGACGCCTTGTCGGACGCCACGGCCCTCCGGAGGAGGATGGACGAACGGGACATGTGGGCCCCTGCGCCACAGGAATGGCTGCATGACGCAACCGATCGGCGCCGAAGGCAGTCTTCACGTCCGAAGGTCCGTTCACCCCATCGAACAACGTCCGCCCAACTGCGTCCGACAGAGGTTGACTTCCATGCCGTTCCCCCCTCACCGCACCGCCCGCACCATCGCCGCCGCCCTGAGCTCCGCCGGCCTGCTCGTGCTGGGCGTCGCTCCCCTCGCATCCGCCGATGAGACCGCATCCGAACTGGTCGTGGAGAAGATCGCCCCGGTCGACGGCGTGAAGCCGGGAAGCACCTTCGACCAGCCGGTCGTCCTGACGAACAACGGCGCCGCTACGGCCGACAAGGTCTGGGTCATGTACTCCGCCACCCGGGGACTGGACTACGCGGAGATCCCGTCCAACTGCCAGGCGCACCAGGTCACCGCCTACGACGAGATGACCGCCAAGTCGAACGTGGTGTGTGAGTTCGACCAGGCGGTGGAGCCCGGTGCCACCTACACGCCGGGGAAGCCCCTCGCGATCAAGGCACTGCCCCACGCACTCGACGACGTGCTGCGCGTGAGCGTCTGGGACCACGCCCCGGACCTGGACGACGCCGCCACCCCGCCGGTGGCCGGGACCGCCCCCGCGGTGAAGCTGGTCGAGGGCACGGCCGGGGGCGAGGCCACCGAGGAGGCCGTCGACGTGCCGGTCACCTCCGTCAACACCGCCGACTTCCAGGTCGAGGGCGCCGAGCTCACGGGCAGCCCCGGCGACACGGTGACGCTGAGGACGAAGTTCACCAATGCCGGGCCCGCCTGGGTGCTGACCGACGAAGGGGACCAGCTGCCCGAGGTCCGGATCACACCTCCCGCGGGCACCTCCGTCGTCAAGGCCGACGGATTCTGCGAGGCCGAGGGCGAGACCTACGTGTGCGGCACCAGCCAGCGCTGGGTCGACGAGGGCAAGGGCGAGACCTACACCTTCCGGCTGAAGATCGACAAGAAGGTGGAGGGCGCCAAGGGCTCGGTGGCGCTCGGCGACGCGGCGCGGCCGTTCGACCCGGAGAAGGGCAACGACAAGGCCGACATCACGCTGAAGGTGGAGGACAGCGGGTCGACCGGTTCCACCGGCTCCGGCGACGCCGAAGGCTCAGCCGGCTCCAGCGGCTCGACCGGCGACAATGAGCCGGAGGCGCAGGGCAGCCAGCTGGCGGCCACCGGTTCCTCCTCCACGACGGCCGTCACGGGCGCCGCTGCCGCAGCGGTGATCGTGGGCGGGGCCACCCTCCTCGGGGCGCGTCGCCACCGGGCCCAGGGCCTGCGCTGACACGACGCGCGAGGGTCCCCGGTGTCGGCAGACCCCCGGGCCCCTCGCGCGACAAGGACCGCTCCCCGCCGGGGAGGACGCGAGGCATCCCGAACCGCCTGTGGAACGGCCGAGGGGCCGTACCGGATCTCTCCGGTACGGCCCCTCGGTCACGACTCTCACGAGTCGGGACGACAGGATTTGAACCTGCGACCCCTTGACCCCCAGTCAAGTGCGCTACCAAGCTGCGCCACGTCCCGCTGTCCGTCTGACCTGGGGTTTCCCCCTGGCCGAACGCGCATGAGAACAATACCGCACTTGCACCGGTGCTCACGAACCCGTTTCCCGCCGCTTGACCTCAACCATGGTTGATGTCGAAGGCTGAGCCGCATGACGCCTACGACACCTTCGCCGGTACACGGCTACGACGAGCTGGGCCGGCTGATGAGCCTCATGACCGGTGACGAGAGGCACGGCCCCGCCGCGACCTCGACCCTGGACACCCTCTGGATCCTGTACGACCGGGTGCTGAGGGTCTCCCCCGGCACCTTCCGCTCGCCCGGCCACGACCGCTTCCTCCTCTCGAAGGGGCACGGTCCCATGGCGTACTACGCCGTGCTCGCCGCACGCGGCTTCTTCGGCGAGGAGCTGCTCACGGGCTTCGGGTCGTACGACTCACCGCTCGGGCACCATCCCGACCGGCTGCTGGTTCCGGGCGTCGAGATCGGCAGCGGGTCGCTCGGCCACGGACTGCCGCTCGCCGTGGGCAGCGTGCTGGGGCTGCGGGCCCAGGGGCTGGCGGAGCCCCGTGTGTGGGTGCTGACCGGCGACGCCGAACTGGACGAGGGCAGCAACCACGAGGCGATCGCCTACGCGGGCCCGGCCGGGCTCGATCAGCTGCACACCGTGGTGATCGACAACGCCTCGGCGACGTACTCCAGGCCGGGCGGCATCGCGGCCCGCTTCGAGGCCGCCGGATGGTCCGCACGGACCGTGGACGGACGGGACCACGAGGCTCTGTACGCCGCTTTCACGGCCCCGCACCCCGGCCGGCCACACGCGGTGATCGCCCGCGTGACACCCAAGCGCTGACCGGCCCCACCCGAGGACGACGGAGGACATCTTGATGGACACCATGCGTGACCGCTTCATCGCCACGACGACCCGGATGCTGGACGAGGACCCGCGCCTCGCCCTGGTGCTCGCCGAGATCAGCCGCGACGGCTTCGAGCAGGCCGGGCGGACCCACCCGGACCGCGTGGTCAACGTCGGGATCAGGGAGCAGCTCCTCATCGGTGCCGGCGCCGGAATGGCCCTGACGGGTGTGCGGCCGATCATGCACACCTTCGCCAGTTTTCTCGTGGAGCGCCCGTTCGAGCAGGTGAAGCTGGACCTGGGACATCAGGGAGTGGGCGGCGTGCTGGTCAGCGCCGGGGCCTCGTACGACTGGCCGGCCGGAGGCTTCACGCACATGGCGCCGGGCGATGTCGCCCTCCTGGACACGCTCGACGGCTGGACGGTGCACGTGCCGGGCCACCCCGACGAGGCCGAGGCCCTGCTGCGGCGGGCCGTCACGGGGGACGACCGTGTGTACGTACGGCTCTCCCTCCAGTCGAACAGCAGGGGCCGCCCGGTGACGGAGACCGCCTTCAGCACCGTGCGGCGCGGAAGCGGCGGGGTGGTGATCGCCGTGGGGCCGATGCTCGACAACGTCCTGGCGGCGACCGACGGCCTGGACGTGACGGTGCTGTACGCGACGACCGTGCGTCCTTTCGACACAGCGGGGCTCCGCCGCGCGGCCGGCGGGGGAACCGCGGTGGACGTCGTGGTCGTCGAGCCCTACCTGGCGGGTACGTCCACGACCGCGGCCAACGACGCCTTGTCCGACGTGGCTCACCGGGTCCTCGGGCTGGGCGTGGGCCGGGGCGAACTCCGCAGGTACGGACAGATGGAGGAACACCTCGTGGCGCACGGGCTGGACGCGCGCTCCCTGCGGCAGCGGATCACCGCGTTCCTCCGCCTCTGAGCCGCCTCAGCCGTCGGCCGGAGGAGGGCCGAGCTCAGGATGGGCGGCGAAAGAGCCGCCGCGGGGCGGCCTGGCGCCACGAGTCGGTCAGGATCGCGGCCGGTTCGGACGCGTCGTCGTACGATCGCCGTGGTGTTCTACCGCTCGACCTGGAGCAGCGAAGGATCCGGACCTGCTCGCGGTCGACCGGAGTGAGCAGCTGTGGCCGTCCCGTCCCGTACGGGATCACGGGAGGGCTCCGAAGCCCGAGAGCGGTGCCGGTACCGTCGCGTTGATGAGGTGCTGGACGAGGGTGACCAGAGCCCCGGTTCCGGAGCTGGCGATCCTGGCGTCGCAGAGGACGACGGGCACGTCGGGTCCGAGATCGAGCGCCGCCCGCACCTCTTCGGGTTCGTAGCGGTAGGCGCCGTCGAACTCGTTGACGGCGACGATGAATCCGATGCCTCGGCGCTCGAAGAAGTCGACGGCCGCGAAGCATTCGGCCAGCCGGCGCGTGTCGGCGATGACGACCGCCCCGAGTGCGCCCTTGGAGAGTTCGTCCCACATGAACCAGAACCGCTCCTGCCCCGGGGTGCCGAAGAGGTAGAGCACGTGCTGCTCGGACAGGGTGATCCGGCCGAAGTCCATGGCCACAGTGGTCGCCGACTTGGATTCGATGCCTTCGAGGCTGTCGGTCGCCACGCTGACCTGGGTCAGGAGCTCCTCGGTGCTCAGCGGCGCGATCTCGCTGACGGCGCCGACGAACGTCGTCTTGCCGACGCCGAACCCGCCCGCTACCAGGACCTTGAGGGCAACGGGGAAGTAGCCGGAGCTTCCGGAGCTGTCAGAGCTGTCGTCGTAGACCATCGAGCACTGCCTCCAGCAGGGATCGGTCGGTTGGCATGTCATGGAACGCCGGGGCGTGTGCGGTGACCGCCCCGCAGTCGACCAGGTCGGAGAGCAGGACCTTGGTGATGACCGCGGGCAGTCGCAGATGTGCGGCGATCTCGGCCACGGACGTGGGCCCGTCGCAGAGTTCCAGGGCCACGGTGTGTTCGGGGCCGAGATGCGCCTGGGGCCGACGCCCCGTGGCCATCACGAGTGAGAGCAGGTCGAGCACCGTCGTCGGCCTCGTCCGGCCGTTGCTCACGGTGTACGGGCGGATGAGCCGGCCTGCCGCGTCGTCGAGCAACGGCCCGTCGTGCGGGGCCGGCATCCTCACAGCCCCGAGATGAACGGCGCTCCGGCCGGCTGCCGGAGCGGCGTCATGAGGTAGGGGCGCACGCTCTTGACCAGCATGGCCATCTCGTAGCCCAGGACTGCGGCGTCCGCCTCGCGGGCCGCGAGGACGGCGAGACAGGTGCCGGCACCCGCGGTGGAGACGAAAAGGAGCGTCGAGTCGAGCTCGACGACGACCTGGCGCACGTCGCCGTTGTCACCGAACCGGGCACCCGCGCTGCGGCCGAGCGAGTAGAGCCCGGCGGCCAGGGCCGCCATGTGATCGGCGCTGTCGGCGTCCATGCCGTGGACGGATTTCACCAGGCCGTCCGCCGAGAGGAGTACGGCGCTGCGCGTGTAGGGCACACGCTGGACGAGGCCGCTCAGCAGCCAGTCGAGGTCCGAGACCTGCCCGGACGGCATTTCTGTCGTCATGGTGCATCTACTCCTTGAACATGTTCTCGGTGCGTGGATCCGGTTCGGACGTCTGCGGCCGCCTGTGGCCGGGGGCCGCCGGGGCCGTCGCGGTGGTGGCGGGACTGCGGAACGGCAGCGGGGCGAGCCCCTGGGACCGCTGCACCCCGACGCTCAGGGCGGGGCCGGAGATGTCGGGAGACGCGGCGCCGGAGGTGCCGTACGCGCCTCCCGGCTCCGGCTCCTCTTCCGCGGCGTTCTGGGCCTCGGCAAGGTCGATCCCGCGCCGGAAGGCCGCCATCAGACCGGGGTCGTGCAGGGCGTTCTCGTCCTCGGCGCGCGGGGCGGGGGCCTCCCTGAGCTGCGGGACCAGGTGCTCCTGGTTGCTGCGCCTGGGGAGCTGGGGCCTGCCGGGGCCGGCCGGGGCGGACGCGGCGGAAGCACCCGCGTCCGTGGCGGGCCGGACGGTTTCGGCGGACCGGGCAGGGGGGACTGCCGCGGTCGGGGGGACGGGCTCCGACGACGG
>NZ_NEUF01000094.1 GCF_002910915.1 Streptomyces sp. SM10 | reverse complement strand
CCAGGTCGTTGACCTGTTCTCCCGCTGCTTCCAGCGCCTCCCGGACACGCTCCAGCGCACCGTGCTCGGGGTGAAGGAGGTGGTCAACTGCCCGCTGAAGGCTGGCTCCGTCTTCGGCCGCACGGATCTGGTCCGTGATGCTGAGGAGTTCGGCTCCGGCGGCGTAGGGCCCCAGCGCATGCACCGGAGGGCTCAGCCGGGCGGTGTCGAGAGACGGCGGGAGGGTGACGTCATAGCGAGCGGCTCGAAGCATCTCGGCCGCATGGCTGGCGATGGCGACCTGGTCGGCGAGCGGAGTGGTGGTGGGCAGGCGATGGCGTCGGCCGTGCCAGTCGTCGATCTGCTTGAAACCGGCGTGACGGAGGAGCTGCGCGGAGAGGTCGTCAGTAGCGCCCTTGGCAACGACGCTGCCGCTGAACTCGGACGTGATGGTGATCGAGGTAGGCACGGAAGTCTCCGGGGCAGAGGGAGCGAAGGACCCGTTGGAGGTGGGCCAGTGGGCAGAGCGTCCGGCAAATCCGGGGTTTGGTCCGGCCGAGAAGCGCTGGTAGAGCCGCACGGGGTCATGTCCCTTGTGGTGGTGTAGGCGATCAGTCGTCTGACGTGGCGGGTAGAACGGTCAGGGCTTCGGCGCCGACTACGCCGCAGAAGTCAGCCGCCGCTGACTCGGCATGCCACAGCTCATGCTGGCCGGGCTTTCCGGCAGCGATCAATGGTCCACGGTTTCCTGAATTCAGGAATCTCTGTATTGTCGGAGGGTGCTGACACTCGCCGCTGACATCGACGTGCTGGCGCGGTTCGGTCGCGCCCTCGCCGACCCCATCCGCTGCCGCATCCTGCTCGCCCTGCGCCAGGCCCCGGCCTACCCGGCCGACCTCGCCGACAGCCTCGGCATCTCCCGCACCCGGCTGTCGAACCACCTGGCCTGCCTGCGCGACTGCGGCCTGGTCGTCACCGTCCCCCATGGCCGCCGCACTCGCTACGAACTCGCCGATGAACGTCTCGGCCACGCACTCGACGACCTCCGGGCCGCCGTGGTCGCGGTCGAAGCCGACCGCACCTGCGCCGATGCCGACGAGAAGGGCTGCTGCTGAATGACCGTGATATCCCTCGGCCCCAGCCCCGCCCGCCGCGACCTGCTCACCCGCCGGATACGCCTGCTGGTCGCCGCGACGATCGCCTACAACGTCATCGAGGCGATCGTTGCCATCACCGCTGGGACCATCGCTTCCTCCACCGCGCTGATCGGCTTCGGCCTCGACTCCGTCATCGAGGTTTCGTCCGCCGCGGCGGTCGCCTGGCAGTTCTCCGCACGTGACCACACCACTCGCGAAGCCCGCGAGAAGCGCACCCTGCGGATCATCGCCGTCTCCTTCTTCGCCCTGGCGCTCTACGTCTCCCTCGGCTCCGTACGCGCGCTGACCGGCACCGGCGAAGCCGACCACTCGCTCCCCGGCATCGTGCTCGCCGCCCTCTCGCTGGCGATCATGCCGTTCCTGTCGGCCGCCCAGCGCAGGACCGGCCGGGAACTCGGCTCCGCCTCGGCGGTCGCCGACTCCAAGCAGACCCTGCTCTGCACCTACCTCTCGGCCGTACTCCTCGTCGGCCTCCTGGCCAACCTGCTGCTCGGCTGGTCCTGGGCCGACCCGATCGCCGCCCTCGTCATCGCCGCCCTCGCCGTCAAGGAAGGCCGCGATGCCTGGCAAGGCAAGGGCTGCTGCGCTCCCACCACCGGACACGAACCCGCCGCGTCCGCTGGCGACGCATGCGGATGCGCCACGGGGTGCAGCTGCTGCTGACCGCTCCCACCGGTGGCGGCCCAGGAACGACGGGCCACCACCCCAGCCATTCCACGACTTCTGACAGCCAGGGTTACCAACAACGGCCATGGAAGGGCCTCCTTGAGGAGTTGGATCAGCGGTCGCGGGAGTACGCGACGCGGGGGTCAACCGGCCGGACCGCCGGTGTGGTGACGGCGGCGGCGGGGACCGGCGCCCTGCCCGGGATACCGGCGCGGGCCGGGCTGGCGGCGAGCGCGGCGG
>NZ_NEUF01000093.1 GCF_002910915.1 Streptomyces sp. SM10 | reverse complement strand
CGGACAGGTTCACGTTCGGTCTGTGGACCGTGGGCTGGCGTGGCAACGACCCGTTCGGTGAGCCGACACGTCCCGCGCTGGACCCGGTCGAGTCGGTCGAGCGGCTCGCGGAGCTCGGTGCGCACGGGGTGACGTTCCACGACGACGACCTGATCCCGTTCGGGTCCTCCGAGACGGAGCGCGCCCGGCTGATCGGCCGGTTCAAGGACGCCCTGTCCCGCACCGGGATGAAGGTCCCGATGGCCACCACGAACCTGTTCACCCACCCGGTCTTCAAGGACGGCGGGTTCACCGCGAACGACCGCGACGTACGCCGTTTCGCGCTGCGCAAGGTCATGCGCAACATCGACCTGGCCGCCGAGCTCGGCGCGACCACCTACGTCGCCTGGGGCGGCCGCGAGGGCGCCGAGTCCGGCGGCGCGAAGGACGTCCGTATCGCCCTGGACCGGATGAAGGAAGCCTTCGACCTGCTGGGCGACTACGTCACCGAGCAGGGCTACGACCTGCGCTTCGCGATCGAGCCCAAGCCCAACGAGCCCCGCGGCGACATCCTCCTGCCCACGATCGGCCACGCCCTGGCCTTCATCGAGCGCCTCGAGCGCCCCGAGATGGTCGGCGTGAACCCGGAGACCGGCCACGAGCAGATGGCCGGGCTGAACTTCCCCCACGGCATCGCCCAGGCCCTGTGGGCCGGCAAGCTCTTCCACATCGACCTCAACGGACAGTCCGGCATCAAGTACGACCAGGACTTCCGCTTCGGCGCCGGCGACCTGCGCCAGGCCTTCTGGCTCGTCGACCTCCTGGAGACCTCCGACTACACCGGATCCCTCCACTTCGACTTCAAGCCCGTACGCACCGACGGCATCGACGGCGTCTGGGAATCCGCGAAGAACTGCATGCGCAACTACCTCATCCTCAAGGAACGCGCCCTCGCCTTCCGCGCCGACCCCGCCGTCCAGCAGGCCCTGACCGCCTCCCGCCTGGACGAACTCGCCCAGCCCACCGCCGACGACGGCCTCAAGAGCCTCCTCGCCGACCGGTCCGCCTACGAGAACTTCGACGCCACCGCCGCAGCGGAGCGCTCCATGGCCTTCGAAGCCCTCGACCAGCTCGCCATGGAACACCTCCTCGGCGTCCGCTGACCCACCCCCCGGGGCACCCGGCCCACCACCGGGCGCCCCGGACGGGCGGGCCCGCTGACCGGCGCGGGCCGGTGTACGTGAGCCCGCTGTCAGACGTCCACCGGCGCGGGCGCGGCGTACGCGACCGGGTCGGCCAGCACGTCCTGCACCACCAGTGCCGCAGCGCCGCGCGCCGCGTCGCCCGCCACGGACGACGCGCGCAGTCGGCCGTCGCCCCGGGACCAGAGGCCGGACACCACGCGGTCCGTCAGCTCCGCGTCGGCGGGCGGCGAGAGCCACGGCATCAGGCCGCGGTACATCCCGCCGAGCACCACCGCGTCCGGGTCGAAGAGGTTGACCGCGCCGGAGAGCACCTGCCCCAGCATCCGGCCGGCGTCGGCCACGGCGGCCAGCGTCACGGGGTCGCCCGCCCCCGCCCGCCGCTCCAGCTCCATCACTCCGGCCGCTCCGCCCGGGGCCTCGTCGATACCGGCCGCCCTCAGCAGGGCCGACTGGCCGGCGTACTGCTCGAGGCAGCCGCGTGAGCCGCACCGGCACTCGGGCCCGGTGGGGTCGACCACCACGTGCCCGATCTCCCCGGCGAAACCGTGCGCGCCGCGCAGCAGTTCGCCGTCGAGCACCAGGGCGCCGCCGACGCCGATCTCGCCCGTCAGGTACAGAAAGCTGCGGACGGTGTCGAGCCCGCCGAACCACAGCTCCGCGAGCGCCGCCAGATTCGCCTCGTTCTCCGAGCGCACCGGCAGCGGTGCCGTGCCGGGGCGCAGGCCGGCGAGCGCGTCGGCGAACAGGTCCTCCGCGGCGACCTGGTTCCAGCCGAGGTTGGGCGCCTGGCGCACCGAGCCGCCCGAGACGAGTCCCGGCAGCGCGAGCGCCGTACCGACAGGGCGGAGGTCCTGTTCCCGCGCCGAGTCGAGGGCGCGGGCGGCGATGCCCGCCGCCCGGGCGAGGACCTCCTCGGGCGGGGCGCCGCGGTTGTCCAGGTGCTCGGTCTGCCGCACCCGGCCGGCGCCCGCAAGGTCCACCACGCAGACCGACACGTAGTCGATGTTGACCTCCACCCCGAGCCCGGCGGGTCCGGTGCGCGCCACCTTCAGGGCCGTGCCGGGGCGCCCGGCCTGTCCGCTGAACGTCTTGCCCGACTCGGTGACGAAGCCGCTGTCCAGCAACTGCTCGACCAGAGAGGACACCGCGGCCCGGGTGAGTCCGACCCGCGCCGACACTCCGGCGCGGGTCGCCTCGCCGGCCTCGCCCTCGTCCCGCACGGCACGCAGCACGAGGCTCAGGTTGTGACGGCGCACGGTGTCCTTGTCGGCCTTGGACCCCAGGGGTGTGAGGTAGCTCTTCATATCGTCGACGAGCCTATGCGATCCCCCTCCGGACGCGCCGCGGGAGACCTGGCCGCGGGCTACAGGCCCGCCGCGTCCTTGACCGCGCGCAGGTCCACGAACTTGAAGCCGGTCGCCTCCCGGCCCTCCTCGCTGCCCGAGGCCGACGTCTCGTGCCCGTCCTGGACCACCAGCAGCCCGTGGGGATAGCGGGCCCCCAGCGGCTTGTCGAGCGCGGCGGTGCCGTCGCACTCCTCGCTGCCGTCGAGGTCGGCGGAGACGGCGGTGACCCGGAAGCCGCCCTTGTAGGCGTTGCGCCCGGAGACCTCGCGGCCGTACAGGGCGAAGCTGTTGTCACCCTGGCCGGAGGCCATGAGGTAACCGTGGCCGCCGGGCTTCCCGAGGAGGGTCAGGCCCTCCACGTCGGCCGCCAGACGCCTGCCGCCGAAGCCGGGGTCGGTGCCCGGCGCGCACTCCTCGGTCTCCGGGTCGTACGTGCCGGGGATGCCGTACTCCCGGACCGTGTCCACCAGGACCGGGCGTCCGTCCAGCCCGGCGGGCAGGCGCCAGATGCCGACGTCCTCCTGTCCCGCGTAGAGCGTGCCGTTCTCCGGGTCGACGACCATGCCCTCGACCTGCGGCAGCTCACCCGGCTCGCCGCACGGGGTCCACGAGGTGCCGTCCGGCAGCCGGAAGGAGGAGGGCAGCGAGAGGGTGCGCACCAGGCGGTAGCCCACCGTGCCCGCCGCCGTGGGCCGGAGCTCCAGCAGGGCCAGGTCCGTGGTGTCGCGCCGGCTGACGAGCGCGTACGAGCGTCCGGTGGAGCGGTCCTGCCAGGTGGCGAGCCCGTACGCGGTCCGCTGCTCGTTGATCTCGGCCTGGTCCGCCGAGAAGACAGGGGCGGCGGCGGGGTCCGTGACGTCCTTCAGCGGGCCCCCGCGGCGCGAGGGGTCGATGCGGTAGACGCGCAGCCGGTCGTTGCCCCGGTCGCTGACCACGGCCACGTCGGCGCGGCCGGCCGGGGTGCGGAGCCCGGTCACGAGGTCCACGTTGTTGAACCGGCCGGGCGCGTCGTCCTCCGTCGCCGGGGAGGGCGCCGGGACCGACTGGACCAGGGCGGCGTCCAGACCGTAGACGCGGAGCCCGCCCTCCTTGGCCGTGGCCACCACCAGACTGCGCCCGGGGTGGGCGTCGTCGCGCCAGATCGCCGGGTCGTCGGCGTTGGCGTTGCCACCGTCCTCGTCGTCGTACAGCGCCGCCGTCTCCGCCGTCGCGCCGACGGCCGGGAGCGACCGCGCGTAGGCGGGGGACAGCGGGACGAGGGTGAGGAGCGCCGTACCGAGCAGAGCGGTGGCCGCAAGGCGAGGGGAGCGGTGCATGCGCACAGTGCTTCCTGTCGTGAGAGGGACATGTCCATGACTCGTCAGGAAGTGTCGGGCGGCGGAGCGGTGCACCGGTGTCGAGGCCATGAGGACGACACGGGCGGCAGGTGAATTCGCGGTGTGAGGAGCCGGGGCCGGTGACGGGGCCAAGCGGCGTGGGGCCCGGGTGCGGTGACGGCTGCCACCGAACCCGGGCCCACCCGCTGCGCGGGTTCAGGGCTTCGCGCCCCGGGCCTCGAGCATGTCCGCCATGAGCGAGATCTCCGAATCCTGCGCCCGGGCCATGCCTTCGGCGAGATTCCGGATCTCGTCCGTGCCGGCCGATCCGGCCGCGGCCCGCGCCATGTCCGCCCCCGAACGGTGGTGGACGGTCATCAGCCGCAGGAACAGCACCTCGGCGTCCCTGCCCGAGGCCGCGCGCAGACCGTCCAGCTGGGTGTCCGTCGCCATGCCCGGCATGAGCGAGCCGTCGGACGGGGTGACCGGGTGGCCCATCCACTCCATCGGCGGCCGGTCCGAACTCTTCGGCCTGTCCCAGGACTCCAGCCAGCCCAGCATCATGCCGCGCTGGTTGGCCTGGGTGTTGATGACGTCGTACGCGAGCCGTCGCACGTCCTCGTCGTCGGTGCGGTCCCGCACGAGGAACGCCATCTCGACCGCCTGCTGGTGGTGGACCGACATGTCCCGCGCGAAGCCGACGTCCGCCGAGCTCTCACCCGGGACGGCCGGGGCCGCCCCGGAGCCGGACGGCGAGGCTGCCGAGGGTCGCACCACCATCAGCAGCACGAGCCCCACGGCCACCACGAACACCATGGCACCGGCCCAGACGAGTGCGCGGGGAGCCCGCGCGGACGAGCTCACTCGGCGACCCCGCCGGAGCAGGCTGCGCCCGGCTCCGGGGTCTGCGCGCCCTGGACGTACTTCGTGAAGAACTGCCCGACGCGCGCGTCGGTGGCGCTCTTCACCGTGAGCTGCTTGCCCCAGGCGCTGAGCATCAGCGGGTCCTTCTGATCGGTCACGGGGCTCATCAGCGAGTAGGGCGTCCTGGACACGCGGTCGGAGAGCGCCTCGACGTCGGCGTCCTTCGCCGTGTCGTTGTACGTGACCCAGACGGCGCCGTGCTCCAGCGAGTGGACGGCGTTCTCGTCCGGTATCGCCTCGGTGTAGACGTCGGCGTCGCAGTTCATCCAGACCGGGTTGTGGTTGCCGCCGACGGGCGGGTTCATCGGGTAGTCGACGGGCGTCTCGACATGGTCCTGAGTCAGGTCGTCCCAGGACTTCTCGCCGGTGACCGGCGAGGTCCTGGCCTGTTCCTCGGCCTTGTCCTGCTCGTCCGCGGCCGACATCAGGTAGCCGCCGCCGGCGACGAGGCCGGCGAGCACGACGACGGACGCGGTGATGGTGATGACGCGGCTGCGACGCTCGCGGGCCCGCTCCTTGCGGCGGGCCTCGTCGAGCTTGGCGCGGCGTGCGGCGGACGGGCTGTTCTGGTTCTTGGCGGAAGCCATGTCAGGTCCTCGGGTTCACGGATCGCGTGTGCGCACGGCGCGTCACGCGGGGCAAGGGCACGCGGAAGGCCGCCTCCGGCGCATCGGTGGCGCGGAGGGCGGACCCGGGCGGGGCCTAGATCCGTTGGATCTGAAGACGCATCCGGTCGACAGCGCCCACGCTGTCGTCGGAGGGGCCGCGGATGGCCGCGGCGCCGGTGAGGGGCGCGGTCCTCGTCACTGCCGAGGGGCAGGGCAGGGCGACGGGGGTGGGGTGGCCGGGCAGGACGACGGCCGTCGAGTGGTCCGTCGCCCCGTGGCAGGAGCTGCCGATTCCGCGTTCGTCGGGGGCGTCGACCACGACGACCGACACGGCCGCTCCGGACACGGGGGTGAAGCCCCTGACCGCCGCCGCCGAAGGCGTCTCGGCGCCGGCCGCGGCGCCGGTGTGCGGGGAACAGCAGAGGAACACCGCGATGAGCAGCAGAGCCCAGCCGAGGACGGCGGGCAGGCTCCTGCCGCTCCGTCTCCGGGCCGTCGGTCCGCTCGCTCCGGTCATCGCCGCCATCATAGATGGTGTGTGAATCTTCAAGGAGTTCGGCCCGGGGGTTGGCGGGATTCCGGCCCCCGGCTTGGCAGGATAGTGTGCCCCGGTGACGACGCAATCGAACGTACCTGCGGGCTGGCATCCGGACCCCCATGGCGCACCCCAACTGCTGCGCTACTGGGACGGCTCGCAGTGGACCGAGCACACGCACCCGGCTCAGGGGCAGGCGCCCGCCCAGGGGCAGGCCTCCGTCCAGGGACAGGCACCGGCCCAGGCGCAGGCGCCCGCCCAGCAGCACGCCGCGATGCCGCAGCAGCAGGCCGCTCCCCAGCAGTTCGCCCCTCAGCGGGGCGCTCCTGGTGCGGGCTCGCTGTTCAACCAGCAGGTCCTGGTCGTGAACCAGAAGGCCAAGCTGATCGAGGTCACGAACGAGTACCGCGTCTTCGACCAGCAGGGCAACACCGTCGGTTCGGTCGTCCAGGTCGGCCAGAGCGCGCTGCGCAAGGTGCTCAGGTTCGTCTCCAGCATCGACCAGTACCTCACGCACCGCCTGGAGATCCGCGACGCCCACGGGCAGCCGCAGCTGCTCCTGACCCGGCCGGCCAAGTTCATCAAGTCCCGGGTCGTCGTGCAGCGCCCGGACGGTCAGCCCGTCGGCGAGATCGTCCAGCAGAACGCCATCGGCAAGATCAACTTCGCCATGATGGTCGACGGGCAGAAGGTCGGTGCCATCAAGGCCGAGAACTGGCGTGCCTGGAACTTCGCCATCGTCGACGGCAACGACGCCGAGATCGCCAGGATCACCAAGACCTGGGAAGGCCTGGCGAAGACCATGTTCACCACGGCGGACAACTACGTGCTGCAGATCCACTACCAGCTCCCCGAGCCTCTGCTGAGCCTCGTCGTGGCCACGGCCCTGACCGTGGACACCGCGCTCAAGCAGGACTCCCGGGGCCTCGGCTGACCGTCCGGGTGCGGGGGGCCCGGCGGTGGCAGGATGCCGGGCATGCCCACTCTGGTTGCCCCCCACATCCCGCCGGGACGGCTCTCGTCGTGCCCACAGCCCTCGATTCCCGCCGACGGCGGACTGCACCAGCGCACCCAGATCGGCGATACCGGCTCCCGGGCCGATCGGTCCGGCCGACGAGCCGCCGTGCCCGGGGAGGTCCCACCGCACGACCCGGTGGGCGGCGGAGAGCTCGGGGGCGACCCCGTCCCAGAGCGCGGTGGAGGTGCCGAGGGAGGGGCCGAGCAGGAGCGGGGGAGCGCCCGCCGGTCCTTCGGCGCTGTGGTGGAGGAGGAGGGAGGATGTCATGGTCATCGGCGCTCCAGAGCGCGGTCGGTGAGGGGCCCGGCGCAGCCGGAGTAGCGGACAGGGTCGGTCAGTTCGTCGAGGTCCAGGCCGTCGAGGGCGGGCTCGGCCGCGAGGATTTCCGCGAGCGGTCCGCCCTCGCCCCGGGAGCGCGCGGCGGCCTCGTTGAGGATCACCTCGGCCCGGTCGCGGCCCACCCGCTCGGCGGCGACGGCGGCCAGCCTCTCGGAGACGATCAGCCCGCCGGTCAGCCCCGGATGGCTCCGCATGGCCGCGGGGAACACCTGGAGTCCTTCGGTGAGTTCCGCCGCATCCTTCGCGGCCCCGCCGACCAGGCGCAGAAGGTCGCGGAGCGGCTCCCATCCGGCGTGCCAGGCACCGGCGGGCCGCCCAGGTGCCGCCGACGGCTCACTCAGGCAGATGATTTACATGTGTAACACCTGTTAATCTAAATGGGTGAGTGATACAGCCGTGCGGCCCCGGAAGCCATCCGTCCACAAACTGCCGGTCACCGGTGTCCTGCGGCTCAGGAGCCCCGCCGAGACCTGGTACAAGCCCGCGCTGAGCGTGGTGGTCGCCTCAGCGGTCCCGAACCTGCTGCTGTACTCCCTCGACCGCCTCGACCTGGTGATGTACACCATGGCGGGCTCGCTCTGTGCGCTGTACGGGCACAACCTGCCGTACGCACGCAGGGCGCACACCGTCCTCCGTGTGATCCTCGGGATGGCGGCGGGCCTGACGGTCGCCCTGGTCGCCGCCTCGCTCACCGACTCGACGGCCGTGCTGATCGCCGTCGGCGCGCTGCTCGCGGCCGTGCAGAAGACCTTCTGCGACGCGAGCCGTCTCGGCCCGCCCGGCAACGTGATCTTCGCCTTCGTCACCTCGGCCGCCCTGTTCGCCCCGCAGGAACTCGGGCAGGTACCGGGGCACCTGGTCCTCATGCTGACCGTGGGTGCCTTCTCGTGGCTGGTCACCGCCGCTCCGGCCCTGTGGCACAGGGAGGGGCCCGAACGCCTGGCCACCGCGCGCGCTCTCGACGCCGCCGCGGCCCACGCCGAGGATCCCGGCGCCCGGAACCGGCACGCCGCCGCGGCAGCGGTCCAGGCCGCCTGGCAGTCCCTGCTGGCCGCCGGCCGCCCCACCCCCGTCCGGCAGGAGCTCGAGCGGCTGGTCGTGCACGCCGAGCGGGCCCTCGCCACCTCCGCGCTCGACGGCCGTGCCGGCGGCGCGGACCCCCAGGAGCTGCGCGGATGGGCGGTGAGGACCCGGGGCCGGGGCCCCGTCCCCTGCCCGCCGCCCGCACCCGGCACGGTCGAGCAGCTCTTCGGGATCGACGCGGAACGGGCCGGTCAGCGGATGCGGCGGGGCCGTCGCGAGGCGCGGCGCAGGCTGCTGCGCACCCTCGGTCCGGGCTCCCCCGTGCTGCCGACCGCCGTCCGCACTCTCGTCGGCTGCGCCCTGGCCGGATGCGTCTCCTCGGCGCTCGGTGTGGGGCACCCGTACTGGGCCATCGTCACCGCAGCCTCCGTCTACCAGCCAAACCTCAGCCTCTCGTGGAGCAGGGCCGTGCAGCGGACGGTCGGCAACCTTCTCGGTGTGCTGGTCTTCGCGGCAGTCATCCCGCTCGCCCGGGTCAGCCCCCTCGTCCTCGTGCTCTGCGTCCTCTGCTTCAACTTCGCAGCCGAGGCCCTGATCACCCGCAACTACTGGCTCGGCTCCGTCGCCGTCACTCCGATGGCCCTGCTGATCCTGGAATTCGGGGGGTTCCAGCCGGCGGGCGAGCTGGTCGCGGACCGCGCCCTGGACACCCTCGTGGGTGTCGCCCTGGGCATCCTCGCCGCGGTGGCCGTCACCAACCGCCGGGCGTCCGGCCTCGTGGAGCGTGCCCTCGCCGCGGTACGCGACGCCCGGGAGCGGGCCGAGCGGACGGTCGCCGACCCGGCGTCCGGAGCCCCGGCGCTGGAGGCCGCACGCAGGAGGCTCACCGCGTCGCTCGTCGAGCTGCGCGACGCGAGCGACGTCGCATCGGGAGAATGGTGGCAGCGTGCCCTGCCCGAGGAAGAGCTGCTCACCGCTGAGCAGGCAGGGCACCGTACGCTCGCGGCGACAGCACGACGGCAGGGTCTGATCACCCTGCCCCCGGCGAACGGAGCGGTGTGACCGACGACATCGTGGCCTCGGTGGTACGGCAGTGGCAGGCCGTCATCCCGGGGCTGGACACCGGACCGATGGAACTCATCGGCCGCATCAACCGCTGCGCTGCCCTCCTCCAGCAGGCCGAGGACGCACCCTTGCGGGCCGCCGGTCTGACCCGTGCCGAATTCGACCTGCTCGGCGCGATGCGCCGCACCGACCGTGAGCTCACCCCCGGCGAGCTGGCCCGTGAGACCTTCTCGTCGGGAGCCGCTGTCACGAAGCGGCTGCGGGTCCTGCAGGACGCCGGTCTGATCGGCCGGCGCAGCGACGACAGGGACCGCAGGGTCGCCCACGTGGGCCTGACGGAGGCGGGGCGCGAGCTGGTCGACCGGCTGCTGCCGGAACAGCTCGCCTACGAGCGTTCGGTGCTCTCCGGGCTCGACGAGGAGACCCGCAGCGGGCTCAGCGGACAGCTCGGCGAGCTCCTGGTGCAGCTGGAGGGCAGGCTCGGCGGCGCCCGCCGCTGACGAGCCGCGTGGCTCCGTCCGCGGCCGGCCACCGGCCCGCGAGCTCACCGACCGTGAGGGGCGCGCCGTGGGGGAGGCCGCACCCTCGGAGCCCTGTGCCCGGCGGCAGGTGCCTCCCCGCGCTCGCACGCGGAGCGCTCGCACACGCGTCCGTCGCTCAGGGATCTGCTCCTTTCGATCCGATTCGATCGTATGTGCCCTCGTCCCGTTCTGAGGTGCACTTGAATTCGCATGCGCTCGGGGCTGTCGCTCGCGCGTACCCATGATCAGGCGTTTCTGCTGGTCATTCGCCGCTTGTCGGAACCGGCGTGAGCGCCTTCTGTCCCGCAGGACGGGACGGAAGGGTCTGTATTTCCCCGATTTTCGATCACGTCACTCCCTGCGCACGCTCGGCGGCGGTGAGTGCGAAAACTGGCGAGTGTATTACCGCCGGCGGGCTCGCGCAGGGGGTTGGGTGAATATGCCGAGGCACTGTTCTGATCTGGTTAGGCTCACGCGCAGTGAAGTCGAGTTGAGATGAATCCAGGCACTTGTTCACACCTGTCCGTGCAAGTGCGTATACCTCCCGAATCAACCGCCAGAGGGTTTAGATGGTCCGTGTTGAATCACCGCCGACCAACAGAGACGTCCCCGTAGTACGCGCCGCGCTCCTGCCCGTTGTGCTGATGGCCGGCGCCACCGCCGCCGGCGCGGTGCCGGTCACCGGGGCCACCCGGGCGGCAGTCGTCTGGTGCGGTGCGATCGCCACCGTCGTGGTCGCCACGCTCACCGTCGTACTGAACCGCCGACGCCGGGCGATGCGTGTCCAGCGCGCCGAGTACGAACAGCGCATCGCCTTCCTGGAACACCGCATCGCCTCCTACGACCAGGAGACCGCGCGCCTCAGCAGGGAACTCCTGCCCGCGGCCATTCGCCGGCTGCGCGCGAGCAACTCGCCGCAGGAGGTGATGCGCGACATCGTCGACGCGGACGAGTCCTACCGCAACCTTCCCCAGGCACAACGCGCCCTGGTCCTCCAGGTCCTCGACATCATCGACAACGAGGAGGCCATGCGTGACTCCGCGCAGCGCGCCTTCGTCAGCGTCGCCCGCCGGGTCCAGGCCATCGTCCACCGGCAGGCCAGTGAACTCCGGGAGATGGAGGATCACCACGGGCGCAACCCCGACGTCTTCGACGACCTGCTCCGCATCGACCACGGCACCGCGCTGATCGGACGGCTCGCCGACTCCATCGCCGTACTCGGCGGTGCCCGCCCCAGCCGCCAGTGGCCCAAGGCCGTGCCGCTGTTCAGCGTGCTGCGCGGAGCGATGTCCCGGATCCTCGAGTACCAGCGCGTCGATCTGCACTCGATCGCCAAGGTCGCCATCGTCGGCACCGCGGTCGAACCGCTCATCCACGCCTGCGCCGAACTCCTCGACAACGCGACGCGCTACTCGCCGCCCCAGACCCGGGTCCACGTCACCGCGGTCGAGGTGCAGACCGGCATCGCCATCGAGATCGAGGACGGCGGCGTCAGCCTCAGCGAGGAGGCCCGCGTCAGGGCCGAGAACATGCTCGCCCAGGCCCAGGCCGGCATCAACATGAACGACCTCGGGGAGTCCCCGCGCCTCGGCATGGCCGTGGTCGGCCGACTCGCCCGCATGTACCAACTCCAGGTCTCCCTGAGGCAGTCCGCCTACGGAGGTGTCCGCGCCGTGCTCATCGTGCCGCGCGACATGATCACCACCGGCCCCGCGCCGGGCATCGCCCACGGCATCGGTGCCACCTCGCGGCCCCAGAGCTCGCTCGACATGTCGCAGATGCAGCACGTCGTCCCGCCGCGCGGCAAGCACAAGACCCGTCCCGCGGCGAGCGGGCCCGTCCCGTCGCTCGCGTCCTCCGCCGCCGCGCCCGTCCCCGCTCCGGCGGCGTCCGCACCACGGTCCGCGCCCCCCGCGCCGGCCATGGGCGCCGACGACGAGATCGTCGTCACCGAGTGGACCGACGGCGGCCTTCCGCAGCGCCGCAGCCGGGGGCGCGCACCCCTGGGTTCGCACAATCTTCCGCAGCAGTCCGCGCCGTCCCCGGAGGCCGCCCCGCGCAACGGGCACAACGGCGGCGGCGCCGCGGCGCCGCCCGGCCTCTGGCTGGAGGCCTTCACCCAGGCCGTCAACGGTGTGCCCAAGGAGCCGAAGAACGACTCAGACTCTGACGACGCGTGGGACAAGGGAGACGAGAAGTGATCCAGCAGCGGGGAAACATGGACTGGATGCTCAAGGAACTGGCCGACGACGTACCGAGCATTCACCAGATCGTGGTGCTCTCCGCCGACGGCCTCCGGATCGCCCGGCACGGCGGTGACCCCGACGTCGCCGACCGTCTCGCCGCCGCCTGCGCCGGGCTGCAGAGCCTCGCCGCGGCCGTCGCCACCGAGATCCCCTACAGCGACGGCCTGATGAAGCTCGTCGTCATCGAGGTCACCGGAGGGTTCTTCTACCTGATGGCGGCGGGCGCGGGCGCCTACCTCGCCGTCCTGGCCGGCGAGACGGTCGACGCGGGGCTGGTGGGTGCCCGCATGCGCGACATGGTCGTACGGATCGGCGCGCACCTGACCAGTCCTCCGCGCCATGACGGGCAGGGCGGATGAGTCCTCCCCGACGAGAACGCCGCAAGGCCGAACCGGCGTTGAGTGATCCGGAACGGCTGTATGTGATCACGGGCGCCCCGGACGGCGAGCGAGCGGCGCTCGACCTCGTCACGATGGTGGTGTCGCAGGCCGAGCCGTCGCCCACGGTCCAGCCCGAGCAGGCCGCGATCCTGCGGCTCTGCAGGGCCCCGTTGTCCGTCGCGGAGATCTCGGCCTATCTGAGCCTGCCCTTCAGCGTGGTCACCTCGCTCCTGACAGAACTCCTGGCGACCGAACTGATCGAGTCGCGTGCGCCCATCGTCCGCGCCGCGCTCCCCGACCGGTCCCTTCTCGAAGCGGTGATGCATGGACTTCAGAAGCTCTGACACGATCACGGGCCCCCGCAGCGAGGACGTCCTTCCCAGCACGGCCACGGCCGCGGTGAAGGTCGTCGTCGTGGGCGGGTTCGGGGTCGGCAAGACGACCATGGTCGGCTCGGTGAGCGAGATCCGCCCCCTGACGACCGAAGAGACCATGACCCAGGCCGGTGTCGGCGTGGACGACAACGTGGGTGTGGAGACCAAGACCGCCACCACCGTCGCCATGGACTTCGGCCGGATCAGCCTCAGCGAGGAACTGGTCCTCTATCTGTTCGGTACCCCCGGCCAGGAGCGCTTCTGGTTCCTGTGGAACGGACTGTTCGAAGGAGCGCTCGGAGCTGTCGTCCTCATCGACACCCGCCGGCTCCAGGTCAGCTTCGACGTCATCGGAAGGCTGGAGGAGCGCGGCGTGCCGTTCGTGGTCGCGGTCAACACCTTCCCGGACGCACCGCACCACCCCGTCGAGGCGCTGCGCAGCGCGCTGGACCTGCCGGACGAGGTGCCGATGATCGACTGCGACGCCCGGCTGCGCGCGTCCAGCCGCGATGTGCTGATGACCCTGATGCGCTACCTGCACCGCCTTGCCGTGCCGCTCGCCTGACGACCGCACACCCCTCTGCCTCTGAACGGGCCCTGTCCCCCACGCGCCCGGACTCGGAACGTCTTATTCCTGGAGCCACTGTGACAACCCCCTTCCAGCACGAACCCGGATCGGCCACCGGCCCGGTGCCGCCCCCGCAATGCCCCGCGCACGGCATGGGCATCGGCCCCGGCGGGCTGCGCCGGCTGTACGGCCCCGAGGCCGAGGCGGACCCCACGGGCCTGTACGAGAAGCTGCGCGCCGAACACGGCACGGTGGCGCCCGTCCTGCTCCACGAGGACGTCCCCGCCTGGCTGGTGCTCGGGCACAGCGAGAACCTCCACATGACCCGCACCCCCTCGCAGTTCTCCCGCGACTCACGCCGCTGGCGCGGCCTGCAGGACGGAAGCGTCGCCCCCGACCATCCCCTCGCCCCGCTCTTCACCTGGCAGCCCGTCTGCTCGTTCGCCGAGGGTGCCGAACACGAGCGGCTGCGCGGGGCGGTCACCGACAGCATGGCGCGCATCGACACCCGTGGCGTACGCCGCCACATCAACCGGTACAGCAACCGGCTCGTCAACGACTTCTGCCGGGCGGGCCGCGCCGAACTCGTCAGCCAGTTCGCCGAGCGGCTCCCGATGATGGTGATGTGCGCGATCATCGGGATGCCCGAGGAGTACAACGACCGCCTGGTGCAGGCCGCCCGCGACATGACGCGGGGTTCGGAGACCGCCGTGGCGAGCAACGTCTACGTGATCGGCGCCCTGGACCGGCTGGTCCGGCGCCGCCGGGCGGCCCCCGCGGAGGACTTCGCCACCTGGCTGGTCGAGCACCCCGCCGGCCTGACCGACAAGGAGGTCAGCGAGCACCTGCGGGTGGTCCTCATCGTCGCCTACGAGACGACCACCAACCTGATCGCCAACGTGCTGCGCATGGTCCTCACCGACCCCAGGTTCCGGGCCAGGCTCAGCGGCGGGCACATGACGGTGCCCGAGGCGGTCGAACAGACGCTGTGGGACGAACCGCCGTTCACCTCCGTGCTGGGCCGGTGGGCGGTCGGCGACACCGAACTCGGCGGGCAGCAGATCAAGGCGGGTGACGCCCTGATCGTCGGCATCGCGGCAGCCAACACGGATCCCGCCGTACGGCCCGACCTCACCGTCAACATGGAGGGCAACCGTGCCCACATGGCCTTCAGCAGCGGCCCCCACGAGTGCCCCGGCCAGGACATCGGACGCGCCATCGCCGACGTGGGCGTCGACGCCCTGCTGATGCGCCTGCCCGACCTGGAACTCGGCGTCGACGAGAGCAGGCTGACCCGAGCCGGGAACTTCATGTCGCGGCACCTGGTGGAGCTGCCGGCGGGCTTCGCCCCCGCCCCGCAGCAGGAGATCGACGCCGAACCGCTGCCCGCGGTGGCCCGGTCCCGGTCGCGCGCCGACTGGGAGGTGTCGTCGCCCGCCGTCCACCGCACCCCCGCGGGAGCCCCCGGGGGCCACTCGCCGGCCGCACAGGGCAGTGCGGAAGCGGCACCCGGGGCGGGAGCCGTCATCCCGGCACAGCGCAGCGGGCCGACGAGGATCTGGCAGGCCGTCGTGCGCTGGTGGAGCGGCCACTGACACCGTCGCCGTTCCCGGTGCCCCGGACCCCAGGGTCCGGGGCACCGGGCCTCCCGCCCCGTACCATCGAGCAGCGTGAAGCTGACAATTCTTGGCGGTGGCGGATTCCGGGTCCCTCTCGTGTACGGGGCGCTGCTCGGCGACCACGCCGAAGGCCGCGTCTCCCGGGTGACCCTCTACGACACGGACACGGACCGCCTCACCGCCGTCGCCCGGGTTCTGGCGGAGCAGGCGGCGGGCGTGGACGACGCCCCCGTCGTCGTCGCCACCGGTGATCTCGACGAGGCCCTGCGAGGTGCGGACTTCGTCTTCTCGGCGATCCGGGTCGGCGGCCTGGAAGGCCGCGCGGCGGACGAGCGCGTCGCGCTCGACGAAGGCGTCCTGGGACAGGAGACGGTCGGAGCCGGCGGGATCGCCTACGGGCTGCGCACCGTCCCCGTCGCCACGGATCTCGCCCGGCGCATCGCCCGCCTCGCCCCCGGTGCGTGGGTCATCAACTTCACCAACCCGGCGGGCCTGGTCACCGAGGCCATGGCCCGGCACCTCGGCGACCGGGTCATCGGCATCTGCGACTCCCCGGTGGGACTTGGCCGCCGCATCGCGCGGGTTCTCGGCGCGGACCCGGAGCGGGCGTGGATCGACTACGTCGGGCTCAACCATCTCGGCTGGGTCCGCGGCCTGTGGGTCGGTGGCCGCGACGAACTCCCGCGCCTGCTCGCCGACCCGGGGCTTCTCGGCTCCTTCGAGGAGGGCCGGCTCTTCGGCCCCGACTGGCTGCGCTCGCTGGGTTCGGTCCCCAACGAGTACCTGCACTACTACTACTTCAACCGGGAAGCGGTCCGCGCCTACCAGGAGGCCGAGCAGACCAGGGGCGCCTTCCTCCGCGACCAGCAGGAGGGCTTCTACGCCCGGATGAGGGACCCGGCCGCCCCACCCCTGGCCACCTGGGACCGTACGCGCGCCGAACGGGAGGCGACGTACATGGCGGAGAACCGGGACGTGGCCGGAGCCGGTGAGCGCGAGGAGAGCGACCTGGAGTCCGGGGGCTACGAGCAGGTGGCCCTCGCCCTGATGCGAGCCGTCGCCCGCGACGAACGCACCTCGCTGATCCTCGACGTCCGCAACCGGGGCACCCTCTCCGTGCTCGACGACGACGCCGTCATCGAGGTGCCGTGCCTGGTCGACGCCAACGGCGCGCACCCCGTCGCCGTCGACCCGCTCCCGTACCACGCGGTCGGGCTGGTCACCGCGGTCAAGGCCGTGGAGCGCGCGGTGCTGGAAGCTGCGGAGAGCGGCTCACGGGCGGCCGCGGTGCGGGCGTTCGCCCTGCACCCGCTGGTCGACTCCGTGTCGGTGGCCCGCCGCCTGGTCGAGGGATACACCGCCGTCCACCCCGGGCTCGCCTATCTCGACCGGCCGTGAGCGGACTGCGCCCCGTCAGGGGGCGTGTACCGCCCGCGGCCGGCCCGCCGGGTCCCAGGACGGCGCGACGCCGGTGACCTGACAGACCATGAGGAAGAGCGGAATGGGGGGCGTGTACGGCGTACGGCTGTCCGGCGCGTGGATCAGCCGGGGGCGGCCCGCGGGGACGTAGGCCCCGGCGGCGTACGACGCCTGCTCCGGCCAGTCCAGATCCTGGTCGGAGCCCGACGGGACGATCCACCACCACTGGTCCGCGTCGGCGAACACGCAGCCGGCGCGCGGCAGATGCGACATCAGGCGGAAGCCGTACCGTGCGGGCACGCCCACCGCGTCGCAGCCGAGGCTGGCCGACAGCGCGGGCGGCAGCGGGAGCCGGACCCGGCGCCGGCCGTCGTCCTCCTCGCCGGGGCGGGCGCGGCGAGCGCCGAGCAGCTGGGACCAGGCGTTCTTCAGCATGTCCGCTCCGGACCGTACGGCAGTTCCGCCCACACGATGCGTCCCGAGTGGTTCCCCGCGTCGTGGGAGCCCCAGGCGGCGCTCATGGCGTCGACGAGCAGCAGCCCACGGCCGTGCTCCCCCTGGGCGTCGTGGGACAGCCGGGGGCCGCCGGGCTGATGGCCCTGGTCCTGCACGGAGATGCGCAGCCGTCCGCCGTCGCAGGCCAGCTCACTGACGACCCGTGTGCTCGCCGTGTGCACCACCGCGTTGGTGACCAGCTCGGAGACGATCAGCACCGCCGATTCGTGGGCGTCCCCGGCGACCCCCCAGTCCGCCAGTCGGGCGCGCGTGAGGCGCCGGGCACCGGCGACCGACTCGGGGTGCGCCGGCAGCGCGAAGCAGTAACGGAGCGCCTCCGTCCCGGGGCTGAGGTCCATGAGCCGGGGGATGAGCGCACTGCCAGGTGCCACGACCGATTCCTCACAGTGGGGGCTGTGTCACGCTTCGCACCGCCCTGGGCGGGCCGGGCACGATCACGCGAACTTGGTTCGGCCTCCAACTCTCCCCCTGACATGAACACTTGGCAAGAGGCACTCTGAAAAATTCAGAGTGACTGTGTCCCTGGAGCCGTGCGCATGGCACACTGCTCGCACACAGCGCATCGGGAGGTCTGAAGTGAGCGAACCGCGGTCCGCCCCGACCGTGGGTCAGGTCGTTCTCGGCAAGCGCCTGCAGGATCTGCGGGAGCGCGTCGGCCTGAGCCGTGACCAGGCGGCGAAGGTGCTCCGTGTAGCTCCGGGGACCATACGCAGGATGGAGACCGCCGAGGTCGGGCTGAAGATCCCGTACGTCCAGCTCCTCCTCAAGGCCTACGGCATCGCCGACAGCGAGACCGAGGCCTTCGTCGAACTCGCCGAGGAGGCCAACAAGCCCGGCTGGTGGCAGCGCTTCCATGACGTACTGCCCGACTGGTTCAGCATGTACGTCAGCCTGGAGGGTGCCGCGAGCCTCCTGCGCATGTACGAACCGCACTTCGTCCCGGGCCTGCTGCAGACCGAGGACTACGCGCGCTCCGTCCTGCGCACCGGCGCGGTCGGACAGACCCGGCCCTCGGACATCGAGCGCCATGTGGCCCTGCGGATGGAACGGCAGTCCCTGCTCACCAAGGCGGAAGCGCCGAAGCTGTGGGTGGTGATGGACGAGACCGTCCTGCGGCGCCCCGTCGGCAGCCCGGACGCCATGCGGGCCCAGGTCGACCGGCTGCTCGCGGCGACCGAACTGCCGAACGTGACGCTGCAGATCGCGGAGTTCGCGACCGGCCACCACCCGGGAACGTACGGTCCGTTCGTCCTCTTCCGCTTCGCCGTCCCCGAACTCCCCGACATGGTCTACAGCGAGTACCTGACCGGCGCCGTCTACTTCGACGCGCGCCCCGAGGTGGCTTCCTATCTCGAGGTGATGGACCGAATGGCGGCTCAGGCCGCAACTGCACAACGCACGAAGGAAATCCTCAGGGACTTCCGCAAGGAGCTGTGATGAACCACATATACAACGGCATGCCGGCCGCCGACCTCGGCACCGAAGGCTGGTACAAGCCGTGGAGCGGTGGTAACGGGGGAAACTGCATCGAGGCCATGAAGCTGGCCGACGGCAGGGTGGCGGTCCGTCAGTCCGCGGACCCCGACGGGCCCGCACTCATCTACTCCAACGGCGAGATCGCCGCCTTCATCCAGGGTGCCAAGGCCGGCCAGGCCGATTTCCTCCTTACCTGACACACCGTCACATTGGCTCGCACCGCTCACTGTTCGCCGAAGTCCCCGACCAACGGAGTGCGTCATGACCGGGCAGGAATCCCAGGCCGTCGAGATCGACACGAGCAAGCCGCATCCGGCACGGATGTACGACTGGTTCCTGGGCGGCAAGGACAACTACCCGGTCGACGAACAGATGGCCCGGCAACTGCTCGCCCTGGACGCCCGGGGCCGCGACATGGCCCGGGTCAACCGCGCCTTCATGCACCGGGCCACCCGCTGGCTCGCCGAGAACGGCGTGCGCCAGTTCCTCGACATCGGTTCGGGCATCCCCACCGAACCCAACCTCCACCAGGTCGCCCAGCGGACCGCCCCGGACGCCCGCGTCGTCTACTGCGACAACGACCCGATCGTGCTCGCCCACGCGGCGGCCCTGCTGCGGTCCTCACCCGAGGGTGCCACCGAGTACATCCAGGCCGACGCCCGCCGGCCGGACGCGATCCTGGAAGCGGCCGGCAAGGTCCTCGACTTCGACAGGCCGATCGCGCTCTCGCTCCTCGCGCTGCTGCACTTCGTGGACGACGAGGACGGCGCCGGGGAGCTCGTCGACCGGCTGGTGGAGCGGCTGCCCTCCGGCAGCTATCTGGTCCTCTCGCACACCACGGGGGACTTCGACCCGGAGGGCGCGGCGAAGGCCCGTGCCATGTACAAGGCGCGGGGGATGACCCTGCGCCCCCGCTCGCGCGCGGAGCTCACCGCCTTCTTCCACGGCCTCGAGATCGTCGCACCCGGCGTCTCGCTCTCCGCCGACTGGCGTCCCGAGCTCGGCGAGGCGATCGACGTCCCCGGCCACGAGCCGATCCCCGGGTACGCGGGCGTGGCGCGCAAGCGCTGACCGATCGCCGTCACTGCCGGCTGACGGATCGGGTGATGCCCGCCGCGATCGTCGTCGCGAGCAGCCACCCGGTCACGATCAGCAGGTACGAGAGCCACTGGTACCAGCCCAGCGGATTGAACGCCTTCTCCTGCCCGACGTGTGCGCCGTGCGGGAAGGCGTCCCACACGCGGCGTTCGGCGGCGGTCAACGAGGTGATCTCCATCGCCGGACTCTGGACCGGGGCTGCCCGGGTGTCAACCCCGTTCCGCGAGGGCCCTGTTCGGGCCGGCTGCCCGCCGCGCGGCAGGGCCCGCCGCCGCGTCGGGACCGCCGGGCCCGGCCCACCGGGCCGCGGGTCACAATGGACGCATGTCACGACGCACCTCACGCCCCCGCCGGCCGGCCGCCCCGCAGGCGCGCACCCCGCGGATCACCCCGGAAGCACCGTGCCCCTGCGGCCTGCCGGCCGTCTACGGCGAGTGCTGCGGCCGGCTGCACGCGGGCAGGGCAGCCGCCCCGACGTGCGAGGTGCTGATGCGTTCGCGGTACGCCGCCTTCGTCGTCCGGGACGCCGGGTACCTGCTGCGCACCTGGCATCCGGAGACCCGCCCTCCGGCCGTCGACTTCGACCCGGCGACGCGCTGGACCGGGCTCGACATCCTGGAGACCACCGAGGGAAGCGCCTTCCACACCACCGGCACGGTCACCTTCCGGGCGCGGTACACCGACGGCGGCGGCCCCGGATCGCTCCACGAGAAGAGCCGGTTCGTCCGGCACGAGGGGGCGTGGGTGTACGAGGAGGCGGTCTTCGCCGAGTAAAGCGTCCCGGATCAGATCACGGTCACGGCCGGCCCGGGCGGGGCCAGCTGCTGCTCCAGATCCTCCGCGAGCAACCGTTTGGCGATCACGTCGACCGCCGCACGGAGCTGCCTGTCGTCGGGCCGGGCGCGTCCTCGGCCAGGCGTTCGTTGCGCCAGCGGCTCCAGGCCGCCAAGAGCGTCGCCGCCTCGCGGCTGCCGGGTAGTGGCCGGTCTTGCTCACCACGTTGCCGTTGAAGATCGAGGCGGCCAGCTGGCCCAGGACGAGGGGCAGCGTCCGCACGACGGAGAGCGCGGCCGGGTCCCCGTCGACGTGCCGCAGATGCGTCGGCAGAAAGATCATCGCCCCGAGCATGGCGAAGCCCACGACGAAGCTGAGGACCGAGCAGACCGCGAACACCGGGTTACGGAAGAGCCGCATCGGGGCACGGGCTCCTGGGCCCGTGTCTCCACGAGGCAGAAGAGCGCGAGGGCGACGAGCCGGGGCGGCGGCATTCTCGCTGGCAGTGGTCACGCTTGCACCCTCACGGTGAGGAGTCGGACGTGTCAGGCCAGGAGCGTCCTCAGGGAGGCGCTCATCCGGGTGACGAAGGCGTCCCGCACCTCTTCGGGGACGCGGTCGAGCGACAGATACGGATTCAGGTCCTCCAGCTCGACGAGGAGCAGGTCGCCCTCCGGCGTCCGGCAGGCGTCCACGCGCTGGATGCCGTGCGTCAGGGAGTTCCACTCCACGAAGCGGCGGGCGAAGTCCAGGTCCTCTGGGCTCGCCGCATAGGGTTCGAGCACCCAGCGCCTGTCCGGACGCGGTGCGTGCAGGGCGTACCGGAAGTCGTCGTCGACGAAGTAGAAGGACACCTCGTAGCGGAAGTCGATCCTGGGCTGGACGAGCAGGGTGCCGTCGGCGTCCTCGGCCAGCTCCGGTTCCTCGGTGAACCGCAGTCCCACCGAGTCCGCGCCGAGCTTGGGCTTCACCACGTACCCGTCCGACCGGGGGAGCAGTCCGAGGTCCGCCGCGCGGTCCACGGTCGGGATCACCGGGAATCCGGACCGGCTCAGATCGACCAGGTACTGCTTGCCCGCCATGTCTCCGCGCCCGTCGAGCGAGTTGTATACCCGGGTCCCCGACTCCCGTGCCCGGGTCCGGAACGCGTCGTACGCCTCCTGGTGGTGCAGGACCGGACCGCTGTTGCGTACGACGACCGCGTCGAACCCGTCCAGCAGGGCCGCCGCGTCCCGGGGGTGACAGAGCGCGACATCGAAGGTCTCGCGCAGCCGGGACGTCAGGAAGATGTCCTCGTCGCAGTAGCGCCGGCCGCGTGCCTCGTAGGCGAGATCGGTGACGAACAGGACGGAGGGACGGGGCGCGGGGGCCGCGGCGATCAAGGATTCTCCCGGGGGGTTCGATATCGGGCTGTCGGTCAACAGTCTTGCCGGTGTTGCCCGTCCACTGCCACGCAGCACCCTGATCTCTGCCCCACAGGAGCGCCCCGCTGATCCACCACGAGGCGGCGGGGAGCCACCTCGTCTCCCGGGACGAGGACGTCGAGCGCGTCCTCGAGTACCGGGCCCAGGAGTTCACCACCGAGAACCACGACTGGCGGCTGGAGCCCGTCCACGGCCGGACGATCCTCCAGCTCAGCGGCAGGGAGCACGCCGCGCGGAGGGCCGTGGTCGCCCCGGCCTTCCGCGGCGCGGACCTCCGGGAGAAGTTCCTCCCCGTCGTCGAGCGCAATGCCCGTCGGTTCATCGACGCCTTCCGGCACACCGGGGAGGCCGACCTCGTCGAGGCTTTCGCGACGCGCTTCGCCGAGGGCTTCGGCCCGGTCGAGACGGGCGTCTGCACTCGGGGGCCGGCGTCCCTCCCCGTCCGGTTCACTCCGGCCGGCGTCTGAGCGGGAGCCGGTACGGGGCTCCGGCGCCGGGTCACCGCCGTCAGCGGATGTGCCGCCCCGAGATGGCCCGGGAGATGACCAGGCGCTGGATCTCGCTGGTCCCCTCGAAGATCGTGTAGATCTTGGCGTCGCGGTACATCCGCTCCACCGGGTGCTCCCTGCTGTAGCCGGCGCCACCGAGGATCTGGACCGCCTTCTCCGTTGCGGACACCGCGAGTTCACCCGCCCGCAGTTTGGACATGGAGCCCTGGCCGGCGTCGAAGGTCCGGTCGTTGCGGGCCATCCACGCGGCCTGCCAGATCAGCAGGCGTACGGCCTCGATCTCGGTACGGATGTCCGCGAGGGCGAACGCGATCGACTGGTTCTCGATGATGGGGCGGCCGAACGCCTCGCGCTGTCCGGCGTACTCCAGCGCGTACTCGTACGCCGCCCGCGCGATGCCCAGCGCCTGCGCACCCACGGTGGGGCGGCTGACCTCGAAGGTCGCCATGGCCGCCTGCCCCTTGGCGGTGCCGCCTTCGCGGGCGCGGGCCAGCCGGGCGTCCAGCTTCTCCTTGCCGCCGAGCAGGCAGTGCCCGGGGACCCGTACGTCGTCGAGGAAGACGTCGGCGGTGTGCGAGGCGCGGAGGCCGAGCTTCTTGATGGTGCGGCTCGCCGCCAGGCCCTTCGTGCCCGGCGGCACGATGAACGCGGCCTGTCCGCGGGCGCCGAGCGAGGCGTCGACCGACGCGACCACGACGTGGATCTCGGCGATCCCACCGTTGGTGATCCACGCCTTCTGGCCGGAGAGCACCCACTCGTCCCTGGCCTCGTCGTAGCGCGCCCGGGTGGCCATCGCGGAGACGTCGGAACCCGCCTGGGGCTCTGAGACGCAGAAGGCGGCCACCTTGGGGTCGTCCTCGTCGCCGTAGCACTGCGGGACCCACTCGGCGAGCTGGTCGGGTGTGCCGGAGGCGAAGATCCCGGCGACCGCGAGCGAGGTGCCGAACAGTGCCATGCCGATCCCGGCGTCGCCCCAGAAGAGCTCCTCGTTGGCGATCTGGAGGGAGAGCCCGCTGGGGTCCCCGTACATGTCGGCGAGGGACTCGAATCCGTACAGCCCGATCTTCGCGGCTTCCTGGATGACCGGCCACGGGGTTTCTTCCCGGGCGTCCCACTCGCCTGCCGCCGGGCGGAGCACACCCGCGGCGAAACCGTGCACCCAGTCGCGGAGGTCCTGCTGTTCCTCGGTCAGGGCGAGGGAGAAGTAGCTCATGGGCCTCAGGCCTTCGGGATGTCGAAGTAGCGGGTGAGGCCCGAGGCCAGGCCGACGTCACCGGCGATCTTCAGCTTGCGCATCATGAACATCGTCACGGGATTGCCGTTGCCGGAGACCAGCTTGAGGAATTCCGCGTCGCCCATGACCAGCGTCGTGCGGGGCTCGGCGTCGGAGCGGCCCGGACTCACCGTGCAGGCGCCGTCGGCTATGGAGGTCTCGTAGACCTCCTCGGTCTCGCCGGTGATCTTCCAGCGGACGAGCGCCTTCAACTGTCCGGCCGCTTCCGGGCGGAACTGCTGCCGCATCCGGCCGAAGACCTCGCTCAGGATCCGTGCGCGCAGGTCGCCGTGCATCACCTCGCCGAGCTGCCTGGCGGACAGACCCCTGACGATCCGTGCGAACTCCTCGGGGGAGACGGCGGCGAAGTCGAGCCCGGACAGTTCGTCGGTGAGGTTGCCGCTGCTGTTGTCGGCCACGCCAGATCCTTACTCCAGAGTAAACTTACTTCTGAGTAAGGTAAGGCGGCCGTCGCCGCTTAGCAAGCAGCGGTCACCAGGTTCCGTCCGGGCGCACCGCGAGGAGCGGGTCGTGGGCGGAGAGCACCTTGTTGGCCCGGGCCAGCTCGGACAGTGCCAGCTCGCGGTCGGCCTGGTCCTCGATGCCGAGCCTCGGCCCCCGGAACCTGCGCACCTCGCGGGCGGCGCAGTCGGCGTCGAGCTCCGCCCGCAGGATGTGCGGCGGGGTGCAGGAGCCGATCAGCGCCGCGACCCGGTCGGGGATCGGCACGGGGACGAGGAGGTGCGAGGCGGTCATGTGGGGGTTCCCTCTCGGATGGTCGGCCAGGAGGTGGCGCTCCGCGGCGGCCGGGTGGGCCACCGCTCCTCCTCATGTAACGGGACGCGGTTCCTGGTTTCTCGTTGAGAACGTCTCCGTGTCGCAACCGTTTGGGACTGACCGTCTATTTCGCGTTACTTGGCAGTAAGTTGACTCCGCACCACGTATGTGATGCGTATTCAGTTCAGGGACTGGCCGCTGCGGGACCGTAACCGCATGGCGCGCAGAACGGCCTCGGTGGAGAAGCGGCTCTCGGGGTCGGTGAGCTGGTCACCGAAGATGGCCTCGAGGCTCCGCATCCGGTAGCGGACCGTCTGCGGGTGGACATCCAGCAACTCGCCCATCTGCGCCGCCGTTCCGCGGGTGTCGAGCCAGATCCGCAGTGTCTCGATGAGTCGCTCGCGCCGGGTGGTGCTGATGCCGGACACGGGGGCGAGCTCGCGCTCGGCGAGCTGGTCGAGGAGGACGGGGTCGGAGAGGAGCCAGAGCGTGATGAGGTGGTCCTCGCAGAGGATGACCGGTGCCTCGTCGATGACCCCCGCGTCGACCAGATCGAGCACCCGGCGCGCCCAGCGGATCGAGTCGGCGGCGAGCGCGGTCGGCACGGTCAGCCCGATCGCCGCGCCACCACCGGGGATCGTCCGGTCGAGCATCTCCCTGCGCGCGTCGGTCATCGGGCCCGGGACCAGCAGATGCGGCTGCGGATCGGCGGGGTCGATCAGGACGTCGTGGTCCGCGCTGATCCGGTCCACGCCGGACGGGGCGCGTACGGCGACGAGCGTGACCTGCTCGGGCAGCGTCCAACCGGTCTGCTCGCACAACTCGGCGATGGCGCTGCGGGGCACCGGTCTGCCGGTGAGGATCAGGTGCAGCAGTCGCCGGCGCACCGCTTCGCTCTGCTGGTCGGACTGGGCCTGTACCTCCAGATAGCCCTCGCGGGACAGCGCTTCGAGCTCGTCCACGTAGGCGAACAGGGCGTCGGCGAAGCTGAGCATCAGCGCGGGCGAGAAGTTGTAGCTGCGGCCCACCTTCTTCGCCCGCCGCAGAGCGACCCGCGCACCCAATCGGTAGGCGCCCTGCAAGGCGTCCATGGTGCGGCCCTCGTACGCCTCGAAGCGGCCGAATCTCCGGCACATGGCGTCACGCAGGACCGTGGAGGAGGAGGGTTCGGCGACCAGGTCGACGAAAGAAGAAAGGCTCTGTTCGACGCCCATGCGGATGGAAGTTCCGTTGGGGCCGTTCAGCAGGCGCGCGTATTCCGGATAGGCCCGGGTCACTTCCATGCCTATCTCTTTGATCAGGCTCGGGAGTTCGGGTCGCATGATCGCGGCGAACTCCTGGGGGAGGGGCCCCAGCGGGTCTCCGGTGTCCAGCGGCTGGATGAGTCTCGGCATGACCGTCCCCTCGTCTATCCCGGGCCCGGCGTTGAGGAGCAGGTGGGGGAGAGCGCTCCCACGGACCGACAGGTGTATACCAACATCGGCGCCGAAGATAGACCAAGTCGGGCGGGGTGCACACTGTCTGGACAAGATCGAAGTGCAAGGGGCACACAACTTCGCTCAGTTGTGGTGCTCCCGTGCAGGTGGGGCGGTAAATGCTCACTTCCGGACAATGTTTTCGGCCGTGGGGTGCATCGTGGCAGCCGAGGCGGGGGCCCGGCCGCCCGGTCGGCGGCCTTCACGGGGTGGCCGCCGGACCCTCGGTCGGTCCCTTCCGGTCTTCTGTCGGCGCCGGAGCGGCAGTCGCATCTGCGCCGGGATTCCGGCGCCGTCCGGTATTCCCGAGAGATATTGCGCACCAAGTGACAAGTGCGTGGGCCGAATTAGTGACCTGCTGACGAGGAAAAAAACTTGCCGGACCAATCTTGACCCGCAGGATTGTGCTCCAAGTTTCCCGCAAGTAACGTCACGCCCTGTCACAGAACGTGTGTGGCTGAAAGCGCAGCACGGACCCCCACGCAACACGATTCATCGCGGCACTCCCTGCACCTTTGCAGGAATTCGGGTGCTGTCCCCGCAACAGTGCGCCCGCACTGCCGAATCGGAGGAATCACTGTGCGCAACACCCTCAGGAAGATCGCACTCACGGCCGGTGCCGCCGCCGCTGCCGTCACCCTCGGAGCCACCACCGCCACCGCCGGCGTCGCCGCGCCGACGTGGACCGTCACCCCGGCGCCCTCGCCGGTGGCGGTCACGGCCACCAACTCCGGTACCGTCTCGCTCAGCCTCAACGGCATCCCGATGACGTGTACCACATCGGCGGCCAGCGCCGTGCTGGCGACCGCCTCCGGCACCTCGAACGTGACGGTGGGCACCATCGCTCCATTGACCTGGAGCGGGTGCACCAGTCCGTTCGGCCCGGTGTCACCGATCGCCACCACCTCTCCGGTGTGGCAGCTGAAGGCGAACAGCTACAGCGGCGGGACCACCACCGGCTACATCTCCGGAGTCCAGGCCTCGGTGACGGTCCTCACCTGCACCTTCACGGTGACGGGCAACGTCACGGCGTCCTACAACAACACCAGCGGTCAGCTCGCCATCGGCAGCAGCGCCACCTACCAGTTGACGGTCGCCACGGTCACCCCGGGCTGCACCGGCATCGCGGCGGTGGGACAGCACCCGATCTACACCGCCAAGTACAACGCGGTCAAGACCGGTACGACCACCAAGCCGGGCATCGTCTACACCCCCTGATCCGGCACCGGTCATGAGGGATCGCACGGCGGGCCTCCCCCGTTGTGCGATCCCTGCGCCTGTCCCGCGCGTTGTCGAATCGGAGAAGTCAACTGTGCGCTGGCACTTCAGGAAGCTCGCACCGGCGGTCGGTGCCGCCCTCTCGTCGGTCGCCGTCGCGGCACCCGCTGCGCCGGCAGGAGTGGCGGCACCCCTGTGGACGGTCGGCCCCAGCTCGCGGGGGGAGCTGGATGTCGCCGACGACACCACCTACAAGCTGACTGTCGACACCACCACGCCCGGTTGCTCGGGCCTCGCGGCTCCGGGTGACAACTGGAAGTACAGCACGAGCTACACGCTTGTCACCCCAGCCGGGGGCACGGGCGTTCCGACCATCGTGTACTCACCTTGACCCGGCCGCGCGCCGGGACAGGGTGAGCAGGCGCACGAGGCACGTCCGGCCGTCCGAGAAGGGGCACAGCCAGTGAAGGGAAGTCGTATGGGGGGAACGCGCAGGCGCACCGCGCGCGGTGCGGCAGTGGCGACTGCCGTGCTGATCGGAGGGATGATCCCCGGTGCCCAAGCCGCCTCCGGTGTGCAGGAGATCGACGCGGAGCTGGCCTACACGTGTGCCTTCCCGGAGGGCGACCAGCCGGTGACGGTTCGGTTGGCCGCGGAAGTACCCGAGTCGACTCACGCCGGACAGGTGATCCAGCCGGAGGAGATGGTGTTGGACCTGACCCTGCCCGAGGCTGCGTCGGCCGCCCTCGCCCAGTCAGGGGCCACGGCCGTGAGCGCGGAGGCGCAGCTCTCCGTCGACGTCGTCCAGGAGGGCCGGCAGGCACGGGCGGAGTGGGTCGGGACGACCCCCGAGGCCGCGCCGGTTCCCGGGGCGGGAGAGCTGACGCTGAGCACGGCAGGCAGCGTGCCCTACGTCCGCCCGGAAGCGCCGGGCGACCTGGAGTTCAAGGCCTCCGCCCTGTCGGTGGACCTGGCCGTGAAGAACGCTGACGGCGCTCCGGCGGAGCCGCCGACCCTCTCCGTGCAGTGCGTGGTGGACGAGGATCAGGAGACCGCCCTGGCGACGGTCGGCGTAGGTGGTGAAGGCGAGACGCCCACACCGGCACCGTCCGCGTCCGACGAGTGGCCCGACGACGAGGAGCAGGAACAGCCTGCCGCGCCCGAGGTCGGGAAGCGGGCGAAGGAAGCCGCGCCCGTGGCCGCGCCACCGTGCGTGGGGGACCCGCTGAACGCAGAGGGCCGCGACATGCTCGCCTACGTGGCCGGCTACGCGAACGTCACCAAACTCGACGGCGCCACCAAGTTCCCTCCGGCCTGCGCGCGCATCCACACGTACGACGGCGAGAACTGGTTCGAGTTCCCTTACGTGCACGCGGTCCTGAACGCGGCGATCGTGCTCGACTACAAGGGCAAGCCCCAGCTGCCACCCACCACGGGGACGTTCCTGACGTTCGGTTTCATGCCGACGACGGCCACCCTCGAGATGACCCAGATTCCTCCGAAGCCCGACTCCCCGGCGGACCGCAACGTGGTCTCCCACGGCATCACGGATCTGCTCAACGGGGGCTTCACCAAGACCACCACGAGCATCGACATGGACTTCGTCCTCCGGCTGCACGACGTCAAGGTCAACGGCGTCGCCCTGGACGTGGGGAAGAACTGCCGGACGGAGCGCCCGTTCCGGCTCTCACTCGCCGGCCTGGGGACCTGGGACCCGGAGAAGGGAAACGAGGGCTACACGGTGGTCACCGGAGGGGAACTGACCGGGTCGGTCACCATTCCGCCCTTCGAGGGATGCGGAGTCGACGAGGACCTGGACAGCCTCTTCACCGCCTCCCTGTCCGGATCCCCCGGATTCGTCAAGCAGGTACAGGGGGCCCCGTGCGTCCCTTCGACCGGTAACGCCTGTACGCCTGAGTTCGAGCCCCAGGAAATCCCCAAGGCGAGGCGCTGACCCGCACGCGCACTCGCTCATCGTGCCGAACGGCGACCGCCGACCCGCAGTCGCACCCGACCATCCTGCCGAGCAGAGAACCTCGCCGCTTCAGCTATCGAATCGAGGGAACAATGAGACCTGCCCCGAAGACCTGGATCAAGGCCGCCGGTGCCGTCGCCGCCTCCGCCGCACTGGTCATGCCCCTGACCGCGTCCCCGGCCGGGGCCGCCACGGCAGCCGCCCAGCTGGGTGGTGCGTGGGCCCCGTTCGACCGGTGTCCCGTGGACGCCCCCGCCATGCTCGCGACGGACGGCGACACCGAGGTCCCGCTGTGCGTGACGTCCACCTCGCCCAACGGGACGATCAAACTCGGCAACGTCACGGCGACGACCGGCTCGACGAACCTGCAGTTCGGTGTCATCCAGCACCCGGCCGAGGGGACGTACACGGTCGTCCCGCCGCCGGCCGGATCCATCGTCAGCGGGAAGACCACCATCCCGGGCGGTCTCCTCGGCATCATGTGCCCCAGCAACATCCCCGTGATCTCCGCCGTCTGCGGACAGATCACCAACGCCACCCTGAACAAGGTGACCGCCACGGTCGAGTCGGCCGGGACGCCGACCGACTTCAGCCTGGTCGCCGGGATCTCCTCCGGGCCGATCGTCAAGCTGCCCGTCAAGATCCGCCTGGAGAACCCCCTGCTCGGGTCCAACTGCTACATAGGGAGCAGCGGCAACCCGGTGCTCCTGCGCCCCGGCAACCTCAGTGCCCCGGCCCTGGCCGCCTCCAGGTTCAACGGTGACGGGACGGCCAACCCGGACGAGGGCTCGCTCATCAACCTCGCCCTGACGGGCGCCGCCCAGGGCGACAGCCAGTTCTCGGCGCCGAAGGCCAACGGCTGCGGTCTCGCCGGCATCCTCAGCTGGGCCATCGACCTCAAGGTGGGCCTGCCCGCCGGAGCCGGGTCGAACAACCTGGTCCTCAACGACGCCAAGACCTCGACGATCGGCCTCACCGCACCGGGGCTGTCCGTCCCCGACGCGGGCAAGGAGCTCTCCCGGAACTGGCACTCCGCCGTGAAGTAGCCCCGGGCCCGACGTGTCGCGCACCTTTGTCACTCGGTGCGTGCCGTCGTGCCTCGCCCGCCCGAGCCCGCCCCGACCTCATGCACCCTGGTCGGGGCGGGCTTCTGCTACTCCCGAGCGGCATTCCCGAGCCGGCCGCCGCCACGCGAAGGCCCTCACATTCCGATAGGTTTCGCGCGCTGACTACTCATCGGGGCACAAGAAAACAGCGCCGCGCAATTGCCCCTGAGAAAGTTCGTGAAGTCCTATTGCGGACTCAGGTTACCGGCCCGTAGCGTCCCGCTTGAGCCGCTCGGAAACGCGTCCGTGCCTGCTCGTTCGACGCACGTGGAGTCCTGGTCGCGCCCCCCTGACCCGGGATTCCTCCGGGAGTTCCTCCGGCCCCGAACTCCACCCGGGGCGGAGGTCTCCCACTCCCGGGTCCCGCGACCCCGGCCCCCCCTGGGCCGCGGGACCCGGGAGAGCTTGCGCAGATTTCGACAAAGCCGCCGAGCGGGTTTGTCAATCGGTGACAAGTGATCCACGCAGAGATCGACATCCGGCGATATCCGCTGTTCAACAGCTTGTCCTGGCGGATTCCGCAGACATAGCGTGCGCCTCCTGGTGCATGTGTGACACGCCGTCGTTGCACGTACCGGAGCCGGAGCGCAGACAGATGACGTCATTCACGACCACTTCGAGGGAGGGTCGATGGGAATCGAAGTAGTCGTCGAAGGCCTGACGAAATCCTTCGGCAGGCAGAACATATGGCAGGACGTCAGTCTCACGCTGCCGGCCGGTGAGGTGAGCGTCATGCTCGGCCCTTCCGGTACCGGAAAGACTGTGTTCCTGAAATCCATCATCGGACTGCTCAAGCCGGAAAAGGGCCGCGTCCTCATCAACGGTGTCGACATGGTGAACAGCCCCGAGCGGGAAATCATGGAGACCCGGAAGCTGTTCGGTCTCATGTTCCAGGACGGCGCCCTCTTCGGCTCGATGTCCCTCTTCGACAACATCGCCTTCCCCTTGCGTGAACACACCCGCAAGAGCGAGTCGGAGATCCGGCGGATCGTCATGGAGCGCATCGACATCGTCGGCCTGCTCGGCGCCGAGGGAAAGCTTCCGGGTGAGATATCCGGCGGGATGCGCAAGCGGGCCGGCCTCGCCCGCGCCCTCGTCCTGGACCCGCAGATCATCCTCTGCGACGAGCCGGACTCCGGGCTCGACCCCGTGCGCACCGCCTACCTCTCGCAGCTGCTCATCGACCTCAACGCGCAGATCGACGCGACGATGCTCATCGTCACCCACAATCTCGACATCGCGGCCACCGTCCCGGACAACATGGGAATGCTGTTCTGCCGCAACCTCGTCACCTTCGGGCCGCGCGAGGTGCTGCTCACCAGCGACATGCCCGTCGTCTCGCAGTTCCTCGCCGGACGCCGTGAGGGCCCCATCGGCATGTCGGAGGAGAAGGACGCGGCCACCCTCGCCGCCGAGCAGACGAACGGCCACGGACACGCCGCAGGCCCCCGTACCGTCGTCCCCCAGCTGGAGCCCTCGCCCGGGATGCCCGTACGGCAGGCGGCCCTGCGCCGCCGGGAGCGGGTCGTCTCCATGATGGGCCAGCTGCCGGAGGCCGCCCGTACGGCCATCATGAACAGCTACACGCCGACCTTGGACGGTGGGCGCCGATGACGGCACCGCTGCCCGTACGCCCCCCGGCGGAGCCCGCCCCCGAGAAGGCCCCTCAGGAGACGCCGGGGCGGAGGCAGCCCTCGCGGGTCCTCGCCCCGCTGCGTCAGACCGGCCAGCTCTTCGCCCTCGCCCTCGCGGTCTCCCGGGCCATCTTCCGCCGGCCTTTCCAGGCAAGGGAGTTCGTCGAACAGTTCTGGTTCGTCGCCAGCGTCACCATCCTGCCCGCCGCCCTCGTCTCCATCCCCTTCGGCGCGGTCATCGCCCTCCAGGTGGGCTCCCTCACCGAACAGCTCGGCGCCCAGTCCTTCACCGGCGGCGCCAGCGTCCTCGCCGTCATCCAGCAGGCCAGCCCGCTCATCGTGGCCCTGCTGATCGCCGGGGCCGCCGGATCCGCCATCTGCGCCGACCTGGGGTCCCGCAAGATCCGCGAGGAACTCGACGCCATGGAGGTCATGGGCGTCTCGCCCATCCAGCGCCTCGTCGTGCCGCGCGTGCTGGCCACCATGTTCGTCGCCGTGCTGCTCAACGGCCTGGTCTCCGTCGTCGGCACGCTCGGCGGCTACTTCTTCAACGTGATCATGCAGGGTGGTACACCCGGTGCCTACCTCGCGAGCTTCTCCGCCCTCGCGCAGCTGCCCGACCTCTACGTCGGTGAACTCAAGGCGCTGATCTTCGGATTCATCGCCGGCATCGTCGCGGCCTACCGCGGACTCAACCCGCGCGGCGGCCCGAAGGGAGTCGGCGACGCGGTCAACCAGTCCGTCGTCATCACCTTCATGCTCCTGTTCGCCGTGAACATGGTCCTCACGGCGATCTACCTCCAGATCGTCCCCCCGAAGGGGGGCTGAGCGATGTCGATGCTCGGCTGGCTGGACCGCTCCGGCGAACAGCTCACTTTCTACGTACGCGCCCTGATCTGGATCCCCAGGACCCTGCGCCGCTACCTCAAGGAGGTCCAGCGGCTCCTGGCCGAGGTCGCCTTCGGCAGCGGCGGCCTCGGCGTCATCGGGGGAACCATCGGCGTGATGATCGCGATGACCCTCGCCACCGGCTCGGTCGTCGGCCTCCAGGGGTACGCCGCCCTCGACCAGATCGGCACCTCCGCCTTCACCGGCTTCATCTCCGCCTACTTCAACACCCGGGAGATCGCCCCGCTCGTCGCCGGGCTCGCCCTCTCCGCGACCGTCGGGGCCGGCTTCACCGCCCAGCTCGGCGCCATGCGGATCAACGAGGAGGTCGACGCCCTCGAAGCGATGGGCGTGCGCTCCATGCCCTACCTCGTCACCACGCGGATCATCGCCGGCGTCGTCGCCATCATCCCGCTGTACGCGATCGGGCTGCTCTCCTCCTATCTCGCCTCCCGCTACATCACCGTCCTGTTCAACGGACAGTCCGCGGGTACCTACGACCACTACTTCAATCTCTTCCTCTCCCCGGACGACGTGCTGCTGTCGGTGCTCAAGGTGCTGATCTTCAGCGTGCTGGTGATCCTCGCCCACTGCTACTACGGCTTCCACGCCACCGGCGGCCCCGCCGGTGTCGGCGTCGCCGTGGGCCGGTCGGTGCGCAACGCCATCGTGCTCATCAGCGTCACCGACTTCTTCCTCTCGCTCGCCATCTGGGGCGCGACGACAACGGTGAAGGTGGCCGGCTGATGTCCTCCTCCACGGCGCAGACGGTGCGCCGCAGACTCGCGGGTGTGGCCTTCGTGCTCGTGCCCGCCGTGCTCGTATGGGTGTCGGTCTCGGTGTACGAGAAGGATTTCACCGACGACGCCACCGTGACCGTACGCACCGGAAGCGTCGGCAACGAGATGCACGACAACGCCGAGGTGAAGCTGCGCGGCGTCGTCATCGGCGAGGTCCGCCACATCGCTGTCGAGGGCGATGGGGCCCGTCTCACCCTCGCCATCGATCCGGACCGGCTGGAGCGGATCCCGGCCGACGTCACCGCGCAGATGCTGCCCACCACCCTCTTCGGGGAGCGGTTCGTCGCCCTCGTGCCTCCGGCCGTCCCCTCCGCCGAGACCCTGCGGGCCGGGGCGGTGATCCCGCAGGACCGCTCCAGCAACGCGATCGAGCTGGAGGAGGTCCTGGACAACGTCCTGCCGATGCTGACCGCCGTCAAGCCGGAGAAGCTCGCCGCGACCCTGGGGGCCGTCTCCCAGGCGCTCGAAGGACGCGGCGACAAGCTCGGCGACACGCTGGTCACCCTCGACGCGCACCTGAAGGAGTTCAACCCCCAACTCCCCACGCTCAACGCGGACATCAAGGAACTCGTCAAGGTGAGCCATCTCTACGCCGATGCCGCGCCCGATGTCCTGGACGCGCTCACCGACTTCACCACCACCAGCGGAACGATCGCCGAACAGCAGGCGGAACTCGCGGATCTGTACGGATCCACCACCGCCTCCGCGAACGACGTCACCGCCTTTCTGCGGAAGAACAAGGACAACCTCATCCGCCTCTCCGCCTCCGGCCGTCCGACCCTGGAGCTCCTGGCGGAGTACTCCGACGCCTTCCCCTGCACCCTGCGCACCATGGCCGGGTTCGTCCCCGCCATGGACAAGGCGCTCGGCAAGGGCACCGACAGGCCGGGGCTCCACGTCACCGTCAAGGTGGTGGAGTCCAAGGGCAAGTACGTCGCCGGCGAGGACACCCCGGTCTACGGCGCCACCGGCGGCCCGCACTGCTACTCGGTGCCGTACACGGGCAGGACGGTGCCGACCGCGGACGCGCGCAGGCCCGCCGACCCTGCCCAGGACGTCGGTGACGTGGAAGCGGCCGACGACGTCCCGGCCGCCGACACCGCGCTCGGCATGCCGAACTCCCCCGAGGAGAGCCGGCTCGTCAACGAACTCGTCGCCCCCTCGCTCAAGATCCAGCCACAGTCCCTGCCCGACTGGAGCAGCGTGCTCATCGGTCCGGCCTTCCGCGGTGCGGAGGTGAAGCTCAAGTGAAGCGCCGCTCCCTCGCGGGACCGCTCGTGAAGTCCCTGGTCTTCGTCGTGGTGACCGCGCTGGCCACCACCGTCCTGGCCCTCTCCATCGCCGACACCGGCGTCGGCGACACCACCGCGTACAAGGCGAGGTTCACCGACGCCACCGGGCTGGTCGTCGGTGACAGTGTCAGGATCGCCGGCGTCAAGGTCGGCCAGGTGGAGTCCATCAGGGTCGCCGACCGACGGCAGGCGGAAGTCGGCTTCGCCGTACGCAAGGGCCGCGAGCTGCCCGCCTCGGTCACCGCGTCGATCAAGTACCTCAACATGGTCGGCCAGCGCTACATCGACCTCGACCAGGGGGCCGGCCCCGTGGGGGCGACCTTCAGGTCCGGGGGGACGATCCCGCTCTCGCGCACCACGCCGGCACTCGACCTCACCCAGCTCTTCAACGGCTTCCAGCCGCTCTTCGAAGGGCTCTCCCCGCCTGACGTCAACCAGCTCGCCGGCTCCATCGTGCAGGTCCTCCAGGGCGAGGGCGGCACCGTCGACAGCATCCTCTCCCACGTCGGATCGCTGACCGGCACCGTCGCGGCCAAGGACAAGGTGATCGGAGAGGTGATCAAGAACCTCAACACGGTCCTCACGACCGTCAACGACCGCGAGGCGGGCTTCGACGACCTGGTCGTCACCCTCGAGAAGCTCGTCAAGGGCTTCTCCGGAGACCGCAAACCGCTCGGCGACGCGGTCACGGCGATGGGGGCGCTCACCACCGTGACCGCCGACCTCCTCCAGGACGGCCGGGCACCCCTGAAGAAGGACATCGCCGAGCTCGGCAGACTCAGCGGGCAGCTCGACAAGAACGCGCCGACGATCGAGAGCTTCCTGAAGAGGACACCCGCCAAGATGGAGGCGATCACCCGCCTCACGTCGTACGGGTCGTGGCTCAACCTCTACCTCTGCGAGGCGAAGGTGGCCGGTGTGACCACCGAGGACGGCAGCGCGCCGCCCACCGGCATCACGATCGGCGGATCGAGGTGCACCGGATGAGGATCAAGCCCGTACGGGAACGCAACCCCGTCCTCATCGGCGTCGTCGGACTCGTCGTCCTGGCCCTCCTCGGCCTCGCCGCCTACCGCGCCGACGCCCTGCCGTTCGTCGGCGGGGGAACCCTCTACAGCGCCGACTTCACCGAGTCCGCCGGGCTGGACGCCGGCGACGAGGTGCGGATCGCCGGAGTGAAGGTCGGCGAGGTCACCGGTGTCTCGCTCGACGGCGCCGTGGTGAAGGTCGACTTCAAGGTGAAGGACGCCTGGATCGGCGACTCCTCCACCGTCGGCATCGCCATCAAGACCCTCCTGGGCGACAAGTACCTCGCCGTCGACCCGCTCGGCGACGCCCCGCAGGACCCGTCCTCCCGCATCACGAAGAGCCGCACCACCTCCCCGTACGACGTCACCCAGGCGTTCAACGGACTCGGCGAGACCATCGAGGAGATCGACACCGCCCAGCTCGCCCAGAGCTTCGAGACCATCTCGGACACCTTCAAGGACTCGCCCCCCGACGTACGCAGCGCGGCGGAAGGGCTCTCCGCCCTCTCGAAGACCGTCTCCGAGCGAGACGCCCAGCTCGCCACCCTCCTCAAGGGCAGCAAGCAGCTCACCAGGACGCTCGCCACGAAGAAGAGCAGCTTCGAGACGCTCCTGGAGGACGGCAATCTGCTGCTCGGCGAGATCCAGGCCCGGCGCGACTCCATCCACCTGCTGCTCACCGGTACGCGGGACCTCGGTACCCAGCTCACCGGTCTCGTCACCGACAACAACAAGCAGCTGAAGCCCACTCTCGACGCGCTGGGGCGGGTCACCACCGTCCTGGTGAAGAACCGCAAGAGCCTCGACAAGGTGCTCTCGATGGCGGGCACCTACAACCGGCTCGTCGGCAACACCCTCGGCAACGGGCGCTGGTTCGACAACTACGTCTGCGGGGTCGTCCCCAAGGACTACCTGCCGAAGGACACACCCCCGACCAACGACTGCATGCCGCCGAAGCAGGGGGGCCGCTGACATGAGACGCACCCGCATCATCGGGATCGGGGCCGGGCTCGCCGTCGTGGCCGTGGCCGTCGGCTCGGGCGTGGCGGCCATGGACCAGGAAGGCACGACCACCGTGACCGCCTACTTCGACCGGGCCACCGGCGTGTACCCCGGGTCGGACCTGCGGATCCTCGGGGTGAAGGTCGGCACCGTCGAATCGGTGAAGCCGCGCGGCAAGGAGGTCCGGGTCACCCTGCGCCTCGACAAGGGCGTCGAGGTCCCCGCGGACGCCCACGCGCTCGTCGTCGCCCCCAGCCTCGTGGCCGACCGCTACGTCCAGCTCGCCCCGGCCTACACCGGGGGAGCGCGGCTGGAGGAGGGCGCCGTCCTTCCCGCGGCGAACAACGCCACCCCCGTCGAGGTGGACCAGCTCTACGAGTCGATCACGGAACTCTCCACCGCACTCGGCCCGGACGGAGCCAACGCCGACGGCGCTCTCTCCGGACTCCTGGAGACCGGATCCAAGAACCTCAAGGGCAACGGCGAAGCCATCGGGGACTCCATCGAGCAGTTCGGCAAGGCGACGAAGACGCTCGACAGGAGCAGCGGCAACCTCTTCGACACGCTGTCCTACCTGCAGACCTTCACCACCATGCTGAAGGAGAACGACACCGAGGTGCGAACCGCCGAGCAGCAGCTCAACTCCGTCACCGGCTTCCTCGCCGACGACAAGGAGAACCTCAGCGCGGCGCTCAAGGAACTGGGCACCGCACTCGGCCAGGTCAAGACCTTCATCCAGAAGAACCGCGGGGCCCTCAAGAAGAACGTGGACCTCCTGGTGCCGCTCACCCAGACCCTGGTGGACCAGCGTGCCTCGCTCGCCGAGTCGCTCGACACCCTGCCGCTCGCGGCCGGCAACGTGCTCAACGCCTACGACCCGGCGAACCGCACCCTGAACGGACGCACGAACCTCAACGAACTGTCCATGGGCGGTCCGCTCGTCGAGTCGGAGGCGGGGACCGCGGGCCTCGAGGGCCTGGCCCCGGTGGACGCCGGCCGGCTGAAGACCCTGCCCGTCCTGCCTCTGCCGGCCGTCGGCACCGTCTACGGCACCCCGGACGACCCGCGGAAGAAGACCGGTACGGGCGAGAAGAAGGAGGCGGACCGATGAGCCCCGCCCTGCGCAGACCCGGCACCCGGGTGGTCGCGGGCCTGGGCGCCCTGGTCGCCGCCGGCGTCTGCTTCGCCCTCGTCGCCACGACCACCGGCCTGCCGTCGTTCCCCGGCATCGACCAGATGCCGCTGCCGGGCGGAGCCGACCTCGGCGACCACCCGTACGAGATCACCGCCGAGTTCGGAGACGTCCTCAGCCTCTCGCCGCAGTCGTCCGTCAAGGTCAACGACGTCGCCGTGGGCCGGGTCACCAAGATCTCCCTCACCCCGGACAGCTGGACCGCCAAGGTCACCATGCGGGTCAACGGGAAGATCAGGATGCCGGCCAACGCCTACGCCCACCTCGAACAGTCCAGCCTCCTCGGCGAGAAGTACGTCCAGCTCTCCCCGCCCGCCGACGGTACGGCCCAGGGCGCGCTCTCCGACGGAGACCGGATCCCGCTCGTCCGCACCAACCGCAACCCCGAGGTCGAAGAGGTCTTCGGCGCCCTGTCCATGCTCCTCAACGGCGGCGGCGTCGCCCAGCTCAAGACCATCACCACGGAGCTCAACAAGGCACTGTCCGGACAGGAACCGCAGATCCGCTCGATGCTGGGCCGCGTCGACACGCTGGTCACCGACCTGGACACCCACAAGGAGGACATCACCGACGCCCTCGACGGCGTCAACCGGCTCGCCGCCACCCTCGCCACCCGGAAGCAGGACGTGGGAACCGTACTCACCGGACTCAGCCCGGGCCTGAAGGTACTGGAGAAGCAGCGCGGTTCACTCCTCACCATGCTGCGCTCGCTCGACACGCTCTCCACCGTCGCCGTCGACACGGTCAACAGGAGCAAGGCCGACATGGTCGCCGACCTCAAGGCCCTCGCCCCCACCCTCACCGCCCTCGCCGACTCGGGCAACGACCTCCCCGACTCCCTGCAGGTGCTGCTCACCTACCCGTTCACGGACGAGGTGCTGCGCGGAGTGAAGGGCGACTACCTCAACGTCTACCTGGACGTCACCGCCATGCCCGGCACGCAGATCATTCCCGCGCTCACCCCGGAAGTCCCGGCGGAGACCGGCGCCCGGACGTCCGGCCCGGCCCTGCCCCTGCCCCTTCCCTCGGTCACGACGTCCGGCACGGAGGGCACCCGCTGATGATCACCCTCGCCACGCGGCTCAAGAACATCGCCTTCCTGGTCATCGCGGTGCTCGTCCTCGGCTACCTGGGCGTCCGGTACGCCGACCTCGGCCACTACGTCGGGCTGCGCGGCTACTACACCGTCACGGTCCAACTTCCGCAGACCGGAGGCTTGTTCACCCACTCCAACGTCACCTACCGGGGTGTCTCCGTCGGCCGGGTCGGTCCGATCGACCTCACCGACGACGGCGTCGAGGCCGAACTGCGCATCGAGAACGACGCGCCCCCCATCCCCGACAGCCTGCACGCCGTCGTCGCCGGTCTCTCGGCGGTCGGCGAGCAGTACGTCGACCTGCGGCCGTCCCGCGAGGACGGGCCGTTCCTGGAGAACGGCTCGGTCATCGACCAGGCCGACACCACCATTCCCGCACCCGTCACCGACGTCCTCACCAGCGTCAACGACCTCACCGCCTCCGTCGACACCGAGGCCCTGCGCACCGTCGTGGACGAGTTCGGCGCGGCGTTCGAGGGGCGCGGCGACGACCTCCAGGTCCTGCTCGACACCGGGAGCGAGTTCGTCGACGCCGCCGACGAGGCCCTGCCGACGACCACCAGGCTGATGACGGACGGCGAGACGGTGCTGCGCACCCAGGCCGAACAGGGCGAGGCACTCAAGGGGTTCGCCTCCGGAGCCGAGGAACTCGCGGCGGAACTCAAGGGATCTGACACCGACCTGCGCCGGCTGATCGCGGCGGCGCCCGGTGCCACCGCCCAGATCAGCGGGCTCCTGCGTGACCTCGAACCCGGATTCGGAGTCGTCGTCGCCAACCTCCTCACCACCTCCGAGGTCGCCGTCACCCGGCAACGCGGTCTGGAGGAGCTCCTGGTGAAGGTGCCCGCGGTCGCGGCGGCCGGAGCGAGCATCATCGACGAGGACGGGGCCGCCCGCTTCGGGATGTCCGTCACCTTCTTCGAGCCGCTGCCCTGTACCGCCGGTTACGGCTCCACGACCTACCGCCCCGGCAAGGACCTCTCGACCGCGCCCGCGGTCAACACCGAGGCGCGCTGCGCCTCCTCGCCCGGCAGCGGCATCAACGTCCGCGGCAGCGCCAACGCCCCGGGAGGCGGAGGCGTCCCCGAACCGGCTGAACCCGGCTCGCTGCTCGGTGGAACGGGCGGAGCCGGCCTGCCCGGCGTCCTCGGAACCGGCGGCGACACCGGACGCGCTGCCGACGGCATGGCCGGCCTGCTGGGCCTCGGAGGTGGCGCGTGAACGCCCGCACCAGGAGGCTGGGCGGCTGGGCCGTCCTGCTCGCGGCCGCACTGGTCTGCGCACTCGGCGGCTGGTCCTACCTACAGGCGCGGGGCGACGACACCCTGGCGTACGCCACGGCCCGGGACGCCGCGATGGCCGACGGCAGGAGCGGTCTCGCGCGGCTGAACAGCATGGACGGCAGGAGCGCCACCACCGTGAGGTCCGGGCTCGACACCTGGCTCGCCGCCTCCACGGGTCCCCTGCACGACCGGTTGGAGAGCTCCCGGAAGAAGGACGCCGCCGAGCTCACCGAGTCCGGGGCCACCGCCCGCGGCAAGGTCACCGACGCGGCGCTCACCGCACTCGACGAACGCGCCGGCACGGCCGCGCTGATCGCCACCGTCGACGTCGAGGTCACCCCCCGCACCGGCACGGGCGGAACGGAACGCAAACGCTTCGAGGCGGCCCTCGCCCGCACCGGGGACGGCTGGAAGATCAAGGCACTGGACGCGATACCGGTCGGGAGCGGCGGATGAAGCGGACCGGAGGGACCACGATCGAGGGCGCCACCGGGGATCCTGACACGGACGTACGGGACGAAGGGACCGGCGCCGGCCAGGAGGGGACAGCGCCCCGGCACGTGGCCTGGCGTCGCGGTCTCGCATCGGTCCTGGTCGCCGCCCTGCTCGCCGCCGGCGTCGGTCTCCACGTCGCGGCGCGGCAGGTGCGGGACACCCCCGCCACCTCCAACCGTGCGCTGACCGACACGGCGGAGACCACCCGGGTCGCGGGTGACGTGAGCAGCGCCCTGGGCAAGGTCTTCTCGTACAGCCCGCAGTCCACCGCCGTCACCAAGGAGGCGGCGAAGCGGCTCCTCGCGGGCAAGGCGCTCCAGCAGTACGCGGCGCTGTTCGGCCAGGTCGAGAAGCAGGCGGCCGACCAGAAGCTCACGCTCACCTCGCAGGCCGTACGTGCCGGAGTCACCCGGCTCGGTGCCCGCAGCGCCCACCTCCTCGTCTTTCTCGACCAGGTGTACGAGCGCGAAGGGAAGGCCGCCACCACGGCGGGGGCGCAGCTCTCGGTGACGGCGGAACTGCGTGGCGGCCGCTGGATCATCGTCGACATCACCTCCAGATAGGGGAGAGCACCCATGGCACGGGCAGGGACGACGAGGAATCCGCTGGTGGTGGCGGCGATCGTGCTGACGGTCGCGGCGGCCGGCGCGGCGGGATGGGGCGGGTGGTCGCGTTACGACGCGGCGCACGACCGATCGGCCGCCTACGCCGAGGCCCGCGACGACGCGCTGGCGGCAGGCGAACAGGCCGTGCAGAACATGAACACGCTCGACCACGCCCAGGTGGAGAAGGGGCTCGACAGCTGGGAGGACTCCTCCACCGGCGATCTCCACAAGCAACTCGTCGACGGGCGGGACGCGTTCGTCAAGCAGATCGAGGCGGCCAGGACCGTCAGCACCGCCAGGATCCTGTCCGGCGCGGTGACCGAGCTCGACGACAGGGCCGGCAAGGCCGGGGTGATGGTGGCGCTGCGGGTCACCGTGACCGCCCCCGAGGGCGAGCCCGCAGTCAAGGAGAGCCGGATGCTCGGGCAGCTCACCCGCACGTCCGAGGGGTGGAAGCTCAGCGCCCTCGGGCAGGCGCCCGTCGGCAACACCGCCGGCTGAACCCGCCCGACCGCCCCGCTCCGAGAGGACCACTGACATGTCGACGACCCGACACCTCGTCAACCGCCGCCGCCGTCTCGCCCCCGTCGCGTCGGCCACCACCCGGCGGGCGGGCGCCGCCCCGGAGAAGGGGCGGCAGCCCACCGACGCCCCGGCGCCCGAGCAGGGAACCGCCGACGAACCCGCCCCCGGCTCCGACACCGCGTCCGCCGCCGGCTCCGACGCCGAGCCCCACGCAGGTGCCCTCGGCGAGTCCGCCGCGGTGGAGGGGCAGACCGGGGACGAGCCGCCCCGCAGGAGACTTCCCCGCCTCCGTATCCGGCTCCCCGCCGCACTCTGCGCGGCCACCGTCCTCCTCGGCGCCTTCGCCGCCTGGGCGTTCGCCTCCGCCGGTGCGCTCCGCGACGACCCCACCCGGCAGAACACCGCCCTCACCGACATCAGCCGGACCAGTCAGGTCAAGGGACAGATCACCGAGGCCGTGGGCGCCGTCTTCTCGTACACGTACGCCTCGCCGGGGAAGTCCGACCTGGCCGCGCGGAAGTACCTGACCGGCAAGGCGGTCCAGCAGCACAAGGACATGCTCGCCGAGGTACGCGCGCAGGCCCCGAAGCAGAAGCTGGTGCTCACCACGACCGTCACCGAGAGCGGTGTCGAACGGCTCGACGGTGACCGGGCCCGCCTGCTGGTCTTCGCCGACCAGAGCAACACCCGTACCGGCAAGGAGGAGGAGACGACGTACGCCGCGGCCATGTTCGCCGTGGACGCCGTCCGCCAAGGTGACACCTGGCGGATCGCTGCCATCGACACGTTCGCGCGATGACCCAGGAGAGGGAGGACACATGAGGTTCGAGGGAACCATGCGCCGCGGGCTCACCGGCACGGCGACCGCGGTCGCCGCCATGGCGGCGCTCACGGCGTCCCAGGCCCCCGGACTCGCGGGTGGCGCCACCGCGGGCGATCTGAAGAACGTGGCATCGGACGACGTCGTCTGGACCGAGGTGCCGAACGACGACAGCTACCACACCGAACTGCCACCCCTGCGATCACCGGAGCCGCCGAAGGACGCAGCGAAGAAGAAGCAGAAGCCCGCCGAGACCGTCACGCAGTCCTGGGCCGAAGCCGGCATCCCCGCGACCGTCCTGGCGGCCTACCGGAACGCGCAGAGCGTGCTCGGCCGCCGCGACCCCGGCTGCCGCCTCCCCTGGCAGTTACTCGCGGCCATCGGCAAGGTGGAGTCCGGCCACGCGGGCGGGGGCCGGGTGAACGCCGCCGGCACCACACTCACGCCGATCCTGGGACCCGTACTCAACGGGGCGGGCTTCGCCCACATCCCGGACACCGACGGCGGGGCCTACGACGGCGACGCCACGTACGACAGGGCCGTCGGGCCGATGCAGTTCATCCCGTCCACCTGGGCGCACTGGGGCAAGGACGGCAACGGCGACGGACGCAAGGATCCGAACAACGTCGTGGACGCCGCGCTCGCCGCGGGTCACTACCTCTGCGCGGGGAACCGGAACCTCTCCGTACGGGGGGATCTGGACAGGGCGGTCCTCAGCTACAACCACTCGGAAACCTATCTGCGGACGGTCCTGTCCTGGCTGGACTTCTACCGCAAGGGTGTCCACTCCGTCGCCGACGGCAAGGGCGTGATCCCGAAGAGCCCCGGAGCGGGCGGCCCCCACGCGCCGAAGGCCCCGGTCGGAGGTCCCGGCAGCCCGAGCGACCCCGGTCACGGCGGCGGCATCATCGTCGGCCCGCAGCCCAGCGCCACTCCGACGCCGTCCACCTCGCCGACGCCCACACCCACGGCGACGGACTCCGGCAGCCCCGGCCCCACCCCGGAACTGGGCGCGTTCGGTCGGCATCGTGAACGTCG
>NZ_NEUF01000092.1 GCF_002910915.1 Streptomyces sp. SM10 | reverse complement strand
CGCGCGGGCACGGGGGCGCCCCGGCCGGGAGCGGTGCGGGTGGCCGCCCATGCCGGAGCGACGGTGCTGCTGGGCGCGCTCTCCCTCGTCCTGACCGCGGTGCTCCTGCTCACCGCGGTCCGGGGGCTGTTCTACGGGTTCGTGGACGGCGGCCCCTACGACAACGCCTGGGGCGGCCCGAGCCCGGCGGGCGCGTGGCTCACCCACTTCGCGGTCGCCGTCCCCTGCTCCCTCGCCGCGCTCGCGGCGCTGTACGGCGTCACCCGTCTGCACGAGCGGATGACGGAGCCCTTGCGCGGAGGCCACAGGCCCGGCTGGGTGGTGCCCGTGGTGCTCGTCTGCTCGGCGGCCGGGGCGCTGTTCGTGGTCGCCTTCCTCCGGCAGCTCCCCTGACGGCGCCGCCCGCACCCGGAAACGCGACGGCGGCCGGACCTTCCTCGAGGAAGGTCCGGCCGCCGTCGTACGGTCCCCTAGAGGAAGGAGTTGATCTCGATGGTCTCGGTCCGGCCGGGGCCGACGCCGATCGCGGAGATCGGGGCGCCGGACATCTCCTCCAGCGCCTTCACGTACGCCTGCGCGTTCTTCGGCAGGTCGCCGAAGGTCTTGGCCTTCGTGATGTCCTCGGACCAGCCCGGCAGCATCTCGTAGATCGGCTTCGCGTGGTGGAAGTCGGTCTGGTTGTACGGGAGCTCCTCGACGCGCTTGCCGTCGATCTCGTACGCCACGCACACCGGGATCTGCTCCCAGCCGGTCAGCACGTCCAGCTTGGTGAGGAAGAAGTCGGTGAGACCGTTGACCCGGGTCGCGTACCGCGCGATGGGGGCGTCGAACCAGCCGCAGCGGCGGTCACGGCCGGTGGTGACACCACGCTCGCCGCCGATCCGGCGCAGCGCCTCGCCGTCCTCGTCGAGAAGTTCCGTCGGGAAGGGGCCGGCACCGACGCGGGTGGTGTAGGCCTTGAGGATGCCGATGACCCGGCTGATCTTCGTCGGGCCCACGCCGGCACCGGTGCAGGCGCCGCCCGCGGTCGGGTTCGACGAGGTGACGAAGGGGTAGGTGCCGTGGTCGACGTCCAGGAGCGTGCCCTGGCCGCCCTCGAAGAGGACGACCTTGCCCTCGTCGATGGCGTTGTTCAGGATCAGCGTCGTGTCGGCGACGAACGGCTTGATCTGCTCCGCGTACTGGAGCATGTCCTCGATGACCTTGTCGGCCTCGATCGCGCGCCGGTTGAAGACCTTGGCCAGGAGCTGGTTCTTCTGCTCCAGCGCCGCTTCGACCTTCTGCTCCAGGATCGACTCGTCGTAGAGGTCCTGGACGCGGATGCCGACACGGTTGATCTTGTCGGCGTAGGTCGGGCCGATACCGCGCCCGGTCGTGCCGATCTTCCGCTTGCCGAGGAAGCGTTCCGTCACCTTGTCGACGGTGACGTTGTACGGAGTGATCAAATGAGCGTTGCCGCTGATCAGGAGCTTGGACGTGTCGACGCCTCGCTCGTTCAGACCGCTCAGCTCGGAGAGCAGGACCGCCGGGTCGACGACGACACCGTTACCGATGACCGGGGTACACCCCGGCGACAGGATTCCGGAGGGGAGGAGATGCAGTGCGTACTTCTGGTCGCCCACGACGACCGTGTGGCCGGCATTGTTGCCGCCCTGGTATCGCACCACATAGTCAACGGATCCACCGAGGAGGTCGGTGGCCTTCCCCTTGCCCTCGTCACCCCACTGAGCACCGAGCAGCACAAGTGCGGGCACAGGCGTACACCCCTTCCGGGCGGGGCATGTCCAAGGTCAGGGGGCGTACGTAAAGGTCGTACCTGCCGCACGACGATGTACGGCAAAGCCTGAGCCGTCGAACCGGGTGCCCCGGAATAGACGAAGCCCCTGGCGCAATAGCGCAAGGGGCTCTTGCACCAAGATGCTACCCGAGGAAGGACCGAGGTGTCGGCTGCAGAGCCCCCCGGCGACGGCGACCACCAGCTACTCGTGCTCATCGACCCCCTTGCCCGCCGCTACGACGGCGAGTCCGTGCGCATCGCGAAGGACGTCCTGAGCGCGGGCGCGCACGCCAAGATCTGTCTCCCGGACGGTCCCGACGAATTCGCCAGGGCCCTGTCACGGAGGGGGTCGAGGCGTCCGGTCGTCGTCGGCGACGACCACGCGCTGCTGCGCGCGGTGTCCCAGCTCCACCGGGAGCGCGAGCTCTCGGACAGCTCGCTCTCCCTGATCCCGGTGGGCGCCGCCCACTCACTGGAACTCGCCCACGCCCTCGGCGTGCCCCGGGGAGCGGTCGCGGCCGCGCGCACGGCGCTCGACGGGACCGCGCGCCGGCTGGACCTGCTCGTCGACGACAGCGACGGTGTGGTCCTGGGAGAGCTGCGCATACCCGCGGCCAGACCCTCGCCCGGCCCGTCCCACACGGTCTGGGACACCTGCCGCAGCCTCGTGGCCTCCCTGGTCCGGCCCGCCCCGCCCTCGCCCTCCGGCCCCTCCGGCACCCACCGGCTGCGGGTCGAGGCGGACGGCGTCCTCCTGAACGACCTGGACCGGCCGGTGGAGGACGTCTCGGTCTCCGCCCAGGGCGACGGCGGCCTGGCGGACGTGGTGATCCACACGACGTCCGGCGAGACGCACACGGCCGAGGCCAAGGCGGTCACGGTGGCCGGACCCGACTTCCGCTACCGCGCGGACATACAGGTCGGGGGTCCGGTCAGGACCCGCACCTGGACCGTCCGCGCGGGTGCCTGGGGGCTGGTGCTCCCCGGGGAGGCGGGGCGCTGACGGGGTGGTGGGCGGCCCCGGCAGGCCGCCGGCCGCACGGGCCGGGCCTGCGCGCCCACGGCGTCCGCCCGACCCCACTCCGCCTCACTCCGGGGCCTTGCGGCTCTCCCGCCACCGGTCGAGGATGCCGAGCAGTTCCGCCTGCAGGAAGGTGAAGAACTCCGCCGTCTCCACGAGCCGGGCGCCCGCCGGGGTGTCCTCACCGAGCGAGCGGGCGCCCTCCCGCAGCGTGCGCTCCCAGCGGGTCAGCACCTGGTCGCGGCTGGCGAAGGTGGCGTACCAGATCTCGTTGTGCAGGCGGTAGCGGTCGCGGCGTGAGCCGGGGTCGCGTTCGCGGCCGACCATGCTGACCTGGGTGAGGTAGTTGACCGCGCCGGAGACCGCCGCCGGGCTGATCCGCAGCTGGCGGCCGAGCTCCGCCGAGGTCATGGAACCGTCGTCGTCGGCGAGGAGCGCGGCGAAGACGCGTGAGGCCATCCGCTGCATCCCCGCCTCCGTCATCTCGGCCGCGAAGCGCTCGACGAACAGTGACACCGCGTCCTCGTCACGCTCCGCGCCGTCCCCCGCCGCTCCGGGTCCCTCGGTCCCGCCGGCCATCGCGTCCACCACTTCCCCTGCTCCGCTCACGCCACAACTTTATACGCTTCCTTAACTTCACAACTTTGTGAAATCAGCGTACTTTCAGAAACATGACGAAGGCAATCACCGTCGCCGGACTGCACAAGTCGTTCGGGCGGACGCACGCACTGGACGGCCTCGACCTCGCCGTCGAAACAGGTGAGGTCCACGGCTTCCTCGGACCAAACGGAGCCGGGAAGTCCACCACCATCCGAGTCCTGCTGGGGCTGCTGCGCGCCGATTCGGGAGCGGCCCTGCTGCTCGGGAAGGACCCCTGGCACGACGCCGTCGCACTGCACCGGCGCCTGGCCTACGTGCCCGGCGACGTCGAGCTGTGGCCGAACCTCACCGGCGGCGAGGCCGTCGACCTGCTCTCCCGCCTGCGCGGCGGTTCCGACAAGCGGCGCCGCGACGAGCTGATGGAGCGCTTCGACCTCGACCCGACGAAGAAGGGCCGGGCCTACTCCAAGGGCAACCGCCAGAAGGTGGCCATCGTCGCCGCCCTGGCCTCCGACGCGGAACTGCTCCTCCTGGACGAACCGACCGCCGGGCTCGACCCCCTCATGGAGGTGGTCTTCCAGGACGTCATCCTGGAGGCGAAGGCCGCGGGCAGGACCGTGCTGCTCTCCAGCCACATCCTGGCCCAGGTCGAGAAGCTGGCCGACCGGGTCAGCATCATCCGGCTCGGCAGGACGGTGCAGTCAGGGTCGCTCAGCGAGATGCGGCATCTGACGCGTACGACGATCGAGGCCGAGACGGAACGGCCCGCCACCGGCCTCGACGCCCTGCCGGGCGTGCACGCGGTGGAGGTCACCGACGCCGGGGCCGGACAGGGGACCGGAGTGCGGTTCGCCGTGGACGGCGGCCACCTCGACGCAGCGGTGCGCGCGCTCGCCGGGTTCGGTGTACGCGGTCTGATCAGCCATCCGCCCACCCTGGAGGAGCTCATGCTCCGCCACTACGGCGACGAGCTCGCCGCCAACGGCCACACCCCCGCGGCCTCACCCGGGAACGCGCGATGAGCGCCACGACGGCCGCCCGCACGCCCGCGGCAGCGCGGACCCTCTCCACCCCCGGAGCACTGGCGGGGACCCGCACACTGGTCCGGTTCAACCTGCGCAGGGACCGCGTCCGGCTGCCGGTGTGGGTCCTCGCGCTGTTCCTGTCCACGCTCGCCACGGCCGACAAGTTCACGACGCTGTACGCCGCACCCGAGGACCGTGCCTCCCTCCTCGCCACCATGGACAGCCCCGCCGGGCTCGCCATGACCGGGCCCCGGCACTATCTGGACGACTACACCTTCGGCTCGATGCTGGGTCACCAGATGCTCGGCTTCCTGGCGGTGCTGGTCGGCCTCATGAGCGTCCTGATCGTCACCCGTCACACCCGCGACGAGGAGGAGACCAACCGCGCCGAGCTGGTCCGCTCCACCGTCGTCGGACGCCACGCCCACCTGGCCGCCGCGCTCTGGGTCGCGGTGATCGCCGACCTCTCGCTCGCCGTCCTGCTGGCCGCCGGGCTCGGGGCCATGGACCTGGGGCCGGACGGCGCCGCGGGGGCGCTGGTCTACGGCCTCGCGCACGCGGCCGTCGGCCTCGTCTTCGCGGGTGTCGCCGCGATCACCACGCAGATCACCGCCCACACCCGGGGCGCGTCCGGCATGGCGCTGGCCGTCATCGGGCTCGCCTACGTCCTGCGCGCCGCGGGTGACGCGGGCGGCGACGACGCGCTCTCCTGGCTCTCGCCGATCGGCTGGATCCAGCGCACCTACCCCTACGTGGACAACCACTGGTGGCCGCTGCTGCTCTGCGCGGCGCTCGCCGTCCTCTGCGCCGGCACCGGATTCGTCCTGTCGACACGGCGTGACGTGGGGGCGGGGCTCCGCGCCGGCCGGCCGGGCTCCCCGACGGCGTCCCGGGCGCTGCTGGGGCCGCTGGGGTTCGCGCTGCGGCTGCACCGCTCCGTGCTGGCCGGATTCGTCGCCGGGCTGTTCGTGATGGGCGCCATGTACGGATCCATCCTCGGCGAGGTCGAGGACATGCTCGGGAGCATCGACCAGATCCAGGAGGCGCTCCGGAGGATCGGCGGCGCCACCATGGCCGAGTCGTTCGCCTCGATGATCATGGTGATCCTCGCCGTCGTGGCCTCCGTGTACGTCGTCATGGCGTCTCTGCGGCCCCTGGCCGAGGAGCACGCGGGCCGCGCCGAACCGCTCCTGGCGACCGGCCTGTCCCGCGCCCGCTGGGCGGGCAGCCATCTGGCCGTCGCGCTCGCGGGCGGCACGGCGCTCCTGCTCGCCGGCGGACTGGGCATCGGTGTCCTGGGGGCGGCCTCCACCGATGATCCCGGGCTGGTGCTGTCCCTGACCGGTGCGGCGCTCGCCTACGCCCCCGCGCTGTGGGTGACCGCAGGGGTGGCCTCGGTCCTCTTCGGCTGGCTCCCCCGCGCGGCCCGGGCCGCGTGGACGGTCCCGGTGTACGCCTTCGTGACCGGCTACCTGGGCCAACTCCTCCGCTTCCCCGACTGGACGAACGACCTGTCCCCCTTCGGACACGTCCCGAAGCTGCCTGCGGCCCCCATGGAGTGGACCCCCCTGGCCGTCCTCACCGTGATCGCCGCGGCCCTGGTCCTGTTCGGTCTGGAGGGCTTCCGGCGGCGGGACCTGCAGACCACGTAGGGAACCGCCCGCCGGCGGGCCGCGTCCTGAGCACACATGAGGCAACGGGACGCGGCCGGGTACGGCGGGTGTGCGACGGCGGTGCTCGGGGCGGTCACCGCCCTGTCCGTCTGGGGTTCGTCCCGCCGCACCCGCGTACACATGGGCGGCGGCTTCGAGGGGCAGGGCGGCGACCTCTCCGTCCTGTGGACGGAGCTGCCCCTCGTCGTGCTCGCCGGGGCCCTGGTCCCCCCGGCCGCCTGGCTGCTGACCCTGCGTCTGCTGCGCGGGCACAGGGCGCTCCGGTTCCGTGTGCTGGCCGCGGCCGTGGGCGCGGCGGGCGTCCTCGCCCTGTCCGCGTGGGCGCTGCACGGCTGGGCGAACCCGCAGGGCCCGGACCGCGCACGGCTGTCCGGGGCCCTCGCCCCGGACACCTCAGATCTCGACCTGTAGCTCCCGCAGCCCCCGGATCACATAGCCCGGATTCCACTCGGGTTCCGCCACCAGCCGCATCCGCGGCGCCTTGCGGAGCAGTTCCCCGAACGAGGCGGCCATCTCCACGCGGGCCAGCGGAGCACCCAGGCAGTAGTGGATGCCCGCCCCGAAGGAGATGTGCGGGTTGTCCTGACGGGACAGGTCGAGCGTCTCCGCGTCGGCGAAGCGCTCCGGGTCCCGGTTGGCCGACGCGAAGAGCAGGGCGACCTGCGAACCGCGCGGGATGACCGTGCCGTCGATCTCGATGTCGTCCAGGACCCAGCGTGCGAACAGCGGCACCGGGGTGTCGTAGCGCAGGAGTTCCTCCACGGCGGTCGGCAGCAGAGCGTGATCGCCGCGCAGGGAGGCCAGCTGCTCGGGGTGCCGGAAGAGCATCCACCAACTGTTCGCGGTGGCGTTGACCGTCGCCTCGTGGCCGGCGTTGAGCAGCAGCACGCAGGTGGAGACGATCTCCTGCTCGGTCAGCCGGTCCTCGTCGTCATGGGCGGCGATGAGCCCGGAGATCAGGTCGGTTCCGGGGTCCGCGCGCCGTGCGGTGATCAGTCCCCGCAGATAGGCGGAGAATTCGACCGACGCCTGTACGGCGGCGCGCGCGGTCTCCTCCGGCGGATTCAGCTCGAACATCCCGCAGATCGCCGCCGACCACGGCCTCAGGAGCCCCCGGTCGGACTCCGGCACGCCCAGCATCTCGGCGATGACGGCCACCGGGAGCGGCTCCGCGACCGCGCTCAGCAGGTCGCCCCCTCCCGCCCGGACGAAGTCGTCGACGAGCCCGGCGGCCAGCCGCTCCACGGTAGGGACGAGCGCCTCGACCCTGCGGGGCGTGAACGCCTTCGAGACCAGCCGCCGGATCCGGGTGTGGTCGGGTGCCTCCAGATCGAGGATCCCGTGCCCGTTGAGCGTGTGGAAGGGCTCGTGGGCCTCCGGCGGCGCGGTGACGCCGAACTCGTCGTGGCCGAAGCGGTGCAGGTAGGTCCGCCCCAGCCGCCGGTCGCGCAGCAGCCCGGACACGTCGGAGTAGTGCGGGACGAGCCACTGCCGCGTCGGCTCGAAGTAGTGCGCCCGGCCGGTGGCGCGCAGCGCGGCGTAGGCGGGGTAGGGGTCGGCGACGAACGCCGGGGACCAGGGGTCGAAGGACACGTGCATGAGCCGACGCTATCCGGGCGTGACCAGCCGTGCCTCGTAGGCGAACACGGCCGCCTGGGTCCGGTCCCGCAGCCCCAGCTTCACCAGGACGCGGCTGACGTGCGTCTTGATCGTCGACTCGGCGACCACGAGGTGCGAGGCGATCTCCAGGTTCGACAGCCCCTGGGCGATCAGCACGAGGACCTCCGTCTCCCGCTCGGTGAGGTCGCCGATCCTCGCCATGGCGGGCGGCCGCGGCGCTTCGGCGATCTTCGAGAACTCGGTGATCAGCCGCCGGGTCACCGTCGGGGCGAGCAGCGCCTCTCCGGACGCCACCACCCGCACGCCCTCGGCGAGCTGCCGCGCCGAGGCGTCCTTCAGGAGGAAGCCCGAGGCTCCCGCCCGCAGTGCCTGGTACACGTACTCGTCGAGGTCGAAGGTGGTCAGGACGAGCACCTTGGCGTCCGCGTCGGCGGCGACGATCTCCCGGGTCGCCTCGATGCCGTTGAGCTCCGGCATCCGGATGTCCATCAGCACCACGTCGGGCCGCAGGGCGGCGACCTGGGAGACGGCCTGCCGCCCGTCGACGGCCTCGCCGACGACCTCGATGCCGGGCATCGCGTTGAGCAGCACGGAGAACCCCTCGCGGACCATCATCTGGTCGTCGACGATCAGCACCCGGATCGGCGATTCGTTCACGCGGCGTCACCGCCGTCGCGCTGGACGGGCACCGGCAGGAACACGGCGACCTCGTACCCGCCGTCCCCGCTCGCCCCCGCGGTCATCTCCCCGTTCAGCATCGCGACCCGCTCCCGCATCCCCGTGATCCCGTGGCCGGCCCCCGGCGACGGCTTCACCAGCCCCCGGGCGGGACCGTTGACGACGCGCACCCCGAGCCCGCCGAGCACATAGCCGATCTCCACCTTGGCGGTGGCGCCCGGTGCGTGCCGGAGCGTGTTGCTCAGCGCCTCCTGGACGATCCGGTACGCCGAGAGCTCCACGCCCTGCGGCAGCTCCCGCACCGCGCCGGTGACGGTCTTCTCCGTCTCCAGACCCGTCTCCCGGACGTTGTCCAGCAGCCGGTCGATCTCGGCGAGCGTGGGCTGCGGGGCGTCCGGCGCCTCGTGGTCCTCCGCCCGGACGACGCCCAGGACGCGGCGCAGCTCGGTGAGGGCCGCGACGGCGTTCTCCCGGATGGTGACGAAGGCCTGTTCCAGCTCGGGCGGCGGATTCTCCACCCGGTACGGGGCCGCCTCGGCCTGGATGGCGACGACGGACATGTGATGGGCGACGACGTCGTGCAGCTCACGGGCGATGGTGGTGCGCTCCTCCAGGAGCGTGCGCCGGTCGCGTTCCACGGCGGTGACGGTGCGCTGCACGGTCACCTCGCGACGCGCCTCGCGGCGCACCTGCACCAGGGCGACGAGGAGCAGGGCGAACGCGGAGGCCACCGCCATCGGCGCGGTGTTGGAGAAGCCTGGGCCCATGTTCCCGAGGAAGCTCCCGACGAGCAGGGTGATCAGCCACATCCAGGCGGCCGTACGGGGCCGTGTCCGTGCCGCGACCACGATCAGCACCCCCAGGTGGCAGGCGAACGCGCTCGGCTGCCAGGGCCAGTCGCCGCTCCCGACTATCGCCACCACCGGGGTCGACACGATCGACACCCAGAACGCGAGGACGGGCCGTACCAGCGTCATCAGCAGCGTGCAGGCGGGCAGGAACCCGGTGATGACGGTCGCGAAGCCGAACGGGGAGTAGGTGTTCGCGGAGAAGACGCCCTCCATCAGCGAGATCAGCGCGACCATGCCCACGACCGCGTGCGGGAACCAGACGGCACCCGCGCGGAACGGCTTCGGGAGGCGTCGGACGATCGGCCCGTCCGTGCCCAGGGGGCCCAGCGGACGGTAGTCGAACGCGTTGTGGAACAGGTCCTGCCGCAGGCCGTCCGTCGCCCCTGCGGCCAGCCGGAACTCCGGGCTTCTGGTCTTGGTCTCGGTCACGCTTCCACGGTAGGGCCCGCGCCTGCCCCGGTCGTCAGCAGTGATGCGGATCCTTCGCCGTCCGTCGTAAGTACTACCAGGCCAGCTGGGCGATCTCCTCGGCCACCACCGCGCAGGCGTCCGCCGAGGGGTCGATCAGCGGGAAGTGCCCGACCTCGTCCAGCAGCGTGAGCCCCACCATCTCGCCGGCCTTCGCCGCCGCGTCCACGAACGCCTCGGTGACCGCCTGCGGCACGGTGAGGTCCTCCACCCCCTGGACGACGGCCGTCGCGATGCCGGTCGGCAGCAGCAGCGCCGGATCGACGTGGGCGCCCCGTGCCTCGAAGGTGTACTCGCCCCCCAGGAGCTGGCGCACCGCGCCCGAGCAGACGTCCAGCTCCACCGCGCGCGCGAAGTCCCCGATCGGCGCCAGCGCGACCACCCCGCGCAGCGGCGGCGCGGCGGGCAGCCGCCAGGGCGATCCCTCCGGGAGCACATGGCGCGCGGCGGCCCACAGGGCGAGCTGCCCGCCGGCCGAGTGTCCGGTGACCACGGTCTTGCGCAGATCGGCTCCCGGAAGCTCCCGGGCCGCCAGTGCCGGCAGGGCGTCCATCGCCGCCGCCACGTCGTCGAACGTCTCGGGCCAGCGCCCCGCGACCGGACCGGCCCCATCCTGCTGCGGGATCTCACCGCCCCGCCGGTACTCGACGCTGGCCACGGCGAATCCGCGCCGCGCCAGGAAGTCCGCGAACGGCGAGACGTGCTGCCGGTCGTACGGCGCCCGCCAGGCACCGCCGTGCAGGAGCACGACGAGCGGAGCGCCGGTGCGGCCGTCCCGGGGCGCGAAGAAGTCGATCACCTGGTCGGGGTGGCTCCCATAGGCCGCGGACCCGTCGGGGGCGACCACCGGATGGGCGAACGCCGACTCGGTCTCGGCGGCTTCGCGATCACGCGCGGCAGAATCCGACATGCTGCTCCAACCGTCCTGTGCCCGTGCCCAACTGGACTGACCTGCGGGGACGGTACCAGTACGGCGGAGTGCCGCCGTACGGGCCCGGATCATGGACCCGCACGGCGGCGGCACGCTCAGGCCGCCAGGACCTCCGCGAGGATCCGCGCCGCCCGCTCCGCGTCGGCGAAACCGACGTACAGCGGCGTGAAACCGAAGCGCAGGACGTCGGGGCGGCGCAGATCGCCGACCACACCGCGCTCGATGAGCACGCGCATCACCTCTGCTGTCCCGTCCGCGTTCTCGCACCGCAGCGAGACCTGGCTCCCGCGCTCCGCGTGGGAGACCGGGGTCACGGGCGCGACCCGGCCCTCGGGGGCGTAGGCGGCGACGCACTCCAGGAAGAAGTCCGTCAGCGCCAGGGACTTGGCCCGTACGGCCTCCACCGATACGCCGTCCCACACGTCCAGGGCCGACTCCAGGGCCAGCATGGACAGGATGTCCGGGGTGCCGACCCTGCCCCGCACGGAACCGTCCGCGGGGGCGTAGCCGGGCGTCATCGCGAACGGATCGGCGTGCGAGGTCCACCCGGGCAGGGGGGAGTCGAAGGCCTCCTGGTGGCGCTCGGCGACGTACAGGTAGGCCGGCGAACCGGGGCCGCCGTTGAGGTACTTGTACGTGCAGCCGACGGCCAGGTCGACCCCGTGCGCGTCCAGGCCCACCGGCAGGGCGCCCGCGCTGTGGCACAGGTCCCAGACGGCGAGCGCGCCCGCCTCGTGGGCGGCGGCGGTCAGGCCGGGCAGGTCGTGGAGCCTGCCCGTGCGGTAGTCGACGTGGTTCAGGAGGACCGCGGCCGTACGCGGCCCGAGGGCGGCCGGTACGTCGGACGGGGCGACCGGGACGACACGGTGGCCCGTCATGCGGGCCGCCGAGCCGGCGATGTACCCGTCCGTGGGGAAGGTCGACGCGTCGACGAGGATCTCGTCGCGCCCCTCACCCGCGAGCCGGGTGGCGGCGACGACGGCCTTGAAGACGTTCACGCTGGTGGAGTCGCCCACCACGATCTGCCCGGCGGCGGCCCCGACGAGCGGGGCGATCCGGTCACCGATCCGCTCGGGCGCCGTCCACCAGCCGCTCTCGCCCCAGGACCGGATGCGCAGCGCGCCCCACTCGCGGGTCAGGACCTCCTGCATGCGCGCGGGCACGTGACGGGGCAGCGCGCCGAGCGAGTTGCCGTCGAGGTAGACGGTGTCGTCGAGGGTGAACAGCTCGCGCAGGGGGGCCAGTTCGTCGGCGGTGTCGAGCGCCTCGGCGCGCTCCTTGAAATCAGACATGGCTACGCGCCGTCCACAGCTCGGGGAACACGCTCTTGGTGGCCCGCTTCTCCAGCCAGGCGACCCCGGCCGACCCGCCGGTGCCGGTCTTCGACCCCATCGCCCGCCGGGTGGCGGTCAGGTGGTCGTTGCGCCAGCGCCACACCAGCTCGCCGACGTCGGTCAGCACCTCGCCGAGCCGCACGAGCTCGTCGTTCTGGTCCGGGGCGCCGTAGATCTCCGCCCAGACGGCCTCGACCGCGGGGGACGGCTCGTACCTCTGCGACAGATCGCGTTCGAGCACCGACCGGGGTACGGGGTATCCGCGCCGGGCCAGCAGCGCCAGCGTCTCGTCGTAGAGACCGGGCTCGTGGAGCGCCTTCTCCAGCTCGGCGTGGACGCGGGGCGCGCCCCGGTGCGGGACGAGCATGGACGCGGACTTGTCGCCCAGCAGGAATTCCATCCGGCGGTACATCGCCGACTGGAAGCCGGACCCCTCGCCGAGCGATGCCCGGTAGGAGTTGAACTGGGCGGGTGTGAGGCCCGCCAGCGGCTTCCAGGAGGCGTTCAGCGCCTCCAGCTCCCGCAGCGAGCGCTTCAGGGCGTCCCTGGCGACCGGTATGCGGTCCTCGCGCAGGGCGTGGGCGGCGGTCTCCCACTCATGGACGATGACGGTGAACCACAGCTCCATGACCTGGGTGGTGACCAGGAAGACCATCTCGCCGGGGTCGTCCGAACGAAGGTGCTGGAGGTGGGTCAGGACGTCCGCCTGGACATAGTCCTCGTACGGCGTCGTTCCCGCGAAGTCCAGGTGCGGGGTGTCCGCACCGGTGGCTTCGGGGTCGGGGTGGTTCGTCGACATTTCTGTCTCCTCGACACGAGCTTCCGGGTAGCGGTCCGCCCCTTCCTCTGAGGTGGTGGAGCTCCGGTCCCCTGCTCGGCATCCTAACGGCCTTCCCGAGGACACGTCGGGCCCCGCGGGCTGCGCCCGCGGGGCTCGGAAGGCGGGATCGGCTCAGCCCAGGGTGTCGGCGGCGGTCTGCGAGGAGTCCCGCAGGAAGGACGAGCAGCGCTCGTACTCCTCCTGCTCACCGATCGACTGCGCGGCGCGCGCGAGGGCGTGCAGGGCCCGCAGGAAGCCGCGGTTCGGTTCGTGCTCGAACGGGACGGGGCCGTGGCCCTTCCAGCCCGCACGGCGCAGGGCGTCGAGACCGCGGTGGTAGCCGGTGCGCGCGTAGGCGTAGGACTCGATCACCCGGCCGCCCTCGTACGCCTCGTCGGCGAGCTGCGCCCAGGCCAGCGAGGACGTGGGGTACTTCGCGGCGACGTCGGCGGGCGCCGTGCCGGCGGCGAGCAGCTCGCGCGGCTCCGGGTCGTCGGGCAGGTGGGTCGGGGCGGGGCCCCCGAGCAGGTTCTCGTGGATGGACATGGCTCAAGTGTGCCTGGATCCCGGCTCCGGCTCCAAGGGCGGGGCCGTGACGCCACAGTGCGTCGCACACTCCGGCCGCGGCCCACGACCCGCCTCGGCGGGCTTGCGTACGGCCAGGAAGGCGATCACCGAACCCGCCGCGAGCAGCCCCGCGCACATCGGCATCGCCCGCCGGAACGTCGAGGCGAACTCGCCCGCGTCGCGGTACGCCTCCGGGCCCATCCCCGCCAGCAGCGGGAGCGCGGCCACCGCGAGCAGTCCGGCGGCCCGCGCCGCCGCGTTGTTGATGCCGCTGGCGAGCCCGGCCCGGCCGGTGTCCACGGCGGCCAGGACGGTCGCGGTGAGCGGGGCCACCAGGGTGACCATGCCGAGGCCGAGCACCAGCACGGCGGGCAGGACGTCCGTCAGGTAGGACGCGCCGGGGCCGACCCGCAGCATCAGGAGCATCCCGGCCGCCGCCAGCAGCGGGCCGGCGGTGAGCGGGATGCGGGGCCCGATCCGCCGCCCGAGGTCGCCGGCGGACGCGGAGAAGAGCAGCATCAGCACCGTCGTGGGCAGGAGCGCGGTGCCCGCGCCGAGCGCCGAGTATCCGGCGACCACCTGGAGCTGGATCGCGGACAGGAAGAAGAACCCGCCGAGGGCCGCGTACACACAGAACGTCACGATGTTGACGGCCGTGAACTGCCGCGACGCGAAGATCGACGGCGGCACCATGGGGTCGGCCCGGCTCCGCTCCACCCGTACGAACGCCGCCCCCAGGACCACACCGCCGAGGGCCGCGCCGATCACCAGGACGGACGCGCCCTGCTCCGGCACCTCGATCAGCGCGTAGGTGACCAGGGCGAGCGCCAGCGCGGCGAGCGCGGCACCCAGCACGTCGAACCGGCCGTGGGTGTCCGGGTCCCTCGACTCCGGTACGTGGCGCAGGGCCACGGGCACGCAGACCGCGGCGAGCGGCAGGTTGAGCAGGAAGACCCACCGCCAGCCGGGCCCGTCCACCAGCCATCCGCCGAGGAACGGTCCGACCGCCGCCCCCACCCCGCCGAGGCCGGACCAGAGGCCCACGGCGCGGGCCCGGTCGTCGGGGTGGAAACTCGCCTGGATGATCGCCAGCGATCCAGGGGTGAGCAGTGCGCCCCCGGCCCCCTGCAACGCCCGCGCGGCGATCAGCACCTCGGCGTTCGGCGCGATCCCGCACAGCAGGGAGGCCACTGCGAACCAGACCACTCCGACGACGAACACCCGCCGCCGCCCGAACCGGTCCCCGAGCGCACCGCCGAGCAGGATCAGCCCGGCCAGCGTGAGCATGTAGGCGTTGACGGTCCACTGCAGAGCGGCCAGATCGGTGCCGAAGTCCCGGCCGATGCGCGGCAGGGCCACGTTGATGACCGTGGAGTCGAGCAGGGCCATGCTCGACCCGAGCACGGTGGTCAGGACGACCCAGCGCCCCACGGGCGAGGCGACCCGGATCCCGTCGCCGTCCGCACCGGCCGCGCCGTCCGCGTGAGTCATAGGAGCAGCATCACCGCTGCCCGGCCGGAAGGCCATTCCTGCGCGCCTGTTCCCGCCCTGATCAGGCCACGGCCCGCACCGCCCGCACCAGCGCCGACACCCCCGCCTCCGCCTTGCCCCGCGCACACCCCACGTTCAGCCGCAGGAACCCGGGCGCCCCGTAGACCGCCCCCGGCATGATGGCGACCTTCTCCCGCTCGATCAGCGCCTGCTGCAACGCCTCGTCGTCCACACCCAGGGGACGCAGGTCGATCCACGCCAGATAGCCGGCCTCCGGCGGCTCCCACCCCAGCTCGGGGAAGGCCGCGTCCAGCCGCTCACCGACCAGCGCCAGATTCCCCGCGGTGTACGCACGGACCTCGTCGAGCCAGGCCCCGCCCTCGCGGTAGGCCGCGATGTGCGCGGTCAGCGACAGCACCGCGGGGGAGGCGAGCCCCTCCCCCGTCTCCATCCGGCGCAGGTACTCCGCCCGGTCCGCCGGGTCCCCGATGAGCCCGTAGGAACCGGTCAGCGCCGGGAAGTTGAAGGACTTCGAGGCGGAGGTGATGACCGCCCAGCGCTCGTCCCCGGCGATGCGCGCGTAGGGGACGTGGGTGTACCCGTCGTGCACGAAGTCCGCGTGGATCTCGTCGCTGATCACCGCCACGCCGTGGCGCCCGGCGAGCGTCCTCATCTCGCGCAGCTCGGCCTCCGTCCACACCCGGCCCGTCGGGTTGTGCGGCGAGCAGAGCACCAGGACCTTCGTGTCGGGGCGGGCCAGCTCCGCGTCGAGGGCGGCGGTGTCCCCCACCGGCACACCCCGCAGCTCGCGACCGAGCCCCAGGACCGCCTTGCGGAAGCCGTCGTACGTCGGGGTGTGGACGACCACGCCCTCGCCCTCGGCGGTCCACATCCGGAGCAGCTGCGAGAGCTGGCTGAGCACGGACGGGCCGTAGACGAGGCGGCCGGTGTCGATGCGGGTGGCGTAGCGGGTCTCGTACCAGTGCGCGACGGCCGACAGGAAGTCGTCCTGCTGCCAGGTGGTGTAGCCGAGAACCCCGTGGTCCAGGCGGGCGCGGAGCGCGGCCAGCACCTCGGGGGCGGTCTCGAAGTCCATGTCCGAGATGGTGAAGGGCAGCAGCCCGTCCACCCCGAAGCGGTCGGCGACCCCGTCCCACTGGACGCACCAGGTGCCCCGGCGGTCGATGACGGTGTCGAAGTCGTAGCGCGCGGGCGTACTCACAGCGGATCCTCACTCCTCGGACACGGGACGGGCCCGGTCCCCCGAGGGGGAGACCGGGCCCGCCGTCACGTCCGTGACGTACCTACTTGAGCTTGGTGCCTGCGGAACGCAGGTTGCCGCAGGCCTCCGTGACGCGCACGGCCATGCCGGCCTCGGCGGCCTTGCCCCAGGTGCGCGGGTCGTAGGTCTTCTTGTTGCCGACCTCGCCGTCGACCTTCAGGACACCGTCGTAGTTGCGGAACATGTGGTCCGCGACCGGGCGGGTGAAGGCGTACTGGGTGTCGGTGTCGAGGTTCATCTTCACGACGCCGTTCTCCAGCGCGGTGGCGATCTCCTCGGCGGTGGAGCCCGAGCCGCCGTGGAAGACGAAGTCGAACGGCTGGCTGCCGGCCGGCTTGCCGTACTTCGCGGAGACGCCCTGCTGGAGGTCCTTGAGGAGCTCGGGACGCAGGACGACGTTGCCCGGCTTGTAGACACCGTGGACGTTGCCGAAGGAGGCGGCCAGCAGGTAGCGGCCCTTCTCACCCAGGCCGAGCGCCTCGGCCGTACGCAGCGCGTCGTCGACGGTCGTGTACAGCTCGTCGTTGATCTCGTGCGTGACGCCGTCCTCCTCGCCACCCGTCGGGGTGATCTCGACCTCGAGGATGATCTTGGCGGCGGCCGCCTTGGCCAGCAGCTCCTGACCGATGGACAGGTTGTCGGCGAGGGTCTCGGCCGAACCGTCCCACATGTGCGACTGGAACAGCGGGTTCAGACCCTTGGCGACGCGCTCCGCGGAGACGTCGAGCAGCGGACGGACGTAGCTGTCCAGCTTGTCCTTGGGGCAGTGGTCGGTGTGCAGCGCGACCGTGATGTCGTACTTGGCGGCGACGATGTGCGCGAACTCGGCGAGGGCCACGGCGCCCGTCACCATGTCCTTGTTGTACTGGCCGCCCAGGAATTCGGCACCACCGGTGGAGATCTGGACGATGCCGTCGCTCTCCGCCTCCGCGAAGCCGCGCAGTGCAGCGTGCAGGGTCTGGGTCGACGTCACATTGATGGCCGGGTAGGCGAACTTGCCTGCCTTCGCCCGGTCGAGCATCTCGGCGTAGACCTCGGGGGTTGCGATGGGCATCTGTCCGCTCCTTGGGATGTGCGGGTGTGCAGTGCTTGGTCCCTGACCTGGGGGCGACGTCATCGTCGCCCTTATCTTCCCAGACTCTCGTCCCGGCTCGACGCTGCCCGTCGGGATAGCGCTCCCCGTTTCACGTGAAACGGGGAGCGCTATCCCGACGGGCAGCGTGGAGTCCCAGGTCAGGCCAGGTCGAGGTCGCCCACGGAGTAGACGTGGACGTAGGGCAGACCGGCCTCGGCGATCGCCGGAGCGGCACCTCGCTCCACGATCACGGCGACGGCCACGACCTCGCCGCCGGCCTCGCGCACCGCCTCGACCGCGGTCAGCGGCGAGCCGCCGGTCGTCGAGGTGTCCTCGACGACGAGGCAGCGACGGCCCTTGACGTCCGTGCCCTCGATGCGGCGCTGCATCCCGTGGGCCTTCTGCGCCTTACGGACCACGAACGCGTCCAGGCTCGTCCCGCGCGCCGCCGAGGCGTGCAGCATCGAGGTGGCGACCGGGTCGGCGCCCAGCGTCAGTCCGCCGACACAGTCGTAGTCCAGCTCGGCGGTGGCGTCGAGCATGACCTGGCCGACCAGCGGCGCGGCCTTGCCGTCCAGCGTGATCCGGCGCAGGTCGATGTACCAGTCGGCTTCCAGCCCCGAGGAGAGGGTCACCTTGCCGTGCACCACGGCCTTGTCCTTGATCTGCTGGAGCAGCTCAGCGCGTACGTCAGTCATGTCAACGAGGGTAAGCGCTGCCGCGGAGCGTCAGAGACGTACCCAGCTCCAGGTCGTCGTGATCTCCAGGGGCTCGATCGGGGTCACCAGCAGGGGTGCCGTGTTCAGCCCGTTGGGCGGACCGGACTGCGGCTCCACGCAGACAGCCTCGTCCTGCTCGTCGTAGACCACCACCCACTCGTCCCGGCTCCTGACCGTCAGCTCCAGCTGCCCGGGCCAGGTGAGCTTCACGTCGACGCCCTCCGGCATCCCGAAGCAGTCGTCCCACGGGCCGGGCAGCGGGTCGATCCGGCGACCGGTCGGCAGGTGGTTGTCGCCCCGCTCCTCCTGCCAGGCCGCGTCGAAGGCGATCCGTACGTCCTGACCCCCGAGGTTCCGGAGGAACCAGGGGTGCCACCCGGCCTGCGCGGGGAAGGAGTCCCCGTACGTCTCGATCCCGAGGCTCAGCGTCAGCGACTCCTCGGTCAGCTCGAACGACTGCGTCACCCGGCCCTCGTACGGCCAGGGGTCGGCCAGGTCGTAGAAGAAGGCGGCTTCCGCGTCGCCCTGCCGGGCGAGCTCCCAGGAGGTGTCGCGGCCGGTGCCGTGGATGGCGTGCGGCGGGGAGTTGAGCGGCATCTGATGCGGCTCGCCGCCGTTGCGGAACAGGCCGTTCTCGGTGCGGCCGCACCACGGCACCATGGGGAAGCAGCCGTACCGCTCGCCCTGGCGCAGCAGTTCGGTGCCCCCGATCACCAGGCTGCCGATCCGGCAGCCGTTCTCGGGGTCAACGGTCAATTCGACGTCGCCGGCGGTCAGCCGGGCGTTCTTCGCAACTCTGCTCACCCCCCCGACACTACTGGCGCGGGGCGCCCCGCTACGGCCTCCGGCGCCGCAGGGCCCTGCCCACCACCACGGCCGAGGCGATCGCCAGGGCGGCCGCCGGGGCGGCCCAGCGCAGCGTGATGCCCGCCGCACCCGCCTCGGGCGACGGCACGGGGGCGTAGCGGCCGCGCGGCGGGGCGTGGTCGACCTCCTCCGTGCTGCGGCCGATCATGGTGCGGCGCGCGTGCGCGGCCTCGGCGGGGGGTTCGTCCGGCACGGTGAATTCCAGTTCCGCCGACGGGTCGAGGGCGGGCGGCGGGACGGGCGCGTCGAACACCGACTCCTTGTCGGCCGAGGAGGAGTCCGCCGAGGAGGAGTCCTCGGCGGACGGCTCGGCGGGCGCCGCATCGGCGGAGGGGGACTCGGGAGACGGCGCCGGCTCCGCAGCGGGCACGTCGGCGCCCTGTCCGCCGGCACCGGACCCGTCAGACGCCTGCGCGCCGGTACCGGGCTCCTCGGCTCCCTGCGTGTCAGTGCCGGGTCCGTCGGCCGGTGCCGCCAGCGTCTCCGTCACCAGTTGCTGTGTGAAGCGGTCGAGCAGCCGCTGCGCCGCGGCGAGCGCCGCCGGCTCGTCCAGCTCCACGATGCGGCCGTCGCCGCTCACCGATCCGGTGAACCCGATGGTCGTCCCCCCGTCCGTCTCCCGGAGACCGACGGTCAGGGCCACCTTCGCCGAACCCGTGCCCCGCGCCTCCACGCCCTCCCCCGTCACGGAGAAGGAGTCACCCCCGGCCGAGGGCAGCAGCGTCAGCGCCCCGCGGTAGGTGATCGTGTGGCCGTCGGCCCGGAATCTCAGCCGGCCGGCCAGCGGGCCCGCCGACGCGTCGGCATCCTGCTGAAGCCCCGGCACGCAGCGCGCGACACGGACGGGATCACCGAGCGTCCGCCGCAGGGACGGGACCGGAACCGGAACGAACACCTCATGCTCCATACCGACCGAGCCTACTCAGCCCCGGCCGTCCCGTCAGCGCTTCCACACCCCGCGCACCGTGCGGGCCACACCGCACCGCCGTGCTCACGGTTCCTCCCGGTACCGGGGGTGGACCAGCGTCGACGGCAGAACCCCGTGCTGCCGGGCCCGCTCCACCGAGCGCAGGCCCGCCAGCAGTTCCCGCTCCTCCAGGGTCCGCGGCACGGGCGCCCCCGGGTCGATGCCGGGCCGGCCCACCGCGCGCCGGGCGGCCAGCACGAACCCCCAGTCCCGGGGTGCCTCCGTCCCGCCCGTGGCCCGGTCCGGGCCCGCCGCGAAGCCGGTGAGGCGCCCCTCGACGCGGTACGGCCGCGCCGCCAGGCCGCCCGCCCGTACCGACGCCTCCACCGTCCAGAACGTCGCGGGTCTGCTGCTCGGCGACCCCGCGTGCACCACCAGGCGGCCGCCCGGCTCCAGTGCCCCGGCGACCAGCCCGTAGAACTCCGCCGCGTAGAGCTTCGTGCTGGCCGTGATCCCCGGATCAGGGAGGTCCGAGACCACCACGTCGTAGCGGTCGTGGGTCTCCCGCAGCCAGGTGAAGGCGTCCGCGGAGACCGCTGTCAGCCGGGGGTCCTCGTACGCGTGGCCGTTCAGCGCGGAGAGTGCCGGGTCCGTGCGGGCCAGCCGGGTGACGGCAGGATCGAGCTCGACCACCACGACGCACTCCACGTCCGGATAGCGCAGCACCTCGCGGGCGGCCAGCCCGTCGCCCCCGCCCAGGATCAGCACCCGCCGGTGGGGCCCCTTCATCGCCGGGTGCACGAGCGCCTCGTGGTAACGGTGCTCGTCGCGGGAGCTGACCCGCAGCCGTCCGTCCAGGTAGAGGTCGAGCGAGCCGCGCCCCGGGCCCGTGAGGACGATCTCCTGCACCCCGGTCTGCACCGCGACCCGCACCTCCGAGCCGTACACCGCGCGCCGCGCGGCCCGCTCGAAGTCGTCCACCAGGACCGAGGCCGTGGCCAGCAGGAGGATCACCACGCCGTTGACGAGGATCAGCAGCCGGCGTGACCGGGGGTCCAGATCGCGCCGGAACACCCACAGCACCAGCGCCCCGCCCGCCGCCGCGTTGACCGTGCCCGTGAACAGCGCACCGGTCAGCTGCCCCAGCATCGGCAGGAGCAGGAACGGGAAGGCGAGTCCGCCGACCAGCGCGCCCACGTAGTCGGCGGCGAAGAGGTCCGCCACCGCCCCGCCCGCGTCCTGCCGGTCGACCCGCTGGATCAGCGTCATCAGCAGCGGGATCTCCGCGCCGATCAGGATCCCGATCGCCAGCGAGAAGCCCACCAGCGCGTAGCGCGACTCGCCGAGCCAGGCGAAGGAGGCGTACAGGGTGAGAGCGGAGGTGCCGCCGACCAGCGCGAGGGCGGCCTCGATCAGCCCGAACCCCACGGCGGCCCGGTCGCGTAAGCGTTTCGCGAGCAACGACCCGATGCCCATCGCGAACACCATCACGGAGAGCACCACGGAGGCCTGGGTGACCGAATCACCGATCAGGTACGAGGCCAGCGCGACCAGCTCCAGCTCGTACACCAGACCGCACGCGGCGCAGATGAACACCGCGGCCAGCACGAGGAACCGGCCGGTCCTCGGCCGCACGGGAAGCCGCGCCGCGCCCCCTCGCAGCGGCGTCTGCTGGTCGATCATGAAACGAACGCTACGTGACAGGAAGGTCGCGCCTTGTCACCCACACGGGTGTAAGTGACGCACGCCGGAAGCGCGACCCCACCACGCGCGCACCTCCCGGCAGGGACGGGCGCGCGCCCCTCAGGCGACGGGTGCGGGCACCCGCGCACCCACCCGCGTGCGGGTCACCACCAACTGGCCCTCCTGCGGATACGCGTGCCACGTCCGCCAGCGCACCTGCCCCTCGGTCCGCTGCGCGAGCATGGCCGTGAAGGCGTAGGGACTGCCGGGAAACGTCCCCGCCAGGCCGTGCGGATGGTCGGCCACCAGCGCGAGCAGCTCCTGCGCGCGCCCCGCGAACGAGCCCTCGGAGAGCGTCTCGACGCGCGCGGCGAACTCGTAGTCCCAGTCCCCCAGGCTCTCGGCGACCCCGAGCGGCAGCGGCGTGCTGCTGCCGGGCAGACAGGCGACGGTCTCGGAGCAGGTGCGGCGCTCCTGTTCCAGCAGTACCTGGTGGGAGGCGCCGAGCAGCCTCAACTGCACCTTGGCGCCCTCCAGCTCGAGGTCGAGCACGGCGAGGGCGGGCAGCGGCTCCCGCCCGAGCGCCCAGGCCAGATCTGCGGCTCGGGTATCGGAATAGGCGGTCTGAAGGGTCGTGAGCATGGATCGGCTCCGCAAAACGCACAGGGACACATGGACAGGAGGCACCCCCGTGCGGTGCACCGTGGGGGAGGGGAGCCCGATCCGGTCCAACTGGTGCCCGGGGGCTGAATGTTCTCTACATCGATGCAATCACGAAGTACGTCGCGCTCACAGCGCTTTTACCCAACTTGCCGTGGTTTCCATCCCTCAGGGGGCAGCACGGTTCATCTGTTCCCGAAGCTCCAACGAAAAGATGTCCGGCGGGAGTTCACCCCGCCGGACATCACGGGTCCGGCCGCCCCGCCCCCGTACGGGGCAGCCGGACCGTCTCAGTCGCCGCCGCCCCCGCCCCCGCCCCCGCAGGAATGCCCGCCGGAGTGACCGCCACCGCCACACGAGTGGCCGCCGCCGCTGTCACCGGCCCACCAGCTGCCTCCGTCGGACGAGCCTGACCCGCCGCCGCCCGAGCCGCGGCGCCCCTTGCGCCCCGCACGCCCCGCCAACGGCTTCTTCCGGCCGCCCGATCCCGAGGCGAGGGCGACGATCCCCACCACCACGGTCACCAGGAACACGATGAAGACGAACAACTCCATCGACCTCACATCCTTCTGTCCCCCGAAGCGAGGTCCGCTTCTCGACTGACCGGTGGATCCCCACGCCCCGCCGGGGCCAAAGCAGACTTGAGCAACTCCAGAGCTTCGGCACAGGATGGTCCGCATGACACAGGGACGACCGCTGCTCAACCGCCGCCTCGCCGAGTTCGGCACGACGATCTTCGCGGAGATGTCGGCACTGGCCGCGCGGACCGGATCGATCAATCTCGGCCAGGGCTTCCCCGACACGGACGGCCCCGAGTCCGTACGTGAGGCGGCGGTGCGCGCGCTGCGCGACGGCCGCGGCAACCAGTACCCCCCGGGGCCCGGAGTGCCCGAGCTCCGTACGGCCGTCGCCGCCCACCAGCAGCGCTTCCACGGCCTGACGTTCGACCCGGACACCGAGGTCCTCGTCACCGCGGGCGCCACGGAGGCCATCGCGGCCACGATGCTCGCCCTCCTGGAACCGGGCGACGAGGTCATCGCCTTCGAGCCGTACTACGACTCGTACGCCGCGGCCATCGCGATGGCCGGCGGCGCGCGCGTCCCGCTGCTCCTGCGCGCCCCCGACTTCCGCCCCGACCTCACGGCCCTGCGGGACGCGGTCACCGACCGCACCCGTCTGCTGCTCCTCAACTCACCGCACAACCCGACGGGCATGGTCCTCACCCGCGAGGAGCTCGCGGCGATCGCCGAGCTGGCGGTCGAGCGCGACCTGATCGTGGTGACCGACGAGGTGTACGAACACCTCGTCTTCGACGGCGAGCACATCCCGCTCGTCTCCCTGCCCGGCATGCGCGAGCGCACGGTCTCGATCTCCTCGGCCGGCAAGTCCTTCTCGTTCACGGGCTGGAAGGTCGGCTGGGTGACGGCCGCGGCCCCCCTCGTGACGGCCGTCCGCAGCGCCAAGCAGTATCTGACCTTCGTCTCGGCGGGCCCCTTCCAGTACGCGGTGGCCGAGGCCCTGCGCCTGCCGGACAGCTACTTCACCGGCTTCCGCGACGATCTGCGCGCCAAGCGCGACCTGCTCGCGGGCGGACTCGCGGAAGCGGGGTTCGAGGTGTACAGCCCCCAGGGGACCTACTTCGTCACCACGGACGTCGCCGCGCTCGGGGAGAAGGACGCCCTGGCCTTCTGCCGCGCGCTCCCCGGACGGTGCGGGGTCGTCGCCGTGCCCAACTCGGTCTTCTACGACGACCCGGAGGCAGGCCGCAGCCAGGTCCGCTTCGCCTTCTGCAAGCGCGAGAGCGTCCTGCGTGACGCGGTGGAGCGGCTGGGGCAGCTCTGAACCCGCAGCCCGCCCTCCGCCCGGCTGCGGCTCGGGGCGGGGGGCGGGCCGTCCGCTCCCCCGCACGGACTGCCGGCTACGGCTCCCCGTGGGCGGCGAGCGCCGCCGCGGTGGCGCGCGCGAAGCCCTCCGGGTTGTCCAGCATGACGGTGTGACCGCAGTCCGGGACCGGGACGACGGACACCCCTGCCCGGGTGAGCGCGTCGGCGCCCGGGAGCGGGCCGTCGGCCTCGGGCAGCAGGTAGGCGCGGGGGATCCCCAGGCCCCGCAGCAGTTCGCGCACGGTGGGATCGGTCCCGCGGACGAGGTGGGTGGCGCTGCGGTGGAGGGCTTCCCGGCCCGCGAGGCGCATGGTGGACCACCAGTGCGGGCCGACGCGGTCGCGGACCTCCTCCCAGCCGCCCGCCAGGAACTCCTGCTCGGAGTAGGCGGCGATGCCGCTGCTGCCGCCTGCGCCGGGCGTGGGCGGGACCGGGTCGAGGTTGGCGTCGACCAGGACCAGCCGGGAGACCAGGGAGGGGTGCCGGGCGGCCAGGACGACGGCCACCGAGCCGCCCATGCTGTGGGCGATCAGCTCGGCGCCGCTCACGCCCGCGGCCCCGAGAGCTGCCGCGAGCGCGTCGGCGTGCGACTCCAGGGTGTAGGAGAAGCCTGTCGGCCGGTCGCTGATGCCGTGGCCGAGCAGGTCGATCAGCAGCGAACGGTGACCGGCCAGCAGTGGGTGGACCGCGGCCTCGGCGAAGTAGGCGGGGGACGTCGCGCCCAGACCGTGCACGTAGGCGCGGGGAGGTTCCCGGCCCGGCAGCTCCACCCAGCGGATCCGGTCGCCCTCGGCCGTCACGGTGGCGCTGCGCACTGTCTGCTCCCTGCGGTCGAGATCGATGGCCGGACGAGGGTAGCCGCCGGACCGGCCACGACGACGACCCACCCCGGAAGCGCCGGCCACGACGAAGGGCCCGCCCCGGGGGCACCGGCCGCTGCGGCCGGACCCCGGACCGGGCCCTTCGTCGTTCGTCCGCCGGATCAGGCCTCGGGGGTCTGCTCCGTGCCGGCGTCACCCTCGGGCGCCTTCTCCTCGGGCGCCAGGCCGAGACGCTCCACGAGCCACTTGTCGAACTCGATCGAGGCCCGCACCCAGCTGACCGTCGAGGAGACGAAGTGCTCCAGGCTCACGCCGGTGCCGATGAGCATCTGCGCCTCACCGACCAGCCGCACGGAGGCGGCAGCGCCCTCCTCGCCCTCGTGGGCGTGGGTGTAGACCTTGGGCCACAGCGTGCGGCGGTTCCAGTCGTCGATCGCGTCGAGCAGGACGGGGCGCTGGTCCAGCGCGTGGGCGCGGTCGTAGAAGGTCCGGACCGAGAAGACCTGCTGCTCCTCCTCGCCGCGGAACATGAAGTACGTCCGGAAGTCTTCCCACGGCGCGGCGAGGTCGCCCTCGTCGTCGACGACGAACTTCAGCTCCATCTGCTCGAGAAGCTGCTTGACGAGGTCCTGGTCGGGGACCACGGGGCCCTCGGGTCCTGACGCCTGCGGTTCGGGCTGGCCCCCGAAGTTGGGAATCGAGGACGGGTCGATAGACATCGCTGGGTACTCCTGTGGATCGCACGTGGTTTTCCTGGCTTCGACCCTAGCCGCGATCGCGGCCGGTAGTCCTACGCGCTCAGGGGAATCGTTCCCCCGCTTGTTCCCCTGGCCCTCGACCAGGAAACCGCGACCAGGACGGCGCAGAGCGTGCCGACGAGTCCCGCCCCTCCGATCGCCCGGCCCGAGGACCCGAGGAGTTCGGCCGCCACGCCGCCCCCCGCGACACCGATCCCCTGCATGGCGGTCAGCCCGGACCTGGCCAGACCCAGTGTCTGACCTCGCTGGTCGGCCGGGGTGAGCAGGACGAAGGTCGCCCCCGCGGTGATCTGGTACGCGGAACAGATCCCCGACACCATCAGCACCAGTACGGCCACGCCCACGCCGGGGCCCGCCCAGTAGACGATCAGCGGAAGGTTGGCCCCCACCGCCAGCGGCCCGAGCAGTCGGCGGCGCCGCTCGACGTCGAATCCGGCGCGTCCCAGGAGCGCCGCGCCCAGGACCATTCCCGCCGGATGGGCGGCGAGCAGCAGCCCCACCGACGCGGCGCCTCCGCCGGCCTCCTCCGCGAAGGGGGCGGCCAGGCCCTCCGGCAGCACGATGAACCCCGCGAGCCAGCCGAGCGCGACCAGCGAACGGAGCCGCGGGTCCGCCCAGATGAGTGCGGCGGCCTTCCCCACCTGGGTGTGCATCCGCTTCGGCCGGGCGTCGGCGCCCTCCTCCACCGGCCGCGCCTTCACGCCCATCCTGATCAGGGCGGCGGAGACCAGGAAGGTCGCCGCGTTCAGTCCGAGCGAGACGTGGCTCCCCAGCCATACGACGAGGACCCCGCCGGCGCCGAAGCCGATCAGCTGTCCGGCCTGGTGCGTGATCATCATGACCCGCTGCCCCTGCTCGTACAGGCGCTCGCCCAGGACGGCGGGCATCAGGGCCCCCTGCGACGCCCCGAACGGCGCCTCCGCGAGCTGGGCCAGCACCAGCAGTCCGGCCAGCACCGGCAGGGGCGTCCCGGGCAGGGCCATCAGTCCGACGAGGACCGCGCGCACCAGGTCGCACCCGATCATGACCGTGCGGCGCGGGAAACGGTCGGCGAGTCCGGTGAGGAGCACCCCGGACAGCAGGGCCGGCAGGCTCGTCAGGGCGTAGGTCGCCGCCGTCCAGCCGGCCGAATCGGTGCGTTCGAAGACGAGGATCGACAGCGCGACCCGGGCCAGCTGATCACCCAGGACCGACTGCGCATAGGCCGTCCAGAGCGTACGAAATTCGCTCCGCCGGATAAGGCTGCCATTTCCGTAATCCTTCGGCTCCGCACTCGCCTCGCCGGGTATCCGATCCGTCATGCGCGTACCCTACCGGTCGGGAAATTCGGCACCACCATCCTTGCGGTCAAAAGAAAAGGGCCCGGAGTGTCCCGGTATTGCGTGGAACACGATCACTCGCACTTCCGCCGATCCGGCTCCGCCTGAGGGTGCAGATATGTATCGCCCCGGCACAAAGACGGTCCGGGCCGTATCACATCCGCCATTCAGCCACGGAACGGAAATTTTCGGCTCAATTTGGAGGGCGGCTCTCCCCGCGATGCGTGCCAGATGCACTCATCAAGGGGCGCACCTGCGCACACACCGGTGTCCCCGGCCGGGACGCGAGGTCTCGGCCGGGGACACGGAGGACGGGCTACAGGGTCTTCGCCGCCGTCGCGGCTCCCACGGTCAGGCCCTCTCCGGCCCGGTCGACGCGGACGGTGTCGCCGTCCCTGACCTCGCCCGCGAGGATCTCCTTCGCGAGCCGGTCACCGATCGCCGTCTGGATGAGCCGACGCAGCGGCCGGGCGCCGTAGGCCGGGTCGTTGCCCTCCTCGGCCAGCCAGGCCAGCGCCTCGGGGGTGACGTCGAGGCCGATCCGGCGGTCGGCCAGCCGGTCGGCCAGCCGGGCCACCTGGAGCCCCGCGATGTGGGCGAGCTCGTCGCCGGACAGCGCGGAGAAGACGACCAGGTCGTCGAGCCGGTTGAGGAACTCCGGCTTGAAGGAGGCCCGTACGACCTCCAGGACCCGTTCCTTCTTCGCCTCGGGCTCGGTCAGCGGATCGACCAGGTACTGGCTGCCGAGGTTCGACGTGAGGATCAGGATGGTGTTGCGGAAGTCCACCGTCCGGCCCTGTCCGTCGGTGAGCCGGCCGTCGTCGAGCACCTGGAGCAGGATGTCGAAGACCTCGGGGTGGGCCTTCTCGACCTCGTCCAGCAGCACGACGCTGTACGGGCGGCGGCGGACCGCCTCGGTGAGCTGGCCGCCCTCCTCGTAGCCGACGTAGCCGGGCGGGGCCCCGACGAGCCGGGCGACGCTGTGCTTCTCGCCGTACTCGCTCATGTCGATGCGGATCATGGCCCGCTCGTCGTCGAACAGGAAGTCCGCGAGCGCCTTGGCCAGCTCCGTCTTGCCGACACCGGTCGGACCGAGGAAGAGGAACGAGCCGGTGGGCCGGTCGGGGTCGGAGATACCGGCGCGTGTGCGGCGTACGGCGTCGGAGACGGCCCGCACGGCCTCGGTCTGGCCGATCAGCCGCCTCCCCAGCTCGGACTCCATGCGCAGCAGCTTCTGGGTCTCGCCCTCCAGGAGGCGCCCGGCCGGGATGCCGGTCCAGGCTCCGACGACGTCGGCGATGTCGTCGGGGCCGACCTCGTCCTTGACCATGGTGTCGGTGGAGGCCTCCTGCTCCGCCTCGTCCGCCTCGGCGAGCTCCCGCTCCAGGCCGGGGATCTCCCCGTACAGCAGCTGGGAGGCCGTGTCGAAGTCGCCGTCGCGCTGGGCGCGCTCGGCCTGGCCGCGCAGCTCGTCGAGGCGCTCCTTGAGCTCACCGACGCGGTTCAGGCCCTGCTTCTCCTTCTCCCAGCGCGCGGTGAGACCGCGCAGCTCCTCCTCCTTGTCCGCGAGGTCGCGGCGGATCTTCTCCAGACGCTGCTTGGAGCCCTCGTCGCTCTCGTTCCTCAGCGCCAGCTCCTCCATGTGCAGCCGGTCGACGGACCGCTGGAGCTCGTCGATCTCCAGCGGTGAGGAGTCGATCTCCATACGGAGCCGGGAGGCCGCCTCGTCGACCAGGTCGATCGCCTTGTCGGGGAGGAACCGGGAGGTGATGTAGCGATCGGAGAGCGTCGCCGCGGCCACCAGCGAGGAGTCGGCGATCTGGACCTTGTGGTGCGCCTCGTAGCGGCCCTTGAGGCCACGCAGGATGGCGATGGTGTCCTCGACGGACGGCTCCGCGACCATGACCTGCTGGAAGCGGCGCTCCAGGGCGGGATCCTTCTCGATCCGCTCGCGGTACTCGTCCAGCGTGGTGGCACCGACCATGCGGAGCTCACCGCGGGCGAGCATCGGCTTGAGCATGTTGCCCGCGTCCATCGCGGAGTCGCCGCCGGCGCCCGCGCCGACGACGGTGTGCAGCTCGTCGATGAAGGTGATGATCTGCCCGTCGCTCTCCTTGATCTCGGAGAGGACGGTCTTCAGACGCTCCTCGAACTCACCGCGGTACTTGGCCCCGGCGACCATGGCGCCGAGGTCGAGGGAGACGAGCCGCTTGTTCCGCAGGGACTCCGGGACGTCGCCCTTGACGATGCGCTGGGCGAGCCCCTCGACGACGGCCGTCTTGCCGACGCCGGGCTCACCGATGAGCACGGGGTTGTTCTTGGTGCGGCGCGAGAGCACCTGCACGACGCGGCGGATCTCCTGGTCACGGCCGATGACCGGGTCGAGCTTGCCCTCCCGGGCGGCCGCCGTGAAGTCGGTGCCGAACTTCTCCAGTGCCTTGTACTGACCCTCGGGGTCGGGAGTGGTCACCCGGCGCCCTCCCCTGCTCTTCTCGAATGCGTCCAGCAGCTCCTTCGCGCCGGCTCCCTGCCCGTCGAGGATCTCACCGGCGCGGCCGCCCTTCGCCGCGATGCCGATCAGCAGGTGCTCGGTGGAGAGGTAGTCGTCCCCGAGCTCCTTCGCCCGCTGCGCGGCGTCGGAGATCACGGCCAGCAGGTCGCGGTTCGGCTGCGGCGGGGCCACGGTCGACCCCGTGACACTGGGCAGCGAGGCGAGCAGCCTCTCGGCCCCGGCGCGTACGGCCACCTGGTCGGCGTCGACGGCGGCGAGCAGGTCGGTGATGTTCTCGTTGTCCTCGCCCGAGAGCAGCGCGAGCAGCAGATGCCCCGGGGTCAGATCGGGATGACCGTCCTTGACGGCCCTGCTGGTCGCCGCGTTGAGGGCGTCCCGGCTCCTGTTGGTCAGCTCGGCGTCCACGGGCGCTGTCTCCTCCTCGTGCTGGTACTTCAGGGAAGTTTGACTCGAACAACGGATACAAAGTTGAGTCTATTCCACTCAAGGCTGATCCGGGGCCTCCGGGTTGCCCCGATCCCCCTCCGTCTAGCCTGACCCCATGCCCGACGTACGCAACCCAGGCCCCGGCTACCTCGCCTTCTGGCGGGAGCGCCACGTGTGCACCCTGACCACGCTCCGCCCTGACGGCACACCGCACGTGGTGCCCGTCGGCGTGACGTACGACCCGGAGACACGGATCGCCCGCGTCATCACGGGCCGGAACACGAGGAAGGCTGCCCACGTCCTGGCAGCGGGCCCGGAGGGCGCGCGGGTCGCGGTCTGCCAGATGGAGGGGCGCCGCTGGGCCACCCTGGAGGGCCGGGCGGTGGTGCGCGCGGAGCCCGAGGAGGTCCGGGACGCGGTGCGCCGCTACGCGGTGCGCTACGAGCGCACCCCGCGGCCCAATCCCGAGCGCATCGTCATCGAGATCGCCGTGGACAGGGCCCTCGGAAACGCCTGAGGAATTCGAGTGAATTCCGGACAGCACAACGGCGCCACCGTGTTCAGGTCACGGTGGCGCCGCTGTGTGGGGGAAGTGCCGGAACGATATGGAATATCGGGGGAATCGTTCAGGCACTGCGGGGGGTGGCGGAAATGGCTTCTTGTTCGAACAGCTCATGGTCACGCTGATCGAGATTAACGAAAATCATGCCGTACCTCACGGCGCAGCGAACAGGCTGCGGAGCTCCGCGCGGCCGGCGCAGACAGCGATAGGCGCGGATGTCGTCATCCGTTTCCATCACCACGAGGATCGGTTCTCCGAACAGGGTGACCATCAACGAATCGCCCTGGCGGGTAAGTGCCGTGAGCAGATCGATGAAATGCCACCCTGAGCGGTACGCCGTGGCCATCTCCCGTCGGAAGGTGCGGTCGTCCGGTGGGGTGGTCATGCGCCGGCGCGGGTCGGAGTGGACCATGCGATGTCACCCGGCGCGGCCTCGGCGTTCCAGGCGATGTCACCGGGCACGGACGCGGCCCGCACACCCCAGGCGATGTCACCCGGAGCAGGAGCGGCCTCGACGTTCCAGGCGATGTCACCGGGCACGGACGCGGCCCGCACACCCCAGGCGATGTCACCCGGAGCAGGAGCGGCCTCGACGTTCCAGGCGATGTCGTCCGGCACACTCTTCGCGCCCCACGCGATGTCACCGGGCACAGAAGCGGCCCGCACACCCCAGGCGATGTCACCCGACGCGGCCTCGACGTTCCAGGCGATGTCACCCGGTACCGCAGCAGCGTCCCCACCCCAGGCGATGTCGCCTCCGCCCGCCAGTCCAATGCCCAGGGCTGCAACGAACGAGGCGGCAAGCGCCGAGCGAAGCATTCGCTTATACATGGTCGGCTTCGTCCTCACTTGTGGATTGTTCTCCCCCGCACCAAAGACGATGTCCCACCCGGGCACTCGAACACCACTGAGTCGATGCATCATGTTCCTGCATGTTCAGGAACCTGGGGGGTGGAGATATGACCGCAAGCCATACAAAGCCGACACATCCTCACGGGATTACCGAACTATGTGAAGAAGGGGGGCTCTTGTACGCCGGCGCGCTGCGCTCCGGACGCATCGCACGCTCCGAGGTGGCGACCGCTCCCTGCCTGATCGACTTCGCCCTGCTGCACCCCGATCCCGACGACCCCGACTGGCTCCGGCCCGTACCGCCGTCGGCCGCGCTGGCGAAGCACCTGCACCCGCTCGAACGCGAGATCCTCGAACGCAGGCGGCGCTCCGTGCTGCTGGCGGAGTCCTTCGAACCGTTCATGGACATCAGCGCCCAGGACCCGCCGACCACCCACGCCATCACCGTCCTCGAAGGCGCCAACCGGATCAACGCGGCCCTGGACCTCGCCACGGCCGAGTGCCGCACCGAGGTACTCACCGTCCAGCCGGGCGGCGGCCGGAGCGAGGACCGCCTCAGCGAAGCCCTGGAGCGGGGCCTGGCCGTCGTGGACCGCGGGGTGCGTCTGCGCACGCTCTACCAGCACACCGTGCGGCACAGCCCCAGCACGCTGGCCTACGCCGAACTCATAGCGGACGAGAACGTGGAGATCCGCACGCTCGAAGAACTCATCGAGCGACTCATCATCTTCGACCGCACGGTCGCCTTCATCCCCGCCACGAACGACCGCCAGATCGCCCTGGAGCTGCGCCACACAGGGCTGGTCGAGTATCTCGCCACGGTGTTCGAGCAGCTCTGGAACAGGGCCGCTCCCCTGCTGGAAGAGGTCAAGTACACATCGACCCCACGCGGGATCACCGGTGTTCAGCGCTCGATCGCCCAACTCCTCGTCGAGGGACACGTCGATGACTCCATCGCCCGTCGCCTAGGTATGAACGTACGCACCTGCCGCGCGCACGTGGCCAAGCTGAACGCCACGCTGGGCAGCAACAGCCGCGCCCAACTCGGCTACCTCATAGCTCAGTCGGGGATCCTGGACCAGCAGTGATCCGGAAGCTCCCGGACAGGGACGCGCTGACGGCAGGCACCACCGCATCCGGGTTGCGCCGGACCGCGTCCCCGACAGGTCCAGCCTCTCTCCGCCGTTAGGCTTTTGGCCACCGTCATCTTGTTGCAGTGCACGAAGCGGGGGGTTCCCAAACCGACATGGACGAAGCCAAAAGAGCCCATTCTCACGGCACCCGTGAGCTGTGCGAGCCGGCCGTCCGCCTGTACGAGGAGGCCCTGCGCGAGGGGCGCCTGCCCCGCACCGCACTCGCCTCGGCGCCCTGCCTGCTCGAGATGGCCCTCGTCGAACCCGACCCGCGTGACGGTGGCTGGCTCCGTCCGGTCCAGCCGTCCGCCGCCCTGGCCCGCCTGCTGCAGCCCATCACCCGCGAGATCAGCGATCGGATCCGGCTGACCTCCACGCTCGCCGCGGCGCTGGCGCCCCTCGCGGCGGTCTCCGACGAGGACCCCAACCTCGCCATCACCGTGCTGGAGGGCCGTTCCCACATCATCTCGGCGCTCAAGGAGGCGTCCGGCCGCGCCACCGAGGAGGTCCTGACCGCGCAGCCGGGCGGCAACCGCCTCGCGCACAACCTGGAACAGGGCCTGGTCAACGCCCGCTCCGCGATCGCCTCGGGCGCCCGGCTGAGACACCTCTACCAGCACCCCGCCCGCTACAGTCCCGGGCTCAGGGACTACGTGGCGCAGATACCGGCCGCCCACCTCCAGGTGAGGACCGTCGAGCAGACCGTCGACCGCCTCATCGTGTTCGACCGCGCCGTGGCCTACATCCCGGCCGCCCCCGGGGACGAAGTGGCCCTGGAGATCCGCCATCCGGCCCTCGTCCGCTATCTGACCCGGGTCTTCGAGGTCCTCTGGGCGCAGGCGACCCCCTACAGCGAGCAGTTGCCCACCGCGGCCCCCGGGGCGCCCGTCACGGCCGTCCAGCAGACCATCGCCCGTCTGCTCGTCGAGGGCCACGTCGACGACGTCGTCGCCCGCGAGCTCGGCATCAGTGTCCGGACCTGCCGCTCCCACATCTCCAAGCTGATGCAGACGCTCGACGCCCACAGCCGCACCCATCTGGGAGCGCTCCTCGTGCGTTCCGGCATCGCGGACCAGGAACCCGGAACGACGGCGAAGGGGCCCGCCCCCGGAGTGTGAAACCCCGGAGCGGGCCCCTACGGCCTGCGGCGCGCCTCAGTCCTTCGCCCTCTTCGGCCGCCAGACCACCAGCGCGCTCGTCTGCTGCACGTCCTGGTACGGCACCAGATCACGCCGGTAGGAGGCGTGCACCTGGGCCTCGCGCTGCTGCATGGCCACCGCCGCGCCGTCCACCGCCGCCGAGAGCTCGGCGACGCGCTGCTGGAGCGCGGCGACCTGGTTCTCCAGCTCGATGATGCGCTTGATGCCCGCGAGGTTGATGCCCTCGTCCTGCGACAACTGCTGCACGGTGCGCAGCAGTTCGATGTCACGGGCCGAGTAGCGCCGGCCGCGCCCGGCCGTACGGTCGGGCGAGACCAGGCCGAGCCGGTCGTACTGACGCAGTGTCTGCGGGTGCAGGCCCGAGAGCTGGGCCGCGATCGAGATCACGTAGACCGGTGATTCGTCGGTCAGCTGGTACGGATTACGCCGACGGCCGTCCATCTCAAGCTCCCTTCGCAGCCTGGAACAGCTCCGCCCGCGGGTCCTCCCCCGCGGTCGCCTTCCGATAGGCCTCCAGCGCGTCCTGAGCGTCCGCACCGAGGTCCGTGGGCACGGACACCTCGACGGTGACCAGGAGGTCGCCCCGGGTGCCGTCCTTGCGCACGGCGCCCTTGCCCCGGGCCCGCATGGTACGTCCGTTGGGGGTACCGGCCGGGAGTTTCAGGGTGACCGGAGGCCCCCCGAGCGTAGGTACCTTCACCTCGCCGCCGAGGGCCGCCTCGGGGAAGGTGACGGGCACGGTGACGGTGAGGTTGTCGCCCTTGCGGCCGAAGACCGGGTGGGCGTCGACATGGACGACGACGTAGAGGTCGCCGGCCGGTCCGCCGCGCTCGCCCGGGCTGCCCTTGCCGCGCAGCCGGATCCGCTGGCCGTCCAGCACCCCCGCGGGGATCCTGACCTGCATCGTGCGGGCCGACTTCGCCCGGCCGCTGCCCTTGCAGACGTCACAGGGGTCCTGGGCGATGAGGCCCCGGCCCTTGCAGTCCACGCAGGGGTCGGTCAGCGAGAATCCGCCGCCGGTACCGCGCGACACCTGTCCGGTGCCCACACAGGTCGGGCAGACCCTCGGGGTGCCGTTCTTGTCGCCGGTGCCCGAACACGCCTTGCAGGGGGCCTGGCTGGACATCCGCAACGGGACCGTGGCCCCGTCGACCGCCTCGGTGAAGCTGAGCGTCACCTCGGACTCGATGTCCTGGCCGCGCCTGGGCTGGACACGTGTGCCCGCACCGCCGCGGTTGAACAGTCCGCCGAAGACATCGCCCAGGCCGCCGCCACCGCCGCCGCCGAACCCGCCGGCACCGGCGGTCTGGCCGCCGCCCGGGGCTCCTCCGAAGAGGTCCCCCAGGTCGAAGTTGAAGTTGCCGCCCGCACCGCCGGGACCCGCGCGGAAGCCTCCGTTGCCGAAGAGGGCGCGCGCCTCGTCGTACTCCTTGCGCTTCTTGGGGTCACCGAGGACGTCGTTCGCCTCGGAGATCTCCTTGAAGCGCTCCTCGGCCTTGGCGTCACCCTTGTTGGCGTCCGGGTGGTACTCGCGGGCGAGCTTCCGGTACGCCTTCTTGACCTCGGCGTCGGTGGCGTCCTTGGGGACGCCGAGAACCTTGTAGTAGTCCTTCTCGACGAAGTCCTTCGTGCTCATCGACGTCCCTCCTCCCGGACGATCGGCCGTGCGGCCGGCCCCGTGGCCGGCCGCACGCCCCGTCGGTGTTCACCGCAGTGGTCGGACGGAATGTCAGACCTCTTCGGTGCCACCGCTCTCCTCGTCGTCTGCCTTCTCTTCCTTCGCCGCCGAGGGCGTGGCGCCCGGCTGCGGTTCGGCCACCGCCACCCGCGCGGGGCGGATGGTGCGCTCCCCGATGCGATACCCGGGCTGCAGGATCGCCACGCAGGTCGTCTCGGTGACGTCCGGCGCGTACGAGTGCATCAGGGCCTCGTGGATGGTCGGGTCGAAGGGCTCGCCCTCCTTGCCGAACTGGTGGAGTCCCAGCTTCGCGACGACCGTCTCCAGGGATTCGGCCACCGACTTGAAGCCACCCACGAGCTCGCCGTGCTCGCGGGCCCTGCCGACGTCGTCGAGCACGGGCAGCAGCTCGGTCAGGAGGCCGGCCACGGCCACCTCCTTGACCTGCACCCGGTCCCGCTCGACGCGGCGGCGGTAGTTCTGGTACTCGGCCTGGAGCCGCTGGAGGTCGGCCGTCCGCTCGTTGAGTGCGGTACGGACCTGGTCCAGCTGGGCCGTCAGGGCCGCTGTCTGCTGTACGTCCCCGGCCGGGGCCGCCGCCTCCTCCTCGGAGGGGGTGGCGGCCTTCGGCTCGACGTCGTCGGGGTTGGCGCCGGAGGGGACGTCAGGCTTCTCGTCGAAGCCCGGAGTCTCCTCGGTCACGCCGCACCGCCCTTGGTGTCCTTCTCGTCGTCCACGATCTCGGCGTCGACGACGTCGTCGTCGGCCTTGGCCTGACCGTCGCCCGGCGCCTCGGCGCCCGGCGTCGCACCCTCGGACTGGGCGTTGGCGTACATCGCCTGGCCCAGCTTCTGGGAGACGGCCGCGACCTTCTCCGTGGCGGTGCGGATCTCGGCGGTGTCCTCGCCCTTGAGCTTCTCCTTCAGCTCGGTGAGCGCGGTCTCCACCTCCGTCTTCACGTCGCCGGGGACCTTGTCCGCGTTGTCCGCGAGGAACTTCTCCGTCTGGTAGACGAGCTGCTCGCCCTGGTTGCGGGACTCGGCGGCCTCACGACGACGGTGGTCCTCGTCGGCGTACTGCTCGGCCTCTTCGCGCATCCGGTTGACCTCGTCCTTCGGCAGCGAGGAGCCACCGGTGACGGTCATCTTCTGCTCCTTGCCGGTGCCGAGGTCCTTGGCGGCGACGTGCATGATGCCGTTGGCGTCGATGTCGAAGGCGACCTCGATCTGCGGCACACCGCGCGGGGCCGGCGGCAGACCGGTCAGCTCGAACATCCCGAGCTTCTTGTTGTACGCCGCGATCTCGCGCTCGCCCTGGTAGACCTGGATCTGCACGGACGGCTGGTTGTCCTCGGCCGTCGTGAAGATCTCGGAGCGCTTGGTCGGGATCGTGGTGTTGCGCTCGATGAGCTTCGTCATGATCCCTCCCTTGGTCTCGATACCGAGGGAGAGCGGGGTCACGTCGAGGAGCAGGACGTCCTTGACCTCACCCTTGAGGACACCGGCCTGGAGCGAGGCGCCGATCGCGACGACCTCGTCCGGGTTCACGCCCTTGTTGGCGTCCTGGCCGCCCGTGAGCTCCTTGACGAGCTCGGCGACGGCCGGCATACGGGTCGAGCCACCGACGAGAACGACGTGGTCGATCTCGGAGAGCTGGATGCCCGCGTCCTTGATGACGTTGTGGAACGGGTTCTTGCAGCGGTCCAGGAGGTCCGCGGTCAGCTGCTGGAACTGCGAGCGCGTGAGCTTCTCGTCCAGGTGCAGCGGGCCCTCGGCGGACGCCGTGATGTAGGGCAGGTTGATCGTGGTCTCGGTCGAGGACGAGAGCTCGATCTTCGCCTTCTCCGCGGCCTCGCGGAGACGCTGGAGAGCCATCTTGTCCTTGGACAGGTCCACGCCGTGCCCGTTGGCGAACTGCTTCACCAGGTAGTCGACGACACGCTGGTCCCAGTCGTCACCACCGAGGTGGTTGTCACCGTTGGTGGCCTTCACCTCGACGACGCCGTCGCCGATCTCCAGGAGGGACACGTCGAAGGTGCCGCCACCGAGGTCGAAGACGAGGATCGTCTGGTCGTCCTTGTCGAGGCCGTACGCCAGGGCGGCGGCGGTCGGCTCGTTGACGATGCGCAGGACGTTCAGGCCCGCGATCTCGCCGGCCTCCTTCGTCGCCTGGCGCTCGGAGTCGTTGAAGTACGCCGGAACGGTGATCACCGCGTCGGCGACCTTCTCGCCCAGGTAGGACTCGGCGTCGCGCTTCAGCTTCTGCAGGATGAAGGCGCTCATCTGCTGCGGGTTGAAGTTCTTGCCGTCGATCTCGATCTTCCAGTCAGTGCCCATGTGGCGCTTGACCGAACGGATCGTCCTGTCGACGTTGGTGACCGCCTGGCGCTTGGCGACCTCGCCGACGAGCACCTCGCCGTTCTTGGCGAAGGCGACGACGGACGGCGTGGTCCTGGCGCCCTCGGCGTTGGTGATGACGGTGGGCTCGCCGCCTTCGAGAACGCTGACGACGGAGTTAGTCGTGCCCAGGTCGATGCCGACCGCACGTGCCATTTCAATTCCTCCAACTGACTACTTGAGTGGATCTGACTCAAGGATGCATGACACCCACCCCGGAGTCAAAGGACCTGAGCCACTTACGCTCAACTTATGTGCTCACCACGCGATTGACCAGGGACTTTGCCCTGCGGGGGCACCACAAACCCCCGCCGGCACCTCACCGGGAAGGACTCTCGCCCGCGACACCCGGCATGCGCTCCACGTCACACACCCCCACCCACCATCGCACCGTGGGATCGTTCTGTCACAAAATGCATCGAGTCGGTCATAACGCCACTCGCCAATCCCGGGGCAGGTGCAATGCGGAACGCGAAGCAGACTGCGGCACGAAGGACACGACGCCTCACCGAACCGGTGGTGGCCAGGGCCACGACGGCCTGTGACCGCATCGCCGGGGCACTGGGGGCGGTGACCGCCAAGCGGACCCTGGACCTCGCGCTCGGCTCGGCCCTCCTGCTCCTGGCGGCACCCGCACTGGCCCTCGCCGCCCTGGCCCTCACCCTCCGGCTGCCCCGCACCGGGGGAGGCACACTGCGGCGCGAGACCCGGATCGGCCTCGGCGGCCGCCCCTTCGAACTGCGCTCGCTGCGCACCCGCCGGCTCCGGCTCGACCTGCTGTCCCGACTGCCCCACGTCGTACGGGGGGAGCTCTCCCTGGTGGGCCCCCCGCCCCTCACCTCCGACGAGGCAGCCCTCCTCTGCCCTGGGGCCCGGCGCCGGCGGCAGGCGCTGCGCCCCGGCCTGACCGGCCTGGCCCAGGTCCGCGCCCGGTCCGGGATGCCCTGGGACGAACCCGCCCTCCTCGACGCGCACTACGCAGAGCATCATGGGACGGGGCTCGACCTGGCGATCCTGGCGGAATCCGTACGCATCCCTGCGTATGCGGCACTCCGCCGGCTACGCCTTCCGGGGAAGGCTCACCTGAGCGACACAGATCACCGCCTGCCCGGCTACAGCGTGGCGGAATAAGTGGATAGTGTCAGCACAGACTGATTAAGTTACTGCTTAGTAATCGCTTGTACGCACTGGATCCCACCCTCGCAGGCCCGAGGAGCCCCCAAATGCAACTCGCCGCGATCATCGTGTCGCTGGTTCTGATCGTGGTCGGCGTGGCACTTTTCGCCCGCGCCCTCCTGCAGATCTACACCTTCATGCGGCTCGGCCAGAACGTGCCCGCAGGCACCCGTACCGACGAACCCGTACAGCGCACCGTCACCGTGGCCAAGGAGTTCCTCGGCCACACCCGGATGAACCGCTGGGGCGTCGTCGGTGTCGCGCACTGGTTCGTGGCGGTGGGCTTCTTCTCGCTGCTGCTGACGATCGTCAACGCCATCGGCCAGCTGTTCCAGGCCGACTGGCTGCTGCCGATCGTCGGCGAGTGGGCGCCGTACAACATCTTCGTCGAGTTCATCGGCACGATGACGGTGCTCGGCATCGCGGTCCTGATCGTGATCCGCCAGCTCAGCAGGCCGGGCAAGCCGGGCCGCAAGTCCCGCTTCGCCGGCTCCAACTTCGGCCAGGCGTACTTCGTCGAGGCCGTCATCCTCATCGTCGGCGTCTGCATCTTCATGCTCCACGCCCTCGAAGGCGCCCAGCACCACGTCACCAGCTACGAGTCGTCGTTCTTCATCTCGTACCCGGTGGTCTCCTGGCTCGAGGGCATGGACATCTCCACGCTCCAGAACCTCACCTACTTCTTCGCCGGCCTGAAGATCGCGACCTCCTTCATCTGGATGATCACGGTCGCCCTGAAGACCGACATGGGTGTCGCCTGGCACCGCTTCCTGGCCTTCCCGAACATCTGGTTCAAGCGGAACGCCGACGGCGACGTCTCGCTCGGCGCACTGCTGCCGATGACCAGCGGCGGCAAGGAGATCGACTGGGAGGACCCGGGCGAGGACGACACCTTCGGTGTCTCCCAGGTCGAGCAGTTCTCCTGGAAGGGCCTCCTCGACTTCTCGACCTGCACCGAGTGCGGCCGCTGCCAGTCGCAGTGCCCCGCCTGGAACACCGGGAAGCCTCTCTCCCCCAAGCTCCTGATCATGTCCCTGCGCGACCACGCGCACGCCAAGGCCCCGTATCTGCTGGCCGGCGGCGGCAAGGACATGGAGGGCAACGAGAAGGCCACCGAGGAGCAGCTCAAGGACGTCCCCGCGGCCGCCCTCGCCGAGGCGGAGCGCCCTCTCATCGGCACCGCCGAGGAGAACGGCGTCATCGACCCGGACGTGCTGTGGTCCTGCACCACCTGCGGCGCCTGCGTCGAGCAGTGCCCGGTCGACATCGAGCACATCGACCACATCGTCGACATGCGCCGCTACCAGGTGATGATCGAGTCCGCGTTCCCGTCCGAGGCGGGCACGATGCTCAAGAACCTGGAGAAGAAGGGCAACCCCTGGGGGCTCGCCAAGAAGCAGCGCGTCGAGTGGACCAAGGAGGTCGACTTCGAGGTCCCGATCGTCGGCAAGGACATCGAGGACCTCAGCGAGATCGACTACCTGTACTGGGTCGGCTGCGCCGGCGCCCTCGAGGACCGCGCCAAGAAGACGACGAAGGCCTTCGCGGAGCTCCTCCACATCGCGGGCGTCAAGTTCGCGATCATGGGCGGCGACGAGAAGTGCACGGGTGACTCCGCCCGCCGCCTGGGCAACGAGCCGCTGTTCCAGCAGCTCGGCCAGGAGAACGTCGCCATGCTGAACATGGCGTTCGGCGAGGATGACGACGACGACTCGACCAAGAAGGCGAAGGCGACGAAGAAGATCGTCGCGACCTGCCCGCACTGCTTCAACACCATCGCGAACGAGTACCCGCAGCTCGGCGGCGAGTACGAGGTCATCCACCACACCCAGCTGCTCCAGCACCTGGTGGACGAGGGCAAGCTCATTCCGGTGACGCCGGTCGAGGGTCTGATCACGTACCACGACCCCTGCTACCTGGGCCGTCACAACAAGATCTACACGCCTCCGCGCGAGATCATCGCCAAGGTGCCGGGTCTGCGGAACGAGGAGATGCACCGCCACAAGGAACGCGGCTTCTGCTGCGGCGCCGGTGGTGCCCGGATGTGGATGGAGGAGCGGATCGGCAAGCGCGTCAACAACGAGCGCGTCGACGAAGCCCTCTCGCTCAACCCGGACATCGTCTCCACCGCGTGCCCGTTCTGCCTCGTCATGCTGACCGACTCGGTCAACGGCAAGAAGAACGACGGGCAGGCGAAGGAGTCGGTGCAGGTGGTCGACGTCTCGCAGCTGCTCCTGGAGTCGGTGAAGACACCTGCCGACCCGGCGGACGACGCGGATACGGCCGACCAGCCGGAACCGGAGCCCGTCAAGTAGCCGTCTCCACCCACGGAAGCGGCCGGACCTGCCTCGGGGGCAGGACCGGCCGCTTCCGTATGTCCGGCCCTGCTCAGGGGGTACGGCAGGCCCCCCGGGGTTCCCCTAGGGGATGTCACAGCTAGGCAGCAATGGCACCCGTGTTCCCCCGGCCCACCCACCGCACCCGCGCGGACCAGGTACGTTCGATGTGTGGCTGGATTCAGGATCGGACGCGGCCGGGACAACCGCACACCGCAACAACACCCGCAGCAGCAACAGCCGTACGGAGCGCAGGCATCACCGCCGCCGTACGGCGGGCAGTCGTGGCCCCCGGCAGGAGGCAACGGCGCAGCGTACGGCGGCCCCCAGGGCGCCCCGTACAGCGGCGGGCACGGCGGCAACGGACACGGGGGTGGGAACGGGCACACAGGCGGGCACGGCGAACCGGAGTACTTCGGCGAACCGCACCACCAGCCGTCGCAGCGGGACCCGTACGCCAACGCCCCGGGGCACACCCAGGCGTTCAGCATCGACGAGGACCCGTACGGCGACGGAAGCACCTACCAGGCCGGCCAGGCCCCGTCGCACCCCTCCGGGCCGCGGCTGCACTGGAAGCAGCTGCTTAGCGGCATCGTGATGCGGCCGGGACCGACGTTCTGGCAGATGCGCGACTACCCCGTCTGGGGCCCCGCGATCGTCGTCACGTTCGTCTACGGCCTGCTGGCCCTCTTCGGATTCGACCAGGCACGCGACGAGGCGATCCACGCGGAGGTCTCCACGGCCGCCCCGTACGTGATCTTCACGGGCCTCGGCTTCATCGTCGGCGGCCTCGTCCTCGGTGCGGTCACCCACACCCTGGCCCGCCAGCTCGGCGGCACGGGCTCCTGGCAGCCGACCGTCGGCCTGTCGATGCTCATCATGTCGATCACGGACGCGCCCCGGCTGGTCTTCGCCCTGTTCCTCGGCGGCGAGAACTCCCTGGTGCAGATCCTCGGCTGGGTCACCTGGCTGGCCGCCGGAGCACTGTTCACCTCGATGGTGAGCAAGTCCCACGACCTGCCGTGGCCGAAGGCCCTGGGCGCCTCGGCGATCCAGCTGATCGCCCTGCTCTCGATCATCAAGCTCGGCACGATCTGATCCCGTACGCGGAAGAAGGGGCCCCGGTGCACGGCACCGGGGCCCCTCCTGTGTCTCTCGCGCGTGTGCCTACGAGTCGAGGACCTGGCCCTCACGCCGCACGACGGGCTTCTCGACGCTCCACGGGAAGTTGATCCACTGGTCGGTCTTCTTCCACACGTACTCGCATTTCACGAGCGAATGCGACTTCTCGTAGATGACCGCGCTGCGCACCTCGGCCACGTGGTCGATGCAGAAATCACGGACCAGCTTCAGCGTCTTTCCGGTGTCGGCGACGTCATCGGCGATGAGGACCTTCTTCCGCGAGAAGTCGATGGTGTTCGGAACGGGCGCCAGCATGACCGGCATCTCCAGCGTGGTCCCGACCCCGGTGTAGAACTCGACGTTCACCAGATGGATGTTCTTGCAGTCCAGGGCGTACGCCAGACCGCCGGCGACGAAGACGCCGCCGCGCGCGATGCTCAGCACGACATCCGGCTCGTAGCCGTCGTCGGCGACCGTCTGCGCCAGCTCCCGTACGGCGTGCCCGAAGGCCTCGTACGTCAGATTCTCCCGCGCTTCACCAGCCATGCCGCATCACACCTGAGTCCGATGGAAATTCATGTAGGAACGCGAGGCTGTGGGCCCTCGCTGGCCCTGGTAGCGCGAGCCGTAACGCTCGGATCCGTACGGGAACTCGGAGGAGGACGTCAGCCGGAACATACACAGCTGCCCGATCTTCATTCCCGGCCAGAGCTTTATCGGAAGGGTCGCCAGATTCGACAGCTCAAGGGTCACATGGCCCGAGAAGCCGGGGTCGATGAACCCCGCGGTCGAATGCGTCACCAGACCGAGCCGCCCCAGCGAGCTCTTGCCCTCCAGGCGCGACGCGAGGTCGTCGGGGAGCGAGATGACCTCGTAGGTCGAGGCCAGGACGAACTCCCCGGGGTGGAGGATGAACGCCTCGTCGCCCTCCGGCTCGACCTGACGGGTCAGGTCGACCTGCTCGACGGCGGGATCGATATGCGGATAGCGGTGGTTCTCGAACACCCGGAAGTAGCGGTCCAGCCGCACGTCGATGCTCGAGGGCTGCACCATCGAAGCGTCGAACGGGTCAATGCGAACCCGCCCGGCATCGATCTCGGCCCGGAGGTCCTTATCTGAGAGAAGCACGCACCGAGGATACGCAGAACGCGCGAGCCGCCCCCAACCGGACCGTCCCGCGCGCCTGCCTCACCCCTCTAGCGCTCCTCGAACACCACAGGAACCGCCTGCCTCAGCCGCGCACAGCGCGGACAGCGGATGAGCCGCCCGGGACCGATCCGCTCGGACCCGAGCTGCTGCATCGGGAACGACGAGGTAGCAAAAACGTGCCCTTCGGCACAGCGGACGACGGTGCGCTCCATCGACTCCATCAAGTCCCTTCCCCAACCAGCCTTGGACGAGACCGCCACATTAGGGGATGAACAGGACGCCACTCCAGGCGGCACTCCGACCACCCACGCTACGCCTTCAACTCCCCCCGCCCACACCCGCATCCACACCCGCATCCACACCCCGGAACGACACGCGGGCCCCACGGCGGAGACGCCGGGGGCCTGCGATGGGGTAGAGTGTGCGACGATGCACCGCCGATCATCGGCGTGCCTCGCGGGTGTAGTTTAATGGTAGAACATGAGCTTCCCAAGCTCAGAGCGCGAGTTCGATTCTCGTCACCCGCTCCATGAAAAAGCCCCAGGCCAGCGGCCGGGGGCTTCTTTGTTGTCTGGACCGGTCTAGGTGTATTGACCCTCAGCGTTGTTGACTCGGCTGATCGGTGGCTTGCCGTCGAGTGCGGTGTGGCAGCGGTGGTGGTTGTAGCTGTGGAGGAAGTCTGCCAGGGCAGCCGTGCGCTCGTCGTTGGAGGTGTAGGGCCGCAGGTAGGCCCACTCCTCCTGGAGGGTGCGGTTGAAGCGTTCGACCTTGCCGTTGGTCTGTGGCCGGTAGGGGCGGATGCGCCTGTGGGCGATGCCATCCGCGGTTAGGGCCTGGGTGAAGAGTGTGGACTTGTAGCAGGAGCCGTTGTCGGTCAGAACCCGTTCGACAGTGACGCCGTGTCGCGTGAAGAACGCGTGAGCCCGCTGCCAGAACCCGATCGCGGTGTGCTGGCGTTCGTCGGCCAGGACCTCGCTGTAGGCGAGGCGGGAGTGGTCGTCGACGGCGGAGTGGATGTAGCTGTAGCCGATCACCGGTTTGCAGCTCTTGCGCAGGTCAGTGGTGTTCTGCCGGTTCTGGTTACCGGTTGTTCTACCGACCGCGCGCCAGCCCCCGCCGTCAGGGATGTTGCCGGGCTTCTTGATGTCGACGTGCACCAGCTCGCCGGGACGGCTGCGTTCGTAGCGGCGTATCGGCTCGCCGGAGGGCCGGTCGAGCCAGGCCAGACGGTTCAGGCCGTGACGGGTCAGGATCCGGTGCACCGTGGAGGCGGGCAGACCGAGGATCGGGCCGATCCGGGCCGGGCCGAGCTTGCGGGCCTTCCGCAGATCGCAGACAGCCGCTTCCGTGCCAGGGGCCGTGCGGTGCGGGGTCGTGCGCGGTCGGCTCGAGCGGTCGAACAGCCCCGGGTCGCCCTCGGCCTGCCACCGTCGCACCCACTTGTGGGCGGTCGCCCGCGAGATTCCCATCTCTGCGGCCACATGAGCGACCGGACGGCCGGAACAGACACGTTGGATCAACAGCCGCCGGCCATGAACAGTCAGCCGGGCATTACGGTGGGACACGAAGACCTCCGTGTGGTGCAGTCCTAGACAGCTCCACCACACCGGAGGTCTTCGCCTTTGATCAAGACCCCCGTGTCAACAACGCTCGTGATCAATACATCTAGGCGTCGTGCACCGGATCCGCACCAGCAAGCTTCTCCTCGGCCTTCTCGCTGACGGTGAGCCGCAGGTCGACCAGTCGCTCGCGACCTCCTGCAGCCACTCAAGGTCGGCGCGGTGGAGGCTGTCGAGGTCCGGGGCGTGGTGGGCGATGGCGACGAACTCGCCTGCCGGCCCAGCTCTCGCGGGAGTACGGGGAATTCGCACCCAGAGTCTCCTTCAAGGCACTGCGGGCCGCCATCCTGGCCCGCACTCAAGTCCCTTCGGTCCAGTACTGATGGAGCCGGGTCACCGCGTCCTTTTTGGTCAGCTCGGCTACCGCCTCTTCTGCGAGGCCGACCCGATGAATCAGCAAATACACCATGTCTGCGGGCAGTGCCTCCTTCGGTACCGCCGGAGCCCCCCGGTCCGGAAGCCGGCCATCAAGCACGCAGCCCCAGAATTCATCCTCGGAGACGTCGAGCTGGTCCCGCAGGATGTGACTCCATATCCCCGCGCCATAAACCGTGCGATCCACCGGGTGGGAGATCCTCGTGCGTAGGATCCGCGCATCGTGCAGCGTCAGCTCGTAGGTGACGTGGTGAGTACCGGTACGCCCACGCGCATCTCGTACCTGTTCCCATTGCTCGACGACACAGAACCTCTCGTGGCGCTCGCGGTCCGGCTGCGGTCGGTTCACCGGCCTGTTCCGACCAGCCAGTCTGCAAGCTGCTGGTCGTCACTTAGAGCGACCAGCTGCACCAGACCCCAGTTGTCCTGATGATTAGGGGCTGTGCGCAGACGGTCCTGCCAATCCTCGGCATAGTCGCGCAAAGCATCGACCATTTCACTCACGGCCTCATCGAAGGACGCTCCGTCCGCTGCCACCGGAAGTCCGGGGATGAAGATCGACCAGCCCCCCGACTCCGCAACCGCCTGCGCTTTCACCGAGCAGACCAGTGACAGGTAGTGACGCAGTCGCTCGACATCCACGACTGCAGCGCGGCCAGTATCCCGGCGCACTGTCGCCACCCGGCCCTCACCGGCCGCATCGAGAAGATCCTTGAGGTGAGTGCGCGCCTCGGTATAGCTCTCGTAGTGCACTGCGGACATGACAGTCTCCTTCGGTCCCTGTCAGGATGCCCCTCCCTGCTAAGTACGTCAAGTACTCCACGTACTCAAGCTCCAGGTCGGCCGACCCACGGTCTCCGCCGACAGCCACAGCAGGTCGTCCACTGCCGCTGCCTGCGGCTGAGGCAAGAGCCCACCGGCGAACCAGCGTCGCTTGTCAGAGCGAATCACTTCCACGCGTCGGCCCTCATGGCACCGCCCCGCACACTCCGTGCCGCTGCGCATCACTCCCGGGAAGGGGGAACGCATGACCGCCACCCGTTCCGCACGATCGGGGGCCGTCCCTCCCGATCACCGTGCCCCAGCCGTGCCCTTCGGAGCGGACAGCAGCGGTCACGCACGGTCCCCAGCGGGCTCGTCAGACTCACACGACCGGGACGAACGTGCAGGCCAGGACCGCCGTGGCAGTCAGAGGACCGTTGATTCCCAAGCTCAGAGCGCGAGTTCGATTCTCGTCACCCGCTCCATGAAAAAGCCCCAGGCCAGCGGCCGGGGGCTTCTTTGTCGTCCGGGCCGCTTCAGGGCCCCGGACCAGATCCGCGCCATAGGACTCTCTCTTTGTCTTCACGGGGAGCTACGCACGAGGGCATCCAGCCAGCCTGGCGAACGTAACGGCAACGCTCAGGATGACGCCGCCCGACCCGGCTCGACCGATCTCATTACGGCCTCGGGGCCTGAAGCCATCGGGTCGCACCGTCCGTGGAGCTTGGCTGACGAGTGCCCCAGGTCCATAGCGATTGCATCGAGGGCAACTGCTCCGGGGCTCCGGCCGCAGCCCGACCATCCCGCCGGAACCAGCCCCCTGACAGCCGCCACGGAAAGAACCTGCAGGGCAACCCCGGCAGCGGTCTTCGATGCTCAGTCCCCCTCGGAAGCGCAGTCCGCTCCACCGAGGTATCGAGGCCGCCACGCCACCCTGTCGGCGCCGCCAAGCCGAGAACGGCCTTGGTTCGACAACACCGGAATGACATCCTGTTCGCAAACGCATTCCGCGAACGCGGGTTTGCACGGGGGGACTTCGCACTGTGGCCGTAACTGTGCCCGACTGGGCCGACACCATGCTCGATGTCATCGGCATCAACTGGCCGAACGTCGACGAGGACGCCTATCGCGACATGGCCGACTCGCTGCGTGAGTTCGCAGATGATGTGGAGGACGACGGCTTCCTCGCCAACCAGCATGTACAGCGTCTGCTGTCCTCCGGCCACGGCGAGGCCCTTGACGCGCTCAACAGCCACTGGGGCAAGGTCAAGGACAAGCACATCAAGGACATTGCCGGCGCCGCCCGGACGATCGCGGGCGCTCTCGACAACGCGGCAATGGCGATCGAGGCCATGAAGTACGCGGCGATCGTCCACCTGGGCGTCCTGGCCGGCAAGGCCGGCATCTCCATGGCTCTGATACCGGTGACCGGTGGGCTGTCCATGCTCATCGGCGGAGCAGCGATCGCGGTCGCCCAGCAGGCCATCCGCCGCGTCATCAAGGAGTGCCTGGAAGAGGTCGTCGGTTACATCGTCTCCGCGATGACCGAGCCCGCCGTCGCCGCACTGGAGAACATGGCCGCGGATCTGGTCGTACAGATCGGCGCCAACGCGATGGGGCTCCAGAACGGCGTCGACATGAACCAGGTCGGCCAGTCGGGCAAGGAAGGATTCAAGGAGGGCGTGGCGGGTGCCAAGGACTCCCTCCAGCTCGCTTCCGCCGGCACGGCGCCCGGTCCTGGCCCTGTATCCGGCAAGGGTGTTCATATTGAGCACTCGGAGCACGACCGCGCGGGCACGAAGCTGAACCTGGTCAGCATCGACATGCACGGCAAGACCGCGGGCAAGCTGGCCAGTGCCAAGTCCCACCATGGCCGGACCCGGGGCAAGGACGACATCGCCGGGGCTCTGGACCCGGTGATCGACAAGGCGATGGAAGCCCTCGGCAAGGCGAACAAGGCGATGGGAGACCACCTCGGCGAGTCGCTGCCGAAGGCGGTCAAAGAGATATCCACCATCCAGAAGAAGATCGACCTCGACATCAAGGACGGGATCGGGCCCAAGGACAAGGCTCGGCAGAAGGACGACGACACCGATCCCCGCCCCGAGAAGCGTCGGGACTCCGCCCGTACCAAGCCGGACGCTCTTAAAAACTCCAAGGACGATCCCCGACGCAACAGCATCTCGCTTGAGAAAAAGACCTGCGAGAACGACCCGGTGGACGTCGCCACCGGCGAGATGACCCTGCCGCAGACCGACCTGTCGCTACCGGGGGTCCTCCCTCTCGTCCTCCGTCGCACGCACCTCTCCGCGTACCGGTACGGTCAGTGGTTCGGCCGAAGCTGGGCGTCGACACTCGACGAACGGATCGAGCTCGACGCGCTCGGCGCCGGTGCGGTCTGGGCGCGCGAGGACGGCTCGGTCCTCATCTATCCGCGGCTGCCACTGCCCGACGACGCCGACGGCGTGCTGCCCATGGAGGGCGCCCGACTGCCCATCCTGCACGGGGGCCAGCACAACGGGCAGACCGTTTACCACGTCACCGACCCCCGCTCGGGCCTGACCCGCTCCTTCCAGGGCGGCCCGTACAACGCGTCCCCGGCCTACTGGCTCAGGGAGATCGAGGACCGCAACCACAACCGCATCAGCTTCGCCCGCAGCGGCGACGGCAGCCCCACAGCGGTCGTCCACTCCGGGGGCTACCGGGTCGCCCTGATCATCGAGGACGCCCGGGTGCGCGAACTGGCGCTGCGCACCCCGGACGGCCCGGTCACCGTCATGCGCTACGACTACGATGCTCTGGGCAACCTCAACGGCGTGGTCAACTCCTCCGGGCTGCCGCTTCGTTTCACGTACGATCCGGACGCCCGGATCACGTCCTGGATCGACCGCAACAACTCCACGTTCCGCTACGTGTACGACGACGCGGGCCGCGTCGTCCGTACGGTCGGCCCGGACGGCTACCTCTCGTCCACGTTCGCGTACGACACCCACCCGGAGACGGGCGACCGCGTCACCCGGTACACGGACTCCCTCGGCGCGACCAGAACCCACCACTTCAACGACCGGCTCCAGGCCATCGCGGAGATCGATCCGCTGGGCGGCGTCACCTACCGCAGCTTCGACCGCTACGACCGGCTGCTGTCCCGGACCGACCCGCTCGGCAGGACCACCACCTACACCTACGACGACCGCGGGAACCCGGTCCGGGTCGAACACCCCGACGGCACCATCGCCCTGATCGAGTACAACGAGCTGAACCAGCTGGCCGCCGTCACCGGCCCTGACAGCACGACATCACGCCAGGAGTACGACGCCCGGGGCAACCCCACACTCTTCACCCGGCCGGACGGGTCCACCACTCGCCTCACCCACGGCCCGAACGGCCACCTCACGGGCGTCGACGACTCCCTGGGCGCGCTGGACCGGCTGCGCTGCGACGCGGCCGGCCTCCCCCTGGCCATCCGCGGCCCGCTCGGCACGGTCACCCGCTACACCCGCGACGCCTTCGGACGCGCGATATCGATCACCGACCCCCAGGGACGCACCACCGAACTGGAGTGGACTGTCGAGGGCAAGCTCGCCCTGCGTACGGACCCGGACGGCGCGCAGCAGTCCTGGGCCTACGACGGCGAGGGCAACTGCGTCACCCACACCGATGCGGCAGGCGGTGAGACCCGCTTCGAATACACCCATTTCGATCTGGTCTCCGCCCGCACCACGCCCGACGGAGTGCGCCAGGAGTTCACGCACGACACCGAGCTGCGCATCTCCCGTGTCACCAGCCCTCAGGGCCCTGACCTGGGACTACACCTACGATCCTGCAGGCCGCCTCAGCTCGGAGACCGACTTCGACGGCCGCTCCCTCAGCTATGCGCACGACGCCTGCGGGCAGCTCACCTCCCGCACGAACGCTGCGGGCCAGACGGTCCGCTACGAGCGCGACACGGCGGGCCGCGTCACCGCCAAGAACGCCGACGGCGCGATCACGCGCTTCACCTACGACATCCACGGCCGCCTCGCCTCGGCGATGGGTCCGGACACCGAGCTGACGTACGTACGCGACAGCTCGGGCAGGGTCCTGAGCGAGACCTGCGACGGCCGCACACTGACCAACACCTACGACGAGACCGGGCGCCGTATTCGCCGGGTCACCCCGTCCGGTGCGGTCAGCGCTTGGTCCTTCCCAGCCGGTCTGCAGGCCGAGCTGAACGCCGCGGGCCATCAGGTCGTCTTCGCCTTCGACGAGACGGGCCGTGAGACGACCCGCCGGATCGGCGACGCACTGACCGTGGAGCACGACTTCGACCCTGCGGGCCGCCTGACCGACCAACGCGTCCGCGCACCGGGCGACCGAATCCTTCAGCGCCGCTCGTACACCTACCGAGCCGACGGCCACCTCACCTCGGCCGACGAACTGACCGGCGGACACAAGCAGCTGGAAGTGACCCCTGCCGGCCGGGTCACGGGCGTCACCGCCGAGAACTGGTCGGAGCGATACGCCTACGACGAGGCCGGAAACCAGACCACCGCGACCTGGCCCGGTGAGGACCACGCCACCGGCCCACGCGAGTACACCGGCACCCGCATCACCGGCGCGGGCCGCGTCCGCTACGAACACGACGCCCAAGGTCGCGTGACCCTGCGCCAAAAGGCCCGCCTCTCTCGCAAGCCCGACACCTGGCACTACGGCTGGGACGCCGAGGACCGCCTCGTCTCCGTCACCACACCGGACGGCACACGCTGGCGCTACCTCTACGACGCCCTGGGACGCCGCACCGCGAAACAGCGCCTGGCGGGGGACGGGACGACACTCGCCGAGAAGGTGACCTTCACCTGGGACGGCGACACCCTCTGCGAACAGACCACCTCCCTGGCGGGCTCCCCGGACACCGTCGCCCTCACCTGGGACCACGACGGAGTGAAGCCCGTCACCCAGGTCGAGCGCCGCCTCCTGGACCGGGCGGAGGTCGACCGCCGCTTCTTCGCGATCGTCACCGACCTCATCGGCACACCACGCGAACTCATCGACGAACAAGGCGAGGTGGCCTGGCACACCCGCGCCACCCTGTGGGGAGCCACCTCCTGGAACCGCGGCGCCGACGCCTACACCCCGCTGCGTTTCCCGGGCCAGTACTTCGACCCGGAATCCGGCCTCCACTACAACCGCTACCGCCACTACGACCCCGAGTCGGGCCGCTACCTCTCCCCGGACCCACTCGGCCTGATCCCGGCCCCGAACGCGGTCACTTATGTCGACAATCCGACCCGGTGGATCGACCCGCTGGGGCTGGCAGGCTGCCCCCACCGGAGCGGAGAGCACCGGCACAGCGTGGTGCTGGGGGTGAACCAGGCGCCCGACAACGCCTCGAACTCACTGGCCGCGCATCTCCGTGCCAACGGCGACCCGGGAGCTCACACCTACAACGGAGCCGCCTACGCCGCCGAGGAGCCCGGAGGGCCGGTATGGATGACAAACGTGTCGTCCGCCGTGAGCGATCGTGGCACCACCCTGTCGGTCACCCTCGACGGGATGCCCAGCAGTGACGGCACGAAGTCGAACTGGAGTACGCCCGAGGATATCGTGGATGCATTCCAGAAAGCAGCCAAGCATGGAGATCAGTTCAACAGCCGACACGAAGATAACTATCCGGGCCCAGGTGACGGAACCGCCTGGGAAATGAGCCAGATAGCTCTTGCGGTGCGTAATTACGATGGAGCTGCGGCCTGGGGAGACCCCGAAGACGAACGCCCCGGTCGCCCGTGGGAAGAGGTCACCTGGTACACCCGCGACGAAGAGCAGGGAGGCTACACAACAGTCGACGTACCCAAGCCGGATATCCCAGAGATACAACCAGATCTGTCGAAACTTCCAAAAAAATGAGGTGACACCATCTTATGACAGAAAATAAGGTCCCCCGAAGTGCCGCTGAGGTCGTTGCTGCAGCATGGTCTGTCGTACTGGCCTACGGCCCCGACATGATCGATCCAGCAGTACCCAGAACTGCGTACGCCCATCAATCACTGCGACAGCTTTTCCCTATGGTCAGCCACGGCGTTCTGTACCTCAGTCGGTGCACCCAGTGGCCGTGGACTCGTGACGTCGGTACTGCTTATCCCCTGGCCAAGGGGGGGTACCGAGTGCGTCGCGAGTCGAACAAAACCCTCCTCGGCGAAGTCGACACCGTCGAGGAGGCATACATGTTGATCGTGGCCAATCTTCCCGACGGCCGCGGACCGGCAGTCGACGGCACCCCGGACGACGTGTGACCACGGCGCCTTCCCTGGGGGCGCAGGCACACTTATTGCGAGGTACTTCGAGGAGAGGGCCCAAACTCCAAGTGACGAACAAGGACTGCCCGCTTCCGGCACCATGCCCCATCCATGCCCAGCAGAGCGGACAACAGCGGTCGGGTACGGCGTCCGAAGACCATCCCGACCTCGTGCGTCTCAGCCAAACATGCAGGTCAGGGCCAATACGACCGTTCAAGAACCGTTGATTCCCAAGCTCAGAGCGCGAGTTCGATTCTCGTCACCCGCTCTTCGATGGAGGCCCTGGTCAATGACCGGGGCCTTTCTCTTGTTCCGGCTGCTACGGCTCCGTGTCGAGGACTCGGGCGGCCTCACGAGGGTCCATCAGGTTGGACCAGGCCTGTTCCGCGGGGAGCAGGTCCCGCTCCGGCAGGGCGTATTCGGGGTACCAGCCCTCGGCCTCGCAGCCGGGAACGTTGCGCAGAATCAATGTCGTGAGGTTCGGCGGGACCGAACCCGTGATCCGCACCGCGAGGTACGTTTCGTGGCCGTCGTCGGCGCGGACCTGAAGGCCGACGGTGAAGGTGTCGAAGTCCACCGTGTGCTCCTGGCCGTCCCGGAGGGTGGCACGGCTCAGCGTCAGAACCGTGGTCCGGAGTCGCCGGACGAAACGGACTCCCGCTTCGGCGCGATAGCGCACGTGGTCCTCGCGAGTGGGGAGTAAGTGGGCGGTGTACGTGGCGGACTTGAGCGCGTCGGCGTTGCCGGCGTTGTAGCGGGTTCGGGCGGTCTTGCCGTCGGTTTCGAGAGCGGCGTAGAAGTCGTCGGTCGAGCCGTCCTCGCGGCGGCCGGCCGCCACCAGCCACGGAAGATCGGCGTCCACCCAGACCGCCCCGCGCCAACGCTGGACCTTCACCTTGAACAACACCTGATCATCGACAGCGCGGATGCGCTCATGCTTGGCATCGTCCGCCGCGAACTGCTCGGCGGTCTTCGCCAGGATCGGGTGCTCGATCTCGTCCAGGGGGTCGGTCACCGCCGGAAGGGGGAGTCCGAGGTCATCGCGCAGGCACCGCAGGGTGGGCCTGGCGGGACGCATCGCAGCGGGACCGGTCACTCGTCGATCCCGCCGACCGCGTCGATCTCCTCCGATGTCAGACCGGTCAGGAGCATGACGTCCGACTTCAGGGAGCCGTCCAGGACGCTGAGCGCCTCCACCATGCCCTCACGCAAATCTTCACGCCGCTGGTCCAGGTAGACCCGTACCGCCTCCGCGACCAGGTCCTTCTTCGTCAGGCCCAGGAAATGCGCGCCCTGGCTGATCAACTTGTCCGTCGCCGGGTCCACCTTGAGCGGCGACTGCCGGGGCGGCTTCGAAGCCGTGGTCATAATCCCACCTCCAACACTCACGGTACCTTAGTACCTCACGTCGGAGATTCCGCCAGTGACAGCGATGTGACGCAGTCCGCCGACCGCTGGCACTACGGCCCGAATCGATGACGGTCGACCGGGTTCCACTGCGCCGGATCGCCGGGGATGAAATCGCACGACGGCGGGCGCCGAATCCTGCACGGCGAAGCATTCCCATCCGCGGCACGGCGGCATCGATCACCCTCGTGCCCCATTCGTGCCCTTCGGAGCGGACAACAGCGGTCAAGCACGGCACCCACAGACCACACCACCCTCGACCGCTCCAGCCGAACATGCAGGCCAGAGCCACTACAGCCGATCAAGAACCGTTGATTCCCAAGCTCAGAGCGCGAGTTCGATTCTCGTCACCCGCTCCCACACAGAGCCCCAGGCCAGGAGCCTGGGGCTTCCTTGATGTCCTGGGTTCCTGCTCCCTGCCTCCGTTGGGCCGCAACCGTTCCTACTGCAGCGAAGCAGAGTCCTGCCGCCGCGCCGAACGCAGTTCCTGCGGACAGAATCACGTCAGGGGCACCTGCGCCAGCCGTGCACTTCAACGCGGCCACGCAGGTGGCAACCAGCGTGAATCCAGTCCTTGGGCGCCGCCAACAGCGGGTGGGACGGACCGAGTTGCAGGTCGCACAGCTCCGCCAGAGGCGCGCTGCGCCGGGTCGCCCGACGCACACGATCCGTGTTGGGCCGGGCTTGTAGCCGACCGGTGCGCTCGTCCATGTGCCGACACCGTGCGATCAGCGGAGCCACCTCGGTCCAGGCCGTCTCCGCTCCATGGCTTGCCTGCCCGATCGTCCGATCGTCCGTCGCGCCGGGCCTCCCATGCGATCGATCGGGTTGGGGGAATATCCGGCAGCGTGCAGGGCTTCTCTGCCGACACGGGCACCGGGTACGGCCGTCGCGGGAGAATCACGCAGATCGACAGCCGCTCTTCCCCGTAGACCCCGGTACGCGTCCAGAACGGTGCGGCCATCGTCGTCCGCGAGCACGCGTCGTCCACCGCGCTGAACGAAGGTGATCTGGTATGCGTGTCCGCATGAACACGCGGGGCCCTCTCGGACCCCACCGCACTGCGAGGAATCACTGCCCTCACGGATGGGCATGAGTACGTTGTGCTCGGAATCTCTGCGCGCCTCAGAAAAGCCACCTCCTTCCGCGTTGAATTTACCGAGTCCGGGCTCAGACAGTCCACCCTCTTCGACAGTCGAGCTTTTACCATTACTTCTCACATTCTGCCGCCGACCTGGAAATATTGTCAGTTTGAATCTGACCCTTTCTCATTGTGCCCAGAATCATGGAACGCCCTCGGCTTTTGGGATTCATATTACGACGGTGACCCACGCGCAATTGGGGTGCACGAGGATGAGCGGGCGGCAATCCTGTTCCATTCATAGGCGCCCGGTCGGCACGGCCCCAAACCGCACCCAAAACATTCATCTATGCCCTCGCCTCCTGCCCATGGCGCAACCCCCTTGACCTCGCTGCGCGTGAACCGCCCTGGGAGGACTACACCTCACCCCCGGGCTTTTAGAAGGACCCTTATGACCCTGACGTCGCCGAGAAAGGCATCGCGGCAAATCGCGAGCTCTACGGCATCAAGGACCCCGATGCCAAGGGGATCCTCGGAGCCAACGGCACACAGATCACCAGCAAGACGTTATGAAACCATGGGCCTTACCGGATCGACGTGGAAAACCCCGACCGACCAGTACGACTTCGATACAGGAAACTTCGAATGACTTCCACGCAGCGTCGAGAAAGCTGTCGGAAGCAGTCGGGTCTTCATCGCAGGGGTCAGACAAGGGCTCGTCTCACTCGGCAAGGGACAGGCATGCGCAGCAATCCTCGGATGCGGGAGATCCTGCGGACGACAGACGTCACCGACCTGAGCGATCGGGACATTCCCTCCATGTTCCTTGAGGTCGTGGAGCGCGGGTGGTCCTTCACGGCCGCCGGTGGGCGCGTGCTGACCGGCCTGGTCCATCCACTGCATGATCTCCACGTCCATGACGCCCCCCGCGGGCTCGCTCCGGCGTGCGCGCTTCGTCGCCGAGTACGGTGTGCGGCGTGTCCGCCCGTTGTCCATCGACGCTCGCCAGCCCCCTCGGGCGCTTGGTCGGACGCAGTTCCCGGAGCCCGACGGCTAATCGGTAGTGCCGAACAGGACAGTCCATCGATCGATACGTTCGAGGGCCGTCTTGCCGCCTGCTACGGGGCCCTGATGAGATGGCTGCGGGAAGACTCATCTGGACGGCGGGAACGCGGAGCGTCGGCTATGCGTGAGTGGTGGCAGAAACCGCTCCGTGGCCGCTGGAGGAGGAAGCGTGATGGACGAGGCCACAGAGCCACACAGAGTGCAGTTCCGCATTCTGGGCTCGTTCGAATGCTGGGACGGGAGCGACCGAATCCGCGTCGGCGGACCCGTACATGAGAAGGTTCTCGTCACGCTCCTGCTGGAACCTCAGCGCGTGCTCCCGGTCTTCCGCCTGGTGGGGGCCGCCTGGGACGAGAACGCGCCCGCCACCGCCGCTCATCAAGTGCGCAAGGCCGTCGCGGAACTACGTCAGCGCATCCCCGGCGGGCGGGACCTGATCGTCACCGAGGGGCCGGGTTACCGGGTTCTCGCGACGCCTGCCCAGGTGGACCTCAGCAGATTCACCGAGGGATTAAAACAGGCCAGAGCGGCTGCTGTCGCCGGCCAAAGTACGTACGCCATGACGATACTTCGCGAGGCACTGGCTCTGTGGCGGGGGCCTTTACTCGCAGGCGCCGGTGGGTCCGTACTGTCCGCGGCCTCCGCCGCCCTGGAGGAACGTCGCCTGACAGCCGTGGAGCAGCTTTTCGATCTGCGGCTCGCCGGTGGCGAGAGCAGTGAACTCATCGGTGAATTACGCGAGTTCATCGACGCGCACCCGTTGCGTGAAACTCTGCGTGGCCAGCTCATGCTCGCCCTCTTCCGTTCCGGACGGCAGGCCGACGCGCTGGAGGAGTTCACCAAGGTCCGGGACTTCTTGATCGACGAGCTCGGCATCGGCCCCGGCGACGCACTCTCGGAGCTGCACAACGCGGTGCTGCGCAACAGCCCGGACCTCGCGGCCCCGCAGCTGCCCGACACTGCCCCCCTGACCCTGGAGGACACCCCCTCCACCCTCCCCTACGACCTGCGTGACTTCACGGGCCGGGAGGAGGAGGTACGGGAACTGCTGGGCTTCGTGGAGGAGGCCCCGGGCTCCGGGCCACTGATCGTCGCGATCGACGGCATGGGCGGCAGCGGCAAGACCTCCCTGGCCGTGCGCGCCGCACACCAACTCGCGGGGAACTACCCCGACGCCCAGCTCTACATCGACCTGCGCGGGTTCACCCCCAATGACCGGCCCCTGAGCGCTAGTGCGGCGGCCGAGGCTCTCCTGCGCATGCTCGGTGTTCCCGGCGACCGCATCCCAGACGACGTGGAGGGCCGAATCGGCCTGTGGCGGCGCACGATGAGCACGCATCGGATGCTCCTGCTACTCGACAATGCCGTGGATGACTCCCAGGTCAGACCACTTCTCGCCTCCCCCACCGAGACGCTCGTCCTCGTCACGAGCCGTGCGCTGCTCGTGGACCTCGACGCCGCCCACACCGTGTCCCTGGGCGTCATGCCGCCGAGGGACAGCGTCGCCCTCGTCGAGGGCGTACTCGGCCGGACTCGCGCGGAGAACGAGCCGGAGGCGGTCGCTCAGCTCACGGAGCTCTGCGGTCATCTTCCGCTCGCCCTGCGTATCGCCACGGCCCGGTTGCGCAAGCGGCCCCGCTGGACCGTCCGTTACCTGGTCGACCGGCTCCGGGACGACGCCCACCGGCTGGCCGAGCTCAACTCCGGGGAGCGCAGCGTCGAAGTGACGCTACGGCTTTCCTACGAGGGCCTGACCGCCGAGACCCGAGAGGCGTTCCGGCTCCTCGGCCAGTACCCGGGCACCGAGATCAACACCTATGCCGCCGGCGCCCTGCTGGGGACGGGCGCCCGGGATGCGGAGGAAGTCCTGGAGAACCTCCTCGACATGCACTTGCTCCAGCAGCACGAGACGGGTCGGTACGCCTTCCACGACCTCGTCCGCAGCTTCGCGCAGAATCTCTCGCGCGGCGGTGCCCGTCGGCTACCGGAGGCCGACGGGGAGGGGCGTGCCGAGGTCGGCGGCGACGAGCTCATGCGCGCTGTGCGTCGGCTTCTCGACTTCGCGCTGGCCGCGACCGACGCCGCCTGCGACCTGCTGTTTCCCGGGCGGGTCGGGATAGATCACTCCGAGCACCCGCCGTCAGCCGCCGAACTCCCCCCGCTGGAAACGGTCGAGCAGGCCCGCGACTGGCTCGAGCGTGAGCAGGACTCGCTGCTGGCTGCCGTATCCCTGGCCTACCGCTGGGAGATGGACCGGCATGTGGGACTGCTGGCCGCCAACGTTGTCTTCCCCCTTGACCTGCGCGGCCGCCTGGAGGAGTTCAGGGAGTTGAGCCGTGTCGCGGTCGCCGCCTCCCGCCGCCTGGGAGACGCCGCCCTGCTGCGGCTCAGTCTGTCCAACCTCGCGGTGGCCTGCTGGAAGCTCGGGCGCCTCACGGAGGGCATCGAGGTGTCGGAAGAGGCATTGGCCCTGGCCATCGGTCTTGACGACCGGCGTGGCGAGGCGAAGGACACTGGTGTCCTCGGGCTCCTGCTCAGCACCCTGGGCCGCTATGACGAGGCGCTGCCACGACTACGACAGTCCATCGAGATCAAGCGGCAGCTGGGGGCGGAGCGGGCCGAGGCGGAGTCCCTGACCAACCTCAGCAGCCTGTACACCGAGCGGGGGCGGTATCCGGAGGCGGTGGAGGCAGCCACCCGCTCCGTCACCCTCTCCCGCTCCATCGGTTCGGTCGACAAGGAGGTGGAGGGGCTGACCGATCTGGCGGCGGCCCGGATCGGTCTGGGCGAGCTCGCCGAAGCCGCAGAGCTTCTGGGCCGGGCCCGCAAACTGGCGGGAGATGTCATTTCGCCCGCCGACCTGTCGCTGGTCCTCGCGCTGTCGGCCGAGGTCGCTGACCGGCTCGGCGAGAGCGCCCAGGCCGCCGAGTGGGGGGAGTCGGCCCTTCACCTGGGTGATCTCAGCGGCGTACCTATGCGCGAGGCTGCTGTCGGCAACATCATCGGCCGGTTCCACACCCGTAACGGGCGTTACTCACCGGCCCTCGAACTCCATGCGCGGGCCCACGACGCGGCCTCGCGCATCGGCTACCGCGTCGAGGAGGCGTGGGCGCTGGCGGGTATGGCAGACGCTCTGGACCACATGGGCGAGCAGGGAGCGGCCTCGGCCCACCGGGAGTCGGCCCGCGAGGCCTTCGCCGCCATGGGGGCCCCGATGCCGCCGGGCGCGTGACGAGGTCGTCTCGCCGACAGGAGAGCTCCCGCCGACGAGGGCGGCCCCAGCGGGCAGGCAACAGCTCAGACCGTGACGCGCGGGGAAGCGTCACGGATGCCGGAGGCCAGGTTGGGCCCCTCACCGTCCGAGGCAGGGAAGACGTTCGGTCCCTCACCCGTGTCGGACTGCACCGGCACGATGTTCGGCCCCTCACCGACCGAGGCACGGAAGACGTTCGGCCCCTCACCCGTGTCGGACTGCACCGGCACGATGTTCGGCCCCTCACCGTCCGAGGCACGGAAGACGTTCGGTCCCTCACCCGTGTCGGACTGCACCGGCACGATGTTCGGCCCCTCACCGTCCGAGGCACGGAAGACGTTCGGCCCCTCACCCGTGTCGGATCCACCGTGGACCGCGGAGCGCGTGGTGGCCGGCAGGGCGGAAAGGCCGTCGTCCGCCGCCGCCGCCGAAGCGGCGGCACCTCCGGTCAGGAGAACGGCGGCCGTAAGAATTCCCACCATCGTCGACACCGAGTTCCGCATGGTCTACCGCCTTCTGGAGTGGTCTTGCCGGGGCGTTTCTGCTGACGTGAACGACTTTCGCGGACCCCGCTCCCAAGGCGTTCCACATCCGCTACCCGCCTTTACCCGGCAGCCGGGAACGCGACGGGAAAACCCCGCGATCGGGTGAGAAAGGCGTACGCCGGCCTCGCGGCGGCGGAACGGCACGTACGCGAAAGGGCCCGCCGATGGCGGGCCCTTCGTGGCGCGGAGTCGGGTCAGACGGGGCAGCCGAGTACGGCGGCCGTGCGGGCGGTGAGTTCGGCGGGGGTGAGCGCGGTGAGCAGGTGGTATCCGTCCCGTGTCTCCCGCACGTCCGCGGGTGCCGTGATCCGCCCAGGCGCTCCGGGCGGATCGGGCAGGGGAACGGCGGCCGCGTATCCCACCGGCATCGCTGCGTTCAAGGGCTTCCCCGACAGAGCGTGGACCAGTTCCCGCTCCGCGACCAGTCCCGTGGTCAGTTCGATCAGCCGAGAGGCGGGCCAGCTCGCCTGCCGTGGCACCGCGTCGAGGACGCGGGGCCCCTGTTCGGTGCGCGCGATGCGGGTGAACGCGTACCCGAACTCGTAACCGACCAGGTCGAGGAGGCCCGTGGCCAAGGCTCTGATCTCCGCTTCCTCCGGCCCGGTGATCGGGGCGGGGAAGGTGTGCAGAGCGAGACCGATGCCCTGCGACATGGTGGCGTCGTCTCCCGCTGCCCGCTCCGCGCCGGGCCCGTTCCCGGTGTCGGGCTCCCTCCGATCGCTGACGCGTCGGTCGCCGAACCGGTACTCCAGGATGCCGGTGACCCGGTGCATCCCCTCGACCGTCAGGGTTTCCAGCCCGTACACGACATCGCAGAGCGGCGGCCTGCTCCCCGGCTCCTCCTGCAGCGCCAACGCCTGCCAGGGGGGACCGCTGCGGTTCAGCAGGTTTCTGACCTCTGTGGCGTCCGCGAGCAACCGGGCGGCGGAGGCGGGATTCGGTGACACCCCCAGTTCCTCGGCTGTCTCCAGAACGACGGGGTGGGTGCTCGCGTCTCCGCAGGCGATCAGCCTGCCCACCCGGTGGGTGAGCACGGTGTCCCTGAGGCGTGCGCGTAGCTCCTCGTCGGTGAATACGGCCGTGTCGGCGACCGTGACGAAAGGGAAGCCGGCCTCCGTCACCGCAGCCACCAGCAGAGGTGTCGGTGCGACGAGGAGGAGCCGCCGGGGATCGGCGGTGCCGGATCCGGCTGATGCCGTCATGGCTGCTGTCCTCCGGTGTCCTGCGGACCGGGCCGGGAAGCGGCGCCCGCGAGGAGCGCGTCGGCGAGCACGCCGCCCTTGCCCCAGTGGTCGGGCTCCACATCCCGCACGATGACAGTGACGGCCTCCTCAGGACATCCGGCTATCCGGGACACACAGGCGGTCAGTTCCTCGACCAGCTCCTGGCGGTGTGCACGGTCGTTCCCTTTCCACCAGTCGACGGAAATCACAGGCACGGGAGAACTCCTTCTGCTCGGGTGGGGGGAGAGAACGGGACCGCGGCGTCCGTCGACGCGGCAACGGGCCGGCTGTCCGACGGACGGTCGCGCGGCGTTCAGGCGAGTGTGGGCCGTGTCGTTCCCGAAAGTTTCCCGCGCTGTTCCCTTCTCCTTCCATGCGGCCTCGGACGCGCTCCCGCCTGGTGGGAACGCGGCGGGACTCCAGCGGGAAGCCCGCCGGGCACGCTCTGCTCCAGTCATGAGGCCGACACCGCCCCTGGAGCCACGATGAGCCTGCTCAGTCCGACGAAACCGGAATCGAATCCGGCCCTCGGTCCCGCACTCGGCGCCGCCTCCGCGTCCGCCGGCGCGTCCGAGGGACCGATCGCCACTCCCGCGTCCCCCACTCCCCGCCTGCTCGCGGCGCTGCGCGAGGACCTCGCTGTCGTCGTGGCCCGTGACCCCTCCGTGCGGGGCAGGAAGGAGGCGATCCTCCACCCCGCGCTCACCGCACTGTGGGCCCACCGCGTCGCTCACCGTCTGCACGGTCGCGGCCGGCGCATCCCGGCCAGGCTGCTGGCCCGGTGGGCACGCCGGGTGACGGCCGTCGAGATCCACCCCGGGGCCGTGCTGGGCCGCAGAGTCTTCATCGACCACGGCGCCGGAGTCGTGATCGGGGAGACGGCCGTCGTCGGTGACGACGTGACGATGTACCACCAGGTCACTCTGGGCGCGGTCGGCTGGTGGAGCGACAACAAGCGGCCCGAGGGCGACCGCCGCCATCCCGTCGTCGGCAGCGGCGTCATCCTCGGGGCCAACGCCACCGTCCTCGGGCCCGTGACCGTCGGGGACCGGGCGGTCATCGGTGCCCAGGCCCTGGTCAACAAGGACGTCCCGGGCGGTGCCCGGGTGCTCGCGCCCACCGCCGTCATCAAGGAGCCCGGTCGGCAGCCGGAGCTCATGGAGGACGTCTTCACCGTCATCGCCTCCGCCGGTTCCTGGTGACACCCAGGACCTCCTCCCCCCGACTGCCCCGACTGCCCCGATTGCGAGAGATGCAGCCATGACCACCACCGCTCACGCTCCGCTCACCTCCGTCGCTCCCGCCCGCCCCGCCGTCGCGTCATGCATCGAGGACCTCGTCGGCTCCACGCCGCTGCTGGAACTGCGGTTGCACGACCTGGCGCCGGGGGCCCGGGTGCTGGCGAAGCTGGAGTCCGCCAACCCGATGTCCTCCAGCAAGGACCGCGCCGCCCTCTACATGCTGCGTGCCGCCGAGGAACGCGGCGCGCTCCGGCCCGGCGGCACCGTCATCGAGGCGACCTCCGGGAACACCGGAATCTCCCTGGCCGCGTTCGCCGCCTCCCGTGGCTACCGCTGCGTGATCGTGCTTCCGGACAACGCCACGGCCGAGCGGGTCGGGCTGCTGCGCGCCTTCGGGGCCCGGATCGTCCAGACGCCGAGCTCGCTCGGCTACCCGGGGGCGATCGCCGAGGCCGAGCGACTGCACGCGGCCACTCCGGGCTCCTGGTTCCCGTGCCAGCACGAGAACCTCGACAATGTACGAGCCCATTACGAGACGACCGGGCCGGAGATCCAAGCGGCCATGTCCGGTCTCGGGCGGCGCATCGCGGCCTTCGTGTGCGGGGTGGGCACCGGCGGCACTCTCACCGGCGTCGCACGCAGCCTCAAGGAGCACGACCCGGACGTACGCGTGATAGCCGTCGAGCCGGAGAAGTCGCCGATTCTGTCCCAGGGGTACGCGGGCCAGCACCGCATCCCCGGGCTCAACGGCGGATTCGTCGCCGTGACGACCGACGTCTCCCTCATCGACGAGGTCGTGACGGTCTCCGACGAGGACGCCCTTCTCACCGCGCGCCGGCTGGCGACAGGCCAGGGACTCTTCACCGGAGTCTCGTCCGGCGCGGCCGCGTTCGCCAGTGAGCGCGTCGCCCGCAGGCCGGAGTCGGCCGACGGCATCGTGGTAACCCTCCTGCCGGACACCGGCGAGCGCTACCTGAGCATGTGGGAGGAGGACCAGGCATGAGCCACGCGATGTTCCGTGCCTACGCGGACGCGGTGAAGGCGGAGATCGGGACCGCCACGACCACCCGCTTCATAGCTCTCGCCGAAACCACCGACGGGCGGTTCGGACTCTTCCACCACTCGATGCTGCCGGGGGCCGGAGGGGCGGACCCGCATTACCACTCCCGGATCTCCGAGTCCTTCTACGTACTGACGGGCGAAGTCCGGCTGCACGACGGCACCGGCTGGCGCACCGCACGTGCCGGGGACTTCCTGCACGTGCCGGAGAACGCGGTGCACGGCTTCCGCAACGAAAGCGACTCGCTCGCCGAAATGCTGATCATCTTCACGCCGGCCGAACACAGGGAGGGCTACTTCGAGGGCCTGGCCGCCCTGCTCGCCGACGGCAACCGTCCCTCCCGCGAGGAGATGGTCGCCCTGATGGAGAAGTACGACCAGTTCGAGGTCGACGCCCCTGACACCGATCACGACCACCCGCACCGGCACACGCACGGCGACGGCCACCATCACCACCACGGCCCCGCCGGCGCACCCGCCGCGTAACGCCACCACTGACCGGCGGGGCTCACCGGCCCCGCCCCCCACTACTTTCGAGGAGATCACCGCATGAACGTCGCCAACTGGGGCCGCTTCGGTCTGCTGGCCGCCCTGTGGGGCTGCAGCTTCGCCTTCATCAAGATGTCACTGGAGGCGTTCGCGCCCCTCCAGCTCGCCTCCGGCCGACTGGTCGTCGGCGCGTTCGTCGTCCTCGCCATGCTCGCCGTGAAGCGCCTCCCCCTGCCGTCGCGCCCGCTCTGGGGACACATCGTCGTCGCCTCCGTCTTCGGCAACGTCATCCCCTTCACCCTCTTCGCCATCGGCGAGCAGCACACCACCGCGAGCATCGCCGGTGTGATCCAGGGGGCCACCCCGCTCATCACCATGGGCGTCGCCGCTCTCGCGCTCTCCGAGGAGAAGCCGACGCGCCGCAAGGTGACCGGCCTGGTCGGCGGGTTCTTCGGGCTGATCATCGTGGTGGGGCCGTGGAACACCGACGGCTTCGGCTCGATCGGCGGCCAGCTCGCCTGCGTCGGAGCGGCCGCGAGCTACGCCGTCAGCTTCGTGTACATCCGCCGCTTCATCGGCCCCCACAAGCTGCCCGCGCTCTCCGTGACCGCGGCCCAGCTCAGCGCGGCCTCCATCATCACGGTGGTGCTCACCACGTTCGTGACCGGCTGGAGCCTGCACGGCGACCTCACTGCCAAGCCGCTGCTCGCCCTTCTGGTCCTCGGCGCGGCCTCCACCGGTGTCGCTTTCGCGCTGCTCAACCGCCTGATCGCGGACGCCGGCCCGACCACGGCCTCCGGCGTGAACTACCTCGTACCGGTGTTCTCCGTGGTCGTCGGGGTGCTTGCCCTGAGCGAACCGCTGTCCTGGAACGTACCGGTGGGCGGGGTCCTCGTCATTGCCGCGCTCGCCCTCGCGGAAGGCCGGATCTCCGCCCTGTCGCGGACCGGGAAGCCCAAGCCGACGGCACCGGTCGCCCCCGATCGCGTGCCGCAGAAGAGCCGCCCGTAGCAACGCCGTACGGCACGGAACGACACGGAACAGCTCAGAAGCAGCACGCACAGCCACGCCTTAACGAGCCGGGGCCGGCGCAGACACCCTTCCCGGGGTGCGCGCCGGCCCTGGCTCGTTGCGTCATGACGCCCCGTCCCGCCCGGCCGTGGAGCGCGCCCGGGCGTTTCGGGGCGGGCCGGATTACGGATCGGTTCCCGGCCACCTCCCCGGGCCCGGTAGCGATGCGGGAGGGCGACGGGACCGGTTGACGCGAGCCTTTCATCACAGGACGCCATCAGGTCCCGCCCACCCTCCATCCCCGCGGTACCCCTCCTCCCTCGCCAAGGAGCACTTCGCATGACGCGCACCTCCACCTCGCCGTCCCCCACCACTCCCTCTCTCGGGGACGCCCGGATCATCTCCGCCGCGGACTTCGTCTTCGCCCCCCTGCCCGGCCGGCTCACCGAACTCGCCACCCCGGTCAGCCCTGCCGTCGGCTCCACGCACGTGACGCTGCACGTCGTCCGGATCGCCCCGGGCGAGTCCTTCGGCCCCGAGTCGAGCGTCGAGGAGGAGAACACCGCGGTCGTCTTCGACGGCCTGGGGACGGCCACGGTCGGCTCCCGCAGCCGGAGCGTCGAGCGGTCCCACGCCGTCTACGCCCCCACGGGCCATGCCCTGAGCCTCACGGCAGGCGCGGACGGACTGACCGTCTACATCTGGCGTACGCCCCTCACGGCGGGGCGCCGGCCCGGTACCGACCCCGAGCCGTTCTCCACGCTCTGGGACGAGACCACCCAGCTGCGCGGGTTCGGCGGCACCGGCCAGATATCCCCCGACGCCGACCGCGCCACCATGAACTTCGTCTTCTGGCCGGGCAACGGCAGCAGCCAGCTCTGCCTGCACTGCGGCATCCAGCAGCCGGGCCAGACCTTCAACGTCCACCTGCACCCCGACAGCGACGAGGCGTTCATCGCCTTCGAGGGCATCGGCCAGATGTACCTGCGCGACCGCTGGATCGACGTCGCCGCCGGGGACGTCCTGTACGCCGCGCCGGGTGTTCTGCACGGCGCCCGCAACCCGCACACGGGGCCCGACGCCCGGCGCTTCGTGACCTGTGGGGGCCCCAGCCCCTTTGACCCGGCGCTCTATTCCGCCGCCGGCCTCTCCTCCGACGTCAGGTGATCTGAGCCATGTGCCGAATCCACGGATCCTTCCACGCCCGTACCACCGATGACGAGATGCGCCGGGTCGCCGCCCTCCAGCACCACGGCGGCCCCGATGCCCAGTCCTTCGCCCGGCAGTCCGGCTGGGCCCTCGGCAACAACCGACTCTCGATCATGGACCCCGAAGGCGGGGCTCAGCCCTACCGACTGGGCGACGTCACCGTCGTCTTCAACGGCGAGCTCTACAACCACGACCGGCTGCGCACCGAACTCATGCGCCAGGGCTTCCACTTCGAGGACCGCTGCGACGGATCGATTCTCCCCGCGCTGTACCTGACGTACGGGGACGGCTTCGCCGAGCACCTCGACGGCATGTTCTCCGTCGCCGTGATGGACCTGCGCAGAGCACCGCGCCTGGTGATCGCCACTGACGCCTCCGGCATGAAGCCGCTGTACTACCACTGGGAGGAGCGCAGCGGCCGGTTCCACTTCGCCTCCGAGCTGCCCTCCCTGCTCGGTTTCGACGGGGTGCGCCCCTACGAGGACGAACTGGGTCTGCACACCTACCTGTCGGCCAAGACACCCTTCGGCCAGCGGACCATGTTCGAGGGCATCGACGTCCTGCCGCCCGCGACCACCGCGGTGGTCACCCGCGAGGACGGCCTGTGCCTCACCTCCCGGCGTATGGGGTACGAGTCCGCTCCGCCGGTCGACGAGGAGCGGAGCCTGTCCCGGGCGGGCGAGTCGCTGCGAGAGTTGCTGTCCCGCGAGGTCTCCCGGCTGCTGATCGCCGACGCGCCGGTCGCGGCCATCACCTCCGGGGGTCTCGACTCCAGTCTGGTCACCGCGCTCGCGGCCCGTATCCTGTTCAACCGCGGTGCGAGCGAGGCGCTGCACACGTTCAACATCGCCTACGCCGGCAGCTGGCCCGGCGACGAGCGGGCCTTCGCCTCGGAGGTGTCACGGCACACCGGCACGGTGCACCACCAGGTGGAAATCGACCCGGCCACCTTCCCCGACCTGATGGGTGACGTCGTACGCCACCTCGGCCAGCCCAACGCCGACCCGATCACGCTCTCCACCTTCTCGCTGTTCCGGGCGGTACGCGACGCCGGGTTCAAGGTGGCCCTCACCGGGGACGCGGCCGACGAACTCTTCGGTGGGTACAGCCGTATGACCCAGGCTCTCGCCGCACCCGAGGGGGCCGACTGGGCGGGGCCCTACCTCGGCCACCTGGCCGCGGTGCCGGAGTCCCTGCGCCGACAGCTGTACACCTCCGAGTACGCCGCCCGGGTCCACACGCCCGGCGCGTCCCCGCTGCCGCCCGGCCTCATGGACATCCTCGCCCACGGCGAGGGCAGCCGGCTCGAACGGATCACCCGGATCGAACAGCGCTACAGGCTGCCCGCGTACCATCTGCGCCGCGTCGACCACCTCTCGATGGCCAGCTCGGTGGAGGCCCGGCTTCCGTTCTGCCAGCCCAGCGTGGTGCGCTTCGCGGCGTCCCTGCCCGATCAGCATCGCACCGTTCCCGGCGTCGGCGTCAAGCGCGCGCTGTACCGGGCGGCCGAAGGGCTGCTGCCGGACAGCGTCCTGAACCGGCCCAAGCAGCCCTTCACCTTGCCGATCACGGCCATGCTGAGCCCGGGGCAGCGACTGTGGGCGATGGCCCGCGACGTACTGTCCCCGCAGGCGCTGCGGGCCGACGGGCGGCTGCGGTACGAGGTGGTCGACGCCCTGTTCGCCGAGCAGGAGGCCCGGCCGTCCGACGGCACGTCGCTGGCCCTGTGGGCCCTGATGTCGCATCAGATGTGGCGCAGCGAGTTCTTCGGTACGTCGGCCGGCGCGCACCGGCCGACCCGTGAACTGGCGGTGGTGGCCGGATGAATGTCTCCTTGGTCAAGGCGGCCGGCGCACCCTGTCCCACCGCGGTGCTGGACGGCCGCGACCTCCCGGAGTCCGATCCGCAGTTGCTGAGCGCGCTGGCCGACCTGCGGGCCGACCTGGCCCGGCAGGGCTCGGCCGATGTGCTCAAGAACGCCATCGTGCGCCCCTCCCGGCACCCGCTCTTCGACCTGGACTACCGGTTCGTCCAGTCTCTGCCGCAGAGCCACGACAGCTTCGACCTCCGGGGCTCCTGCGGCCACTCGATTCTGGCCGCCGTCGAGGCGGCTGCCCGCACCGGCATGATCCAGCCGCTGGTGCCGGGGTGCCGGGTCCGGGTCAACGTGCTCAACAACGGTGACAACGTGGTGTGCGAGACCGAGGAGACCTTCGGGGGCGGCACCCGGTTCACGGCGCATTTCCTGTGCTCACCACCGCTGGAGCTGCCTGAACTCCTGATGACGGGGGAGCCGGTGACCCACGTTCCCTTCGAGGGCCGATCCGTGCCCGTGTCCCTGGTGTCGATGGGTAATCCGTACGCCTTCGTCGACGCCTCGCACCTCGGCGTCGACGGGCCGGATGCCCTTTTCGGAGATGCTCCCGGCCTGTTCGACACCATGACCCGGCTGCGGATCGCGGTCTGCGCGTCGCAGGGCTGGGACACGTTCGGCGCCTTCCCCAAGATCGCGGCTGTGCTCCCGCAGGACGGCGGCGGCCTGTATGTACGCGCCGTGTCGGTACCCTCCTGGCACCCCACGGTCGCGCTGACCGGCGCCATCTGTCTGGGCGCCGCCGCCGGCATCACCGGCACCGTGCCCTGGTCACTGGCGGGGCGCACGGCCTCGGGCCCCGACGCGCTACTGCAGGTCCGCACCCCGGACGGCTGTGTCCGGGTGGCCGCCCACTCGACGTCTCGCCCAGACGGACGGCGCGAGCTCGCCTGGGTGTCGGTCGCCGAGAAGCAGGTCGAGTACCGGGGGCTGCTGGCACGCCCCCGGTACGGGAACGCCCAGGCGCCCGCCGCCATCGCTCAACTCTCCCCGTCCGCCACCGTATCCGAGGAGAACCCATGGGTTCCGCTGACAGCCTGACCGCCGTACGCGACGACATCGGCCCCGGGGCGTTGTCCGACTCCTTCGCCATCGATCCGTTCCCCGGTGCCCCCCGTCGATCCGGCCGCGACGGTACCGCGCGCACCGCCCCCGTGCTCCCCGCACCTCCGATCCTGGAACGGCTGGCGGCCTGCGCCGAGGCGGCCGACCTCACTGGGGAGCCGGACCGCGAAGCCGTCGCGGTGCTCCGCGAGAGCGGGCTGCTGGCCCTGGCCGTACCGAAGTGCTACGGCGGTGCGGGCGCCGCCGCGGTGGCTCTCAACACCTGTGTGGAGCAGGTCGCCTCGGTGAACGCCTCGGCGGCGATCATGCTGTTCCAGCACTGCGCCGTGACCAGCCGGATCGTGGAGAACGGCTCACCCGCCCAGCACCGCGAGGTGCTGCCCAAGCTGGCCGACGGCCGGTGGCTGGCGGCCTCCGCCTGGTCGGAGAGCGGGGCCGGCGCCGACAAGAAGAACCTTGCGACCCGGGCGCACCGCACGCCCGAGGGGGACTGGCTCCTGGACGGCGCCAAGTCCTTCACCACCAGCGCCGGCCTCGCGGACGTCTACCTCGTGCTGGCGCAGACGGTGGACGAGGCCCCGGCCGCCGCCTCCCGGGACACCGGGTACGGGTCGGCCGGGCAGACGTTCTTCCTGGTCCCGGGCGAACACCCGGGGCTGGTGCCCGACACCACGATGCGGCTGACCGGGATGCGGGGCTCCGCCACCGGGTTCGTGTCGGTACGGGAGTGCGTCGTGCCGGACTCCGCACGCCTCGGCGCGACGGGCGTCGCGGCGTCCATCATCGCCCGGGTCCGCGACAGCGGCGCCTCGCTCGGCGCCGTCGCCGTGGGCATCGCTCAGGCAGCGCTGGACGCGGCCCACGCACACGCCGGCCGCCGGGGGCTCTACGCCCACCAGGCGGTACGCCACCGTCTGGTGGACCTGGCCACGCAGGTCGAGGCCGCCCGCGCGGTGGTGGAGCGGGCCGGCCGGCGCAGCTCCGCCGCCCCCGGCATGACCACGCTCCACTCCAAGCTGGCCGCCTCGGAAGCGGCGGAGCGGGTGGTGGCGGACGTGGCCCGGTTCCTGGGATCGGCGGGCTACGTGGAGACGCATCCGATCAACCGGTTCGGGCGCGACGCCCGGGCCGTAGCCCTGATGGGACCGACCAACGACCTCTGCAAGGAACTGGTGAGCCTGCCGTGGAACCGATGAACTCCCCCTCCCCCATACCCCCCGCCTCCTCCCCGGCCGACCTGGTGGTGGAAGGAGGCCGGCTGGTCACCCCCGAGGGGGTGAGCGAAGGCAGCGTCGTCGTCCGTGACGGCCGCGTCGCGGCGATCCTCGCCCCCGGCGCTCCGCTGCCTCCCGGGCCTCGTCTGAGCGCCGCGGGCCGGTACGTCCTGCCCGGGCTCATCGACTCCCATGTGCACTTCCGCACCCCGGGTCTGGAGCACAAGGAGACCTGGGAGAACGGCAGCCGGGCCGCGCTCGCCGGGGGCGTCACGACGGTGATGGACATGCCCAACACGCGCCCGCCGTCGCTCGACGCGTCGACCCTGCGGGCGAAGGCGGCGCTGATCGCGGGCCGCTCGTACGTGGACCACCGGTTCCACATGGGAGCCGACCCCGATCACCCCGAGGTCCTCGCCGACCTCGCCCCGGAGGTGGCGACCTCCGCCAAGGCGTTCATGGCGGGCCATCACACGGCACCGGTGGTGTTCCGTGAGGCTCACCAGTTGGAGGCGGCGTTCGCCGCCGCCGCGCGGGGCGGGGTGCGCCTCGTGCTGCACGCCGAGGACCAGCACGTCTTCGACCTGCTCGACTCCCGCGGCGGCGACCCTGAGTCCTACGACGCCTACGAGCCCCACCGGCCGCGCTCCGGTGCGATCGTCGCGGTCGCCAAGGTCGTCCAGCTGGTCCGCGCGTACGGCACCAGGACGCACATCCTGCACGTGTCGTCCGCCGAGGAGACCGATCTGCTCGTCGCCGCCGCGGCCGAAGGGCTGCCGATCAGCTTCGAGGTCACTGGACACCACCTCGCGTTCACCGACCATGACACCGCGCTGCGCGGCCCTCGTACCCGGCTCTCCCCCGCGATCCGCGCCCCCCGGGACCGTGATCGGCTCTGGCAGGCCGTGCTCAGCGGCGAGGCGACCACCATCGGCAGTGATCACGCTCCGCACACCGTCGAGGAGAAGAACCGGCCCCCGGCCGAGGCGCCTCCCGGGCTCCCCGGGGTCCAGGAGCTGGCCGTCTCCGTGTGGACGGGCATGCTCGCGCGCGGCATCGCCCCTGACGCCGCCGCCGTCCACCTTGCCCGGCTGATGGGAACGGGTCCCGCGGACCTGTTCGACCTGGCGGGGAAGGGCCGCCTGGCGGTCGGCTCCGACGCCGATCTGGCCCTCCTGGACCCGGCCGCCCGCTGGCAGCTCTCGGCGGCCCACGTCGAGTCGCTGTGCGGCTGGTCGGCGTACGAGGGCTGGATGTTCACCGGCCGGTTCACCACCGTGGTGCGGGGCGGACACGTGGCCTGGGACCTGGAGCGGGGCACGCTGGGCAAGCCCTCGGGCCGCTGGCTGGCCGGTCCGGCCCCGTCCGCGCCCTGCCTCCCCGCGGGGGAGACCTCAGCCACCAAGCCGGTCCGGGAGCTGGAAGGGGCGGTCCGATGAACGTCACTCCGCTGATGACCGCGTCGACCAGGACCCACTCCGCCCGGCTCGGCTCGGCGGCACGGGACAGGTCGCCGGTGGAGGGTCCCGCCGCCGCGGGCCCGATGGCATCCGGCGACATAGCGGCCGACGAGTTCCGTTCCGCCATGGCCTCCCTCGCCGCCCCGGTCACGGTGGTGACCTGCTACGACGCGGCGGGCGTCCCTCGAGGCCTCACAGCCAGCGCAGTGTCCTCGCTGTCCCTGGACCCGCCGCTGCTGCTGGTCTGCCTGGACCGGAAGTCCCGCACCCACGACGTGCTCGTCGCGGCGGACGCCTTCGCCCTCCATCTGCTGGGCCCGGAGAACGAGGCGTTGGCGAAGCGGTTCGCGGGCCTGACCGAGCAGCGCTTCGCGAACGTCTCCCTGGCCGCCGGACCGACGTCGCACCGAGCGCCGCAACTGGCTGACTGCGCACTGCGCTTGACCTGCGCCCGGTACGACGTGATCGAGGGGGGCGACCATTCGATCCTGGTGGGGCGCGTCATGGCGTCCGACTGCCTGGGCCGCCCGGCCGGAGGCCTGGTCTGGCATCACAGAGGCTTCGCCCACGCGAGGCCGGCGGAGTCCCGCGCCTGATCGCGGCAGCTTCGGTGTCCGTCGGTGGGCGCCGACTCGGACTGCTGCGCGAAGCCGCGCGGTGGACCGTTGTCGGCAGAGACCAGAACATCGAGGGCTGAGACAACCGCGAAGGCCCCCGCAGTTCGCTGCGGGGGCCTTCGACGTATGGCCCGGTGGGAGCAATGGCGGAGGATGCGAGGTTCGAAACTCGTGAGGGGTTGCGAACCGTTGACTCCCAAGCTCAGAGCGCGAGTTCGATCCTCGTCACCGGGTGTCCCACCGCCTCCAGCCTGGCATGCCGGTGAACCCTCTGACGACCCCTGTGAAGAGTGCGGAGAAGGCAGCACACCCGGGCGCACCAGGCGCCTAAACTCCAGGAAGCATCGCGTGGTGGGGGTGGGGATGCTTAGACCAGGGCGACGAGACCGGCAGCGGGAGCTTGAGGCCGAAGTGACCGCCTTCGGCGAGATGTTGGCCGAGCACACCTTCGTTCCGGGCGATCCCGGAACACCACCAGCGGCGCTGGACGACTGGGCGCGCGCCCTCGACGCGTACGACGCCGCTTCTCGCGCCTTGCACCGCCGCAGACAGAAGAAGGCCGTTCCGCACCTGCTGCAGGAGGGGCTGACCGCCCTGGCCGACCTGGAGGCCCGTGTCGCAGGCTCACCGGTACCTCGGCGGTTTCCGCCCTGCTTCTTCGACCCGCGTCACGGACAGTCGACGACGGAGGCCAGTTGGGCTCCCCATGGCGGCACGAAGCGCCTCGTAGCCGTGTGCGCGGCCGACGCGATTCGGCTCCGCGAGGGCTCCTCCCTGCCACTCAGCCCGTATGCCACGTCCGGAGAGCTGGATGATCCATTCCGGCACCCCCAGGACGACCTGTCCAATCCTTGGCTGATCGGGCTGTTCGTGCTGCTCCTCGGCTACGCGATCGCCCTCACGGCCCTGGGTGACATGACGGGGGCGATCTTGTCCGTCACTGCGGGCGGGACTGTCGGCGGAATAGCCCTTCTCTCCGCGCTTCTCGTCTGGAGCGCATCGGTCGATCTGTGGTCCCTGATGCGCCGGGGCCATCGGACACAGGCGACGTTCGCTCGATCGGCATACGGTCGGCACGGGGCTCATGAGCACGTCTTCGTGGTCACCGACGCCTCCGGCCGTCGGTGTGAGTACACACAGCGGGCGCACAGCGGAGCCGCAAACCCCGCACCCTCCCGAACCGTCTGGTATCTACCGAAGGCGGATAGCAGAGGCAAGGCGTTGAGCGCTTGGTCCCCCGTCTGGCTTCCTCTCCGCGTTCTCGTCGGACTGCCGTTCCTCCTTGGTAGCACCGCAATCACCCTGTACCTGATCCCGGGACGGCTGATCACGATCCTCCTCTCCTGACTGCCGTACCCGACTCGTCCCGCTTGGCAGCGAAGTGAGCACCGGCCCACCGGCCCGCATGGCACTTGTCTGCGAAGCGCCTCCTGATCCGAGCTCCGCGGAGTTATGCACCTCTGCACGCATACTCCAGTGTGCTTGGGTGCTCCGTCTGGATCGCCCAGGACCGCGGCAGCGGAGCTGCTCAAGACCGGACCGTCCCAACCCCGACAGGGGCGCCTTGACGAAGGACATGGAGGCCCCCCGACGACCTGCCCTCCGACTGCGTTCGGAGTGGTGGGTTGAGCAGCGTGCAACAGGTCGCCGACTACAGCTGCGTCGCGCCTTGCTTGCGAACCAGCACAAGGCCCATCCACCCCGTCAGCATGACGAAGCCACCCACCAGCGGCCACATACCACCAGCCGACAATCCGAACGCGGTGCAGGAGACGCCAGCCATCGCTACGGTCGCAGCAGCCGACTCCGCCCGAAGCTGACGACCTGGACGCGTGCTCGCCGAGGGCCTGACAATCTGGCGGCCGAGGAAGACTTGCACGAGATTGAGCACGGCCCACAGGGCTGCAAGGGAGCCAAGGACCGGGAGGACGGGAGACATAGCGCGAAGGTACACACCTCGTGCTCTGGACCGACACGCGGGTGAGGCGACCGCCGCGCCGGTTCGATCTGTCACCATGACGCCGTGCACATGCGTGCCAGGTTGGGCGGGGACCCACTGTGAGGCGCGGGCCTGTAAGCGTCGAGGCCTGAGGGGCACCACGCGGCTCCCTAGCAGGTCAGGCGTCGATTCGGCCAAGACCCCCGAGCAGGCCGCCGCTTTCAAGACGTCGGCCTCGGCCCACCGCCATGTGCCACTCGCCCGGTGCCTCAGGGGTGCCCGGAGCGCGCGCTTCCAGACACGCGCTCCGGTCGTAGCTGTGCCTCAGGTCAGAACGCCGAAGTGTAGGCGGCGAAGAAGGGCGTCTTCACCGGCGCTCCGCCGGGGTCGAAGCACGCCACGTAGAGCCGGACGGAACCGCTGGTCCTGTCCCAGGGCTTGTACAGGCCGCAGTAGTCGGCGCTGCGTCCGTAAGCGGTGACGTGGGCGGTGTCCGACGGGACGGCCACCGACGGCATGGTGACCGTGAAGGGCGCTCCCGAGCCACCGAGGCTGTTGGTGGCTCCGCTGGAGTTGTAGTTGGTCAGCGCGGGCAGCGACCCGTTGTACCAGAGATACCCGAAGGACTTCGGCGGAAAGGCCGGCCCGTGTACCGCTCGGAGATAGGAGTAACTCAAAGTCCACTCGGTGTCGTACGGCTTGCTGGACGCGTCGTAGCAGGCAACGATCACGGTCTGGCCCGCAGGCCCCGGTGTCCAGTCGGACACCTTGCACCGCGCTCCCTGCCGCGGATCGACAGCGGTGACCTGGAGATCGCCCGCGTAGCCGGGCAGCCCGAGGGACGGAAGCCACGCCTTCCAGATGCCCGTCGAGCCCTTGCTCACCGCGTTGGTGGCCCCCGTGGAGTTGTACTGGGCGAGTACGGTGCCGCTGCTGTCCGAGTTCAGGTAGCCGTACGAACCGGAGGGCGTGGCGGGCAAGCCGCTGCTGCTCGTGTAGAGGACCGTGAAGGTGGAGTTGTCCGGTGCGCCGCTGGGGAGATAGCAGTTGACGTACACGTCCTGACCGGAGCCCACGGTCTTCCAGTCGGCGATCTGACACCAGTGGGCAACGCTGTTCACCGCGGTGGCGTGGGCGATGCCGCCCGGTCCGCCGATCAGCGGGAAGTGCACCACGTACGAACCGAGGCCGATCTGGTCGACCTTGACGGGGTTGGCGGACGGTGACGCCCAACTGCCCCACTGCCGGGAGGAGTCGGGCACGTAACCGGGGGGCGGAGTCGCGTTGTCAAGGTACGCGAAGCCCCAGCGGTCGGGTACGGCGGCGTGGGCCGGGCCGGCTGCGGGAAGAGCTGCGGCCAGAAGAGCGGCCACCATGCCCAGTACGAGCATCACGGCCCGGACGGGTCTGCTCGACAGATGTGAGGTGCGGACGTGCATAAGCGTGCCTCCTGTTGATGAGGTCGGTACTGTCTGCGCGATCCGGTGCTTCAGTGCGATTGCCCGCCACCTGCCGCGGGGCCTGGGCTCAGCCCCTCCCCCTGCGGCCTTTCAGAACGGCAGGGTGTGCGCCCCGACGGCGTGCCGTGGGTGCGCAATTCGATTGTCACTCTCCCAGAAGTACGGCCCGGCGGAACGTTGTCGGTCAGCCGTTTCCGCGCTCGTCTCACCTCCCGCTGGAGCACGAAAGCTCACGTGGTTGGCCTGGTGCACAGCACAAATTCATCAGTCGCGGCCGCTGTCATGCCGATTGGTCCTTCCCCGCGCCCCTGCCACCTCACCTGCCTCTGCACACACCGCAGCGGGTCTGTCCGGAACCCGCCCGCATCCGGTCGACGCTTGTCGGCGACGGGTGAATCGTGGCCCTCTGACGGAGGATCAAAACCGAGAAGCGCGCCCCATCCCCATCCATATTGCGTGGCTGACGTCACGGACAGTGGCGATGGGGCAGCAATACGCAGGCCATTTCGCGATCCCTCTCTGCCCCTCCAGCCCACCCGGAGCATGAACCTCAGCAGGTTCTGGCGCACTGCCGCCACCCGTGCCCCATCCGTGCCCAGCGATTCTCGTCGCCCGCTGGTAGCCCGGCCGTCCGCGCGGCGGCGGCCGGTGGACGAACGGACGGACACCCCACCCGGCGGCCCTGGCGAGGGCCAGGGCATGCCGCCTGCGGATGCGGATGCGATAAGAGGCTGTTCACCCGCGGGGCGGTACAGAGGTGGTGGCCGTGGCGCGAGGGCGTGGTCGCCGGATGGGAAGGCGTCCGCGCCCTCGCGGCCTGGGGACGGTCAGGCCACTGACGTCCACGGCACCGAGCGGCCGAGAGGGAACCTAGGGGCTTCCAGGCGCGCGGTCCGCCTTCCGCATACGGCTTTGACGACGCCCTGATGGATCATGTCCAAACGCGTCAGAACAGCGTCAGAATCGCTCCCGTAGCCGGAAGAAGGACGTCAACGCTCCCCCGGCGGGGGCGGCCCGCGTGTTTTTCTGAGCCGGTCGGATTCGGGCGGGGCAACCCGCAGCGCAAGGGAGTTGATCGCTATGAGCGAGGAGAACTGGGTCGGACTCTTGGTGGCCCTGTCACTGGTCGGCTACCTGGTGGCGGCCGTCATGCGTCCGGGGAAGTTCTGAGCAGCTCTCGGAGAGGTACCTCGTGCCGCCCGCCGCCTGGTCAGGAGTGTCCGGGTAGGGTGATCGCCGCCGGTTCGTTGACGGGTTCGATACGCCCCCGGCTGTGAAGCGGTGAGGCGAGGGAGACCGACTGGTGGCTGGGCAGCTGACGAGGGTGCGGCGGTCGCTGTTCGCCGTGCACCCGGCCCGGACCCTGGCCATGGCCTTCGGTGCGGTGATCCTGCTGGGCGCGTTGCTGCTCATGCTGCCGGTGTCCTCGGAGGAGGGCGGGGCGACGGGGTTCGTGACCGCCCTGTTCACCTCCACTTCCGCGGTATGCGTGACCGGCCTGGTCGTGGTCGACACCGGGACGTACTGGAACGGGTTCGGCGAGGGCGTGATCCTCGCGCTGATCCAGGTCGGCGGCTTCGGCATCATGACGATGGCCTCGCTCCTCGCGCTGCTCGTCTCGGGCAAGCTGCGGCTGCGGATGCAGCTGACCGCGGCTGCGGAGACGAAGAGTTTCGGTATCGGCGACGTGCGCCGTGTCCTGCTCGGCGTCGCCGGGACCACGCTGGCGGTGGAGCTCGCCGTGGGAGGCTGGCTCGCGTTGCGCTTCCGGTTCGGTTACGACCGGCCCATCGCCGAGTCCGCCTACTCCGGGCTTTTCCATGCGGTCTCGGCGTTCAACAACGCGGGCTTCGGGCTCAACGTCGACAGCCTCGCCCCGTACGCGCAGGACCCCTGGGTGACCCTGCCCATCGCCCTGGCGGTCATCCTGGGCGGGCTCGGCTTCCCGGTCCTCCTCGAGCTACTGCGGCACCGGACGCGCAGAAGGCTCACCGGGCGGCGCACATGGACGCTGCACACCCGGATGACCTTGCTGACCACCCTCGTCCTGCTGCTGACCGGCACGGTGCTCACCTGCCTGCTGGAGTGGACCAACCCCGGCACCCTGGGGCGCTTCGACTGGGGCGAGAAGGTCCTCAACGGCTTCTTCCACTCCGCGATGAGCCGCACGGCCGGGTTCAACGCCGTCGACATCGGCGCCATGCACGCCTCCACCCTGCTGATGACCTGCACGCTGATGTTCATCGGCGGCGGCAGCGCGGGCACGGCAGGCGGCATCAAGGTCACTACCTTCGCCGTGCTGGCCGCAGCCATCACCGCCGAGGTCCGGGGCGAGCCGAATTCCACGGCCATGGGCCGGCGTCTGGCCCCGCACGTCCTGCGCCAGGCACTGACCGTCGCCCTGCTGGCTGTGGGTCTGGTGATCGGGGCCACACTCGCGCTGCTGACCGTGTCCTCGGCACCCTTCGAAAGCGTCCTGTTCGAGGCGGTGTCCGCGTTCGGTACCGTCGGGCTGTCCACCGGCATCACGGCCGACTTCCCGGACAGCGGACAGCTCGTGCTCATCCTGCTCATGTTCGTCGGGCGACTCGGCCCGGTCACCCTGGTCTCCGCGCTCGCCCTGCGCGAGCGGACCCGCCGCTACCAGCTACCCGAGGAGCGACCCGTCATTGGGTAACTACCTGCACAGCCTGCGCCACCGTCGCCGCAAGCGGCTCGCCCAGCAGTACCCCGAGATGAGTGACCAGCGGGTCGCGGTCATCGGCCTGGGCCGGTTCGGCAGTTCCCTGGCCCTGGAGCTGACCCGGCGCGGCTGGGACGTGCTCGGGATCGACACCGACCCGCAGCTCGTCCAGCGACACAGCGACACACTCACTCACTCCGCGGTCGCCGACTGCACGGACCCCGAGGTTCTGCGCCAGCTCGGCGTCCACGAGTTCACCAGCGCGGTCGTCGGCATCGGCACGGACATAGAGGCCAGCATCCTGATCGCCTCCAACCTCCTGGAGGAGAACGTCCCCAACATCTGGGCGAAGGCGATCAGCCGCCAGCACGGCCAGATCCTGGAGCGGCTCGGGGTCCACCACGTCGTGCTGCCGGAGCACGAGATGGGCGAGCGGGTGGCCCACCTCGTGACGGGACGGATGCTCGACTTCATCGAGTTCGACGACGACTACGCCCTGGTGAAGACCGTCGCGCCCGACAGCATCACAGGCGTCCCGCTGGGCGAGAGCGGAGTGCGATCCAGGCACGGGGTCACGGTCGTCGGCATCAAGCGCCCCGGCGAGGGCTTCACCCACGCGACCGCCGAGACCGTGGTCGCGAAGGGAGACGTCATCATCGTCACCGGCAAGATCCAGGCGGTGGAGGCGTTCGCCGAAATAAGCTGAGGCCGACCGGCCGGCCCGGCGGCCACGGCTCAGGTGGTCGCCGCGGCCGGAAGCTCGGGTCGGGCCGGCTGGTGGGACGACGTCTTGGGCAGGGCGATCACCATGGTCAGCCCGCCGCCGGGCGTGTCCTCGGCCGTGACGGTCCCGCCCATGGCCTCGACGAACCCGCGGGCGACCGCGAGGCCGAGCCCGACACCAGCGCCGCGCGGCGCGTCGCCGTGCCTCTGGAAGGGCTCGAAGACGGCGTCCTTGGCCTCTTCGGGGATACCGGGCCCGCGGTCGACGACGCGCAACTCCACACGGTCGCCGATCGCGCTGGCGGCCACCAGGACCGGTGTGTCGGCGGGGGTGTACTTGACGGCGTTCTCGACGACGTTCGCCACGGCCCGCTCCAGCAGACCCCGGTCCACCGTGACCATCGGCAGGGTCTCCGGGATGTCCAGGACGACGCTGTCCTCCGGGACTGCGCCCAGTGCCATCGGCACGACCTCGTCGACGTCGGTCTCGCGGAACACAGGCATGACGGTCCCGGTCTGCAGCCGGGACATGTCGAGCAGGTTCCCGACCAGATGATCGAGGCGGTCGGTGCCCTCCTCGATGCCGGCCAGCAGTTCGGCCCGGTCATCCTCCGACCACTCGACGTCGTCGGCGCGCAGCGAGGTGACGGCAGCCTTGATGGCGGCGAGCGGGGTGCGCAGGTCGTGGCTCACGGCGGCGAGCAGCGCGGTGCGGATCTTGTTGCCCTCGGCGAGCTTGCGGGCCCGGGCCGCCTCGCCGACCAAGCGCTGACGGTCCAGGACGACGGCGGCCTGGGAGGCGAAGGCGCCCAGAATTCGCCGGTCCTCGGCGGGCAGGACCCGGCCGGTCAGGGCCAGCGCCAGGTGGTCGCTGACGGGCATGTCGACGTCCGCGTCCTCGGGCCGGGCGACCGGTCGGGCCTGGCCGACGCTGCCCACGCAGGTCCACGGCTCGACGTCGCCGGCACGTTCGAGCAGGGCGACGGACTCCATGGCGAAGGTCTCCCGCACCCGGTCGAGCAGCGCCTCCAGGCTGGTGTCGCCGCGCAGCACACTGCCCGCGAGCAGGGACAGGGTCTCGGACTCCGCCCGCAGCCGGGCGGCCTGCTGGGTGCGGCGCGCCGCGAGGCCGACGACCGACGCTACGGACGCTGCGACGGCGAAGAAGACGAAGAAGGCGAAGATGTTCTCGGGGTCGGCGATGGTCCACGTGTGGACGGGAGGCGTGAAGTACCAGTTCAGGAGCAGTGAGCCGACGGTGGCCGAGGCGAGCGCCGGCCACATCCCGCCCAGCAGCGCCGCCGCGACGGTCACGGCCATGAAGAGCTGCATCTCGTTGGCCAGCCCCGTCCCGCCGCCCATCGACGTCAGCACCAGGGTGAGCAGGAGCGGCCCGGCCACGCCGACCAGCCATCCCGCCACGAGACGCGGGCCTCCGAGGCGGCTGCGCTGCCGTTTGGGTAGTCCTCGGCCGCGGCCGACGGCGTCGTGGGTGACGATGTGGACGTCGAGGTCGGGGCCCGATTCGCGGGCCACGGTGGCGCTGACCCCGGGCCCGAACACGTACTGCCACGAGCGGCGCCGGCTCGCGCCCAGGACGATCTGGGTCGCGTTGACCCCGCGCGAGAACTCGAGCAGCGCGGACGGGACGTCCTCGCCTATGACGTGGTGGAACGTACCGCCGAGGTCCTCGACCAGGGTCCGCTGGACCGCGAGCTCCTTCGGTGAGGCCGAGGTGAGCCCGTCGCTCCGGGCGATGTAGACGGCCAGGACCTCGCCGCCTGCGCCCTTCTCGGCGAGCCGGACGGCCCGGCGGATCAGGGTCCGGCCCTCGGGACCACCGGTGAGGCCGACGACGATCCGTTCCCTCGACCCCCAGATCGCCGAGACCTCGTGGTCCGAGCGGTACTGGTTGAGATACTCGTCGACCCGGTCGGCCACCCACAGCAGCGCGAGTTCCCGCAGGGCGGTGAGGTTGCCGGGCCGGAAGTAGTTGGACAGGGCGGCGTCGATCTTGTCCGGCTTGTAGATGTTCCCATGAGCCATCCGCCGCCGCAGCGCCTCCGGCTCCATGTCGACCAGCTCGATCTGGTCGGCGCGGCGGACGACCTCGTCGGGGACGGTCTCCTTCTGCCGTACACCGGTGATCGACTCGACGACGTCGCCGAGGGACTCCAGGTGCTGGATGTTCGCCGTCGATATGACGTCGATACCGGCCGCGAGGAGCTCCTCGACGTCCTGCCACCGTTTGCTGTTGCGCGACCCGGGGATGTTGGTGTGCGGGAGCTCGTCCACCAGGGCGACGGCCGGCCGGCGGGCAAGGACCGCGTCGACGTCCATCTCCGTGAAGGTGCTGCCCCGGTAGTCGATCTCTCTGCGCGGGATCTGCTCCAGGCCGTGCAGCATGACCTCTGTGCGCGGACGGTTGTGGTGTTCGACGAAGGCGACCACGCAGTCCGTGTCCCGCTCGACACGGCGGTGGGCCTCGGAGAGCATCGCGTACGTCTTGCCGACGCCCGGCGCCGAGCCGAGGTAGATCCGAAGCTTTCCGCGTCCCATGGTGCGATCTTTCGTGTCGAAGCAGATGGTTCCGTGGCCGTCGCGGACGGTGTCGCGACCCGTCCGGGGCGAGCGCCACTCAGCCTTCGAAGCGGTAGCCCATCCCCGGTTCCGTGATCAGGTAGCGCGGGTGGGAGGGGTCCTTCTCCAGTTTGCGCCTGAGCTGCGCCATGTAGACGCGAAGGTAGTTCGTCCGGGCGGCGAAGGTGGGCCCCCAGACCTCTTCGAGGAGCCGCCGCTGGCTGATAAGCCGCCCCGGGGTGCCGACCAGGATCTCCAGTAAGTGCCATTCCGTCGGGGTGAGACGGACAAGCCGACCGTCGCGCCGGACCTTCTTGGCGGCGAGGTCGACGGTGAAGTCCTGTGTGGTGACCGTGAGCGACGACGGTTCGTCGGCCGGCAGCACGCCGCCCGCACCGTCCCCGGTGTTGCGCCGTACCGCGGCCCGGAGCCGGGCCAGCAGCTCGACCATGTCGAACGGCTTGGTGATGTAGTCGTCGGCGCCTGCCTCGAACGCCTCGACCTTCTCGTGGGTGGTTCGCCGGGCCGACAGGACGACGAGCGGCACGCGGGTCCAGCCGCGCAGGACCTTGATCACGTCGATGCCGTCCATGTCGGGAAGCCCGAGGTCGAGGACGACGACGTCCGGTCTGCGCTCGGCGGCCAGCCGCAGCGCGGTGGTGCCGTCGGCGGCCGCGTCCACCTCGTACGCGCGTGCTTGTAGGTTGATCGTCAGGGCCCTGACGAGCGGCGGTTCGTCCTCGACCACCAGCACCCGGGTCATCGGGGGTGCCACCTTTCTTGTCGTCTCGTACGTACGTGACGGGTCGACGTTCGGCAGGTACGGGGAACCGCCGGGCTGGGAGAGATCCCGGCCCGGCGGTTCCTGTACGGCCTGCCGACGGGACCGTCAGTGTGCGGCCAGGTCCTTCAGCGCGAGGTTGAGCGTGAGGACGTTGACGTGCGGTTCGCCGAGGAAACCGGCCGTTCGGCCCTCGGTGTGATCGTCGACCAGCTTCGTGACCTGCTGCTCGGACAGGCCGTTGGCCTCGGCCACCCGCTTGACCTGGATCTCCGCGTACTCCGGGGAGATGTGCGGGTCGATCGCGGAGGCCGAGCCGGTGACCGCGTCCTTGGGGACCTCGGACTCCGGTACGCCGTTGAAGGCGGCCACGGCCTTCCTGGTGTCGCCGACCAGCTTGGTCAGCGTCGGGTCGGACGCACCGAGCTGGCTGGAGCCGGTGGACAGCGGGTCGTACCCGCTGTTGGAGGGGCGCGGCTGGAACCACTTCGGGTCCGGCCGGGCGACCTCGTTCTCGTCGTCCGGGTTCTTCTTCGGCAGGTCCCAGGTCTGGCCGATGAGCTCGGAGCCGACCTCCTTGCCTTCGACCTCGACGATCGAGCCGTTGGCCTTGTCGTGGAAGAGGCCCTGGGCGATGCCCGTGACCGCGAGGGGATAGAGGACGCCGGTGACGACCGTGAGGACGAGCAGCATGCGCAGCGCGGCCCAGGCCAGGCGTCCCGTGTTCGCTACGGAGTTGTTCATAGCCGATCAGCCGATTCCGGGGATGAGGGAGATGAGCAGGTCGATGATCTTGATGCCGACGAACGGGGCGATCAGGCCGCCCACGCCGTACAGGCCGAGGTTCCGGCGGAGCATCTTGTCGGCGCTGGTCGGCCGGTAGCGGACGCCCTTCAGGGCGAGCGGCACCAGCGCGATGATGATCAGCGCGTTGAAGATGACGGCCGAGAGGATCGCGGACTCCGGCGAGGCCAGGCCCATGATGTTCAGCTTGTCGAGCGACGGGTAGGCCACCGCGAACATCGCGGGGATGATCGCGAAGTACTTCGCCACGTCGTTGGCGATCGAGAACGTGGTGAGCGCGCCTCGGGTGATGAGGAGCTGCTTGCCGATCTCGACGATCTCGATGAGCTTGGTCGGGTTGGAGTCCAGGTCCACCATGTTCCCGGCCTCCTTGGCGGCCGAGGTGCCGGTGTTCATGGCCACGCCGACGTCCGCCTGGGCCAGCGCGGGGGCGTCGTTGGTGCCGTCACCGGTCATCGCGACCAGCTTGCCGCCGGCCTGCTCGCGCTTGATGAGGGCCATCTTGTCCTCAGGCGTGGCCTCGGCGAGGAAGTCGTCGACGCCGGCCTCCTCCGCGATGGCCCTGGCCGTCAGCGGGTTGTCACCCGTGATCATGATCGTCTTGATGCCCATGCGGCGCAGCTCGTCGAACCGCTCACGCATGCCCTCCTTGACGACGTCCTTGAGGTGGATGACACCGAGGACACGGGCGCCCTTGTCGTCCTTGACCGCAACGAGCAGCGGCGTGCCGCCGGCCTGGGAGATGCGGTCGGTCAGCTCGCGGGCATCGGAGGCGACGGTGCCGCCCTGCTCCTCGACCCAGGCGACGACCGAGCCGGTCGCGCCCTTGCGGATCTGCCGGCCGTCGACGGCCACACCCGACATGCGGGTCTGGGCGGTGAACTCGATCCACTCGGCGTGGGCCAGTTCGCCCTGGTGGCGCTCGCGCAGCCCGTACTTCTCCTTGGCCAGGACCACGATCGAGCGGCCTTCGGGCGTCTCGTCGGCGAGGGAGGAGAGCTGGGCGGCGTCGGCGACCTCGGCCTCCTTCGTACCGCGTACGGGCACGAACTCGGCCGCCTGGCGATTGCCCAGGGTGATGGTGCCGGTCTTGTCGAGCAGCAGCGTGGACACGTCGCCGGCCGCCTCGACCGCACGCCCTGACATGGCGAGCACGTTGCGCTGGACGAGCCGGTCCATGCCGGCGATGCCGATCGCGGAGAGCAGCGCGCCGATCGTCGTCGGGATCAGACAGACGAGCAGGGCCGTCAGGACGATCATCGAGGTCTGCTGGTCTGCGCCCGCGTAGATCGCGAACGGCTTGAGCGTGACGACGGCCAGCAGAAAGACGATGGTGAGGGACGCCAGCAGGATGTTGAGGGCGATCTCGTTCGGGGTCTTCTGCCGGGCGGCACCCTCGACCAGGTTGATCATCCGGTCGATGAAGGTCTCGCCGGGCTTCGTCGTGATCTTGATGACGATCCGGTCGGACAGGACCTTCGTACCGCCGGTGACGGCCGAGCGGTCACCGCCGGACTCCCGGATGACCGGGGCCGACTCACCGGTGATGGCGGACTCGTCCACGGACGCGACGCCCTCGACGACGTCACCGTCGCCGGGGATGACGTCGCCGGCCTCGCAGACGACGAGGTCGCCGATGCGGAGCTCCGTACCCGGAACCCGCTCCTCGTTCTTGCCGATGATCCGGCGGGCGACGGTGTCGGTCTTGGCCTTGCGCAGGGTGTCGGCCTGGGCCTTGCCACGCCCCTCGGCGACCGCCTCGGCCAGGTTGGCGAAGACCGTGGTCAGCCACAGCCAGGCGGTGATCGCCCAGCCGAACCAGTCGCCCGGGTTCGCGATCGCCAGCCCGGTGGTGACCACCGAGCCGACCAGCACCACGAACATGACCGGCGACTTGGCCATGATCCGCGGGTCGAGCTTGCGGAAGGCATCCGGCAGGGACTTCAGCAACTGCTTCGGGTCGAAGAGACCGGCGCCCACGCGTCCGCCCTCGGGCTTGCGGCCCGTCGGGACATCGCTGTGCGGCGCCGAGGTCGGGGTGGCGGTGGACATCGAGTCCTCTTGCTTCTGGATGTTGGTGGTCATGACGCCAGCCCTTCGGCGAGCGGGCCCAGTGCGAGGGCCGGAAAGAACGTCAGACCGGTGATGATCATGATCGAGCCGACGAGAAGGCCGGTGAACAGCGGCTTCTCGGTCTGCAGGGTGCCCGCGGTGGCGGGGACGGGCTTCTGCTCCGCCAGCGAGCCTGCGAGCGCGAGGACGAACACCATCGGCAGGAACCGGCCGAGCAGCATGCACAGGCCGAGTGCCGTGTTGTGGAACCCGGTGTTCGCGCCGAAGCCGGCGAACGCGGAGCCGTTGTTGTTCGAGGCCGAGGTGTAGGCGTAGAGGACCTCGGAGAAGCCGTGTGCGCCGGTATTGGTCATGGAGGACTCGCCGTGGCCGGTGGCCATCGCGACCGCCGTGCCGATCAGCACGAGGGCCGGTGTGACGAGGATGTAGCAGGCCGCGAACTTGATCTCGCGGGTGCCGATCTTCTTTCCCAGGTACTCGGGCGTGCGGCCGACCATCAGACCGGCGAGGAACACCGCGATGACCGCCATGATCAGCATGCCGTAGAGGCCGGAGCCGACACCGCCGGGCGCGATCTCGCCCAGCATCATGCCGAGCAGCAGCACACCGCCTGACAGACCGCCGAAGGAGTCGTGGAACGAGTTGACCGAACCGGTCGACGTCATGGTCGTGGAGACCGAGAAGAGCGACGAGGCACCCTCGCCGAACCGCTGCTCCTTGCCCTCCATCGCACCGCCCGCGAGCTGCGAGGCAGTGCCCGGGTGGGCGTATTCGAGCCAGGTCACCAGGACCACGCCGACGAACCAGATCGTGGCCATCGCGCCGACGATCGCGTAGCCCTGCTTCACGCTGCCGACCATCTTGCCGAAGGTGCGCGGCAGCGAGAACGGGATGACGAGCAGCAGGAAGATCGTCAGGAGGTTCGAGAAGCCGTTGGGGTTCTCGAAGGGGTGGGACGAGTTGGCGTTGAAGTAACCGCCGCCGTTCGTCCCCAGGTCCTTGATGGCCTCCTGGGAGGCAACCGCGCCGGGGCTGATGGACTGCGTCTGCCCGGTGATGGTGGTGATCTCGTGGATGCCGGCGAAGTTCTGGATCGCGCCGGCGGCGACCAGCAGGATCGCCGCGACCACCGAGATCGGGATCAGGATACGGACGACGCCACGGACCAGGTCCGTCCAGAAGTTGCCCAGCTCACCGGTGCGGGAGCGGGCGAAGCCGCGGACCAGCGCCACGGCCACGGCGATGCCGACGGCGGCCGAGACGAAGTTCTGCACGGCGAGGCCGGCGGTCTGGGCGACGTGGCCCATGGACGACTCGCCGGAGTAGGACTGCCAGTTCGTGTTCGACACGAACGAGGCAGCCGTGTTGAACGCCTGGTCGGGCGTGATCGCCGCGAAGCCGAGCGACCCCGGAAGGTCGTCCTGTATGCGCAGGATCAGGTAGAGGAACAGCACACTCATGGCGGAGAACGCCAGCACGCCGCGCAGGTACGCGGGCCAGCGCATCTCGGTGCCGGGGTTCGCTCCGACGGTGCGGTAGATCCACTTCTCCACCCGGAGGTGCTTGCCGGAGGAGAAGACGGCGGCCATGTGGTCGCCGAGGGGGCGGTGCACCAGGGCGAGCGCGACGATCAGCGCGGTCACCTGGAGCACGTCAGCAAGAACGGGGCTCATATCCGTACTCAGAACCTCTCCGGCTTGACGAGGGCGAGGACGAGGTAGCCCAGCAGGGCGACGGCCACGACGAGGCCGACGATGTTCTCGGCGGTCACAGCTTCGCCACCCCCTTGGCGATGAGGACCACCAGCGCGAACACCGCGATCGTGGTGACGACGAAGGCCACGTCGGCCATCGCATGCTCCTGGAAGAGGTTCGGAGAGGAACGGACACCAAGAGAAAAGCGCACCCTTGGCGCGAAAGCGCCCCTCGTTGACGACCCCCATACGCCGCTGACGGCCTTCCTAGCGGCATCCATACGGTGCAGTGCTCTGGGCCACTCCCATGGCGGACGTCATCGACCCCGCCGCAGCAGCGACCGCACGAGAACGACGGTGGCGAGAACGAGTACAGGCAGCAACGAGACGGCCACCCCGACGGCATCCATGCCCACAGCAACACACCCCGGGGTCAGTGGGCCCGCCAGCCGATCGGCCGAGTGCTTCCCAAGCTCAGAGCGCGCGTTCGATTCCCGTCACCCGCTCCATAGAAAAGCCCCAGGTCAAAGACCTGGGGCTTCGTTGTTGTCTGGGCAGGCCAGGGCCGCATCGCGGCGGGACCGGTCATGCGTCGATCCCGCCGACCGCGTCGATCTCCTCCGCCGTCAGACCGGTCAGGACGGAGCCGCTTCCCGCTCCGTCGTCTCACTTGGTGCGGCCGGCCCCAGGTGGGGGCGCGTCGAGCAGCACCTTCTCCGAGATCGACGCCCCACGTGGGCTGCGGACAGCACGTACGCTGCCTATACGGACTCGTCGTCGGCGGGGAGTGCTCATGGGCACCGTTGATCCACGTCTACAGGGCAACGCGGCGTACGAGCGACTGGCATGGCGGGACGCATACGAGCAGTTGTCGGCCGCCGACCGGCATGCCCCGCTCGGGGCTGATGATCTCGACCGGTTGGCGCGTGCGGCGTACCTGGTCGGATCCGTCGACGAGGCAACCGGGACCTGGGAGCGGGCCCATCGCGCCTTCCTGGACCGAGAGGACGCGGCGTCGGCCGTGCGGTGTGCCTTCTGGCTCGGGCTCACACTCGTCCTGCGCGGCGAGCACGCCCGCGGCGGCGGCTGGCTGGCTCGGGCGCGGCACATCCTGGAAGACGCGGCGCTGGACTGTGTTGAGCAGGGATACCTGCGCATCCCCATGGCGTTGCAGGCTTTGAACGGTGACGATCCCGAGGCGGCGAGGTGCTCGTTCGTGGAGATCACCGAGATCGCCGACCGGTTCGACGACGCCGACCTGCGGGCGTTCGGGAGACTGGGCCAGGGCCAGTCGCTGGTGACACAGGGCCGGGCGGCTCAGGGTGTGGTGATGCTGGACGAGGCGATGGTGGCGGTGACTGCGGGAGAGGTGTCGCCGGTCGCGTCCGGGATCGTCTACTGCGCCGTGATCCTCGCATGCCACGGGATCTTCGACCTTCGCCGCATGCAGGAGTGGACCGCGGCACTGAGCCGTTGGTGCGCCACTCAGCAGGACCTCCAGCCCTACCAGGGCCAGTGCATGGTGCACCGCTCGGAGATCATGCAGCTACACGGCGAATGGACCGGCGCCATGGACGAGGCGCGGCAGGCGTGCGAGCATCTGTCCGCCGTTCCCGGTGACGCGGTGATGGGCATGGCGCTGTACCAGCTCGGCGAACTGCTGCGGCTGCGCGGCGAGTTCACCCAGTCGGAGAGCTGCTACCGCGAGGCCGGCAACCGAGGGCATTCGGCGCAGCCGGGCTTGGCCCTGCTCCGGCTGGCACAGGGCCGACCGGACGACGCAGCCGCCGCGATCCGCCGGACCCTCGTGGAGACCGAGGGGGCGGAAGAACGGACCAGGGTGCTGGTCGGCTATGTGGAGATCGAGCTTGCCGCCGGAGGCGTCGAGGACGCTCAGACGGCGGTGGACGAACTCGACGAGATCGCCACCGGCTTCGACTCGCCGTACCTGCGGGCGGTTGCCTCGTACGCGCACGGATCCGTGCTGCTGGCCGCCGGCGACCCGGAGGCCGCGTGCATCCCCCTGCGCCGTGCGTGGGTCGCCTGGTACGAGAACGATGCCTCCTACGAGGCAGCGCGGGTGCGGCTGCAGATGGCGCGGGCGTACCGCCAGGTCGGTGATCACGACACGGCCGAGATGGAACTGGAAGCCGCCCGCCAGGTCTTCGAGCAGCTGGGTGCGGTGCCGGCGCTGCAGCAGGTGCGGGACGTCATGGACCGAGCGGGTCGGGCCGTGTCCCCAAGACCTGGAGGCCTGACACCTCGCGAGATCGAAGTGCTCCGCCTGATCGCGACCGGTGCGTCGAACCGGGAGATCGCGGAGAGTCTCGTGATCAGCGACAAGACGGTTGCCCGGCACGTGAGCAACATGTTCACCAAGCTGGCCGTCTCCTCGCGGGCCGCCGCCACCGCGTACGCCTATGAGCACGACCTCGTGTAGGGCTCTCGTGCAGGACCCGGCTGTCTGCACAGAAATACCCACATGGCATCGCTGACGATTTGGTTGACGCGACGGATGTGGACGCCACTGCCGGACGCGGACCCTTGCCTCATAGGCACTGAGGAAGGAGGCCGTGATGAGCACCCAGGACAACGCAGCACGACCGGAGCGATCCGCGGGACAGCAGGCGCGCGACCAGCTGCTGACCGCGATCCCGCTGACCGAGCGGCGGATTCAGTCGGCGACGGTGTCCACTGCCGTGCTGGAAGGCGGTGAAGGCCCGCCCGTCGTGCTGCTGCACGGCCACGGTGAGTTCGCCGCCGTCTGGACGGGCGTGGTCCCCGATCTGGTGAGGGACCACACCGTGATCGTTCCCGACCTGCCCGGCCATGGCGACTCGCTGGTGGGCGACGGCAGACTCGACGGCGACACGGTCCTGAACTGGCTCGACGAGCTGATCGACCAGACCTGCGGGGCGAGGCCGCCCGTACTGGTCGGACACCTGCTGGGTGGCGCGATCGCCGCGCGATACGCCGTGCACCACAGCGACCGGCTGGCCGGGCTGGTCCTGGTCGACACGATGGGTCTGGGCTGGTTCCGGCCGGCGCCGAGCTTCGCGGTGCCCATGATGGGCTTTGTCGTCCGGCCGACTCCGAAGAGCCGGGACCGTTTGTTCAACCGGTGCTTCCTCGACACGGACCGGGCGGGCGAGCAGGCGGGAGGGCAGTGGGAGCCTTTGCTGGCCTACGCCCTGGACCGGGCCCGCACACCGAGCGTGCAGGCGGCGACGCGCCGCCTCATCACGCAGGTCGGTATGAAGCCGATCCCGTCCGGCGATCTCACGCGTATCGATGTTCCCACCGACCTGATCCACGGTCGGCACGACCTCCAGGTACGGCTGCGAACGGCGAAAGCGGCGAGCGTCCGGTACGGCTGGCCGCTGCACGTGATCGAGGACTGCCGGGACGACCCCGCTGTGGAGCAGCCGGAAGCGTTCCTGGACGCGCTGCGCACCGCGATCGGGACATCGGGACAGACCGAGACGTCCGGAGAGAAGGAAGCGGCATGAGTACGGGTCTGTTCGAAGTCGCCGGGCTCGAAGGCGGGCGCGTCGGCACCATTCGTCCCGGACGAGTGGCGTCTCAAGCCCGTCGTCGGGCTGCTCGTATGCCATAGCGGCGCCCACGCCGAAGCCGATCTCGCCCCGCTGCGCGCTCTCAGGGAGCCGATCTTCAACCTCATCGGTCCGAAGCCCTACGCGGCCCAGCAGTCGATGCTCGACACGACGGAACCGCCGACGCGTACCGGGGCACCTACGCCCGCCTCCGGCAGATCAAGGCGCGGTACGACCCCGACAACCTCCTCCGCATCAACCGCAACATCCGTCCGGGTGAGCGGTGACTCCCCACGATCACGAGCTGCGCCTGGAACGACTGGCAGCGCTCATATGCTGTGGCGGCCTGTACGTCCTCGCGGGTGGCATGGCGTTCTGCGCCCGGCAGGTGCTGTGCGCGGTGACCCCCCGAGGGCCGCGTCGGCAGGGCTGCGTCACTGGTCAGCCGAGATGTCCGTGAGGTCTGGGAGAGTGCCTTCGGCGAGCTGGGCGGCAGCGCACGGGCCGCTGCGTGAAGGGACTGATCGCCCCTCGGCCGTCGTGCCCCGTCCGTGCCCTTCGGAGCGGACAGCAGCGGTCCGTTGCTCGCCGTCGCCCGCAGCGGCTGCACCGCCGACGTCCCCACCCTCACTCCCGAGGACCTCCTTGCAGCATGGACCTGAATCTGTGACCGGCCGTGCCACTACGTGATGGTCAGAGCGGCAAGGAGCGGTCATCACAGGTGCCGACAGGACACTCGGGTCCGGGAAGCGGTCCCCCTCGCCAAGCAGTACGGCGGAGGGGCGCAGGCAGGTGGGTGGACGAACGGGGACGAGGATCTCCACCTGTCGTTCCACCCATGGGTCCAGGTGCGCGCGGCCCTACGCCAGCACTCTTGAGGGCATGACAACGACCGAATGGATCACCGACATCGCCCTCGTCCTGATCGTCTTCCGGCAACTGCGGGAAGGCCGTCTCGACCTCACAGCCTTCCTGGTCCCGCTCGGGATCGTCGCCTTCGTGGCCCACACGTACCTCGACAGCGTGCCCACTGCGGGCAACGACCTGGTGCTGATCGGCGCGCTCATGGGTGTCGGCGCGGCGCTCGGCATCGCGGGCGGCGTATACACCCGCATCCGGGTTGCGGGCGAACACCTGCTGATCAAGGCCGGCGCGGTCTCCGCGATCCTCTGGGTGCTCGGTATGGGCGCCCGCATGGGATTCCAGTTCTGGGTCTCCCACGGCGGCGCAGACAACGTCGCGCGGTTCAGCATCGCCCACCAGATCACCAGCGACCAGGCCTGGGTCGCCGCCTTCGTCCTGATGGCACTCACCGAGGTCGTCACGCGACTCGCGGCGATCTTCGTCCGGAGCCGGATGGTGAACGGCAGGCAGGCGCGGACGACCGCAGCGATGCACTCGGCGCCCTCTCTGGACCGCTCGGCCTGACCGTGGACTATGGTCACGTCGTGCCCGAAGCACCGAGCGTCCAAGAAGAGCAGAGCACCCCTCCGGAGCAGAGCGCGCCCGATACGGGCCCGGCCCCGTACAGGGCGTCCGGCCCCCTGACCCTCACTGGTCACGATCCTCGCGTGGCCTGGGTCCTGACCCTCTGCGTCATCGGCTCCGCGTTCATCACGGTGCGGCCGATCGGCCTCAGCGGCCGGGGCCTCGTGGTCGCCGCGCTCATCGTCGTCAACGCCCTCGCCCTCCTCGCCCGTCACCTGCCCGAGCACAGGGTCCCGCCCCGCGTCGCCCTGGTCTGGCTGACCCTCGGCATCGTCACCGCGGCCGCCCTGATCGCCGTCAGCCGCAGCGGATCCAGCTACCTCTTCGCGTTCTTCATCGTCGGCCACGCCGGGTACCGGCTGCGGCCCGAGCCGGCTCTGGCCCTCGCGGCGTTCTGCAGCCTGCTGTGCGGCGGGGTCCTGTACTTCCGCGTCGGGCCCGGCCACCACCTGCTGCCCTGGGCGGTCGGTCTGGCCACCGGCGCCCCGGTCGTCCTCGGCATCATCAACCGCAGCCGCCGGCGCGCCGTCCAGGCGGTGATCGAGGCCGCGGAGTCCGCCGAGCGGGCTGCCCGCGCCGAGGCCCAGGCCGCCGTCCTCACCGAGCGGGGACGGATCGCCCGCGACGTGCACGACGTCCTGGCCCACTCCCTCGCGGGCATCAACATGCAGCTGGAGCTGGCGGACGCCCTGATCGAAACCGGTGATCTGGAGAAGGTCCGCGCGGCGAACCAGAAGGCGCACAGCATGGTCAAGGAGAGCCTGAAGCAGGCCCAGTGGACCGTGCACGCGCTCCGTGAGGACTCCCTGCCGCTGGTGGGCAGCCTGACCGCGATGCTCGACTCGTCCGGCCACCGCGACGCCCTCACCATCACCGGCACCGCGCGCGACGTACCGTCCAAGGTCACGCAGAACCTGCTGCGGATCGCGCAGGAGTCGCTGACCAACGCCGCCCGGCACGCGTCCGGCGGTGAGGTCCACGTGGAGCTGACGTTCGCTGCCGCGTCGACGACACTGAGGATCCGCAACAGCGCGGCGACCCGTGCGGTGCGCGTGGGCGCCGGCAGCGGAATGGGGCTGATCGGCATGCGGGAACGGGTCGCCCTGCTGGGTGGCACGATCACCGCGGGTCCGGTCACCGAAGGACCGGACGAAGGCGGCTGGCAAGTGGAGGCAGTGATACCGGGATGAGTGAACCGACGCAGAATCCCCAGCGGCTGCGCGTGGTCGTTGCCGACGACCAGGCTGCCGTACGGGAGCCGCTGGCCGCGGTCCTCGGAATGGCCGAGGACATCGACGTCGTCGCCTCGGCCGCCGACGGCACCGACGTGCTCGCCGCAGTCGCAGCAGGCCCGGTCGACGTGGTCCTGATGGACCTGCGGATGCCGGTGATGGACGGCACCGAGGCGACCCGACGGCTCACCGAGGAGCACCCCGAGGTCGCCGTGGTCATCCTGACCACGTTCGCCGACGACGACTCCGTCCTGGCCGCGCTGAGCGCCGGCGCCAGCGGCTACCTCACCAAGAACGCGGGGCGTCAGGACATCACCCGCGCCATCCGCGCCGCCGCCGCGGGACAGTCCGTCCTCGACCGCGAAGTCCAGAACCGCCTCCTGCAGACGGTCCGCACCAGGCCCCCGGCCCCCGGACAACCGCTGCCCGGCGACCTCACCCCGCGTGAGCGCGAGGTCCTCACCCTGATCGGCCAGGGCCTGCCGAACCGTGCCATCGCCGAGAAGCTCTTCATCAGCGAGGCCACGGTGAAGACGCACATCAACAACCTCTTCGCCAAGGCGGACATCAAGGACCGCGCCGATGCCGTGCGCCGCGCCCTCGGGGCGGGCCTGGCCTGAGTCGTCGAGACTCTGCGGCCTCCACCTCGCGCGGCGGGGCTCTCTGCACATCTCAGCAGGTCATGGGGGCGTCACGCTGGTCGAGGCTGTGGACGCCGGTCTCTGCAACCTCACCCTGGCACCCACGGCGACGAGCCCGAATCCGGGCCCCCACGGCCCGGGCACGGCGCGGTACCCTCACGGGGCCTGGTGGCCGGACGTCCGCGCCCTCGCCGAGGCGGGGACTCCGCCCCTGGTGCCCCCTGGTCGGCAGCGAGGGTCGGGCCTGTCCACAGCAAGCACCAGTGACTCCAGACCTCGGAGCGCGAGGTCCCCTCTCGTCACCCGCTCCGTGGAAAGCCCCGGCACGCAGGGTCGACGGAACCGGGTAACGTCGTTGTCATGTTCTTCCAGGCCCCGATGGACGAGTGAGAGCGTGAGGGGCCCCTGCTGAGGTCCCTCGGCGTCGCCGCGCCCGCTCCTCAGCGTTGAATCCGCAGATCACTTCACATCATTCCGGGAGAACCCATGACCGACAGCAAGAACATCAACAACCCCGTGGGCATGGGCGGCGGCCAGCGCAAGAGGCAGTCCCGCGCCGAGCGGCAGAACAACGGCCCGCACCGCAACTTCGACCGCCAGAGCGCCGCCGACAAGAAGGCGGAGCTGGTGCGCAGGATGCGCGAGAAGACGGGCGCATCCGAGGACGCAGCCGAAGGTACCGGGCGGGCGGGCGACGCCGCCGCCGCCGCGCAGAGCTGACGCAGCCCGGCCGCACAGCAGCTGCGGCCGCCCCGGCGCCCGGTCGGTCCCGCTCAGCTCTCGGCCTCGGAGGCGGCACCGGGCCGCACCTGTTCTGCCGCGTTCCCCGGCACGGCGCGCGGCGGGCCCCCTCGATCACTCGTGTCTCCTGCGCGGGGCCGTCGCCGCGACCGCGCCTGCAGGCGCTCGGCCACGGAGTGGCATAGCGTTTCCCGTGATGGGCCGGGGCCGGCAGCGGTGATACGGGACGGCGGATCAGCGGTGGAGCAGCACGAGGGCAGAGCTTCCTCTCAGACGGATGACGGATGGTGGTCCGGCCGTCTGCACGAGCTCTGGCATGCTGCCGAAACGGCGCAGGACGTGACGGGGCTGGCCGATTCCCTCTACGACACGCTGCTCCGGATGCCCGGGGTGCTGGCCGTCGTGGGGACCCGCTGGAGCGGCGGGCTGCTGCACTATCTGCGGAGCGCCACCCTGGCGGAGCCGACGCCGTCACTCGTGGAACTGGAACAGGATTTCGGCGAAGCCGGCGCCGCCGGGGCTCCGCAGGACGGCCCGACTGTCCTGGTGCACGCCGTGTCGGAGCTCGACGGCACGTCGTCATCCGTCCGGGTGCTGGCGGAAGCGGGTGCGCGCAGTGTGGCCGAGTGCGCCGTGCCGCTGGGGCAGGGCGGCTGGGCGTCCTTCATGGTCGGTACCGCGGACAGGGACACCGTCGATGCGACGCTGCGGACCAGGTTGAGGCAGGTCGCCGAGGTCGCCATGGTCTCGCACAGGCGCATCATGGCGCGGCACGACGACGACGTGCGTCAGGTGACCGACGCCTTCCTCGCGGAGGCGTCGTTGCAGATGGATTCGAGCCTCGACGTGGAGAGCACCGTGCGGCGGGTGGCCCGCACGGCCGTTCCCGCCATCGCCGAGGGGTGCGTCCTGCATCTGTGTCTTCCCGAGGGGCTGACACCCGTGTCGTTCGCTCACATGGACGCCGGCGAACAGCAGTGGCTCGGCAAGGTCTCGGCCGAGGGCGCCTGGCTGGCGGAGGTGCTGCAGCGGTCACTCGCCGACGGGAAGGCGCTGGTGCTGCAGGGGAAGGAGCTGGAAGGCGGGCCCTTCGGGCCCACCTCGTCCGGGGCCGGGGCAGGCCGGGCCGTGCGCGCGGTCAGCGTGAACCCTCTCAAGGCCCGGGGCCGTGCCCTGGGCACCCTGACGTTCCTCTACCACCGGGTGGTCGTCGCCGAGGGGGCGCCGCAGTTCCTGGCGGGCCTGGCCGACCGGGCCGCGCTGGCCATCGACAGCAGCATGCTGTACGAGCAGCGGCGCCGCCACGTGGTCTCCCTCCAGAGGCATCTGCTCCCGAGGGAGCTACCGCGGATTCCGGGGCTCACGCTGAGCTCGGCGTACGAGGTGGGTGACGTCTCGCTCGACGTGGGCGGTGACTTCTACGACGCCATCCCGGAGGCGGAGGGGGGTGTGGCCCTCCTCATCGGTGACGTCTGCGGTCGCGGTGCGGAGGCAGCGGCACTCACGGGGCTGGCCCGCCACACCCTGCGCACGCTTCTCGAGGACGGCAGTACGCCCGAGCACGCGCTGGAGCGGCTGAATCAGGCCCTGGTCAGAGAGGGCACGTCACGCTTCGTGACGGCGCTCGTAGCGGTACTGGTACCCGCCGGGGAGGGGTTTCGTGTGCGCTACTGGAGTGCCGGGCATCCGGCACCTCTGGTGCGGCGTGAGGAGGGCACCGTGGAGGAGCTCACGGCCCACGGGGATCTGCTGGGTGTGCTGGAGGACATCGAGTACGGATCCGGGTCCGTACACCTGATGCCGGGCGACGCGCTGGTGATGTTCACCGACGGGGTGACCGAGGCGAGAGCGGCCGACGGGACGTTCTTCGAGTCACGTCTGCGGGACACGGTGGCGCGGACGGGTGCCGGCGGGGCCGAGGGGTTCGCCGAGCGGCTGGCCGAGGCTGTCGTGGATTTCCGGGCCACGGGCGCCGACGACATCGCCGTCCTCGTCGCGCGGAAGGAGCTGACCGGATGAGCGGGGCCGCCGGGGAGCGGAGGATCGATCACGACCTCGTCTGGGTGGTCGAGGACTCGGAGGAGGACGCCGAGGCCATCGCGCGGGCGCTCGGGCGCACCCATCCGGGTCTGGAGCTGGAGTTCATCGACCGGGGGACGGGATTCGTCGAACGGCTGCTGGAGGCCGGCCGGAAGCCGGGACTCGTCCTTCTGGACCTGAAACTCCCCGGCCCCGGTGGAGCCGAGGTGCTGCGGTCGATCCGTTCCCGGCCTGAACTGGACGACGTGACCGTGGTCGCCTTCACCTCGTCCACCGGTCCGGACGAGGTCGACAGGACCTATGCGGCAGGCGCTGACAGCTACATCTACAAGCCGGTCAACTTCGAGCTCTTCCGCACGGTGCTGAAGGGGGCTGTCGACTACTGGCAGGACAGGGCGAAGGGCGGGGGCCAAGGACCTTCCGCTCATCCTCCTCCCTGACCCAGGGTGAAGAAGAAGGCGGTCCCGCGGCCGGGTTCGCTGTCGAGCCAAAGCTCGCCTCCGTGGCGCTCGACGATCCGCTTGACGATCGCGAGCCCCACGCCGGCACCGCCCCCGCGCTCGCCCTCCCCGTGCAGTCTGCGGAACAGCTCGAAGACCTCGTCCTGCCGGTCGGACGGGATGCCGATGCCGTTGTCACGGACCACGACGACCTGCTCCTGAGGCCCGCCTGCCGGGGGGCGGCGCGTGTCGACCAGGATCTCGACCGTGCGATCGTCCCGGTCAGCCGCGTACTTGGCCGCGTTCACCAGGAGGTTGACCAGGATTTCGTACAGCCGGTTCTCGTCGGCGTACACCTCGGGCAGGTCATCTCTGATGACCCGCACGTGGGCCTCGGCCAGGCGTTCACCGGCGACCTCGAGTGCGGAACCCAGCACCCTCTCCAGTGGGACACGGGTGCGGTGCAGCCCGCCCCGTCCCAGCCGGGCGAAGTGCAGGAGCGAGTCGAGCAGGTCGTCCATCCGGCCGGCCAGTCGCCGCATGGTGTTCAACCGGCGGACCGTGGTCGGGTCGAGCTCGGCCGCGGCGTCCTCGATGACGAAGGCCGCGGCGTTGGAGATGCCCCGCAGCGGCTCCTTGAGGTCATGAGCCGCCACATGGGCGAAGGCGTCGAGGTCGGAGTTGGTGACACGCAACTGCTCGTTCAGCGCCGCCAGTTCCGCCTCATGCCGCAGTACGAATCCGGTCAGCGTGCGCCAGAGTTCGTGGGCGGTGGCACGGTCGGCGGGCGTCCAGGGCAGGCTCTGCCCGTGGACCACCGCGCGGAACACGGCACTTGAGCCGCGAGGCGTGAGCCGTTCGCCTCGCGGTCCGACCTGGAGGGGCCTCGACGGGTCGGCGGCCCATTGGCGGACGGTCGGACGGGCCCTGCGGAACCAGGCCAGGAAGTCACCGGAAGGGCTCAGCGACACCATCATGACTCCCGCCGGACCGTCCTCCGCCGCGTCGGAGGTGTGGTCCGGCTCCTCCGAGAGGCGGTCCGTGCTCCAGATCGTGCCAGGGGCCGGCCCTGCCGCGCGGGTCCGGAGGCTCTCCAGCAGAGCGGAGGGAACACTCATCCCGCTGATGGTGCTGCGCCCTCCGCGGCAGAGCGCAGCGCCATCGGCATCCAGCAGTTCCCCGAGTGCGTCGTCGTCTGCCAGGAGCGTGTCCTCCAGGTCCGACGTGACGCGGGAGATGATCCCGTCCAGGCGCTCTCGTGATGCGGTGAGCGCCTCGGCCTGCTCCCGTTCCTCGATGACGGCGAGCTGGAGGGAGAAGGCCACGCCGAAGAACTCGCATGCTGCCCGCAGTTCCGGGGGGATGGTGACGGCGGCGTATCCATGGCAGGCGATGAGGCCCCAGAGCTCACCCTCCCGCAGGACGCTCACCGACATCGACGACTTCACACCGATGTTCCGCAGATATTCCAGATGGAATCCGGACACCGTGCGCAGCACGGAGTTCGACAGGTCCAGCGGCAGGCCCGGATCGGTCCGGAACGGGGAGTGCAGCCCCACACCGACGTCGTCGACGTCGGCGATCACCCGGATCCAGTTGTCGCGGTAGAGCCGCCTCGCCTGTGAGGGGATGTCGCTCGCGGGGAACCAGAGCCCCAGCCAGGGTTCGTGGCCCTCCGTGATCTCCTCCGCGACCACCTCTCCTGGCCCGTTCTCTCCGTCGAAACGGTAGGCGACCACCCGCTCGAAGCCGGTCAGCGCCCGGATCTCGTGGACGGCCGCCTGGCAGCACTCGACTGTTGTCATCGATGACCGCAGACGCGTCAGAGCCCGTCGGACCCCTTGGTAGAAATGCGCGAAGTGCGGTGCGGCGACGGTGCGCGGCTCATACTCCAGGACCAGTAGGGGGCCCTGCCGGTGCGCGGTCACGTCGAACGGCCGGGAGCCACCCGCCACATCGATGGAGACAGGGAGCACGAGGCTCGCCGCGTCCCGCTGAGCGCCGACCCCCAGCGCCTCGTCCCAGTGCTCGGGGGACACCACCCGCGTGACGGGTCCGCCGGTCAGCTCCTCGGCGGCCATCCCCAGCAGACGACCGGTGTTCAGCGCCGCGGTGTCCACGGTGCCGGTAGCGGCGTCCACCGCGAGCAGGGTGCCGTGGGACTGGATCATCCCCAGCCGGTGGATGGGTTCCTGGGCGCATGCGCTGAGGTCGAAGCCGATGGCCGCCGCGGCTTCGGCCTCCCGCTCGGGGTCCGGCAGGGACATCTCATCTCCCTTGTACCGCGTGCTCGGTCCGGCTCGGCCGGACGTCCCGCTCGCCGAGATCCTTCCACGGCGCCCTGCCTCGGAGGGCTGCTGCGGCAGCGTGTCGTCGCCCCTGGCACGGACGGGCGCAACTCTCTCCACAGCGCCCTCGTCCTGTCCGTACCACCGCGTCCGTCGGTGTCGCGCCGCAAGCCTGCCCTCGCCGGCGGCACACTGCCACGGCTCAGTCCTCCGGAGCGGATGTCCGCGCGTCCGGCCTTCGGCGAGCAGCCTGAATCAGGGGCCGGGCTCCGGGAGGACCTCCACGGGCCGGGGTGTGCTGCCCCTACCGGTGCGAAGGGCCGGGGCGGACCTCGGTCACCGGACGGGGAAGCCGAAGGCGTACCCCTCCTGCCTGAGCCAGGGCAGCACCTCGCCCAGAGCGGTCAGGGTCTGGGAACGCTCTCCTCCCGCGTCGTGGAAGAGGACGGTCGGCCCGTTGGAGATCTCGCTCTTGACGGTGGCGACCATGGTGTCCGCGCCGGGATGCTCGAAGTCCTTGGTATCGACGTTCCATCCCAGCGGCCGCATTCCCCGGGACGCCGCGAGCTGTCGGCTGTACGGGGTGAAGGCGCCGCCGGGGGCACGGTAGTACTGCGGCCGGACGCCACCGGAGGCTTCGGTGATCATGCGTTCGGCGTCCAGGATCTGCTGGGACTGGTACGCCTCGGACTTGGTGTCCATGGCGGTGTCGTGCGACACCGTGTGGTCGCAGAGCCGGTGCCCGTCGGCCACGACCTTCTTGACCAGGTCGGGGTAGGCCTTGGCCTGTGTGCCCACCATGCAGAACGTGGCCTTGACGCCGTGGTCCTTGAGCAGTTGGAGCACCTGGGGCGTCCAGACCGGGTCCGGACCGTCGTCGATGGTGATGTTGACACCTTGGTCACCGCGGTCCGAGGCGTGCGCGATCTCCGCCGACACCTCGGCCACGGCCCCGGAGTCCGCTGCCGGGACTCGCGCCTGCGGCCGGCCGGGGTCCGCCTGCGCGGTCCACACCGAGGTCGCGGCGGCCAGCGCCGTCACCCCGAGTCCCGCCGCGAGGAGCCGGCTGTGCCATCCCCTTCCCTTGTGCTTTGCCATGGTTGCCCGCCCCTTTGCCGCCTGCGCCGATGCCGTGCCCCCATGAAGTCACACGAGCACCCCTGCGAGCAGCCTCTGTTACTGATCGCGGACCAATCCGCAGGAGGCCGACGACAAACGCGGGGGTTCCGCGACAGACGGAGGGCCACGGACGACGGAGAGCCCGTCAGCGTGCTGACGGGCTCTCCGCGACGGACCAGGCTCAACCTGGCATCAGGTCAGATCGTCGGGGTGTCGTCGACGATCTCCTTGTGCGGCTCCACGATGAACTTCCAGCCTTCGCTGGGCTCCAGGAACCGCACGCGGGTCGGGTAGATGTCCAGGGCGCGGCGGTCGCGGTTCTGGTTGTTCGTGTTCTTCCGCCCCCGCGCCGGCTCCTCGTACAGGTCGACCTTGACGTCCGGCACCTCGACGGTCTCCTCGCTCCAGCGCTGGACGATCCCCGCGCCGAAGGCGTCCCTTGCCGCGGCATAGAGGGAATCCAGGGATTCCTTGTTGCCACCGGGCACGAAGAGGGCGAGGTTCAGGAGGACGCCGGCGCTCTGGAGGACCTCGATCTCCTCCCCCGCCTTGTCGGCGATCCAGATGCCGGGCTCCTCGGCATTGTCCGGGAGGACGTGGATCTCCTTGCCGAAGACCGTCCTCGCGACGAAGGATCCCCCCTCGAAATTCTTACCCGGCTCCGTGAGGAAAGCCGGGGCATAGCAGTCGAGAGGAAGGCCATCCATCTCCGCCGAGACGAAGATGGCGTCCTGGAGACCCAATTCCGAAACGTCTCCGGCCGCAAGACGTCGAGCCGTAACCTTCTCGGTGTTCACGCCATTCCCCTTTTTTCGTGGCGTCCTGTGAATTCATTAGGACTATACCACGAAAACAAACAGCCAAGTGGGTCGAGTGAGGCGACTTCCCCAGTCAGGACAGGGTGTACAACATATCTCCACATCCGCTCGGAATGCCTGCCGAACGACCGGATAAAACGGGAAGAGCTTCGGAAGGACGCGCCGGGAGCGCATCTTCGAATCCGACGTCTCGCATATTTCTTGATTCGACCTCAGACCCACCGGGCAGGCTTGCGAATTGATTGGCCGGACAGCCTGGAAAAGAGCCGAGAAGCGCATGGAGTGCAGCGGCTTCAGGGGCGGTGGGCCAGTTCGGCGACGCATGGTTCCACATACTGCGGAAAAATGGTTTCCCATCCCGCCGGGCAGCGGAGAGGGAAATGGGTGACGTCGCAGATACGACCAGCGCCTCGCCCGGCGCTTCCTGCGCGAGGCCCGGACCGCCGACCCCCGTCGTCGAGGGAGAGTTCGGCTACGTCGGCGGGAAGTCGCTCCTGGCCGGCGCGGGGAATCGGGTGTTCCTGCTGGACAAGGGCTCGGTCATCGCCCTGCCGGTGTTCTGAACGTGGGCGCCGGGCGCCGCGGAACCAGGTGGTCCGCCCTGCTCACCGCGCCATGCCCAGCCAGGGCCTGCGGCCCGGGCCCGTCGGGTGGGTTCCCGCGACCCCCATGACGACCGAGTAGAGGCTGGTCTCCGCGGCGATGAAGAGGCGGTTGCGCTTGGCCCCGCCCCAGGAGATGTTGGCGACCGCCTCCGGGACGACGAGCCGTCCGATCAGGGTGCCGTCCGGGTCGTAGCAGTGCACCCCGTCGTCCATGGCCGCGACCCAGAGCCGGCCGCCGTCGTCGAATCGGAGGTTGTCGAAGCGGGCGGCCCCGCGAGCCCCGGCCTCGGTGAAGATCTTGCCGTCCGACAGCGTGCCGTCCTCCCGTACGTCGAAGACGCGGACGACACCCGCCTTGGTGTCGGAGACGTACAGCTGCTGCTCGTCAGCGGAGAAGACCAGCCCGTTCGGCGCGCCGAAGCAGTCGGCGGCCAGGCTCACGTCACCGGTGGAAGGGTCGATGCGGTAGACGTGGTTGGCGCCGATCTCGCTCTCGGCGCGGTAGCCCTCGTAGTCGCTGGTGATGCCGAAGTCCGGGTCGGAGAACCAGATCGAGCCGTCGGACCGCACCGCCGCGTCGTTCGGGCTGTTGAGACGCTTGCCCTGCCAGCGGTCGGCCAGCACGGTCACCGTGCCGTCGTGCTCGGTCCGCGTCACCCGGCGGTTGCCCTGCTCGCAGCTGATGAGCCGCCCCTCGCGGTCCAGGGTGTTGCCGTTCGGGTGGCCCGCGGTGCGGCGGAAGACGCTCACCGCGCCGGTCTCCTCGTCCCAGCGCAGCATCCGGTCGTTCGGGATGTCGCTCCAGACCAGCTGCCGCCAGGCGGGCACGTACACAGGGCCCTCGGCCCAGCGGCAGCCCGTGTACAGGACCTCGAGGGCTGCGTCGCCGTTCATGCACCGCCCCGTACGGAAGCGGTCGTCGAAGCTCTCGTACAGCCCGGGGTGCTCACTGGTCATGTCCCTGTGTCCCTTCGGCGGCGCCGAACGCTTCGGCGCCCAAAGCAGATTGCTCGATCCCGGGGCCGGGATCAAGGGACCGGTACGGCTCCGGGCCGGGAGACGTCGGCCACACCGGCCAGGAGCGGGGATGCCGGAGCGCCCCCCGGATGTTGGCGACGGATGGACCTGCCCCACCGATGAACAGGACATCCAGTGACTGACGAGAACGCCCACCGCGCAACAGCAGCCCTCTCGCGCCCCTTCTCGGTCCGTGGACTGACCTCGCGCAACCGCGTGGCCATGGCCCCGATGACCCGGCAGTTCTCCCCGAACGGTGTCCCGGGCCGCGACGTGGCGGACTACTACGCCCGCCGCGCCGCCGGAGGGGTGGGGCTGATCATCACCGAGGGCACCTACGTCGACCACGCCTCGGCGGGCACCAGCGACCGGATCCCGGTGTTCCACGGCGAGGACGCGTTCGCGGGCTGGGCGGGTGTCGCGGACGCCGTGCACCGGGAGGGCGGCGCGATCATCCCGCAGCTGTGGCACGTGGGTGTCACGCGCGCCGAGGGCGCCCCGCCGGTGGCGGACGCCGAGCCGGTCGGCCCGTCGGGTGTGTCCCTGTCGGGCGAGCCCAAGGGGCGCGCCATGACGCAGAAGGACCTCGACGACGTCATCGGCGCGTTCGCCGACGCGGCTGCCGCCGCCGAGCGCCTCGGCTTCGACGGGGTCGAACTGCACGGAGCCCACGGCTACTTGATCGACCAGTTCCTGTGGGAGGGCAGCAACCGCCGCACCGACGCGTACGGCGGCGGCATCGTGGCGCGCACCCGCTTCGCAGCCGAGATCGTGGCGGCCTGCCGCGCGGCCGTGTCCGACGCCTTCCCTCTCTTCTTCCGCATGTCCCAGTGGAAGATGGACGCCTACGAGGCGAAGCTCGCGCAGACGCCCGAGGAGCTGGAGGCCATCCTCACGCCGCTGGCCGACGCGGGTGTCGACGTCTTCCACGCGTCCACCCGCCGCTACTGGCTGCCCGAGTTCGGGGACTCCGACCTGAACCTCGCCGGCTGGGTCAAGAAGATCAGCGGCAGGCCGACGGTCACGGTGGGCTCGGTCGGCCTCGACGGTGACTTCTTCAGCGCCTTCCAGGGCAACGGCTCCTCGGTCACCGGTGTCGACCAGCTGCTGGAGCGGATCGAACGCGACGAGTTCGACATGGTCGCCGTCGGCCGGGCGCTGATCGCCGACCCCGAGTGGGCCGCCAAGACGCTGCAGGGGCGGACCGGGGACATCACACCGTTCGGCGCGGAGATGCTCAAGACGCTGTACTGAGCTGCCGGGAGAGGGATTCGGGCGGGCAGACACACTCCGCCACGCCCGGGATCAGACCGCGGCATCGGGACGGGGGGGCGCCCCGGCGCTGTTCTGCCCCGCCCGTGCAGGCGTGCGTGCGCCCCCGCGTGCGCGCGAGGACGGGGCGTCCGGCACAGGGCGAAAGTCCTGTGCCGGACGACCCGCCCCGGTGTACAGTTTTTGAGTCCTGTCGTCTCCGATAGAGGTGGACGTTGCGCATCTGAGGTCCGCGATCATCGCGCGGTACGGCCCCTGCCGTAGCCCGTCACGCCTGGTCGGCCTTCCCGCCGCCCCGTGACCCACCGCGTGGATGCGACCTCGGTGCATGAGCCGTCCCCCTTTCCCCGGAGGACCGCACCCCTTTCTCTCCCGGCCGGTCGCCGCGTGGTGCTCGCACACGAAGCCCCTGTTCACATGCTTGCGACTGCGAGGACCACATGTCCCATCCCACGACGCCCGCCGCCTCCCTCAGCTGTTCCGCCCTGTCCTTCGGCTGGCCGGACGGCACACGGGTCTTCGACGGGCTCTCCCTCAGCTTCGCCCGGGGCCGCACCGGCCTCGTCGGGACCAACGGTTCCGGAAAGTCCACCCTGCTGCGGCTGATGGCCGGACGGCTGAAGCCCTCCGCGGGCTCGGTCACCGTCGGCGGGCACCTCGCCCACCTCCCGCAGAACCTCACCCTCGACACGGACCTCCGCGTCGAGGACGCCCTCGGCATCACCGAGCGGCGTACGGCGCTGCGCGCCATCGAGGCCGGTGACGTCTCCGAGCGCCACTTCGAGACGGTCGGCGACGACTGGGACGTCGAGGAACGCACCCTGGCCACCCTCGGTTCGCTCGGCCTCGACGGCGTCGGACTCGACCGCACCGTGGGGCAGTTGTCCGGCGGCGAGACCGTGCTGCTGCGGCTGGCCGCCCTGCTCCTGGAGCGCCCCGACGTCCTGCTGCTCGACGAACCGACCAACAACCTCGACGTGTGCGCGCGCCGTCGGCTGTACGAGGCCGTCGCAGCCTGGCGTTCGGGCATGCTCGTCGTGGTCAGCCACGACCGTGACCTGCTGGAACGGGTCGACCGCATCGCCGACCTGCGGGCCGGTGAGGTGACCTGGTACGGCGGTGGCTGGTCGGCCTACGAGGAGGCCGTGGCCACCCAGCAGGAGGCGGCCGGACGCATGGTGCGGGCCGCCGAGTCCGACGTGCGCCGTCAGAAGCGCGAGCTGGAGGAGGCCAGGACCAAGGTCGCCCGCCGTCAGCGGCACAACAAGAAGATGGACGCCGAGAGGCGTGCGCCGAGGATCGTCGCCGGAGCGCACAAGCGGTCCTCCCAGGAGGCGGCGGGCAAGCTGCGCGGCCTGCACGAGGACCGGCTCCAGGAGGCGCGGGAGCGGCTCGACACCGCGTCCGAGGCGGTCGTCAAGGACGCCGAGATCCGGGTGCGGCTCCCTCACACCGCCGTGCCCGCGGGCCGTACGGTCCTGAGCGCGCACGGGCTGCGGCCCCGCTTCGGCGCCCTGCGCGACGGTGAACTCCATGTGCAGGGGCCCGAACGCATCGCGCTGATCGGGCGCAACGGGGCGGGCAAGACGACGCTGCTGCGCACCCTCACCGGTGAGCTGGCCCCCCTGAACGGCGAGGCCAGGACCTTCGTGCCGCTGCGGTTCCTGCCGCAGCGCCTGGACGTGCTGGACGACGCGCTGGGTGTCGCGGAGAACGTGGCCCGCGCGGCACCGGGGACCACCGACAACGAGATCCGCTCCCAGCTGGCCCGCTTCCTCTTCAAGGGCTCACGGGCCGAGCAGCCCGCGGGCACACTCTCGGGCGGCGAACGCTTCCGCGCCGCCCTCGCGGCGACGATGCTCGCCACACCGGCCCCCCAGCTGCTGATGCTGGACGAGCCGACCAACAACCTCGACCTGGCGAGCGTGCGCCAGCTGACGAGTGCGCTGGAGTCCTACGAGGGCGCGCTGGTCGTCGCCTGCCACGATCTGGCGTTCCTGGAGTCGGTCGGCATCACCCGCTGGCTGCTCGTGGGGGAGGAGCTGACGGAGCTGGACGCCGAGGAGGTGCGCGCGCTGCTCGGCGCACCCGACGCGACCGGGTGACCGGTGGTGTACTGGAAGGGTGCGGGCCTCCCGGGGCCCCGCGCCCCGCACCACCGGCTACCGATCCGGACACGTCATGCACCCTTGCCATGGAGTTCGAGGCTTTTCCCGGGCCCTCGCGGGCGCGGGCGTCGTACTGATGGCGGCCGGGGGGCCGGCGGCGGTGGCCGCTGCCGGCCCCCCGGCCGCCCCTCCACCTGCGGTGGCACCTGCCGCGACGCCGTCCGACCGGACCGACCCGCGTACGGCGACGGCGGAGCTCACCATCCCGTCGATCGGCGTGACGGACCTGCCCGTCGTCCCGTACGAGGGGACGACCGACGACACCCCGGGGACGCGCGTCCAGGACCGTGGGGTGGCCGCCAGCCCGTACGGCGAGAACGGCGGCGTCGGGCCCGGCGAGGTCGGGAACTACCTGGTGACGGCGCACCGGCTCTCCGCCGGGGGCCCACTCCGGGACCTTCCGTCCCTCGGGAAGGGCGACACCGTCCTGGTGGAGGAGAGCGGCACGGTGTACGAGTACCGGATCACCGAGAACCGCCGGACGTCCTTCCGGTCCGAGCGCTCGCTCGCCGAGCAGCGGGCCGAGGTGCCGGGCGAGCCGGGCGAGAAGCCGACCCGGGCGATGATCACTCTCTCCACCTGCGCGACCCCCGAGGACGACGCGGCCGGGAACTTCTGGCGCGACGCCCACCACAATCCGGAGCACCGCATCGACAGGATCGGCGTGCTGGTCTCCTCCCGGCCCGCGTGACCGCGCCCGGTCGGCCGCCCCTCATGGACCTCCGGGCATGTCGTCCGGCAGCTCGAGCCACCGGGCCGTCCCCGGTTCGATGACGTAGGAGCTGCCGTCCAGCCTGACCCGCACCCCCGGGCGTTCCGAGTCGGGTACGGCGATGCGGAGGCGCTCGGCGCGGAGGCGCAGGTCGACGTCCCAGTGGCGCCGGAAGCGGAGCCGCACGCGGAATTTGGAGAGCTGGGGCAGTGTGGCGGGCGCGAGCCACAGGGCGTCGTCGCGGGTCTCCAGGCCCGTCATGCCACGCTGCACGAAGTCGAGGGTGCCGGCCATCGCCCCCAGGTGGATGCCCTCCTCCGTCGTGCCGCCCTGGACGTCGGCGACATCGCCGATCAGCGCTTCCTCGCAGTGCGCCCAGGCGTCGTCGCGGTGCACCCGGGCGAGCACCCAGGCGTGGACGAGGGAGCTGAGCGTGGAGCCGTGGCTGGTGCGCACCGTGTAGTGGTCGACGGTGGCCCGCCAGGTCTCGTCGTCGAGTTCGTGGCCGAGCCGGCGGAACAGCGCGGCCAGCTCCTTGGGGGAGAACAGGTAGCCGAGCATCAGCACGTCGGCCTGCTTGGACGCCTGGTAGCGGTTGACGGTGTCGCCCTCCGCCTCCAGGATCCGGTCCAGCCGCCTGATGTCCCCGTAGCGCTTCCGGTAGGCCGCCCAGTCCAGCTCGGCCAGGTCTTCGTAACCGGCGAACTGGCTGATGACACCCCGGTGGTACGGGACCCGCAGCCGCCGGGAGATGTCGTCCCAGTGGTCCAGCTCTGCGGGGTCGAGCCGGATCATCTCGAGGAGCTGCCGGCACCGGCTGGTGGGCAGGGCGGCGCAGAGCTCGCCGGCCCGCTGGAGCACCCAGGCCGCCGTGACGTTGGTGTACGTGTTGTCGTCGAGCCCCGCCGCGTCGGAGTCCGGGTAGGCGTCGTGGTACTCGTCGGGTCCGACGACCCCGCGGATGCGGTACCGCCCGAGGGAGTCGTCCCACTCGGCGCTGTCCGCCCAGAAGCGCGCGATCTGCAGGATCATCTCGGCGCCTTTGGAGTAGAGGTACTCCGTGTCGCCGGTGGCCTGGCAGTACTGCCACACGTTGTAGGCGACGGCCGAGCCGACGTGGTGCTGCAGCCGCGAACGGTCGGGGAGCCACCGCCCGGAGCGCGGGTTGAGGTGGAGCTCCTGGGTCTCCTCGCGCCCCTCGTCGGCGCTCTGCCACGGATACATCGCGCCGCCCCTGCCGACGGCCTCCGCCGCGGCGCACGCCGCGGGCAGACGCCGGTGCCGGTAGTCGAGCAACCCCCGGGAGACCTCCGGGAGGTGCATGTTCAGGAAGGGCAGGACGAAGAGCTCGTCCCAGAAGACGTGCCCCCGGTAGGCCTCACCGTGCAGCCCCCTCGCCGGTACGCCGACGTCGAGTTCCGCGGTGTGCGGCGAGAGGGTCTGCAGCACGTGGAAGAGGTGCAGCCGCAGGATCCGCCCGGGCTCACCCGGCACCTCCAGCTTCACCTGCTGCCAGAGGTCCTTCCAGGCCCTGCGGTGCGAGGCACGCAGCCGGGAGTACACCGGAGCGTCGCCCACCGCGGACACCGCGGCCTTCAGGGGGCTGCCGATCGCCGGGTCCCGGGAGGTGTAGAGGCCGACGGTCTTGTCGACGACGGCACCGGATTCCGGGGTGAGCGGGAGCAGCAGTCGCTGGTGGACCGCGCGGGGCTGCTGCTCCGGTTCGGCCCGGTGGTCGCCGTTCCGCTCCGGTCCGCAGGAGGCCACGGTGCGGGCGGCCAGGGCGATGCCGATGTCCGACTCCACCGTGCGGCAGCGCAGCCACACCATGGAGCCCGGCTCCGTGCCGGTCTCCCAGCCGGTGAGGTGTCGGTCGGCCAGGGCGCGGTAGCGGGCGACGCCGCTGTTGCGGATGTCGCCGTCGATCCCGGCCTCCACCTCCAGTTCGCCCGACCAGCCCTCGGCGGTGAACGCCGTGTGCAGCGCGGCGAGATGGGGGTCGCCCATGTGCACCAGCCGCTCCTGCTCCACCGTCAGCCGGCGGCCCGACCCGTCCTCGTACACCGAGCGGCGCGTCAGGATCCCTCCGCGCAGGTCGAGCGACTGCCGGTGGTCGACCAGGTAGGCGTGGTCGGGGGTCAGCCACGGGCCGGGGCGGGCCCCGTCGGGACGGATGCGGTAGCGCAGCGGCAGCCAGTCGGGAAGGTTGACCACGTCCTCGTTCTCGACCTGCCGTCCCTCGACGGAGGAGGTCAGCCGGTTGTAGCAGCCCGCCACATAGGTACCCGGGTAGTGCGCGTCGCCCGCGGGCGTCTCGGGCGCGGCTCCCCGGGTCGCGAAGTAGCCGTTGCCGAGGGTGCACAGTGCTTCGCGCAGGCGTTCCTTCTCCGGCTCGTATCCCTCGTACGACCAGGTCCAGCCCCGCGCCATCAGTCCTCCCCCGTGATCAGCAGGTCTCCCGGATCGGCCACCACGAGGTCAGCGCCGTGCCGCCGCAGGTCGGCGGCGCCCTCCGGGCTGTCCGACCGGTCCACGCCGATGACCAGCCCGAAACCGCCCCGCCGGCCCGCTTCCACACCGGCCAGCGCGTCCTCCAGGACCGCGGTCTCCCCGGCCGGGACGCCCAGGCGGCGCGCCGCCTCGGTGAACAGGGCGGGGTCCGGCTTGCCGGGCAGTTCCAGGCGGCGTGCCTCGTTGCCGTCGACCACCGCCGTGAACAGCTCCAGGAGGCCGGCGCCGGCCAGGAGTTCGGTCGCGTGCCGGGACGCGGAGGCGGCGGCGAAGGGCACACGTGCGTCGTGCAGCACGTGCAGGAGACGGACGGTCCCCGGCCAGACCGCGATCGGGTCGGTGCGCAGGCTCCGGGTGAACACCTCGTCCTTGTGGGCGGCGACGGCCCACACGGTCCCGGTGCCCGGGGGATCGTCGGGGCTGCCCTCGGGGAGGTCGAGGCCCCTGGACGCGAGGAACGCGGCCGCGCCGTCCATGCGCGCCTTGCCGTCGACGTGGCGCCTGTAGTCCTCCGCCTCGTCGAAGGGCCGCTGCCCCTCGTGGGTGGCCAGACAGGCGTCGAAGGCCTGCTTCCATGCCGCGGCGTGCGCCGTGGCCGAGTCGGTGATCACGCCGTCCGTGTCGAACACGACGGCGTGCACGGAGAGCAGGACCTGGGCCGGTGACGGTGCGCGTGCCATGACCGGGTTGTCCCTTCGTCGAGGCGTCCCCCGCTCCATGGCACCAGGTTCCGGCCGGCGCCGCCCCTCGTGCGTCATGGAGCCCGCGCGCGGAGCCGGGGAGCCCGCTCTCGGAGCCGCTGCGGGGATCACCCTGGACGTCGTCTCGGAGATCGCCTCGGAGATGGCTTCGGAGATCGCTTCGGGAACCACTCGGGGTAAAAGGTCGGAAAAGTTTGTTGATGTCGGCTTTGGGATTACCGTGAAGACATGGCCAGAACCGAGCGTCAGACCGACCGGCAGACGGAGTACGCGTGTCCGGCCTGCAAGCAGCCCGTCGCGACCGTGATGGCGCGGCACAAGACCCTCGGCATCTTCGTCCCGCACTGGGGACCGGGACCGTGCCACAACCCCGAGTGCCACAGAGGCACGGAGGCCGGCGAAGCAGCGGACGCGAAACGGGGCAGGGATTCCGTCGGCCGGTGAGGGAGCTCCCTGGCCTCGGGCCTGATCCGGTTCGGACCGCACGTTCCACCCGTACCGTCCCGTTCGCGCATTCCTCCGCCGAAGAACTGGTGACGGTCACCGGGTCCGTGGGTGAGACCCGCTGCCGGGGCCGGGACCCGCGCCCGCTCGACGTCCTCGTCGCGCTCCGCGCATCCATGACCATGACGCCTCCTTCGGCTACGGCCGGGGCCGTCCGCACTGTCTTCGGGAAGATGGCCGACCGCCGGACCCTGAGGATCGGCAGGCCTCATCGACGGGACCCGCACCCTCGTTCCTGAGGGTCAGGCGTGCAGGCGCAGGCTCTGGCCGGGGAAGATGAGGTGCGGGCCCTGGTCGAGGACCTCACGGTTCAGCTCGTACAGCGCGGGCCAGCCGCCGGACACGTCCGCACGCTCGGCGATCACCGACAGGACGTCGCCCGACTCGACGACGTAGGTCTCCTCGTCCACCAGGTCCTCGGCCGTGTGCGTCGCGCCGCTGTTGCCGCTGTCGTGCGTGCTGCCCGCGGAGCTGCCGGAGGACGAACCGCCGTACGACGAGGAACCGTTGGACGTCTGCGAGGACGATCCACTGCTCGAACTTCCGCTCGACTGACGCTCGGGCGCCGACTGCACCGTGTCGCTCCGGCCGGAACCGCTCGACGAGGACGACGACGAAGACGACGACGACGACGAGCTGGACGAGCCGTTCGCACCGAGGCGTCCGCAGGTGGGCCAGGCGCCCATTCCCTGGGAGCGGGCGACGCGTTCACCGACGGCGATCTGCTCGGACCGGGTGGCGAGGTCGGCGCGGGGCGCGTACTTCCCGCCGCCGTAGGCCCGCCAGGTGGAGGGGGCGAACTGCAGTCCGCCGTGGTAGCCGTTGCCGGTGTTGATGTTCCAGCGGCCGTTGCTCTCGCACTCGGCGATGCGGTCCCAGTCCGTCCCGGTGACGATGCCGGTCACGGTCGGTGCGACGGCGGCCCGGGCGGCGGCGGCCTGAGCCGGTGCCGCCTGGGCGGGGACCTGGACGGGGACCTGGACGGGGGCCTGGGCCGGGGCGTCCGCGGCGCTGCGGCCGGCGAGGCCCAGCACGCTCAGGAGGACGAGCAGAAGGGCGAGCACCGATTCGACGGGCCGCTTGGCGAGGGGTGATGCCGGCATGACGGTATGTCCTCCGCTGTTCTCCGAAAGGTGTGCAAGGGCACGAACAGATAAGCCGCCGATATTCTTTTCAGCGGGCTTTGACGCGTTCAACGTCCGCACATTCACTCGGGTGGAGGGTCTCCCATGGCACTGTTCGGTAACGCGCACACCATCGATCCGGCTGCCGCGCAGCGCGATTACGCCCGGCTTCTCGGGCCCGGCGAGCAGGTGCATGCCGCCTACCTGCTGATCCGCGACACGATCCTGTTCACCGACCGCAGGCTCGTCCTCGTCGACAAGCAGGGCATCACCGGCAAGAAGGTGGAGTACCACTCGGTCCCGTACCGGAGCATCACGCACTTCTCCGTGGAGACGGCCGGGACCTTCGACCTGGACGCCGAGCTCAGGATCTGGATATCCGGCTCCGCCACCCCGATCCAGAAGACGTTCACCAAGGGCGTCGACATCTACGAGGTGCAGGCGGTCCTCACCCAGTACGTCGCCGGGTAGGCGCTACCGCCTCTTGACCCGGAGCCGGGCCATCTCCGCCCGGATCTTGGGAAGTTGGGCGTACAGGGCTTCTCCTGGGCAGTACGTCGAGAAGGTGTCCCGGTGTCCGGCCACCGCATGGAGGTAGACGACCTCACCGCGCCGGTAGAGACTCTCGTCGTTCGTCGAGACCATCCGCACGATGCCCCGCGGGTCGATGTCGCGGTCCAGCTTCCACGCGCCCACCTTCGCGATCCCCTCGACGAGCGCCTTCGGCACCGGCACCCCGGGGCCGAAGGTGCCGAGGGCCGCGATCCCCACACTGTGCGCGTTGAACCCGGTGGCGTGGGCCCCGCGCACGGAGCGCCCGACACCGCCCGCCCTGCCCTCGTACACCGTCCCGCAGCGGTCGACGACGAAGTTGTAGCCGATGTCGTCCCAGCCCTCGCCCCGGACGTGCACCTCCTCCATCGCCCGGAGCATCTCGGGTGCGTCGGCGCAGTCGTATCCGTTGGTGTGCCCGGTGTGGTGGACGAAGACGGCCTTCACCGTCCCCGTGTACACGGCGTGCTCCTTCACGAGGCTCTCGTCCGCGTGCCACTGCGCCCGGCTGACGATCGTGGGCTTCGGTGCCCCGGCCGGCACGGCCGGCCTCCCGGTCGACTCGGGCACTCCGAGGCGGACCGGCGCATCCCGGAACACCAGGAAAGCCAGCGGCACGACCATGGCGCACACGACGGTTCGGCGAAGCCACATAGGGCCACCATGGGGGCTGACCAGCCACTTCGCAGGTACCCGCACCCAGTCGGGTGACAGGTCGAGCGGTGACCGCACGGCCCTCGACGGCGCCGGGCGGTCAGGAGACCGGGACCGCCCGCTGCTGTTCGATGATGCGTGCCGCGCGGTGCGGGGACGTGTCGAGCCGGGCCAGGACACCCGGGACCGCGTTGTTGGGGAGAATGAGCTCGAAGAGGGCCGAGATCTCGGCCACCAGGTCCGGTGGCTCGGCCATGGACTCGGTCACCAGCTGGACCCCGGTCCACGCACCGACGAAGAGCCGGGACGTGGCGCCCGGATCGACGTGCGGCAGGAGCTCACCCCGGTCCTTCGCCTCGGTGAGTATCTCCGTGCCGAGGGCGATCCAGTCCGGCCAGCGGGTGCCGAACAGGCCGCGCGCCCGCGGGTCGACGGAGAGCCGGATCGAGGCGCTGAGCAGGGGTTCACGCGGCAGCCGATAGGCGAGCAGGAGGGCTATGTCCACCCATTCCTGCAGCTTGAAGGTCTGCGGGGTGACCCCGTCCGAGGTCACGGCCTCCTGGAGGACCCCACGGGCCAGCTCCTCCTTCGACGTGAAGTGGAAGTAGAGCGCACCCCGCGTGAGACCGGCCCGCTCGAGGATCGCCGCGATCGTGGCGGCGTCGTAGCCGTGCTCGTCGAAGACCTCGGCCGCGGCTTCCAGGAAGATTCTGCGCGTGCGGATCGCCCGTTGCTGTCGTGCCAACTCGCGCTCCCCTTGAACGTGGCCTGACGCTTCTTCAAAAAGTACCGGTGAACCGGTATCATATCAGCGCCGCAATGACTATTTTGAGCCATGTCCGGGAGGGCCGTGCCCGACATACCTGCTGTACCACGGCCCACGGACGCCGGGACGGGCGACCGGGGCGGGATACCCGGGGACTACGTCCACCTCGGACGTTCCGACATGGTCTTCCTCACCGACTGGCGCTGCGTGGAAGATGGCGAGTTCTCGCTCGCCGCCCGGTGGCCCCTGCCCGCGGCCGGGCTGCCCTACGACCCCCGGGTGCTCACCCAGACCATCCGCCAGAGCGGCCTGGTCATCGCGCACGCGGCGTACGGGGTTCCGCTCGACGATCAAACTCTCCTGCATTACTTCGACTTCACCGTGGCTCCCGGGTTCGGCCTGGCTCCTGAGGGGCCCTGCGGCCTCCGTGTCGAGGTATCCGTCACGGAGCCCAAGAAGCGCGGCCGGTCGGTCAGTTCGCTCGGCATGGACGTCCGTGTCCTCCAGGGTGACACCATGGTGGCCCGGGCGGACTCCGAGTTCGGCTGGATCTCTCCGCGCGCCTACCGACGGCTCCGTGGTGAGCACCTCGCCGTCGACTGGAACGCCTGGCCCTTGCCGGCCCCGGTCGACCCGGCCACCGTGGGACGGCCGGGTCCGGTCGACGTGGTGCTGGCGCCGGGTGACCGCCCCGGCCGCTGGCAGTTGCGCAACGACGTGAAGAACACCGTGCTGTACGACCACCCGGTCGACCACGTCCCCGGACTCGTCCTGATGGAGGCCGCCGACCAGGCCGCGAACGCCGCCCTGCACCCCACGCCCTTCGAAGCGACCACCGTCACCAGCGCGTTCGAGCGGTACGCCGAGTTCGACCGCCCCTGCTGGATCGAGGCGGAGGTCCTGCCCGCCGTGACCGGGGAGACCTCGGTCCTGGTCACGGCGGCGCAGGACGGGGAGACGGTCTTCCGGGGCCGGCTGACCGGTCTCTGCGGCTGACGCCCACCCGGGCGCAGGGCTCACTGGTTGATGAAGCCGCCGTCCACCGGCACGACGGCGCCCGTGAGGAAAGGGCAGCGGTCACTGAGCAGCCAGGCCGCCGCGTTGGCGATCTCCTCCGGTTCAGCCGTCCGCCCCTGCGGAGTACGGCTGTTGACCATCTCCTCCAGACCCGGGTTGCGGCCGAACCAGTCGGCGGTGATCTCGCTGCGCGTGGTGCCCGGCGCAACCGCGTTGATCCTGATGCCCTGTTGGGCGTACTCGTCGGCGGCAGCCCTGGTGAGACCGACGACCGCGTGCTTGGCCGCTATGTAGGGCGCGGCCGCCGGTATGGCGACCAGCCCGCCCACACTGCTGTTGTTCACGATGGAGCAACTGCCCGCGTTCGGCAGCATGGCCGCTATCTCGTGCCGGAGGCAGTTCCAGACGCCTCGCACATTGGTGTCCATGACCGCGTCGTAGACGTCATCGCCCATGAGGTGCAGGGGAGTTCGGTCACCCCCGAGCCCCGCGTTGTTGAAGGCCGAGTCCAGGCGCCCGTAGGTCTCGACCGTGAAGTCGACGGCCCGCGCGGCGTCCGCCGCCACCGTCACGTCGCAGACCACGTAGGAGGCTTGCGCACCCTTGTCCTTCAACTCGGCTACGAGTGAAGCCAGTCGGTCCTCCCGGCGGGCGGCCAGGACGACCGTCGCGCCTTCCTGGGAGAACACCCGTGCCGCCGCCGCGCCGATACCGCTGCTCGCCCCGGTGATCAGGACGACTCTGTCGTGGAGAAGATCGCTCATGGCCGCAGTCTGGCAGGCAGGGCGCGGCGTGGCCACGGTTGTTCCCGTACCGCGCGGTCCTGCACGGATCCGCGCCCGCTGCGGTGCGTGGGGGGCGCCGGACGTTACGGGGACGGCTGCCCGTTCCGTGCCCCGGGGGCGCGACACAGGGTCACCGACAGAACAGACCATCCGTGCTGTTTCTGGAATCCTCCTCGGCGAAGACCGACAGCCGGTCGCAGCCCCCACCCCTCGTCCCGAGGGCCCCGCGGTACCGTGCGGCATGCTCGCCATCCGTTTCGACCGCTTCGGTGGTCCAGAAGTGCTCCGCCCCGTCGAAGTGGCGGCTCCCGTGCCCGGCCCCGGAGAGGTGCTCCTCACCGTCGAGGCCGCCGGGGTGAACTTCGCGGACACCCATCAGACGGACGGCTCCTACCTCGGCGCCGACGCCCTGCCGTACGTCCCGGGCAGCGAGGTCGTGGGCCGCACCCCGGACGGCAGGCGGGTGCTGGCCCGGGTCTCGCACGGCTACGCGGAGCAGGTGACCGCGAAGGCGTCCGGTCTCCTGGAGATCCCCGAGGAGCTCGGCGCCGCCCAGGCGCTCGCCCTGATGATGCAGGGGCTGACCGCGTGGCACCTGCTGCGCTCCGCGGCCCGGCTGCGGTCGGGTGAGACCGTCGTGGTGCACTCCGCGGCGGGCGGGGTCGGCAGCCTGGCCGTGCAGCTGGCCCGGGAGTTCGGCGCGGGCCGGGTCCTCGCGCAGGTCTCCACCCCGGACAAGGAGCGCCTCGTCCTGGACCTCGGGGCGGACGCGGTCGTCACCTATCCCCTCACGGAGAAGGCGGACATCGTCCTGGACGCCGTGGGCGGGGACCTCTTCGACCGGGCCCTGGACTCCCTGGCGTCCTTCGGCCGGCTGGTGACCTACGGGAACGCCGCCCGCACCGGCTTCACCCCGGTCGATCCGGCCCGCCTCGGCCGCCTCAACGCCTCCGTCACCGGATTCTGGCTGCGCCCCGCCCTCGCCGCCCCGGGGGCCGTCGCCGGACCGCTCCAGGAACTCCTCGGCCTCGTCTCGGAGGGCCGTCTGAAGCCGGTGGCCGGCGGCAGCTACCCGCTCGCCGAGGCCCGGCGCGCGCATGAGGACCTGCTCGCACGCCGGACCACCGGGAAGATCGTCCTGACCCCCTGAGCGGGATCGGCCTCCCGGCGCCCTGACGCCCCTGCTCCCTGGACACCGTTTCGGGCGACGACCGTACGCACCGCACCCCCGGGCCCTGAGGGCTTCGGGGGTGCGGTGCGTACGGTCCTACGCGGTGCGCACGGGCCTACGCGGTGCGCACGGGCCTACGGCGCGGAGCCTGCGGCTCAGGCGTCGCCGGGCGTCCCGAGCAGCGCGGACGCGTTCTCCAGCGGCGTGAGGGCCACCGCGGGGGCGGGCACCTCCGCGGGGCGGCAGGTGAAGCCGAGACGCGTCAGCGCCCTGGTCACCTCGGCGGCGGTGAAGTCCCGGCGGTCCTGCCGGGTGATGATCTCGCCCACCTGCTTGACGGGATAGACACGGCGGCTGATGACCACCGCGTCGCCCGTGACGGGTTCGGGCTTGATGCCCTTCATCGAGTCCTCCACCTCGTTCTTGAACAGATCGAAGGGGAATCGGGCGATGACGCAGCGCATGGTGCCTCAACAGGGTCGAAGAGAAAGCCGGACATGGTCGGCCGGCGGGAGTGCCGGCCGGGTGCTACGCGGCCTTGTTGGACCGGCGCTGCGCCGCCGCGGCACGCGCCTGCGGCGTCGACGTGTTGGCGTTGGAGCGGCGCCCCTGGCCGGGGCGCGCACCGCGGCGGCCACGGGGACCGGAACCGCCGCCCTTGCGCTCCGTCACCGGTGAGGTGATCGTGACGGGCACACCCGACGGAGCCTGGGCCCCGGTGATCCGGCTGAGCTCGGCCTCGCCGGAGCGGACCTGGGCGACCTGGGGCGTGATCCCGGCGTCGGCCATCAGCCGCGTCATCTCGCGGCGCTGGTTCGGCAGCACGAGCGTGACGACGCTGCCGGACTCCCCGGCGCGCGCGGTACGGCCGCCGCGGTGCAGGTAGTCCTTGTGGTCGCTGGGCGGGTCGACGTTGACGACGAGGTCGAGGTTGTCGACGTGGATGCCGCGGGCGGCGACGTTCGTGGCGACCAGCACCGTGACATGACCGGTCTTGAACCGGTCCAGTGTGCGGGTGCGCTGCGGCTGGGACTTGCCGCCGTGCAGCGCGGCCGCCCGTACACCGCTGTGCAGCAGGTGGTCGGTGAGCTTGTCCACCGCGTGCTTGGTGTCCAGGAACATGATCACCCGACCGTCACGGGCGGCGATCTCGGTGGTCGTCGCGTACTTGTCGGCGCCCTGGACGTAGAGCACGTGGTGCTCCATCGTCGTCACCGCACCGGCCGCCGGGTCGACCGAGTGGACCACCGGGTCGTGCAGGTAGCGGCGGACCAGCAGGTCGACGTTGCGGTCCAGGGTGGCCGAGAACAGCATCCGCTGGCCGTCGGCGTTGACCTGGTCCAGCAGCTCGGTGACCTGGGGCATGAAGCCCATGTCGGCCATCTGGTCGGCCTCGTCGAGGACGGTGATGGCGACCCGGTCCAGCTTGCAGTCACCGCGTTCGATGAGGTCCTTGAGCCGGCCCGGGGTGGCCACCACGACCTCGGCCCCGCCGCGCAGCGCGCTGGCCTGGCGGCCGATCGACGTGCCGCCGACGACCGTGGCCAGCCGGAGCCGCAGCGACCGGGCGTACGGGGTGAGCGCGTCGGTGACCTGCTGGGCCAGTTCCCGGGTGGGGACGAGGACCAGGGCCAGCGGACGGCGCGCGTCGGCGCGCTTGCCCGCGGTGCGTGCGAGCAGCGCCAGACCGAAGGCGAGCGTCTTGCCCGACCCGGTGCGGCCGCGGCCCAGGACGTCACGTCCGGCCAGCGAGTTCGGCAGGGTCGCCCCCTGGATCGGGAACGGCACGGTCACGCCCTGGGAGACCAGCGCCGCGAGCAGGGGCTCGGGCATGTCCAGGTCCGCGAAGGCCTCGGCGGCCGGGAGGGCGGGGGTGATGGTCACCGGCAGGGCGAACTCACCCGTGACGGCGGAGGAGCGGCGGCCGTAGCCGCCGGAGCGCTTCGGTCCGCCGGAGCGGCCCTGCGAACCGGGGGCGCCCTGCCGGCCGGACCCCGCCGAGCGGAAGCCGTTGGCGGTACGGCTGCCTGCGGATCCGCCGGAACGCGTCCGGGAAAATCGGTCGTTCGTGCGAGCTGTGCGATCGCGGTTCAATGGAGAACCCTTCCCTCGAATGGCACGTATCGAGGGATTCTTTCCGGGCGGCTGCAGCCATGTACGGCGCCAAGAATCGCAAGAACGAGCCGGTGAAATAACGAAAAACGAAGCCCGTCCGGCAGATGAACCAGCCGGATTCGGCACTCCATATGACTGCAGATGACGGCCGCGCAGCGGCCCGGACGCACCGGGAATTACTCCACCGGTACGTGAACCGCGGCCACGGCCGGGAAAACGCAACGAGCTGGGGCCCGCACCCCAAGGTGCGGGCCCCAGCTGCGCCGTACGCGTGAGCGATCAGGCGGGGGTGATGTTCTCCGCCTGCGGGCCCTTCTGGCCCTGCGTGACGTCGAAGTTCACCTTCTGGCCTTCCTGCAGCTCGCGGAAGCCCTGGGCGGCGATGTTCGAGTAGTGGGCGAAGACGTCAGCGCCGCCACCCTCCTGCTCGATGAAGCCGAAACCCTTTTCCGCGTTGAACCACTTCACGGTGCCAGTAGCCATGTCATATCTCCTTCGGGGCGTTGCCCGTGGGCCCGCACTGTGCGAGCCCTACGTCGCCGCAAATGATTGCCCCGTCCGGAAGAGACCGGAAATACAAAAGTGCACCCACCGGAGTGAAAACGGCGAGAGCACTTGAAGTTTTGGGAACCACAACTGCAACTGAGATCAACAGTAGCACGATTGGGGCACAAGCGAGCTGTACGCCATATCACTACGCCTGCGCTCCACCAGGCACGCCATAAACTCTCACTGCTCATTGCGCGTATTTCTGTGCCCGCGGAAACAGATATGCACCCGCGCGCCGGTCAGGAATCGGCGCCGCTCCGGCCTGCTGCGGGCCTGCGCAGTTCCTCGTTGAGGCGCAGGGCCTCCTCGAGCTGGTCCTCCAGGATGACGATGCGGCACGCGGCCTCGATGGGCGTGCCGCCGTCCACCAGCTCACGGGCACGGGCCGCGATGCGTAGCTGGTATCGCGAGTAGCGGCGGTGGCCGCCCTCGGAGCGCAGCGGCGTGATCAGGCGGGCGTCGCCGATGGCCCTGAGGAAGCCGGGCGTCGTACCGATCATCTCGGCGGCCCGCCCCATCGTGTAAGCGGGGTAGTCGTCGTCGTCGAGACGGTCCGTGGCATGCGACGGGGACTCCGGGGGCATCTGCACCTCTTCTGCTGCGCACCGGACCACTGATATGGCCTGGCTGCACAAGAAACCCTAGGTGTAGGGGTAGGCCATGTCTATTGCAGCCGGAACAGGTTTCATCCGGTCCCGGCGTCGCCCGCGCACCCGCCCGGCCGGCAGGGGGGCCGCAGGGACTCCTCCGGCCCCCCCTAGTCGCCCCAACAAGGCTGACCGACCGGTCAGTTGTCGGCGGACCGGCGAACGGTCATACTGCTGACGTAGCCCTTCACGCATCCCCCGTCGTGAAGGGCTACGTTCACGCGCGGACAGCGCTTCCCCCCTGGCCGGCGCGGCCCGCGCGCCCCGGAGAATCACACGGCATGAGCGACACGCACAGGTCCACGGCGGTGGCCCGGACGGTCACGGACGTCCTGCAGCCCCGCAACGTACTGCTCGTCGGCATGCTCGCCATCGGGCTGGCCTCCGCGGGTGACTGGACCGGCCTTCCCTGGGGGTTCCTCGGCGCCCTCTGCGCCGGGCTCGTCCCCGCCGGCTACATCGAGTGGGAACGCGGTCGCGGGACCTGGGGAGACCGCCACGTCGTGGACCGGACCCAGCGGGCACCGATCTTCCTGGTGATCCTGGGCTCGCTCGGCACCGGCGCGCTGATCATGGTCCTGGGCGGGGCCCCGCCCGGCATCCTGATCGCGATGATCTCGCTGTGGGTCATGACCACGGTGCTCCTGGCGGTGAACACGCTCTGGAAGATCTCGGTGGACTCGGCGGTCGCGTCGGCCGTGGTCGCACTGCTCAGCGTCGCGCACTCGCCGTGGTGGCTGTGCGCGGGTGTGCCGGCCCTCGCCGTGTGCTGGTCGCGGGTGGCCCTGCGCTACCACTCGGTGGCCCAGACGGCCGCAGGGGCGGCCGTGGGGGCCTCGACCGCGGCCGGCTTCCTCTTCGCCTGACCCGCGGCCGACGCGGCCCGGCCCCGATTGCGAAGCTGCCCGGGAGCCGGTTACGTGGACTCGGGGGAGCGCCGCGATGTCGCCGGGAGGCACGCAGATGGCCAGGAAAGCGAACTCCAAGGTCGGCCTGCTCCTGAGTCTGGGCAGCAGCACGATCGCCGTGGCCCGCTCCGTCAACCGGATGCGCAGGACACGAGGCGCCCAGGACAACCTGGAGACCGCGAACGCCGTGGCCGGGCTGCTGCCCCTGATCACGTCCGCCCTGCTCGTGCTGCGCAGGCTGCGCCGGCACTCCCGGCAGCCTGCCGGGTGACGCAGGCCGGCCCGTCCCTCAGACGGCGTCGGCCCGGCTCCGTCCCCGGAGCCGCTCCAGCACCCGGGCGCTCAGCAGCTCGTACTCCTCGCGGAGGCGGACGATCTCCGCCGGCCGCTCGACGACCTCGCCCCCGGTCACGATCTCGTGGGGGTCGAACTGCTCCCGCGTCAGGTCGATCTCCACGCCCCTGCCCAGCCGGTTCCACCAGTGGAAGTCGACGCGCTCGCCGTCGACCCGCACCTCGCCCCGGATCAGGTCGCCGCCCAGCAGGTCGTGGACCACGAGGGCGGTGACCCCGCACTGGTCCCGGGCCGGGTTCCCGGGATTCCACTGCGCCCGACAGGCGGGTGTGGTGGTGTCCGCGTCCCAGCTGCTGCGGACGGCGGCTTCGATGTCGGTGAGGAGAAGGGGTTCCATGCCCGGATGCTCCCATCCGGCACTGACAACGGCGCTGTGCCGCAGTGGCGTTCAGTACCCCCGGCTCCGTGAGACGAGCACCGCGATGTCGTCCTCGGCCGTGTCCGCGAACCGGTCGACGACCTCGTCCAGCAGTTCCTCGAGGTGTCCGCTCGCCGGGGCCCTGAGACTCGCGAGCCGTGCGATCGAGACGTCGATGTCCTCTCCCCGGCGCTCCACCAGGCCGTCGGTGTACATGAACAGCACCGTCCCGGGCGCGCACGGCAGGACCGTCGTGCGGTAGCCGCCCATGCCGGTGCCCAGCGGCGGCCCCACGGGGATCTGCGCGACTCTCGCCCCGCGTGCGCCCGGATCGATGAGGACGGGCGGGGGATGGCCCGCGCTGGCCACCTCGCAGACGCCCTCCCGCCGGTCGACGACCGCGACCAGGCAGGTCGCCGCCCGGTCGAGGCCGGACTGTTCGACGGCCCTGTCGAGGCGCTCCAGGACGCGGTGCGGGGGGTGGTCGTCCTCGGCCATGATGCGCAGCATCGAGCGGTAGTTGCTCATGGCGACGGCCGCCTCCACGCCGTGGCCCATCACGTCGCCCATGACCTTCATGTGGCGCCCGCCCGAGAGCGGAATGGCGTCGAACCAGTCTCCGCCCACCAGCGCCCCCGCGCCCGCCGGCAGGTAGAGGGACGCGATCTCGATGCCCGAGTCGGGTACCCGCGGCTCCGAGAGCAGGGAGCGCTGGAGCTCCTTGGCGACGCGGTGCTCGTGCGTGTAGTGGTCGGCGTGGTCCACGTCGACCGCCGCGCGGCCCGCGAGCGTACGGGCGACGACGACGTCGAGGCCCTCGGTGAAGGGCGGCGAGTCCCCTGCCCGGACCAGGCTCAGCACGCCCAGGGACCGGCCGTCGGTGGTGAGCGGTACGGCGACCACCGAGTGCAGGCCGATGGCCCGGTACGCCGCGACACGTTCGGGCGCGGGTGACGCGCGGGCGAACCACGCGTCGTCGGCGAGGTTCTCGATCACGGGGTCGCCGGTCGCCAGGCAAAGCGCCACCGCGGCCTCCGCCGGATAGTCGATGTCCGTGCCGGCTCCGCCGAACCTCCTTACTCCCTCGGCGAGTTCGGGAACCGTCGCCAGCCCGGCGCGCCGCAGGCGGAGCACCCCCGGTGCCGGCTCACGGCTGTCTCCCTGCCTCCGGTCCTCGGGAATCACCTCGACGACGGCGATGTCGGCCATCACCGGCACCACGAACTCCGCCAGCTCCTGGCAGGTGGAGTCCGCGTCGAGGCCGGTGCCGATGCTGGCGGCCGCCCGGTCCAGGAGTGCCAGATAGCTCCTCGCCCGCTCGAGCTCCTCCTGGTCGTCCCGGGTGACCGTGATCTCCTGGGCGATCCCCACCAGGCCCAGCACCCTGCCGCCCTCCTCCACGCGGTGGTAGGAGGTGCGCCAGGACCGCCGCTGCACGTCGGGATCCGTCCGGGTCCGTGCCCCGACGGTCACCGCGCGGGCCCTGCCGTCGGCCAGTACACGGTGCACCACGTCGGTCCGGACATCGACCTCCGGCAGGATCTCGTCCACCGTCCTGCCCAGGTGGGCGGCGGCCGGGATGCCGTTGAGCCGTTCGAATGCCGGGTTCACGTAGACGTAGCGCAGATCCGTGTCGAGGACGACCACACCGGCGGGACTGCCACCGATCAGCGCGGCCAGCTCCGCCACGTCGAAGCGGGGCGGATCGGCGTGCTCTTCGGCCTGCAACGGAGCCTCCAGAGGGATACGTCCCGCCGGGTGCTGGGCGGTCGCCCGCTCATGGGCCGGCGAGTACCCGGTCCCTCATCGTCTGCCGACGCGCGCCGCCCCGCATCTCCGCCGGGACGGCGCCCCGGTGTCGATTCCGTCCAGCGGCAGGGTCCCCTCGGAGGCCGCCGCCCCGGGCGGCAGCCCGAACGCGGCCTCCACCCGTCCGGGCACCGGCCCGAGCCCCAGCATCCCGCTCACCAGCAGGCCGGCCAGGTGGTGCCAGGCGGGGGCCCGCCGGATCATCGCGTGGTCGCTGCCCGGGATGGTCACCAGGCAGGTACGGGCGCCCGCGCGGCGCGCCCGTGCCGTGAGCGACTGGGACGCCAGGGGGCTCGTCACCCGGTCCCGGGTGCTGTGCAGCAGGACGACGTCACGCCCGGCCAGCTGCGTCACCGGATCGCCCGGCGGGCACCACGGGGCCAGGCCCACCACCGAGCGGACCAGGGGGTGCCCGGCGGCGTGGAGAGCGGCACGGGCGCCCATGGAGTGGCCGAGGAGGACCACAGGGATGTCGCCGGCCTCGCGCCGCAGGGCGTCCAGCGCCCTCACCGTGTCGTGCAGCGGATCCTCGCGGTGCCCGTTCCAGCCCCGGTGCGTGTAGCGGACCCGCTGGACACGCACCCCGGAGTCGCCGCGCACCGCGCGGGCCACCACCCGGACGAACGGCAGCATCCGCATGCCGGGCAGGTTCATGGCGCCCGGTGCCGGTGCCGCCAGGCCCGTCTCGTAGCCGCCGTGGAGGACGAGCACCGCTGCCGACGGGGGTCTTCCGGACAACACATACCTCCCGGTCGAGGTGCGGGGCCGACGCCCGCGCTCTCCCCCCGTATTCGGTGCCGGACGGCATACGGATGGGTCGAACGTGTCGGCGCGTGGAAAGTGCCGTTCACTGTACGGGGCACGAACCGTTCCCCCACGCGACACAAGGAGCCACCGGCATGGCGTCAGGACCTCACATCGGCCAGTCCGCACCGGACTTCACCCTCCCCGGAGGCGTACTCGCCGACGGCACCTTCGAGCGGCGCGACTTCACGCTCTCCGCCGCACGCGGCCGTGCCGTCGTCCTCGCCTTCTACCCCGGCGACAACACGTCCGTCTGCACCAAACAGCTCTGCTCCTACTCCTCCGGCTTCGAGACCTTCGAGGGACTCGACGCCGAGGTCTGGGGAATCAGTCCACAGGGTGTGGACAGTCACGAGGACTTCGCCCGCGGTCACGGCCTGCGCATGCCGCTCCTGGCCGACACGGAGCGGGAGACCACCCGGGCCTACGGGGTCGCCGCACCCGGCATCGGCGTACGCCGCTCCGTCTTCCTGATCGGACCGGACGGTGTGCTGCGGTGGAAGCACGTCGCCCTTCTCGGCGCCACCTTCCAGTCGCTGGACACACTCGCCGAGCAGCTTTCCGGCATCAAAACCCCGTAAAAACTGCCGGGTTCCGGCAGTACCCGGGGCGGGCGCCCTATGGGACCATGCAGCCAGTTCGACGGAGCCATTCCGGGGGATTACGAACATCGGGGGAGTGATCGCGTGACCGTCTTCCTGGGTCTCGGCATTGCGGGCATCGTCCTTCTCGCCCTCTCCCTGATCTTCGACGGAGTCCTCGAAGGGCTCTTCGGTGACGCCCTGGACGGAATGCTGGACGGTCTCTTCGACGGCCTGCTCTCCCTCCCCGTCATCGCCGGTTTCCTCTCGATGCTCGGCTTCGGCGGGGCGATCGTCCTCGGTACCACCGACCTCGGCACTCCGGTGGCCGTCGCGGGGGGTGCCGTGACGGGCCTCGTCGCGGCCTGGCTGACCTGGAAGCTCAGCCGGGCGCTGATGCGTGATGCGACCACGGCCACACCACGCGGCGAGGACCTCGTCGGCACCTCGGGATCCGTCGTCACTCCGATCCCGGCCGACGGCTACGGCGAGGTCCTGCTGCGCCTCGCGGGCCAGACCGTCAAGTTCGCCGCGAGGAGCGCGGTCCCGGTCGAACGCGGGGCCGAGATCTGGGTGGAGGCCGCCCTCTCGACCACCTCGGTCACGGTCCGCCCCGTCGAACGCTGACCAGCATCCGTTCCACCCGCCCGTCCAGAGCCCGTACAGCCGAACACACTGCCGTCCCGTCGGGAGGGCAAGGGGGACACCTCTCATGAGTCCAGTACTGATCGCCATCGTCGGGACCGTCGTCCTGATCGTGCTCCTGGCCCTCGTAGTGATCACCCGCTACAAGGTCGCGGGGCCCAGCCAGGCCTTCATCATCACCGGCCGCCGGGGGAAGAAGTCCGTCGACCCGGTGACCGGCCGTACCAGCGTCGACAACAGCGGCCAGAAGGTCGTCGTCGGCGGCGGCGTCTTCGTCGTGCCGTTCGTCCAGCAGAAGTTCACGCTCGACCTCTCCAGCCGGCACATCCCCGTCGCCGTACGCGGCGCGGTCACCCTGCGCGGAGTGAAGTCCCACCTCGAAGGCGTCGCGATCGTCAAGGTGGGCGGCAGCGAGGACTCGATCCGCGCCGCGGCCCAGCGCTTCCTCCAGCAGCAGGACGGCATCGTCGGCTTCACCCAGGAGGTGCTCTCCGGCGCGCTGCGCGCCATCGTCGGCCGCATGTCCGTCGAGGACATCATCCGCGACCGTGCCGCGTTCGCCGGTCAGGTCGCCGAGGAGGCCGAGGCCAGCCTCTCCGGCCAGGGCCTCATCCTGGACGCCTTCCAGATCCAGGACATCACCACCGAGGGCTCCTACCTGGAGGACCTCGGCCGTCCCGAGGCCGCACGCGCCAAGCAGGAGGCCGACATCGCCGAGGCCATCGCCCGGCGTGCCTCCGAGCAGGCCCGGCTGAAGGCGGCGGAGGAGATCGCCATCGCCGAGCGGACGTTCTACCTCAAGCAGGCCGAGATCAGGGTCGAGACCGAAGCGGCGGCGGCCCAGGCCAACGCCGCGGGTCCGCTCGCCGAAGCCGCCCGCCAGCAGGAGGTCCTCAGCGAGCAGGAGAAGGTCGCCGAGCGCCAGGCGGCCCTGACCGACCGCCAGCTCGACACCCAGGTCCGCAAGCCCGCCGACGCCGCCCGCTACCAGGCGGAGCAGGAGGCGGAGGCCCGCCGTATCGCGCAGGTCAAGGAGGCCGAGGCGGCAGCGGAGCGCTCCCGCCTGACCGGTCAGGGTGAGAAGCTCCACCGCTCGGCCCTCGCCGACGCCGTACGCATCGAGGGTGAGTCCGAGGCCGCGGCCATCGCCGCGAAGGGCGCCGCCGAGGCCGAGGCCATGCAGAAGAAGGCGGACGCCTTCGCGCAGTACGGCGACGCGGCCGTCCTCCAGATGCTCGTCGAGGTGCTCCCGCAGGTCGTCGCCAAGGCCTCCGAGCCGCTGAGCGCCATCGACAAGATGACGGTCATCTCGACGGACGGCGCGAGCCAGCTCTCCCGCACGGTCACCGACAACGTCGCCCAGGGTCTGGAGCTCCTCAACTCCACGACGGGCGTCGACCTGGGCGCGCTGCTGCGCAACCTCCAGGGCAAGGCGGGCGGCAGCACCACCGCCCCGGCGCCCGCGGTGCCCGCACCGGCTCCGGCGGCCGACGGCGAGAAGATCGAGATCAAGGACTGACTCGCCCCGTCCCCCTGTGCCCGGCCGGTGGTCTCCCACCGGCCGGGCACACTCATGTGGGTCCCGGCCCTGCCTGGCGCACGGCGGCGACCCTCTCCCGCCAGGGCGTGTGGGCGTACGGATCGCCGTCCGCGTCCTGTTCCGGGACACCGGCTGCCTCCGCCGCGAGCTGCGCCGCCCTGGCCTCGTCCCATGCCGCCCGCGCCGCCTCCCGGCGGCACGGCCCGCACCGTGTCTCGCCGTCCTCCCCCGGGCCCGGCCGGAAGAGGTGCTCGTCCCCCGGGCCGGTGCACAGCACCAACGGCGCCGGGGGAGCTACCGGCCGCACCGGGGACGGTTCCTCCGGCAGCTTCTGCACGAGCCTGTGCCGCAGGAAGCCGACCGCCGAACGCACCCCCTCCGCCGGCAGATCACTGACCAGCACCCGGCGCATCTCCTCGGCGCTCACACCGCGCCGCAGCCACGCCACGGCGAGTCTCACGAGCTTCCGGGCCTCCGCCACCCCCAGGTGCAGGGAATGGTGCGCACGCCGCAGCGACAGCAACACCCGCTCGGCCTGGGCCTCCTCGGGACCGGTGGTGACCAACGCCGCCTCGTCGGGCGTCGGTTCGGTGGGTGGGCGGGGAGCGTTCTTCTCACGTTCTTCATCCACCGGTTCTTGACGACCGACCGTGCGAACCCTCGGATGCCCGACCGTCGGATTCCGCTCACCCGGAGAGACGGCGGGCGGCAGCGGGGTACCCGCCCGGACCCCCTTCGCCTCTTCGGGGGTCAGGACGACGTTTGCGAGGAGCTGTTCGGTGGTCCAGAAGCCCCGCCCGCCCTGCTCCCGCCACTCGTACAGGTACCCATGCGCGACCAGCAGTTTCTTGGCCTTCTGATAGGCCCGCCCGGTGATCCCGAGAGCCCGCGCGTGCTCGCTGAGGGCCACACCGCGACGGTCGTCGGGGAGCCCCTGCACATAGAGAAGGAGGATCTTCGCGTCGCTGCTCAGACGCGGGGTGCGCACCAGCTCGTTCGCGGCCTTCGTGTAGCCGCGGGACGGCGCGATAGCATGCCAAAGCATCCTGGTGGACCTCTTATCCACTGGCGGTGAAGGTCCTCGGGCTGTGCTGCTAACACGTCCGGGGACCGCGCCATGCGCGCGCCTGCGCACACAGCGTGATGACGCGATCACGCTACCGCAGCCGAAACCCCGCGGTTGACCTCAGGTGTGACGTTCACACCTGGGAGTGACCGGGGCATATTCCGATCATGGACGACGGCAGGCAACGGCGGGAGCAACCCATGAGCGTCAACAGCGCGACGGCCACGGCCCTGGTGGTCCAGCACCAGTCCGGGGGAGGGCTGGGCCGCTGGGCGGAGTGGCTGAGCGAGCGGGGCGTGACACCGCAGGTGGTCCGCGCATACGAGCGCGAGCCCCTCCCGGACCGGCTGGAACACTCCGCCCTCATCGTCCTCGGCGGCGCCCACCTGCCCGACGACGACGCCAACGCCCCCTGGCTGCCCGCGACTCGGGCCCTCGTACGCCAGGCCGTCGCCGAGGGGACACCGATGTTCGGCATCTGCCTCGGCGGCCAGATGCTCGCCCAGGTCACCGGGGGCGAGGTGCGCGGGAACCACGGGACGCCCGAATTCGGCAGCACCCGGCTCAGCCTGCGCGCCGAGGCGGCGGCGGACCCGGTGTTCCACGGGCTGCCCGCGCATCCTCCGGCCATCGAGAACCACGTCGACGCCATCACCGCGCTTCCCGCCGGGGCCCACTGGCTGGTCAGCAGCGAAGACTGCCCCTACCAGGGCTTCCGCGTCGGCTCCGCGGCCTGGGGCGTGCAGTTCCACCCGGAGACGACGGCCGAGCGCATCCTGAAGTGGAACCGCGACCGGCTGGACCGTCACGGCGCACCCGACCCGGAGGCCCTGCACGCCTCGGCCCTGCGCGACGAGCCGGCAGCCACGGAGACCTGGCGCACCGTCGCCCACCGCTTCGCCGACGTGGTGACCGCAGGAGTCCACCTTCGGGAACCGTGAGCCCGGGATGCCCGACAGGGCGCCGACCGCCAGCGGCGTTCACCGACGATCGGCCAGCACTGCCGCGAGGCCCTCCCGCAGATCCTTGACGAAGTACTCGGGGACCTCCAGCGACGGGAAGTGGCCCCCGGCCTCGGGCGACCCCCACCGGACCATCCGCCGGTACCGCTCCTGGGCCCAGGGGCGCGGGCACTTGTCGACGTCGCGCGGATACATGGTGACTGCCGACGGGACGTCGACCCGGAGGTCGGGATCGAGGGAGTTGTGGCTCTCGTAGTAGATGCGGGCGGCCGATGCGCCGGTCCGGGTCAGCCAGTACAGGGTGACGTCGTCGAGGATCCGGTCCCTGGAGATCGTCTCGAACGGGCTGTCCTCGGTGTCCGACCACTCGGCGAACTTGTCGAGGAGCCAGGCGAGAAGCCCGACCGGTGAGTCGACGAGCGAGTAGCCGATGGTCTGCGGCCGGGTCGCCTGCTGCTTCGCGTACGCCGCGCGATGGCGCCAGAAGTGGCGGGTCTCCTCGGCCCACTCGCGCTCGACCGCCGTCAGCCCGTCCGTCGTCACCCCGGGCGGCGCCTCCGCGAACGTCGTGTGGATGCCGAGGACGTGCTCCGGGAACCTGCCGCCGAGAACCGCGGTGATGTTGCCGCCCCAGTCGCCGCCGTGGGCCAGGAACGTCCCGTAGCCAAGCCTCCCCATCAGCTCCACCCACGCGGCCGCGATCCTCTCGGTCCCCCACCCGGTGGTGGCCGGCTTGTCGCTGTGGCCGAAGCCCGGCAACGAGGGGGCCACGACGTGGAACGCGGGGGCCTCCGCGTTCTTCGGATCCGCCAACTCGTCCACTACGTCGACGAACTCGGCGATGCTGCCCGGCCAGCCGTGCGTCACGATCAGAGGCGTGGCGTCCGCGCGCGGGGACCGGCGGTGCAGGAAGTGGACCCCCAGGCCGTCGACGGTCGTGCGGAACTGGCCGATCCGGTTGAGCCGCGCCTCGAACGACCGCCAGTCGTAGTCGGTGCGCCAGTACTCCACGAGACCGACGAGGTCGGCGAGAGGGACGCCCTGCTCCCATCTCCGGGAGCCGGGCGCAGCGGGATGGACCGTCTCGGCCTCCGGCAGCCGCGCCACCGCCAGTCGCGCCCGCAGATCGTCGAGTTCGGCGTCAGTCGCGTGGGTTTCGCATGCGTGTACGTCGCTGCTCGGGCGGGGCATGAGACCTCCTGGATGCTCACGGAACCGGCTAAGACGGTTCTAGCAGCCACCCGAGCCGCGCCGCAACCGGCTAAGGTGGTTCCATGCCTTCCGGATTCCCCGACTTCCGCCTCGGCAGCGTGCTGGCGACCAGCTTCACGGGGACCCTGTCGGAGCGTCACGGCACCGCCGTGGAGCGCATCCCCACGCCGCACCGGCTCGTCGACTGGCTGACGGTGTACGGCCTCGCCGTCGACTCCTGCACCCCTGCCCAGCTCGACCGTGCCCGGGAGCTGCGGGAGTCGATCCACGCCGCCGCCACAGCGGCCGCACTCCAGGACGCCCTCCCCGCGTCCGCCGTCCAGGTCATCAACGACCGCAGCACCCGGGGCCGGGCCGCAGCGGTCCTGACGCCCGAGGGCGAGCGGCAGTGGCGGCTCGGCCCGGCTTCCTCCGTGGAGGACGCCCTCGGCGTGATCGCCGCCGACGCGATCGGCATCATCGCGGGTGAACGGGACGGCAAACTGGCCCTGTGCGCGTCACCGACCTGCCTGGCCGCCTTCTTCGACACCAGCCGGAGCCGAAGCCGAAAGTGGTGCGACATGAACACGTGCGGAAACCGTCAGAAGAAGGCGCGCTTCAACGCCGGCCGGCGCGGACAGTCCGGCTCAGCGGAGTGATCGCCACCCTCGGCGCATCCGACAGGCCCCATGCGGGCGTTCCGCCGTCGGATCAGACGGACGGCGGCACCGTCGAGCGCCTCCATGACGCGCTGCGCGGCGAGGTCCGTGAAGCCGGCGGCCGCAACACGCCTCGTGGCTCACCGCCCACCGGCGCCTCGCCCGGGACGACGAGACCAGCCCGCCCCACCCGGAGACTGCGGTAAAGCGTTCGACATGGGTCGCGGTGACCGGGGACGCTTCACTCGATGACCAGAATCGACGACACGCCGCCCGCGTGGGACGAGCGCACCCAGCTCACCACGTTTCTCGACTACACCCGTGCCACCGCCCGCGCCAAGTGCGAAGGCGTCTCTGCGGAGAACGCACGCAAGGCGCTCCTGCCGGGCTCGCCGCTGATGACCATGAGCGGAGTGATCAACCACCTCCGCTGGGTCGAGTACCACTGGTTCCAGGTGGTCTTCCTCGGCGAGGAGGACCGGGGCCCCTGGACCGATGAGGACCCCGACCGCGAGATGCGTATCGCCGTCGACTTCCCTCTCACACAGTTGCTCGACGAGTACGCCGAACAGAGCGCCCGCTACCGCGAACTGGCCGCCGGGAACGACCTGGACAAGCAGGCCGTGGGAACCATCCGCAACGGCCTCCACGTCGACCTGCGCTGGATCCTTCTCCACCTCACCGAGGAGACGGCCCGCCACAACGGCCACCTGGACATCCTCCGCGAGATACTCGACGGCACGACCGGCGGCTAGAAGCGGCCCGGCCGATTCCGGGAGCGCCTGCTTCAGCAGGTCCGGGCCGAGGCTGACGCTCCCGGCGAGAGAGACCGGGACGTGTACGTGTCGGTGGACTCCGCCGGCGTCCGCGCTCATCAGCACACGCAGCCCAGCGATCCTCATGACCGGCGGACACGCCCCGGCCTCCCCTGCATCATTGGATGATGCCCGCATCCATCGCACACCTCAGCGACCCGCACCTCACGACCGGCCCGCTCGCCGGGGCTCCCGCGGAAGGGCTGTACCGGGCACTCGGCCGGGTGCTCACGCTGGACCCGCGGCCCGACTGCGTGGTGATCACCGGTGACCTGGCCGACCGGGGCAGGCCCGAGGAGTACCGGGCGTTTCGCGAGGTGATCGGAGGCTTCCCGTTGCCCCTGCACCTGGTGGCCGGCAACCACGACGACCCCGACGCGCTGCTGGCGGAGTTCGGCGGCACGCACTTCCTGGGTGAGGGGACGCGGGCCCACTACGCGGTGGACCATCCGGAGTGCACCGTCGTGGTCCTGGACTCGACCGTGCCGGGCTCGCCGGGAGGCCGTCTCGGCACCTCGCAGCTGGAGTGGCTGGACGGAGTCCTCGCCCGCAGGCCGGAGGTCCCCGCGATCGTCTGCCTGCACCATCCGCCGATCGCGGTCGGCATCCCGTTCCTGGACGGGATGCGCCTGGACGACGGCGAGGAGCTGGCTGTCGTGGTGTCCCGGCACGGCAACGTCGCGCGGGTCCTCGCCGGCCATGTGCACCGGTCCGTCACCGCCGCCTTCGCCGGCAGCACCCTGGTCACAGCACCCAGCACCCACCTCCAGAGCGGCTTGGCCCTGCGGGATGGCGTACCCCACCACCTCCCGGAGCCGACCTCCGTCCTGCTCCATCTCCTCACCGGCACCACCTGGGTCACCCACACCGTCCCGGTCAGCCACGCCGCGGCGACGGTCGCCGGCTTCTGACCGGACGGCGCCTCAGCCGGCGACGACCCCCCGGGCCGCCCCGCGCTCCCCGACGGCCGGAAGCGCCCTCCGGTTAGGGTAATGAGCAGCTAAAGAGATGATCAAATGCGCTGCTCCGCCGCCGCGCACTCCTCGGGAGGAAGCCATGGGAACCCACCGCACATCGCTGCCGGGAGTCGGCGTCCAGTACGACTACATCACCGAGTCGGGGCAGCACATCTCCGTGGTCGTGCACCACGACGGGCGGCGGTTCCTGGGGTTCTACGAGAAGGACGACCCGGATTCGTGCGTGCTCTCCGTCCCCCTGACGACCACCGAGGCCACCGGGCTCGCGCACCTCATCGACGCGGCACCGATCGACGCCGTGCGGACCGAGGGGATCGACCTGGTCACCGAGCACATCCCGCTCGGGACCCGCTCCCCGTACGGCGGCCGGCTGCTCGGCGACACCCGGGCGCGGACCAGGACCGGGGCCTCGATCGTGGCGGTCCTGCGGACGCACAGCGCGCACCCGTCGCCCGGTCCGGACTTCCGGCTGGCCATCGGGGACACGCTCGTCGTCGTAGGAACGCGTGAGGGCGTCGACACGCTCTCCGAGATCATCGCGGAGGGCTGACCATGCACGACACGACCGCACTCCTGGTGGAGCTGGGCTCCGTCATCCTCGGGCTCGGCATCATCGGGAGGTTCGCCGGGCGGATAGGCCTCTCGCCGATCCCGCTGTACCTGCTGGCCGGACTCGCCTTCGGGGACGGCGGCCTGCTGCCACTCGGTGCCAGCGAGGAGTTCACCGCCATCGGGGCGGAGATCGGCGTCATCCTGCTCCTGCTGCTCCTCGGGCTCGAGTACAGCGCCTCGGAGCTCGTCACCAGTCTCAAGACGCAGTACCCGTCCGGGGCCGTCGACTTCGTCCTCAACGCGACGCCCGGTGCCGCGGCCGGACTGATGCTCGGGTGGGGCCCCGTCGGCGCCGTCGCCCTGGCGGGTGTCACCTGGATCTCGTCGTCGGGCGTGATCGCCAAGGTGATGACCGACATGGGGCGGCTCGGCAACCGCGAGACGCCCGTCATCCTCGGGGTCCTCGTCATCGAGGACCTCTCCATGGCGGTCTACCTGCCGCTGCTCACCGCCATGCTGGCCGGGGTCGGTCTGGCCGGCGGCAGCGTCGCGCTGCTGATCGCGCTCGGCACGGTCGGCTTCGTGCTGTACCTGGCGCTGCGCCACGGCCGGCTCATCAGCCGCGCGGTGTCGTCCGACAACCCCGAGATGCTGCTGCTCGTCGTCCTCGGGCTCACCGTCCTGGTGGCCGGGGTGGCCCAGCAGCTCCAGGTCTCCGCCGCCGTCGGCGCGTTCCTCGTGGGCATCGCCCTCTCCGGGGAGGTCGCCGAGGGCGCGCGCAAGCTGCTGACGCCCCTGCGGGACCTCTTCGCCGCCGTCTTCTTCGTGTTCTTCGGGCTGTCCACCGATCCTGCGGAGATCCCGCCCGTGCTGCTCCCGGCGGCGCTGCTGGCGATCGTCACGGTCTTCACGAAGATCGCCACCGGCTGGTACGCCGCCCGGCGGGCCGGGATCGGTCCGCGCGGCCGCTGGCGTGCGGGCGGCACGCTGGTCGCGCGCGGGGAGTTCTCGATCGTCATCGCCGGTCTGGCCGTGGCCACGGAACCGCGGATCGGGCCCATCGCGACCGCGTACGTGCTGATCCTGGTGATCGCCGGGCCGCTCACCGCCCGGTGGACGGAACCGGTCGCCTCGAAGCTCCAGGCCGCACTGGCCGGCAGGCGGAAGAAGCCGTCCCTCGCGGGCGATCAGCCGATGCCGTCGCACGACGACCTCACGCCGGAGCACGCGGGGCGCGACTCCGACTGAGGCGACCGGTTGCGGCCACTCAGAGCGGGGTGGCCGCGTGGAGGATGGAGACGAGCGTCACCGTCGCGTTGAGCGACGACAGCGCCGAGGCCGCCGTCCCGACCGTCGCGGTCACCGCCGCCAGCGCCAGATGCGGGTCGGCCGGGGGCCAGAGCCCTCCCGAGGGCTCGGGGTCCAGCAGCGCCGCGACCCTGCGGGGGACGGGGCCGGCCGTCGCGAAGGACGGGAGCACGGCGGCCCCCGCCGGGCGGTGCGAGAACAGCGCCGCCCTGCCGACCGCCGTGGCGACGGCACGGCGGCTGCCCACCGCGCACGCCGCCTCCTCGTCCGCCCAGCGCTCGGTGCTGTACGCCACCGCCGTGCGCAGGGGCAGGAGGAACGGGTTGGCGCGCGCCGCCAGTTGGGTCACCAGCAGGTAGCGGTGATGGCGGCCCGCCAGGTGTGCGCGTTCATGGGCGACGAGCGCACGGCGTTCGCCGGCGTCCAGGCACTCCAGCATCGCGGTGGAGACGACGACCCGCCCGTCCCTCCCGCGCCGCCCCGGCAGGGCGTACGCGTACGGGTCGGAGGACGGGACCACCGCGAGGTCCCCGCGGCCGCCGCGTCCGGCGGACGGCGGCAGGGCGCGGGCCGCGTGGGCCCGGGTCCTGGTGTGGCGCAGCAGGGTGGAGCCGCAGGCCGCCAGGACCGCCCCCAGGACGCCGATCGCGACCAGGCCCGCCTTCTCGTCGTACGGCACCGTGGCGCGCACCTCGGGGTCCGACCAGCCGTCGGGCAGCGGATTGCCGGGGAGTTGAGCCGTGCCGACGACCATGAGCAGGGCCAGGCACAGGGTGCTGCACAGGGCCAGCGTCGAGCCAACGGCGGCCAGCAGCCTGGTGGCACTCCTCGGGTGCAGATGCTGTTCGGCGAGGCGTGCCATGGGCAGTGCGGTCAGCGGCAGGACGAGTGGCAGGTAGACGAAGACGCCCATCGTGGTGGCTCTCAGCCTTCCGGAGCTGCGGAGTCGTCGTGGGGGCCGGAGGTGTCGGCGGCGCGGGAGAGCAGCGCGCGGAGCCTGGCCTCGTCGCCCGGGGAGAGCGCGGAGACGAAGCGCGCGAGGACGGCCTCCCTGTCGCGCTCGCCGTCCAGGACCCGGCGCATCCGCAGGGCGGCGAGGCCCGCCTCGTCGGACGCGGGGGTCCAGACGTAGGAGCGGCCCTGCCGGGTGCGGGTCACGGCGTTCTTCGCGTAGAGGCGGGAGAGGATCGTGATGACGGTGGTGTAGGCGAGATCACCGTCTAGGTGCTCCTGCACCCATCCGGCCGTGGCGGGGCCGACCGCGGAGCACAGCACGGTCAGGACCTGGGACTCCAGCTGTCCCTGGCCGCGCCGGGGCAGCCGTGGGCCGTCCGGGGCGCCGTCGTCGTCCGTGCCTGTGGGCCTGTTCATCCGCCGCATCCTACTGAGGGGGCCGGCGTCCGGCCCGCCCACCGCCGTCCACCCACCGCTCTTCTACACAGTTGTAGAGTTCGAGTGGTTGCCGCACCACAGCCAACGCACCACAGTCAACGCACCACAGCCAACGCACCACAGTCAACGCAACGTATGGAGACGTCATGGCCCTTTGGGATCGGATCAAGGAATCCGCGTCGACGATGCAGACGCAGCTGGAGGCGAAGAAGAACGACCTGAAGAGCGGGGCGTTCCGGGACGCGAGCATGGCCATGTGTGCCCTGGTCTCCGCGGCCGACGGTTCCATCGACCCGTCCGAGCGGCAGCGCGTCGCCTCGCTGATCGCCACCAACGACGTCCTGCAGAACTTCCCGGCGGACGACCTGCAGCGCCGGTTCAACGCCTACGTGGACAAGCTGACCGCGGACTTCGCCTTCGGCAAGGTCAGCGTGCTCCAGGAGATCGGCAAGGCGAAGAAGAAGCCCGCCGAGGCGCGTGCCGTCATCCAGATCGGCATCGTCATCGGGGGCGCCGACGGCGATTTCGACAAGTCGGAGCAGGCCGTCGTGCGTGAGGCGTGCTTCGCACTCGACCTGCCGCCGCACGAGTTCGACCTGTAGGGCGCTGCCCAGGCGTACGGACCGGAGCCCTCGGCCCGTACGCCCCACGGTCGGCGCTCGCCCGGGCGCCCGCCGGCCGTCAGATCTCGGTCGCGGGCCAGTCCAGCAGCCGGGCGCCGATCACCGCCGTCTGCAGGGTGTAGCGGTGCGCGGGGTCGGCGGGGTCGGATCCGGTCAACTGGTGTATCCGCTCCAGCCGGTACGTCAGCGCGCGGACGCTGAGCGACAGACGGCGGGCCGTCTCGGCGGCCACGCAGCCCGCGTCGAAGTAGACCGACAGGGTCCGCAGCAGGGGTTCCGCGCCGCCCCGCGCCTGCCTGAGCGGCCCGAGCTCGCTGCGCACCAGATCGGCCATCGCCTGCCGGTCCCTGGTCAGCACCGGATAGACCAGCAGATCGGCGGCGTACAGCACCGGGTCGTCGAGCCCCATCCGCTGCGCCAGGTCCAGGGCGTCCAGCGCCTCGTCGTACGAGTGGACCACCCCGCCGGGACCGCGGTGCGGCCGGCCGACCGCCACCACGCCGCCGTCCGTCGCGGCATGGGCCTGCTTGGCGAAGTACCGCAGGACGTCCGGCTGGCTGCCGGGGGCTATGCAGACGAGGCGTCCGTCCTTCGTCGTCAGCAGGATCTTCCGGCCGCCGAAGCGCGCGAGCAGCGCCGACTCCACGCTGCGGGGCACGGCGTCGGACTCGGTGTACGCCTCGGGGCCCGCCGCCACGGCGACGGCGTGGGCCCGCGAGAGCCTCAGCCCGAACCGGGTGGCGCGCTCCGCGAGCCTGCCCAGGTCGCTGCGCCCGTACAGCAGGTCATCGATGAACTCCCGCCGCGCCGCCTCCTCGCGCCGCACGGTGAGGCGCTGGGCCCGCTCGAAGCCCTCCGCGAAGGCGTCGACGGCCTGCTCCACCGCACCCAGGACGGCATCCGCGGCGACGGCGCCCGACGACGGGTGCGGCCAGCCGGCGCGGGTCTCAGCGAGATGACTGCGCACCAGGGCACGCAGCTGGTGTCCGGCCTCCGCGGCCTCACGTCCCAGGGTGCGCCGCGCCTCCAGCTCGTCCCGGGTGAGCCGGCGGCCGGTCTCCGCGACCTCGGACAGGATGCGGGCATAGCCCTCCAGGAACCTCTCGGGGATCTCGGGCTCCACGGTGCACTCCTCCGTACCTCAACAGCTCTGTCACCTCCCCAACGCGCGGAACCGGCTGCCGGTGCCCGGCAGCCGGCACCCACGAAGCCTGCCGGGTTCCGGCAGTGCGCCGAGAGGGCTCCGACTGTCACGATCGGTCCAGCAGCACACGGGGGAAGCACGGGGGAAGCACGGGGGAACACGGGGGAACACGGGGGAAGGAACCGGTTGCTGCGACACCGTTCGCGGTGTCGCAGCGCCGGTGCCCCGCCGACCACCGCCACCGCCCTGTCCCCCGGACCGTACAGCGTGTCGCGTCACAGGGGGTGGGCCGGATGACCGAATTCCTTTCCGCAGCAGTCGCCTTCCCGGCCGTCGTCCTCGGCGCCGCCCTGGTGGTCGTCGTCTGCTTCTGGCTGCTGGTGCTGGCCGGAGCCGCCGCACCCGAATCCTTCGACACCGACCTCGACAGCGATGCGGTCGGCTTCGGCGGGGTGCCCGTCTCCGTGTCGGTGTCGCTGTTCGTCGCCGTCGCCTGGTTCGCCGGCCTGGCCGGCTCGGTCCTGGTGCTCCGCAGCGGAGCCACCGGTACCGCGCGGGCCGCTCTCCACCTCGCCGTCCTGGCGGGTGCGCTTCTGATCGCCTGGGGGGTGGTCCGCATGCTCGTACGCCGATTCCGCCGGTTCTTCCCCGCGGAACCTCCACCGTCCCGGGAGGACTTCGTCGGCCAGGTCTGCACGATCCGGACCGGGTCCGTCAGCACCGACTTCGGCCAGGCCGAGGTCGCGGCGGCTGACGGTTCGACCGCCATCGTGCAGGTGAGACAGCCGCTGCGGCCGTCAGGACCGGCCGAGGTGTTCGCCTACGGCAGCACGGGGCTCCTCTACGCGTACGACGCCGACGGCGAGTTCTTCTGGGTCTCGCCGTACGACGCGGCGCTCGCCCCGCGCCCGCTGCCACGCACCGCCGGCTGACCCCGGCTCCCCGCCTTCCGGGCCCCGGGCCCGTGGTTCCGCATGCCGTCATGCGGGGCCCCTTCCCACTTCGTACGTCCCACCAGCCGCCAAGGACTGACATGGATGCCATCTCCTGGGGCATCGGCGTGCTCGTCGCCGTTGTCCTGCTCATCACCGTCGCACTGGTCTTCGTCATCACCCGGCTCTTCCGCAAGGTCGAGCAGGGGAAGGCGCTGATCATCTCCAAGACCAAGAAGGTCGACGTCACCTTCACCGGCGCCGTGGTGCTTCCGGTGCTGCACAAGGCCGAGACCATGGACATCTCGGTGAAGACCATCGAGATCCGCCGTACCGGCCGCGAGGGCCTGATCTGCCAGGACAACATCCGGGCGGACATCCACATCACCTTCTTCGTCCGGGTCAACAAGACCGTCGAGGACGTCATCAAGGTCGCGCAGGCCATCGGCACCGGGCGCGCCAGCGACAAGGACGCCATCCAGGAGTTCTTCGCGGCGAAGTTCTCCGAAGCGCTCAAGACCGTCGGCAAGCAGCTCGACTTCGTCGACCTGTACACCAAGCGCGAGGAGTTCCGGGACCGGATCATCCGGGTCATCGGGACCGACCTGAACGGCTACCACCTCGACGACGCCGCGATCGACTTCCTCGAGCAGACGCCGATGGCGCAGCTCGACGGCGCCAACATCCTTGACGCGCAGGGCATCCGGAAGATCACCGAACTGACGGCGATCGAGCACGTGCGGACCAACGAGTTCCAGCGCACCGAGCAGAAGGAGATCACCCGGCAGGACGTCGACGCCCGGGAGACCATCCTGGAGCTGGAGCGCCGGCAGTCCGAGGCCGAGATCAAGCAGCGCCGCGAGGTCGACACCCTGCGGGCCCGTGAGGAGGCGGCGACCGCCCGGGTGCAGGAGGAGGAGCGGCTCGGTGCGCAGGGGGCGTTCCTCCGCACCGAGGAACAGCTCGGCATCCAGCGGGAGAACCAGGCCCGTGAGATCGCGGTCGCGCAGAAGAACCGCGAGCGGGTCATCGCGGTGGAGAACGAGCGCATCGAGAAGGACCGTCTGCTGGAGGTCATCGGGCGCGAGCGCGAGACCGAGCTGAACCGGATCGCCGCGACCAAGGAGGTCGAGGCAGAACGCCGTGAGGTCGCCGACGTCATCCGGGAGCGGATCGCCGTGGACCGTACGGTCGCCGAGCAGGAGGAGTCGATCCTGACCCTGCGGTCCGTCGAGGAGTCGGAGCGCACCCGCAGGTCGATCATCATCGCGGCGGAGGCCGAGGCGCAGGAGAAGCTGGTCAAGGACATCAAGGCGGCCGAGGCCGCGGAGGCGGCGGCGGTCCACCTGGCCGCCGAGCAGCTGACGCTCGCGGACGCCCGGCTCAAGACCGCCGACCTCGACGCACAGGCGAAGCTGCGGCTCGCGGAAGGCATCCAGGCGGAGAGCGCCGCGGCAGGGCTCGCGGACGTCCAGGTCCGGGACGCCGAGGCCGAGGTCACGGAGAAGGCGGGCCGCGCGGAGGCGCAGGCGACGGAGGCCCGGCTGAAGGCGGAGGCGGAAGGGGCCCGTCTGAAGGCCCTGGCGGCCGCCGAGGGCACCCAGGCACAGGCCGTGGCGGACGCGGCGATGATCGGCGAGAAGCTGAAGGCCGAGGCGGAGGGCCTGACCCAGAAGGCCGCGGCGATGGCCGCGCTCGACGACGCCTCCCGCGGACACGAGGAGTACCGGCTGCGGCTGGACGCCGAGAAGGAGATCCGGCTGGCGGAGTTCGACGTGCAGCGGCAGGTCGCCGAGGCACAGGCGACGGTCCTGGCGACGGGGCTGGAGCACGCGGACATCGACATCGTCGGTGGCGACTCGGTCTTCTTCGACCGTCTCATCTCCTCGGTCTCCATGGGCCGGAGCATGGACGGGTTCGTGGACAACTCGAAGACGGCCCGCGCCCTGGCCGGGCCCTGGCTCGACGGCCGGGGGACGTTCACCGAGGACCTGACGCGGGTGCTGGGATCGCTCTCCACGGGGGACGTGCAGAACCTGACGGTGTCGGCCCTGCTGACCCGGCTGATGGGGTCGCCCGGGGCGGCCTCGGGACAGGTGAAGCAGCTGCTCGCCGCGGCGGAGGAGCTGGGACTGGCGGGGATGACCGTGTCGTCCCTGACCGGCGCGGGGACGCCTTCGGCGAACGGGAAGGCCCGGCACAGCGGGTCGCCCGTCGCCTGACACCCCCGGTACCGCCGCACGGGCCGGGACAGCCCGCCCGGCCCCGGCCCGTGCGGCCGGAGGGTGCTGCCCGGCCCGGTGGACGAAGGGGCCGGCAGGCGGCCCCACGCAGTGGAACGACATCTCGTAGGGAGCCTCACGCATGGACCGCGACCCCACCCTCACCGAAGCCGACGCCGATGCCTACGAGGTGCTCCGTCGACGCCTCGGCGAGCAGGCAGGCGAGCTCGTCCGGCGGGCCGAGGCGCTCAACACCCGGCGGACCGAGGAGTTCGGCTCCGCCGGGCTGCGCCTGCTCGCCACCGAGCAGGTGCGCACGGAGGTCGCCTCGGTGGCCCGCGACCTCGTCGCCGTGGGCGGGCGCCTGCTGTTCGGGTTCGAGCGGGGGCCGGGTGCGCGGGGGGACGCCGGGGTGGGCGAGGTGCTCGCGCTCACCGGACCCGGCCTGGAGGAGGCGGGAGCGGGCCTCCTGGACGACGAGGCGTTCGTCAGGGAGTTCGCCGGCCTGCACCGGTACTACCGCGACGCCCGGCTGCTCCGACTGCGGCGGGTCAACGGCCGCCTGCTGGCCGTGTTCCGTACCGGCGAGACGGCCGAGGACATCCGCGTCCTGCGCTGGGCGCTGGGCCCGGACGGCACGCCCGGGGACTTCCTGGACGCCCGGGGCGACCGGGACCACGTGTTCCCGCCCTCGCACGACTTCGACTGGACCCCCGCCGGGCGGGACGCCCATGTGCCCGGCCGGCACCCGCACATCGCCGTCCTGTCCACGGTCTTCGTGGACACCCTGGGCGGCACGCTCACCGTGAAGACCGTCGACGACACCGAGTCCCCCGACGGGATCTACGAGGAGCCCGTCGACGAGCCGCTCCAGTCGCTCGCGGACGCCGCCGTCGAGTACGCGGTGGTCGGACCGCTGATCCTGCTGCGGGTGCGCCCGTACAAGGAGGACGCCTGGCGCCACCTCGTCTTCAACACGCTGCTGTCCGACGTGCGGCGCCTCGACGCGATCGGCCCGTCCTGCCACCGGCTCCCCGAGGACCAGGGGATCATCTTCCCCGGCGGCTACTACCTCACCACCGGCACCGCCAAGACCTTCGACACCGCCGAGGAGCTCCGCGACCCCGTCTTCGAGGGCACGGTCCCCTCCCCCAACGGCGAGGACGTGCTGTACGTCTTCAGGTCCCGGGACGGGGGCCGCGCCCTGCTCCTGCCGTACAACGTGATCCGCCAGGAGGTGGCGACCCCGCTGCTCGGCCGGGGCCACGCGCTGCTCGACGACGGGACGCTGATCCTCCTCAAGGGCGGCTCGGACGGCCCGGGCCGGGTCCACCCGCTGCAGCGCTGGGAGACCCCGTACGTCTCCGAGACGCATGCGGCCGCGCGCCCCGCCGGGACGGGCCCGCTCGCCCGGACCGGCAACGCCGACCTGGTGCGCGGGATCTCCGACTGCCTCGCGCTGGCCCACGGCGTACGGGAGATGACGCCGACCGGCGCCGTCTACCGCAGGCTCGTCGACGACTGCGCCCGGGCGGGCGACCGCTACCACTGGCTCACCGATCCCGAACTCGGCGCGCTCGGGGGGCCGCTGGAGGAGCTGCGGACCACCGCCCGGCAGATCCTCGACGAGTTCGACACGGTCCAGGAGCTGACCGGGCAGGCCGCCCGTGCGCTGGACGAGGCGGCCTCCGGCCTCACCGCACTGGTCCGCCGCATCCGGGGCGAGGCCCCGCGTTCGGCCGCCGCCTGGGTCGGCCGGCTCACCGAGCTGAGGCAGGCGCACGGCCACCTGGGGACGCTCGCCGAGATGCGGTACGCCGACACCGGACGCATCGCCGCGCTGACGGAGGAGACCGCACGCGATCTGGAGTCGGCCGCGCAGCGGGCGGTCGCCTTCCTCGCCGGTGCGGACGCGTTCGCCGGCTACCACGAGGACCTCGCCCGCATCACCGCGGACGCCGCGGGTCTGGAGACCGTCGCCGACGCCTCGGCGGCCGGGGACCGGCTCACGGAGATCACGGTCGGCCTCGGGACCGTCACGGACGTCGTCGCCGGTCTGGACATGGGCGACGCCACGGTCCGTACGTCGGTCCTGGAGCGGATCGCCGAGGTCATGGGCGGCGCCAACCGTGCCCGCGCGACCCTCGACGCCCGGCGCAAGGAGCTGGTGTCCCATGAGGGACGGGCCGAGTTCGCCGCCGAGTTCGCGCTCCTCGGGCAGGCCGTCACGGGGGCCCTGGCCTCGGCCGACTCCCCCGAGGCCTGCGACGAGCAGCTGGCCCGGGTCCTGCTCCAGCTGGAGAACCTGGAGTCCCGTTTCGCGGAGTCCGACGACTTCCTCGCCCGGCTCGGTGAGCGCCGCACGGAGGTGTACGAGGCGTTCTCGGGCCGGAAGCAGACCCTGCAGGACGCCCGCGCCCGGCGTGCGGAGCGGCTCGCCGGGTCCGCGGCCCGCGTCCTGGAGACGGTCGCGCGGCGGGTGGCCGGCCTGGAGGACCTGGACGCCGTCCACACCTACTTCGCCTCCGACCCGATGGTCGCCAAGGTCCGCCGTACCGCGGACGAGCTCCGCGCGCTCGGCGACCCGGTGCGCGCGGAGGAGCTGGACGGGCGGCTGAAGGCGGCCCGGCAGGAGGCGGGCCGGGCCCTGCGCGACCGCAGCGAGCTGTACACGGACGGCGGCGCGGTGATCCGGCTCGGCCGCCACCGCTTCGCGGTGAACACCCGGCCCTTCGACCTGACGCTGGTCCCGTCCGGGGACGGCGTCGCCTTCGCGCTCACCGGCACCGACTACCGCGCGCAGGTCACCGACCCGGAGTTCGAGGCGGCCCGCGCCCACTGGGACCGGACCCTGCCCTCGGAGTCCGCGGACGTCTACCGCGCGGAGCACCTGGCCGCCCGCCTCCTGGCCGAGCACGGTGCGGACGCCCTGGCGGGAGCGGACCTCCCCTCGCTCGTGCGGGAGGCCGCGGCGGCGTCGTACGACGAGGGCTACCAGCGGGGTGTCCACGACGAGGACGCCCTCGCCGTCCTGACCGTCCTGCTGCGGCTGCACGCCGGGGCGGGCCTGCTCCGCTTCCCCTCCGCGGTGCGGGCGGCGGCCCAGCTCTTCTGGGCGCACGGCACCGACGAGGTCCTGCGCGCCTCCTGGACGCGTCAGGCCGGCTCGCTGGCGCGGGCCCGGGACACCTTCGGGCTCGCGCCCGCCATCGCCACCCTCCAGAAGGAGTGGGCGGCGGCGATGGGCTCCCCGGAGGCCGCCGCCGAGTACCTCTTCGAGGAGCTGGCCCGCTCCCCCGCCGGGTTCGTCACGAGCGCCGCGGCCCGCACCTTCCTGGACAAGTTCCGCCGCGCCGTGGGCACCTCTGCCTACGACGAGGACCTGTCCGCGCTCTCCGGCGACCTCCCGGCCCGGCGGCGGCTGGTGGAGGGCTGGCTCGCCTCGTACGCCGCCGCGAGCGGCCCGGACACGGACGAGGGGGATGTGGCGGAGGCGGTCGCGGTGGAGCTGTGCCCGGAGCTGGAGCGCTACGAAGGCGACGCGCCGCTGACCGCGACGGTGGAGGGTCTCCTCGGCGACCATCCGCGCGTGGAGCGGGGGCGGCTGCCGGTCCGGCTCGACGAACTCCTCTCCCGTACGGCCGACTTCCGCGCCCACGCCGTGCCCGGCTTCCGCGCCTACCAGCGGCTGCGCACCGGCCTGGTCGCGGCCGAGCGCTCCCGGCTGCGGCTGGACGACCACCGGCCGCGCGCCATGCCCGCCTTCGTCCGCAGCCGGCTGCTGGACGAGGTCTACCTCCCGCTCATCGGCGACAGCCTCGCCAAGCAGCTGGGCACCGCCGACGCGGACCGGCGCACCGACTCGCAGGGCCTGCTGCTGCTCGTGTCGCCGCCCGGCTACGGCAAGACGACGCTCATGGAGTACGTCGCGGAGAAGCTCGGGATGGTCCTGGTCAAGGTCAGCGGCCCGAACCTCGGTCACGACGTGACCTCGCTCGACCCGGCCCTGGCGCCCGGCGCCACGGCCCGGCAGGAGGTCGAGAAGATCAACTTCGCGTTCGAGTCGGGCAACAACACGCTGCTCTACCTGGACGACATCCAGCACACCTCGCCCGAGCTGCTCCAGAAGTTCATCCCGCTGTGCGACGCGACCCGCCGTGTCGAGGGGGTGCGGGACGGGCAGCCGCGCAGCCACGACCTGCGGGGGAAGCGGTTCGCCGTGGTCATGGCCGGCAATCCGTACACCGAGTCCGGCGCGCGCTTCCGCATCCCGGACATGCTCGCCAACCGGGCCGACGTCCGGAATCTGGGCGAGGTGCTGAGCGGGCGGGACGAGGTCTTCGCGCTGAGCTTCGTCGAGAACGCCCTGACGGCCAACCCGGTGCTGGCCCCGCTCGCCGGCCGCCCCCGGAGCGACCTCGATCTGCTCGTGCGCCTGGCCTCCGGCAGCGACCCCTCGGCCCGCGCGGACCAGCTCGAACACCCCTGCTCACCGGCGGAAGTGGACCGGATCGTCTCCGTCCTGGGACATCTGCTCACCGCCCGGGACACCGTCCTCGCGGTGAACGCGGCGTACATCGCCTCGGCGGCGCAGACGGACGCGACGCGCACCGAGCCGCCCTTCCGCCTCCAGGGCTCCTACCGCGACATGAACAAGATCGCGGAACGGATCGTGCCGGTCATGAACGACGCCGAGCTCTCCGCCGTCCTCACCGACCATTACGCGGCCGAGGCACAGACGCTCACCACGGGCGCCGAGTCGAACCTGCTGAAGCTGGCCGCCCTGCGGGGCACGCTCACCCCGGAGCAGGCCCGCCGCTGGGCGGAGATCACCTCCTCGTACGTGCGCGCGCAGGCGCTCGGCGGGCCCGAGGGCGACCCCGCCACCCGTGCGGTCGGGGCGCTGGGGCTGCTCGCCGACCGGATCGCCGCCGTCGAGACGGCCATCGAGCGCGCGGCCGACCCACGCCGCCTGCTCGCCGCCCCCGCGTCCCGGCCCCGGGAGAACTGACGCCCCCTCACGCTCTGTCAGGAAGGAGCACCAGGCATGCTGGGTTTCGTGCCCCCACTTCCTCAGCAGCCCCAACGGCCCTCGGCCACAGGCCACATGGTGATCTGCGGCGACGACGCCCTCGCCCGCCGGCTGGCCGTGGAGCTCCGCTACGTCTACGGCGAGCGGGTCACCCTGGTGCTCCCGCCCGGCCTGGAGGCCGCGCGCCCCGAGCTCCCTCTCACTCAACGGGCCCGTGCGGCAGCCCTGTTCGGCAGGATGTCGGCCGCGATGAACCGCACCGGCACCCCGGGCGAGAGCGACACGAACGCCGGGGTGGAGTCCGTCCGCATCATGGAGGCGCACGAGCCGTCCGACGACGTACTGGCCGAGGCGGGCGTCGACCGGGCGGCGGCGCTCGCCCTCGTCTACGACGACGACGAGCGCAACATCCGGGCCGCCCTGACGGCACGGCGGCTCAACCCGCGCCTGCGGCTCGTCATCCGGCTCTACAACCGCAAGCTCGGGCAGCACCTGGAGACCCTGCTCGACCAGGCAGCGGCACTGGCCGTGCCCGGCATCGACCAGGCGGCACTGGACGCGTCGACGACCGTCCTGTCCGACGCCGACACCGCCGCGCCCGCCCTGGCCGCCACCGCGGTGACCGGCAGCAGCAAGGTCATCCAGGCCGAGGGCCTCCTCCTGCGCGCCGCCGAGCGCACACCGCCGCGGCCGGGTGAGCTCGCCGACCCCGGGCTGTGCACCCTGGCCCTGCTCTCCTCCACCTCCCACGACCCGGCCGGCGCCGAGGGCTCCGACAGCAGCGGCGCCGAGGGCCCCCAGCTGCTGCCCGACCATGCCACGGTGGAGGCCGCCACCGGCCGCGGCACGGTCGTCCTGGAGACCGTCAGCAAGGCGGCGGCCGACCGGGGCCCCACCCGCATGGGCGGCCGGGGCGCACCGCTCGGCCACATCTTCTCCCGCAGGCTGCGCTGGTCGGCTGCGGGTGTCTTCGCGGCCGTCGTGGGGCTGGCCGTCGCCTCGGTCGTCACCACCGGCGACAGCCCGGTGCACGCCGCCTACCTCACGCTCCTCGATCTGTTCGCGATGGGTGACCCGGCGGTCGACGGGGCCCCGGTGTCCCGGCAGATCATCCAGCTCCTGTCCGGGACGGCGGGGCTCCTGCTCCTGCCGCTGCTGGTCGCCGCCGTCCTGGAGGCGTTCGGCTCGCTGCGCACCGCCTCCTCGCTGCGCCGCCCGCCGCGCGGCCTCTCGGGCCATGTGGTGCTGCTCGGCCTCGGCAAGGTCGGCACGAGGGTGCTGGTGCGGCTGCGCGAGATGGGCATCCCGGTGGTGGTCGTGGAGGAGGATCCCGAGGCGCGGGGCATCCCGCTGGCCCGCAGCCTGCGCGTCCCCACGGTCATCGGTGACGCCACCCAGGAGGGCGTCCTGGAGGCGGCCAAGATCCACCGCGCCCGGTCGCTCCTGGCCCTGACGAGCGTCGACACCACGAATCTGGAGGCGACGCTGTACGCGCGCTCCGTCGTCTCCGACCTGCACGTGGCCCTGCGCCTGTACGACGACGAGTTCGCCACGGCCGTCTACCGCACCCTGCGCACCGCGCACCCGGGGGCCGTGACCCGTTCCCGGTCCGTGTCCCACCTGGCCGCCCCCGCGTTCGCCGGGGCGATGATGGGCCGGCAGATCCTGGGGGCGATCCCGGTCGAGCGCAAGGTGATGCTGTTCGCGGCCCTGCTGGTGGCGGGCCACCCCCAACTGGAGGGCCGGACCGTCGAGCAGGCGTTCCGGACGGGCGCCTGGCGGGTCCTCGCCCTGGACGCCACCCCGCCGGCCGACCGCCTCCCGGACCTGGCCGCCGTACCGCCGTACGACCCGCTCGACCCGGCGGCGGCCGGGACCCCGGACCGGCACTCGGGCCTGGTGTGGGACCTGCACCCGGGCTATGTGCTGCGCGGGGAGGACCGCGTGGTGATAGCCGCGACCCGGCGCGGTCTGGCCGAACTGCTGCGCGGGCAGCGGTCGGTGACCCTGCGCTGAGCCGCGGCTCCCGCGCGAGCGCCCGGGCTAGCGGAACGTCCCCATCGCGTCCCGCACCTCCCGCAGAGTCGCCTCGGCCACGGCGTTCGCCCGCTCGTTCCCGGCGCGCAGCACGTCCCGGACGTACCCCATGTCCTGGGCGTACTCGGCCCGCCGGGCGCGAATCGGGGCCATCGCCTCGTTGACGGCCTCCGTCACGGTCCGCTTGAGGCCGGACGCCCCGCCGTTCCCGATCTCCTCGGCGACCTCGTGCGGGTCGCGGTCGAGGCAGAGCGCGGCCAGCAGGACCAGGCTCGACACGCCGGGCCGCAGCTCGGGGTCGTAGGTGATGCGGCGGTCGGCGTCGGTGGTCGCACCCCTGATCAGCCGGGCGGTCTCGTCCGCGTCCGCGCCCAGGGCGACGGCGTTGCCCCGGCTCTTGCTCATCTTGGTGGCGTCCGTGCCGAGCAGCAGGGGCGCGGCGGAGAGCAGCGCGTCGGGCTCGGGGAAGACGTCCGCGTACCGCTCGTTGAAGCGGCGGGCGATCGTGCGGGTGATCTCCAGGTGCGGCAGCTGGTCCTGGCCCACGGGCACGAGGTTGCCCTTGCAGAACAGGATGTCGGCCGCCTGGTGCACCGGATAGGTGTACATGAGGCCGCTGACGGCCGACTGCCGGGAGTGCGCGATCTCGTCCTTCACGGTGGGGTTGCGGCCGAGCTCCGCGACGGAGACCAGCGAGAGGAACGGCAGGAGCAGCTGGTTGAGGGCCGGGACCGCGCTGTGGTTGAAGACCGTCGTGCGGGCCGGGTCGATCCCGATGGCGAGGTAGTCCAGGAGGAGCCCCTCCACGTGCTCGGTGAGCCGCTCGGCGACGTCCCGGTCGGTGAGGACCTGGTAGTCGGCGACCAGCACGAAGACCTCCACCCCGAGGTCCTGGAGGCGCACCCGGTTGTGGAGGGTGCCGAAGTAGTGCCCGAGGTGCAGCGCACCCGTGGGCCGGTCCCCGGTGAGGACGCGGAAGCGGCCGGGGTCCTCGGCGAGCTGCCGTTCCAGCTCGGCACTGCGGCGTACGGCGGGGCTGACGGGCAGCTCGGCGGTCATGGTCACGGGGGTTCTCCTCGCTGGTGGTGTACGCGTGGAGGACGGCCCGTCATGGGGCACCGGGGCAGCAGAAAGGGCCGTCCGAAGGTCGAACGGCCCTGGTTCCGCGCAGGTGGGGTGGCCGCTCCTAGGAGGAGCGCCACCAGTTACGGCACGGTACGGAGGTCATGGGGCGAGTCTAGCGCGCACCGGCCCTCGTGGACCGGGTACGACGGCTCGGCCCGGGCTGTGGAATAGAGGACGGGGGTGCTCCGTTGTAGGGTGTGTTCACATAGTTCAACGTTCAACCACTACCTGGAGGCGGGCGCCATGCAGTTCGGGATCTTCACCGTCGGGGACGTCACCACCGACCCCACGACCGGTACGGCACCGAGCGAGAACGAGCGGATCAAGGCCACCCTCGCGATCGCGCTCAAGGCCGAGGAAGTGGGCCTGGACGTCTTCGCCACCGGCGAGCACCACAATCCGCCGTTCGTCCCGTCCTCGCCGACGACCACGCTCGGCTACATCGCCGCCCGCACCGAGAAGCTGATCCTCTCCACGTCCACCACGCTGATCACCACCAACGACCCGGTGAAGATCGCCGAGGACTACGCCACGCTCCAGCACCTCGCCGACGGCCGCGTCGACCTGATGATGGGCCGCGGCAACACCGGTCCGGTCTACCCGTGGTTCGGCAAGGACATCCGGCAGGGCATCCCGCTCGCGATCGAGAACTACGCGCTGCTGCACAAGCTGTGGCGTGAGGACGTCGTCGACTGGGAGGGGAAGTTCCGCACCCCGCTGCAGTCCTTCACCGCGACCCCGCGCCCGCTGGACGGCGTCCCGCCGTTCGTCTGGCACGGCTCCATCCGCTCCCCGGAGATCGCCGAGCAGGCGGCCTACTACGGCGACGGGTTCTTCCACAACAACATCTTCTGGCCCATGGAGCACACGAAGAAGATGGTCGACCTCTACCGGCGCCGCTACGCCCACTACGGGCACGGCACCGCCGAGCAGGCCGTCGTGGGCCTCGGGGGCCAGGTGTTCATGCGGAAGAACTCGCAGGACGCGGTGCGGGAGTTCCGCCCGTACTTCGACAACGCGCCCGTCTACGGGCACGGCCCCTCCCTGGAGGACTTCAGCCGGCAGACCCCGCTGACCGTCGGCTCCCCGCAGGAGGTCATCGAGCGGACCCTCTCCTTCCGTGACGAGGTCGGCGACTACCAGCGCCAGCTGTTCCTGATGGACCACGCGGGCCTGCCGCTCAAGACGGTCCTGGAGCAGCTCGACATCCTGGGCGAGGAGGTCGTGCCCGTCCTGCGCAAGGAGTTCGCCCGCCTGCGCCCGGCCGGAGTGCCGGACGCACCCGTCCACCCCGCGGTCGCCGCCGCCCGCGCCGCCGCCACCGCAGACCCGAAGGAGCTCTGAGCACCGTGCCCGTCACCGCCCCCCTGAGGATCGTCGCCGTCGCGGCCGGGCTCAGCAGCCCCTCCTCCACGCGGCTGCTGGCCGACCGGCTCACCGAGGCCGCCCGCGAGCGGCTGGCGGCCGACCAGGACCGCCGCGTCGAGACCGAGGTCGTCGAGCTCCGCGACCTGGCCGTCGACATCGCCAACCACCTGGTCACCGGCTTCCCTCCGGCCGCCCTGAAGAAGGCGATCGACGCGGTGACCGGGGCCGACGGGCTGATCGCCGTGACGCCCGTGTTCACAGCCTCCTACAGCGGCCTGTTCAAGTCCTTCTTCGACCTGGTCGAGAACACGGCGCTGACCGGCAAGCCCGTCGTCATCGCGGCGACGGGCGGAACGCCCCGGCACTCGCTGGTCCTGGAGCACGCGATGCGCCCGCTCTTCGCCTACCTGCGGGCCGTCGTCCTGCCGACCTCCGTGTACGCGGCGTCGGAGGACTGGGGCTCGGGGGGCGACGAGTACACCGAGGGGCTGCCCTCCCGGATCCGGCGCGCGGGAGGCGAGCTCGCCTCCGCCGTCACGGGGCGGACCACCTCCGGCGCCGCACGGTCCCTCACCCTCGACGACGGCGAGGACGCGGTCGTGCCCTTCGCCCAGCAGCTGGCGGAACTGCGGATCGGCTGACCACGCCCCCGGGGGCCCACAAGGCCCACGATGTCCGGTTTGACTAGAGTTGCTGCCTGTATGCCGGACGTGGTCGAACACTCTTGGAGGCAGACATGGGCAGGATCGTCGTGGGCGTGGACGGATCGGACGCCTCACTCAAGGCACTGCACTGGGCGGTACGCCAGGCCGCACTGACCGGTGGCACCGTCGAGGCGGTGAACAGCTGGGAGTACCCCGCGACCAGCTGGGCGTCCATGATGCCGGGCATGCCGGAGGACTTCGACCCGCAGGCCGTGGCGACGGCGGCGCTCACCGAGGCACTGGAGGAGGCGCTCGGGGCCGAGGGCGCGGCGGCGGTCGAGAAGATCGTGGTGATCGGCAACCCGGCGCAGTCCCTGCTGGACCGCTCCGAGGGCGCCGACCTGCTGGTCGTCGGCGCCCGCGGCTACAGCGGCCTCAAGGCGACCCTGCTCGGCTCGGTCAGCCTCCACGTCACCCAGCACGCGGCCTGCCCGGTCACCGTCGTCCGCGACTGACCCGACGACGTCCCGCATCCGCCCCTGCCGCGCCGCACACCTCCGTGCGAGGCGGGCGGTGCGGGGCGCGGTGTCAGCCCTGGGACGTGATGTGGTCGATGACCCGGTCGAGCTCCTTCGTGGGCGAGAAGTCCACGTACTCGCAGTCCTCCAGAGCCTCGGGCGCGTGCCCGGGCGCCCAGTAGAACGCCTGGCCCGCCTCGTAGACGTCGTACGCGTCCGGGCCCACGCCGGTCCGCATCCTCAGCCGGCCCTTGAGGAGATAGCCCCAGTGCGGGCAGGTGCACATGTCGTCCGGGAGGCCCTTGAGCGCCGGGCTCATGTCCATACCCTGGGCCAGCTTGGCGAAGGCGACCGTCAGGTCACCGCCGATCTCCTTCGTGCGCATCTCGGCCTCGTCGGTCCGGATCGCAACGGGTGTCTCGTTCCACGTCGTCGCCGTCATGGCTCCTCCAGAGCCTGTCGCCTTCCCCCCTTCCAGTCTGGACCCCGGCCCCCGGGGGCACCAACGGCAGGGCGATGTCGGAGGGGACCGCCGGGTCAGTTCTCACGCGTGTAGTAGAGGTAGAACATCGTGCAGAACATCCCTGCGCCGACCACCAGTCCGAGCAGGCCCGACGCCAGCACGCTGTTGTCGTGCAGGCTGTAGAGGAAGCCGACCGCACCCCCGGTCAGCACCCCGAACGCCGCGGCGCGCAGCTCGCGCGGCAGGGCCCACCGGACCTGCACCAGGGCGTAGCAGAGCACGGCGAAGGCCACCCCGGAGACGACACCGAGCCAGATCTGTCCGCCGGTGGTCGCCCCTCCGTCCCGCTTGATGAAGAAGGCCCAGAAACCGAGGATCACGCCCAGCGTGAGCGGCATCGCCCAGGCCAGCGGGGTGTGACCGTGGCGGGTGGGCGTGGGGGCCCGCGCCGGTCGGCGCGTCTGCATCGTCACGTGTGTGGCCATGGCGCACAGCTCCTTCGGTCGCCCCGTCGTCCGTCGTGTTTCCTCCAGCGCACACCCGGCCGGGCCGCCCGGCAACTCGAACGGCCTACGGCCCGGAGCGCCCCGCCGCCGCACGGGATTGGCTGGTGCCTGTGCGGACCTATCTCTCAGTGGCCCTGTCGGCGGTACTGCTCCTCCTGCTCGCCGTGCTGGTACCGGTGAGCGCGGCCTCCGCATGGGTCGACCTGGAACTCGACGACACCGACCGGTACCTCGCCGCCGTCTCCCCCCTGGCCTCCGACGAGGCCGTGCAGAACACCGTGGCCACGCTGGTCACCGACGAGGCGATGAAGAACATCGACGTCGGCCCGCTCCAGGAGACCGTCGAGCGGTTCCTGCACGACACCGCCCTCTCCTTCACCACGACCGAGGCCTTCCAGCGCGCCTGGGACAGCGCCAACCGGACGGCGCACCGTGCCGTGACCGCCTCGCTCCACGGGGACGACGGGCGGGCGGTCACCATCGACCTGGCACCGGTGATCGAAGAGGTCAAGAAGGAGCTGGTCAGCAGCGGGGTGCCCTTCGCGGACCAGATCCCGGTCCAGGAGACCTCGATCACCGTGCTGCCCGCCGACCGCGCCGACGACCTGCGGGACTCCTTCCGGTGGCTGCGGTACTGCAGCGTCTGGCCGGCCGTCGGGACGGTGGTGCTGCTCGTCCTGGTGCTGGGCCTCTCCCTCGTGCGCGGCGGTCTGCGGGCCGGTCTGACGACCGCGGCCGTGGTGGGCGGCGGTCTCGTCCTCGGCGCGGCCCTGCTGCGGATCGCCGTCGCCGTGGGCCGCGACCGGGTGCTGGACGAGGTGCCGGGCACCGACCGCGACGGGGCCGCGGCGGTCTACGACGCGCTGACCGCCTCCCTGCGGACGACGGCGTGGGTCGTGCTGCTCGTGGGCGCGGTCCTGGTGGTCGGCTCCCTCGTGGGACGGGTCGTGGCGGCCCGGCGCTCGCGCGGGCCCGGCGGGGACGGGGTCACCCGGCCCGCCACCGGCCGGCCCCCCGCGTGAGTGGGCCCGGGGCCCGACGTGCGCGGGCGCGTGGGCCGGGCGACAGTGGGAGGCGTGAGTGCAGGGGGACGACTGAGAGGTCTGCCGTATGCGTGCCATCGCCGTCAGCGCGTTCCGTGCGGAGCCCTCTCTCGTCGAGGTGCCGAAGCCCGATCCCGAGCCGGGCGAGGTACGGGTGAAGGTCGAGTACGCGGCGCTCAACCCGCTGGACTGGCAGACCGCCGACGGCGCTCCGGACGGAGCCGTCCCCCCTGTGTTCCCGTTCGTGCTGGGCACGGACTTCGCGGGCCGCGTGGACATGATCGGCAGCGGCGACAACACCTTCCGGGTCGGTGACCCGGTCTTCGGACGGGTCACGGCACCGCCCCCGGGACGGTGCGGAGCGTACGCCGAGTACGTGTGCGTCCCCCAGGACTCCCCGATCGCCCTGGTCCCGCGCGACGTGCCGCTACGGATCGCGGCGGCCCTCCCGTCGGCCGGGACGACGGCCGCGCAGATCCTGTCGAGCACCGCCGTGCGCAGCGGGCTGAGCCTGCTTCTCATCGGGGCGACCGGTGGCGTGGGCTGCTTCCTGACACAGCTCGCGGCGGCCCGCGGCATCGGCGTCGTCGCCGCCGTGCGGGGCGACGAGGGCCGGCGGATGAAGGAACTCGGCGCCACCGCCACCGTGGACACGACCACGGGTCCCGACACGCTGGAGGCCGCCGTACGCGGCCTGTATCCGGACGGCGTCGACGCGCTCGTCGACCTCGTCTCCACGGACGAGGCCGCGTTCGCCGCGTACGCCGCCCTCGTGCGGGACGGCGGGGTCACCGTCACCACCCGGGGGGTCGCGGCGCCGCCCGGCGTCGCCTGGACCGACTTCCGGCTCGCCCCGAGCGCCGCGCTGCTGGGCGAGCTGGCCGCGGCGGTGGCCGGCGGGGAGCTGGAGGTCCCCGTCGACATGGAGCTCCCCCTGGAGAAGGCCCCGCAGGCACTGGTGCAGAACCGGGCGGGCGGGGCGCGCGGCAAGACCGTCTTCGGCATCTGAGGGACACCCGACCGGGAGAGGCTCATGGGCGACCAGGACATCTTCGAGAACATCGACGGGCTGATCACCGAGGAGCGCGCCCTGCGCGCCCGCTCCACCGCCGAGCTGGGTCTCTCCGCCGAGGAGCGGTCACGGCTGCGCGAGGTGGAGGTCCGTCTCGACCAGTGCTGGGACCTGCTGCGCCAGCGACGCGCGCTCAGCGAGTACGGCGAGGATCCGTCGGAGGCCAGGGTGCGCCCCGCCGACGAGGTGGAGGGCTACCAGAGCTGAGGCCTCTCGTCCGGGTCATGCCGCGCTCGCGCGGCATGACCCGGACGAAAGACCCTGGCGGACCGGGCCGGGGGCATCCGGACGCACCGGCCGCGGCTGGACCGGAACGGGGCGCGGCCCTATCCGGCTTCGGGACCCCGACCCTGGAGACGCTCCATCTCACGCCGGTCCCGCTTGGTCGGGCGTCCCGCACCCCGGTCACGGACCGGCACCTGGACCGCGGCTTCGCGGGGCGGCGGGGGCGGGCTGTTGTCGACGAAGCACTCTGCCGCGACCGGCGGCCCGACACGCTTCTTCACGATCTTGGAGACGACCACGATCCGGTCCCGGCCCGCGTGCCGCAGCCGCACCTCGTCGCCCGTGCGCAGGGCCTGGGCGGGCTTCGCGCGCTCGCCGTTGACCCGCACGTGTCCCGCACGGCAGGCGGCAGCCGCCTGCGACCGGGTCTTCGTCAGCCGGACCGCCCAGACCCATGCGTCGACCCGGACGCTTCCCTCCGCCTGCGGCGCCTCACCGGAAACCATGCGTCCGACTCTAATCCGATGAGGCGCCCCGATGGGATCAGGAGCCGAGGTCGTTGCAGGCGTCGGACACGGTGACGCGTTGTCCCGGCGCGGGTTCGTCGTCCCTTCGCGGGGGCCCTCCGTGAGTGCTGACGTGTCGACCAGCGGCCCTGACGGGTCATCAGGCCGACCGCCCCGGTCACGCTGACAACACACCTGCGTTCCCCACGCACGTATCGGGACGACGCCCTCCTCCCCCGCACCGCATCGGCACGTCCGGAGGAGGGCTTCCGCTTCAGACGCCGATGTCGCTGCCGTCCTTGCGCCACACGGCCACGACCGACGGCCGGACGATCCGGCCCGGCCCGTCCGGCCAGGCGCTCGCCGGCTTCTCGACGGACGCGCCGTCGACCTCGCCCGGGTGCTGCACGGCGACCAGGACACGGCGGTCCTGGATCAGCGGACCGCAGGTCTCGGCCCCGGTCGGCACCGTCAGGAACTGCTTCAGCTCACCCCGCCGGTCGCCCGCGGTGGCGACACCGAACAGCCCGTCGTGCGAGCCGAGCTGGTTGCCGTCCGTGGAGATCCAGAGGTTGCCGTGGGCGTCGAAGGCCACGTTGTCCGGGCAGGAGATGGGGCTGACCTTCTCCTTGGGGAAGCCGGAGAAGTACGTCGCCGGGTCCTCCGGGTCTCCCGCGACGAGGAAGAGCCGCCAGGCGAAGCCGTCGCCGGCCGGGTCGTCCCAGTGCTCCGCGAGCTCCAGGATCTGACCGTGCTTGTTGGCGTTGCGCGGGTTGGCCTCGTCCGCACCGGGCTTGCCCGCCTTGCCGCGGTCGGTGTTGTTGGTGAGGGCGACGTAGACGCGGCCGGTGCGCGGCGAGGGCTCGACGTCCTCGGGGCGGTCCATCTTCGTGGCACCGACCTTGTCACCGGCCAGGCGGGTGAAGACGTAGACCTCGTCGGCGCTCATGCCCGGCACGTGCGAGGTGTCACCGGTCGCCAGCGGGATCCAGACCCCGCTGCCGTCGAACTCCCCGTCCGAGGGGAGCTTGCCCGTGCCGTCGAACTCGGCGGCCGGGGAGTCGCCCGTCAGCTTGGCGACGTACAGGGTGCCCTCGTCCAGCAGGGTCAGGTTGTGCTCGTGGGCGGCCCTGGAGCTCCCCTTCTTCATCTTCTTGCTGGAGACGAACTTGTAGAGGTAGTCGAAGCGTTCGTCGTCGCCCATGTAGACGACCGGGCGGCCGTCGGCGGTCAGCCGGGGCTGCGCCGCCTCGTGCTTGAAGCGGCCGAGCGCGGTCCGCTTGCGGGGCGTGGAGTCCGGGTCGTTCGGGTCGAGCTCGACGACCCAGCCGAAGCGGTGCGCCTCGTTGGGCTCCTGCGCCAGGTCGAAGCGCTTGTCGAACAGTTCCCACTTGCGCTCGGTCGCCGCCGTGCCGATGCCGTAGCGCTTGTCGGTGTCGCTGGAGCCACCCGCGAAGTACTGGTTGAAGTTCTCCTCGCCGTGCAGGGTGGTGCCCCACGGAGTGGTGCCGCCCGCGCAGTTGTTGAGGGTGCCGAGGACCCTGCTGCCGGTGCGGTCGGCGGAGGTGCGCAGCAGCGGGCTGCCCGCGGCCGGCCCCGTCATCCGGAACTCGCTGGTCGCGGTGAGGCGGCGGTTCAGCGGGTGGCGGTTGACCGGGGTGAGCTTGCCGGTGCGGTTCTCCTCCTGGACGACGACCACGGAGAGTCCGTGCGCCGCCCAGGCGATCTCCACCTGCTCGCGGGTCGGCTTGGCCGGATCGTAACCACGGAACATCAGGTTCTCGTCGGTGTACTCGTGGTTGGCGACCAGGATCTGGCGGCCGCGCTCGCCCTTGAGCGGGAGCAGGGAGAGGAAGTCGTTGTTGTAACCGAACTGCTTCGACTGGGCCTTCGCGGACTGCTTGTCCGGGTCGAAGTCGGGGGCGCCGCGCAGGATCGGTTCGCCCCAGCGGATCACCACGTTCTGGCCGTAGCCGTCGGGGACGGTGACCTTGTCGTCCTTGTTGGGCGCGACGGCCGCGAAACGCAGACCCCGGGCACCCGAACGAGTGGGCTTCGGCCTGCCGCCGGAACGTCCGGAGAGCGGTGCGGCCTCGGCGTCCTGAGCAGCGGGGCCGCCGAGCGCGACCGTCCCGGCGGCGGTGGCCACGGTCACCACGGCGGCGGCACGCATCATCGACCGGCGTGTCAGGGCACCGGCGATGATGTCGCCGGCGTACTCGTTGTCGCTGGTGTTCGGGATCTCCTGGAAGCAGGCGTCACCGCAGCGGTAGCGGCAGGTCAGCGCAGAGCGCCCGCCCGGGTGCGAGCCGATGAGCGGCAGCAGATTGCGCACGTTTTCGTCCCTCCGTCTGTGTGTCACGCGTGACGGTAGGTGCGCGTCCACGCCATGCGTGGGACTGCCGGTGAACAAAGGGTGAAGTCCGGGACACCGCTGCCCTCCCGGCCTTCCAGGGCTCGGTTACGACTCGGTTGGAGCTCGGTTGACGCAGGGGCGGGCCGCACAGCCGAACGGCCGGATCCGGCCGCTAACCTTACGTATCCGCCCTGGCCAGGGATCAATTCCCGCAGTACGGACATTAATCGCACCCAACTCATGCGAAAGGCCTCGCCCATGGGCATTCGGAGCTTGCTGCGCAAGGTGTTCGGCCGGACGGAGCAGGACGAGCCGACCACGGCCACCGTCCCGCCCCAGGCCGAGCGCACCCAGCCCACGGAGCCGGAGCCGGACACCACTACTTCGGCGGCCGAGCCCGCGAAGGCCTCGGTACCGGCCCCGGCCTCCTCCTCGGACCGGTCCGCCGGTGACGAGCACGACAACGAACAGGCGTCGGACCTGGTGGCGGCGGCCTTCGACACGGCGTCCGCCACGGCGGCGGCGACCGCGCCGGCCTCCGCGCCCGCGCCGAAGGTTCCGGCCCAGGGGTCGGCCCCGGAGGCCACGTCGGCCACTTCGGCCACTTCGGCCGTGGAGTCCGTGGACTCCGTGGACTCCGTGGACTCCGTGGAGGACGCGACCGCGGTCACCGCCGTCGAGTCCGAACCGGTCGTCGCGCCGGCGATCACGATCGACGTCGACCCGGAGCCGGTGGCGGAGGGCGAGGCCGAGAAGGCACCCGTCGCCGCACCTGCCGAGCCGGAGACCGAGCCGGAGACCGCTCCCGCCGCCGCCGAGGAGGCTCAGGAGAAGCCCGTCGCCGAGGCAGCCGCCCAGCCGGTGGCCGAGCCGGTCGCCGAGGTCGTGGCCGAGCCCGTCGCGGTGACGGAGCCGGCCGCCGGGACCGTCGCC
>NZ_NEUF01000091.1:40961-45297 GCF_002910915.1 Streptomyces sp. SM10 | reverse complement strand
CTTCAACGCCGGCCAGGACTGCACGGCCGCCACCCGCGTCCTGGTCCACGCGTCCGTCCACGACGAGTTCGTCACCGCGCTCGCCAAGGCGGCGGCCGACACGAAGACCGGTCTGCCGGACGACGAGGACGTGCTCTACGGCCCGCTCAACAACGCCAACCAGCTGGCGCAGGTCAGCGGCTTCATCGAGCGGCTCCCCGCGCACGCCAAGGTCGAGTCGGGAGGCCACCGCGTCGGCGACACGGGCTACTTCTACGCCCCGACCGTCGTCTCCGGCCTCCGCCAGGACGACGAGATCATCCAGCAGGAGGTCTTCGGGCCCGTCATCACCGTCCAGTCCTTCACGGACGAGGCCCAGGCCGTGGAGTTCGCCAACGGCGTCGAGTACGCCCTGGCCTCCTCGGTGTGGACCAAGGACCACTCCCGTGCGATGCGGATGTCCAAGAACCTCGACTTCGGCTGCGTGTGGATCAACACCCACATCCCGCTGGTCGCCGAGATGCCCCACGGCGGATTCAAGAAGTCCGGCTACGGCAAGGACCTCTCCGCCTACGGCTTCGAGGACTACACCCGCATCAAGCACGTCATGACCTCGCTCTGATCCACGGGCGCGTGTGGTCCGGCCCGGCGCCGGGCCGGACCACACGCACGGGCGGCACAGGCACGTGCACAGGCGCGGGCGGCGCGGGGCGAACACTATGAACGCAATGGCCGCGGGGCTGGCCCGGCCCCGGCGGGGCTCCTTACCATCCCGGCCTGCGGCGCAACGTCGCGCCCCGCACCTACAGGAGCCGCGCCTTGAACACGCCTGACGCACCCTCGGATGCCTCCCGACCGCCTCGGATCCGCCGCCGGTTGCCGTCCGTGCTGACGTCCGTGCTGGCGGCGGTCCTCCTCGGCACGCTCGGCAACGCCACCGCTGTCGCGCGGACCGGGCACCCGGCCGCCGCCACCTGTCCGCCGCGCCTGGCGGCCAAGGCGACGTGCTACACCGGCCAGGATGCCGACGGGGCGTACTACACGATGGCGGTGCCCACCCGGTGGAACGGGTCCCTCGTCGTCCACGCGCACGGTGGTCCCGATCTCGGCGACTCCTCCGACCCCTCCCGCAGCGGCGACGACCTCGCACGCTGGGCGGTGATGGTCGACGAGGGCTACGCGTGGGTCGGCTCCTCCTACCGCCGTGGTGGGTACGGCACACGTATGGCCGCGGCCGACACCGAGAGCGCACGCCGTCTCTTCGTCTCGGAGTTCGGGAAGCCCGAACGGACCTACGTGCACGGCCAGTCCTGGGGCGGCGATGTCGCCGCCAAAGTCGCGGAGACCTACGGCTCGCGCCCTGGGGCGTACGACGGGGCACTGCTGACCAGCGGAGTCCTCGGCGGAGGCTCGCGCGGATACGACTACCGCGTGGACCTGCGGGTGGTCTACCAGTACTACTGCCACAACCATCCCCGGCCGTCCGAGCCGCAGTACCCGCTGTGGCAGGGGCTGCGGGCGGGCTCGACGATGACGAGCGAGGGGCTGCGCGGCCGCCTGCAGGAGTGCACCGGATACGCCTCCGAGCCTGCGGAGCGCAGCGCGTCGCAGCAGCGCAGTCTGGACGACATCCTCGCTGTCACCCGCATTCCGGAGCGCTCGCTCGAGTCCCACCTGCGGTTCGCGACCTTCACGTTCCGGGATATCGTGTCGAAGAGGCTCGACGGCCGGAACCCCTTCACCAACCGCGGTGTCGTGTACACCGGTTCACACGACGACAAGGCGCTCAACGCCGGGGTCGAGCGTTTCACGGCCGACCCCACCGCGGCCCGCGACCTCTCCTACGACAGCGACCTCACGGGCCGGGTGTCCTTCCCGGTCCTCGCCCTGCACGCGATCGGTGACCCGACGGCCTTCGTCGAACACGAGGCGGCCTACCACGCCACGCTCGAGGGCGCGGGCCGCGGGAGGAACCTCCTCCAGACGTTCACGACGGAGACCGAGCACAGCGCACTGAGCGACTCCGAGTACGCCAACTCCCTCGCGGCCCTCAACACCTGGGTGCGATCGGGACACAGGCCGACCGCACCCTCGGTCGCGGCCTCCTGCGGGGCCTTCGACCGGAGCTACGGGGGTGGATGCTTCTACGACGACGGCTTCCGTCCCGCGCCGTACGCCTCCCTGGTCCGGCCCCGGCCGGGCGGCCTCGCGTGGCCGGCGATGACCGCCGGCCAGGACGTCCTGGGACGGCCAAGGCCTTCCCCGTCACAGCCGACGGAATGTTCGTCATCCCGCCGACCATCATGCCGATCATGGCCGGCACGTCCAGGGCCCGGGCCATCCCGTAGCCCACCGCGAGCGAGGTCACCATCGCGACGAGGGTGCGCCAGCCCGCCTGGAGCTGCCCGAGCCCGGGATCCGTGGGGGTGGAACCATGTGCGGGCAAGACGCCGCGCATCGCCCGAGTGCCCGGTGGTGACCGGGATGGTGCGGACGGAAACGGCCCCCTGCGGCGGCGGCTCCGCGCCCGCGGGTCCGGAGCCAGGCGAGGTACCCCGCCTGCGGGGGCTAGAGCCGATTCGAACAGTGCTCGGAGGTCCTGGCGCGCGGAGTGAGACGTCGGTCGCGGGACGTGACGCAGGTCACTCGCGGGCGTTCGCGCCGAGTGTTTGGCGACGCACCGGCGGGTAAGGGGCTCTGTGATCGCCGGATCCGGCAATCCGGTGGATAGTGTGCAGGAGCTACCGAATGAGGAGGTTCGATGTCCTCGAAGCGACGTCGTAAGAAGAAGGCCCGCCGCAAGAACGGCGCGAACCACGGCAGCCGTCCTCAGACCTGAGGGTGAGCCGCATTTCCGGGGGGTGGCACGCGTGCCACCCCCCGGACGCGTTTCCTGCCGCGGTACACGGGCGGCGGCCCCGGGGCCGCCCCGGAGCGGACGCAGGGGGCGCGCATGCACGGTGACGTGCGGCCTTTCCGCCTCTCCACGAGGGAGGGCGACGATCGGTGACTCCGCGACGCGACCCCACGCGGCGCCGCCTCGCCCGCGACGGGCGGGACGTGGTGCTCGGCACGTTCGGGGAACGCGTCCTCCGAAAGCCTCCGTCGGCGCCACGCGGTCCCTGTGTGACCCGGGCCGGTCTCGGCGACGAGGAGCGGCAGAGGGGCCCGGGATGCCGTGACGCGATCGTGCTCGGGCAGCCCTGACGCAGCCCATAGCATCGCTGTCAGATGATTTGACACCTGGGGGCCGGGTACCCGGGGGGTGGTCCTGGGGAAGGGGAGCGGTACATGATGGCGAAGGAGAGGCTTCCTTCGGTCGGGGCCGGGGAACTGCCGGAGGCGGTGTTCGATCCGGCACGTCTGGAGGCGGTGGCGGCTTCCGGTCTGCTGGACAGCCCGCCGGAAGGCACGTTCGACGATCTCGCACAACTCGCACTGGCGATCACGGGTGCGCAGAAGGCGTTCTTCACCGTCGCGGACGGCCGGCGCTCCTTCTGGAAGTCCGCGGTCGGCATGGACTCCACGGCCGGACGGGAGAACGACATCCGCGACAGCCCGTGCCACCTCCTCATCGGCGCGGGCAGGGAGCTGATCGCCGAGGACGCGGCCGCTGACCCGCGGATCAGGGATCTCGCGGCGATCGACGAGTTGGGTGTCGGGGCGTGGGCGGGTTTCCCGGTCGTCTCCCCGGAGGGTCATGTCCTTGGCGGGTTCTGCGTGGTCGACAAGGACGCCCGCACCTTCACGCCCGAACAGTCCGCGGCGTTGCGGACTCTGGCCCGGTCGGTGTCCTCGGAGATCGCCCTGCGGCAGGCCCTGCGTGAGGCCCGGGCGTCGGGGGACGCCTCGGCGGCGCCGTACGCCGTGCCTCCCACCCCGCAGGCCCAGCCCTTCCGCGTCACGGAGGAAGTCGCCGAACTCTCAGCCTCCTGGCGGCCGTCGGACCCCAGCTGCACCTGACCAGCGCCGCCGAGCAGGGCGTGCATCACGGAGTTGACGGCGAGGAGACCAGCCGCCGCGGCGGCGCCCTGGCCGACCGCGCTGACGCCGACGGCCTGCGGCGCCGACCGGTCGGCAGCCCAGGCCCGGCGCAGCGTGCCGCCGATCAGCCGGGGCATCGCCCGGATCGCCGAGACCATCGTCAGGTCGAGGCGGGCGCGATCGTGCTCGGCGAACGCGCCGTCGTAGCGCAACGGGCCGCCGAACAGCTCCTGTTCGGCGGCGGAGGCCTTCGGCTCGATGATGTGGGCCCGTCGGAAGAACCCCCTCACGAGCGGTTCCCTCGGGCATGATCGGTCCCGTTCGGCTCCCTCACGCGTACCTCCCCCTCCGGTCGGCCGGCGGTCCTCGGCGG
>NZ_NEUF01000091.1:0-40949 GCF_002910915.1 Streptomyces sp. SM10 | reverse complement strand
GGACACTCGGCGGAAGCGTCGGCCGACCCACGGAGGGGTGCCCGGAAAGCGTGCCGTCGTAGCCAACCGGCGGGCGCACGCCGGAGCGGAACCGTTTGTCGGCAGGCTCGGCCCCGGCGCCCAGGGGGCTTCAGTTGTCGAGGGCCGGCAGCTCCGCGAGTCCGGTCTCGCGCATGACGCGGTCGATCGTCCGTTCCAAGGCGCTCCTGCTGTCGACGACGGCCTCGATCCCGCCGGGCAGAAGATCGCGCTCCCGGTACCAGTCGCGCAGGTGCTGCTCGGTCACCTGCGCCCGGTACAGGGCATCGGCCTTGGAGGAGTGCCGGACGAACGTCTCGTCGAGCGGCACGTCCAGGTAGTAGCAGCGGGAGACGCCGCGGTGGTCGGCCACCAGGCCGGTGAGCATGTCGCCGTAGCGGTCGGCGTACAGGATGCCTTCGACGACGGCGTGGTAGCCGGCTTCGAGCGCGTAGCGCGCCACCGTGTCGATCAGGCCCATGTTCGCGCCTCCCGGCCGGTCGAGCTCGCGCAGCACGACCCGTCGGAGGTTGTCCTGCCCGACCACGGCGAGACCCCGGCCGAAGCGGTCGCGGATCCCGGCCGCCACCGAGGACTTGCCCGATGCCGAGTTGCCCCGCAGGACGATCAGCCGGGTCTCTTCGCTTCCCGTCTCCATCCGGAACACGCTACCGATCCTCGAGGAGGCCGCGGGCCCGTACGGCCGGGGTTCCGAGGCCCGGGGTCAGGTGAGCAGCTGGTTACGGTGGGAGGCGCGGCGGGCGGCGGCCAGCAGGGCGTGGATCTGGGGGCCCGCCTGGTCGAGACGGGACACGGCCTTCGCGAACGGGAGCCGCACATCACGGTGGGTGCTGGAGTACTCCAGACGCAGGGTCACGCCGTAACGGTCCAGGGCCAGGGGGAGGACCCGCCTGGCACCCCTCTCCGGCCGCGGGTGCACGAGCCGGAGGAGCAGGGGGACCAACTCGTCGTGTTCGTCGACGAGATGGGTCAGCATGCCCGCCTCGCTGGTGGCGACCGGATCGGGCTCCGTCTCCTGGAGGGTGCCCAGCGTGACGAAGCTCCGGCCCCTGTGGTCCTCGAAGACCGCCTGGCCGAACTCCATGCAGGTGCTCTCCGAGGCTTCCGTGCTGTACGGGGCCGAGAGCAGGCCCGTCACCGTGACACGGGCCCGCGTGCGGTCGCGCACCGGCGTGGGGGCGATGTCGGTGAACTCCAGCCGGACGGGGATGCACGGCCGCGCCGGTGCGTGACCGGCCTCTGACGGCTCGTGCAGGTGGATGTGGCCCATCGCGGCCGTGCCGTCGAGGCGGTGCACCTCGATGGGATCGAGCCCGTCACTCACCACCGTCATCGAATGGGCCGCGGTCAGGATCGACAGCACACGTTCGGCGGGGGTGGGCAGGGTGACGCGGGAGTGGAAAGGACGCATCCAAGTTCTCCAGAGAGGAGCGGGCGGGGAGACCTCATGAGATTTACTTAGGTATGCCTAACTTAACTCATGAATCCCGCTTCGGGTGGCGCGGCACTCTGCCCGACGAGTGTTCGGACCCCTCGCCGGCGGTCGGGCTCTCCGGGGGCGGCACGGGGCCGGAGTGTGTGGTGTCGCGAGGGCTGGGTGTCAGGGGCGACGGGCCTGCGCGGCGGCTTCCTCCAGGTCGGTGACGGTCCCCGACATGATCGTCCGCACGTGCTCGGTGACGTGCCGCACGGGCCAGTCCCACCAGGCCACGGCGAGCAACCGGGCGACGTCCGCGGCGTCGTGGCGGGTGCGGATGAGGCGGGCCGGGTTTCCGCCGGCGATGCCGTAGTCGGGGACGTCGCCGGTGACCACGGCCCCGGCGGCGATGATCGCACCATGGCCGATCCGCACGCCGGGCATGACCGTGGCCCCGTGCCCGAACCAGACGTCGTTGCCGACGACGGTGTCACCCCGGCTCGGCAGGCCGGTGATCAGGTCGAAGTGCTCGGCCCAGGAGCCGCCCATGGTGGGGAAGGGGAACGTCGACGGGCCGTCCATGCGGTGGTTGGCGCCGTTCATGAGGAACCGCGTGCCCGTGCCCAGGGCGCAGTACTTGCCGATGACGAGTCGCTCGGGCCCGTAGTGGTAGAGAACGTTGCTCGTCTCGAACGAGGTCGGGTCGTCCGGATCGTCGTAGTAGGAGAAGTCGCCGACCTCGATCAGCGGCGACTTCACCAGCGGCCTCAGCAGGACGACGCGCGGGTGTTCGGGCATCGGATGGAGCACGGTGGGGTCGGCGGGAACTGGGGGCATCGGTGGGGCGGTTCCTCTCGGAAGGGTGCGGTCTACTACTGCGACAACTGTTGCGTTAAGATGCTTGCACGGCCCGGTACGTTGATCAACCGAATACGGGAATCCTGATGACAGACCCGACGGACACGCCGCCGGACCGCCGTCCGGGCGGTCGTACCGCCCGCATTCGCGCCCAGGTTCTCGACGCGGTGCGCGCCGAACTCGCCGAGAGCGGTCACGAGGGGCTGACCGTGGAGGGCGTCGCGACCCGCGCCGGGGTGCACCGCACCACGGTCTACCGCCGCTGGCACGACGTGGGTGGGCTGCTCGTCGACGTCATCGACGCCGCCGGTGAGATCGGGTGGCGGCCACCGGACACCGGATCCCTGCGCGGCGATCTGACGGCCCTCAACCAGGAGATCCAGGAGTCCCTGGTCGTCCGGCCGTCGTTCGCCGTCGCCCTGATGGCCGCCTCGTTCCACTCCGAACGGGCCGCGCGGGCCCAGACCCGGCTGTGGGCGGACCGTTACGTCCAGTGCGAGATCCTCGTCGAGCGCGCCGTCGACCGCGGCGAACTGCCCGCACGGCAGGCGGACGCACGGAGCCTGCTGATCGCCGCCACGGGGCCGCTCTACCACCAACTCGTGCTCCTGCGTGACGATCCCGACCCGGACCTCCCTGAACGGGCCGCCGCGGCGGCGGTGCTGGCGGCTGCCGCGGGCGCATTCCCCGTCCGTCCGTGAGGAGCTGAGCCCCCGTCCGTCGCGACGCCCGTGCGCGGCGCGTCTCCTGGTCACCCCGCCGCCCGTGGGGCCGTTCCGGGCCGCACGGGCGCCGGGGTGCGGATGTGGTGCCCGAGTGGGAACCGTTGACAAATGTGTGACCTGCTAGAAACCTGTCACCTCGACACAGCAAAAAATTGACCGGATCACTCAAAATTTAGGCAATACGCGCGAGTTCACGGCAGGTGGCCTGCTCTCTCACCTGTTCGGCGTCCCTGATCGTCCCCCCGTCGGTGTACCGGCAGCCCTCAGATCCTGACCGACGACCCGCTGGACCGGGGCCAGTTCAACCAGGTCGGCATCAGGGACGTCACCATCCGTGGCGCGGGCATGTGGCACTCCCAGCTGTACACCCTGACCCAGCCCCAGAACGCAGGCGGCATCAACCACCCGCACGAGGGCAACTTCGGCTTCGACATCGACGACAACACCAGGATCTCGGACCTGGCGATCTTCGGCTCCGGCACCATCCGCGGCGGGGACGGCAACGCCGAGGGCGGAGTGGGCCTGAACGGGCGCTTCGGTGAGGACACCGCGATCACCAACGTGTGGCTGGAGCACGCGAACGTGGGTGTCTGGGTCGGTCGCGACTACGGCAACATCCCGGACCTCTGGGGACCCGGAGACGGTGTCGAGTTCACGGGCATGCGGATTCGCAACACGTACGCGGACGGCATCAACTTCGCGAACGGAACGCGCAATTCCACGGTGTTCAACTCCTCCTTCAGGAACACCGGTGACGACGCGCTGGCCGTGTGGTCGAGCAAGTACGTGAAGAACCCCACGGTGGACATCGGCCACGACAACCACTTCCGTAACAACACGATCCAGCTGCCGTGGAGGGCCAACGGCATCGCGGTCTACGGTGGTTACGGGAACACGATCGAGAACAACATCATCTCCGACACGATGAACTATCCCGGCATCATGCTGGCGACGGACCACGACCCGCTGCCCTTCTCCGGGCAGACGCTGATCGCCAACAACGCGCTCCACCGCACGGGAGGGGCGTTCTGGGGCGAGGCCCAGGAATTCGGCGCGATCACGCTGTTCGCGGCGGGCCAGGACATACCCGGTGTGACCATCAGGGACACCGACATCCACGACTCCACCTACGACGGGATCCAGTTCAAATCGGGCGGAGGCTCCGTGCCCGGAGCGCAGATCTCGCACGTCCGCATCGACAACTCCGTCAACGGGTCCGGGATCCTCGCCCATGGCGGAGCGCGGGGCAGCGCGACCCTGACCGATGTCACCGTCACCGGTTCGGCCGACGGTGACGTGGTGATCGAACCCGGATCACAGTTCGTCGTCAACGGCAGCGCCGGGGGAGCGGCAGCGCGCAAGTAGTACGGATCCCCGTCCGGGCCGGTCGCTTCCGCTCCGGACACGACCTGGCCTCCCGGCCGGCCCGCCGACGGAGCGGGCCGGCCGGAAGAGCGGCGGCCGGGAGCAGGGCGTTCCCCCGGACACAGGAGTCACATGAGCTCGACCAGGTCCCGGTAGGGATCGAGCCGCTCGTCGCCCGGCGCCAGGTCGGTGACGAGCATGTCGGCCTCGTCCAGCGGCAGGCACTTGGCCACGGCCCGACGGCCCAGCTTCGAGGAGTCGACGGCCAGGACGATCCGCTGGGAGACGGCCGTCAACGCCCGTTTCACCGCAGCTTCGTCCGCGGTGAACTCGGTCGATCCGATGGAGTCGTCCAGGAAGGTCGCGGACAGGAAACAGGTGTGCAGGGCGAATTGCTGGAGCGTCACCTGTGCCAGCGGGCCCACCAGGCTCCCCGTGTGCGGATCCGCCGTGCCGCCGGTGGCGTAGGCCCTGCACCCAGGGGTCCTGGACAGCTCATGGAACGTCTCGAAGCCGGTGGTCACCGCCGTCAGGTCGTGCACCGGCTGTTCCTTCAGGCGTCGCGCCAGGCCGTGGACGGTCGTCGAACCGTCGAAGCCGATGCCGCCCTTGTCGGGCACGAGGGCGAGGAGTTTCGCGGCGATCAGCTCCTTGGCCGCCGTGGAGCGCCCCAGGCGATGGTCGAACGTCCACGCGTCGACGGGCACGGCCCCACCGCGCACGCGGCGGATCTCGTTACGCCGCTCAAGCACCTGCAGGTCGCGCCGGATGGTCATGGTGCTGACTCCACAGGCACGGGCCAGGGCGTCGACGCGGCGTACCCCCTCCCGGAGCGCCGTGATGATCGACGCCCTCCGGTGGTCCCCCTCGGCGATCGTCTCCTCTGACATGGTCTGTTTCTACCACGGTGAACATGAAGCGCCAGCAGCACTTTCACGCCTCTCCGGTGGCGGCCGCCATCGCCTCCCGCCCGTGGAATCCGGGGGCACGGGATCCGCTTCGGCCCATAGATTGATACGTTTCAACCTCTTGTCGGGATGTGTCATCGCTGTTTAGTCTCGCCCCAATGGAACATCGGAGAAGGAGCGCTCGATGACCGATGACATCTCCTCCGCGGTACTCGACGGGGCTCTCGCCCGCACCTGGCGGCGGCCTACGCGAGTGGGACTGGTGTCCGGCGGGCTCGGTGCGTACTGGCCGCAGTTCCCCGGTCTCCTCGACCAGATGCGGGAGTCGGCGCTCTTCGTCACCCGGCGGTTCGAGGCCATGGGCTGCGAGGTGGTCGACGCGGGCTTCATCTCCGACCCGCGGGAAGCCTCCAAGGCCGCCGAGACGCTGCGCGAGGCCGACTGCGACATCGTCGTCACGTTTCTGACGACGTATCTGACGGCGTCGATGGTGCTGCCGATCGCGCAGCGCACCCACACGCCCGTGCTGGTCATCGACCTCCAGCCGACCGAGGCGATGGACCACCCGAACACCGGCACCGGCGAGTGGCTGGCCTACTGCGGGCAGTGCCCACTGCCCGAGATCGCCAACGTCTTCCGGCGCAGCGGGATCTCCTTCCGCTCGGTCTCGGGCCATCTGCACGACGAGAACGCCTGGATGCGGATCGGCAGGTGGATCGGGGCGGCGGGCGTGCGCGGCGCGATGCGTCACGGGCGGCACGGGCTGATGGGCCACCTCTACCCGGGCATGCTGGACGTCTCCACGGACATGACCCTGGTGTCCGGCCAGTTCGGCGGGCATGTGGAGGTGCTGGAGTTCGACGACCTGCGGGTGCGGGTCGCCGCGGTGACGGACGAGGAGGCCGCTGAGCGGGTCGCCCTGGCCCGCGAGGTGTTCACCCTCGACGCCTCCGTGAAGGAGGAGGACCTCGACTGGGCGGCCCGCGTCTCGGTGGGGCTGGACCGTGTCGTGGAGGACTTCGCGCTCGACAGCCTGGCCTACTACCACCGCGGCCTCGACGGCGAGATCCACGAGCGCCTCGGCGCGGGCATGATCCTGGGTGCTTCCCTGCTCACGGCGCGCGGGATCCCGGTCGCCGGGGAGTACGAGCTGCGCACCAGCCTCGCCATGCTGGTCGCGGACACGCTCGGTGCGGGCGGGTCGTTCACGGAGCTCCAGGCGCTCAACTTCCGTGACGGCGTCGTGGAGATGGGGCACGACGGACCCGCGCACCTGGCCATCTCGTCGAAGGACCCGCTCCTCCGCGGCCTGGGCGTGTACCACGGCAAGCGCGGATACGGCGTGAGCGTGGAGTTCGACGTGAAGCACGGGCCGGTCACCACGTTCGGGATCGGCCAGGAGGCGGACGGCACGTTCAGCTTCATCGTCTCCGAGGGCGAGGTCGTCCCCGGACCCCTGCTGGAGATCGGGAACACCACCTCCCGGGTCGACTTCGGCTTCGACCCGGGGGAGTGGACAGATGCCTGGTCCTCGACCGGTATCGGCCATCACTGGACCGTCTGCACCGGCCATCGCGCCAAGGACTTCAAGGCCGCAGCCGACCTGCTCGGCCTTCCCTTCCGGCAGGTCGACCGCCCCGACGACCTGTAACTGATCGTTTCGGCAGAGGTCCGGAGTCGCTCATGTCCTGGGACTCCCGCACCGCACCGAGAGACATCCGAGCCGGGCAACGGCACGCTGTGCAGCCCAAGAAGGCGCTGAGCCACTGTGGCGTCGCCGGTCCGGGGTGAGGGCGGCAGCGGCGATCGGCGACATGCGAGGGGGGCTACGGTGCGCGTGGTGAAGGATCCGTCAGGACTTCAGGCGGGCCACACCTCGTTCGACCGAAGCCCGTACTGCCGAGAGCGCGCCGTTGACGGTGCTCTGGCTCTTGGGCCGACGGGTTGAGACTTCGAACATCTCCCCCACGGCACAGGAGACTCGTGCGTGACAAGCTCGACAGCTTGACCGGTGGCGCGGCGGTTCGGTGAGCATGCCCACCGCGTCTGGTGGGCCCTGCGGACGTACGCGCCGGTTCATCACGCCCCGGCAGGCGGCCCGTGGTCGTTCAGGCTGCCGAACACCCATCTCGCCGCGCCGGTGACGGGGAGGAGGGGGGCGTCGGAGGCGGGGGCCGGCGTACGGTTACGGCGACTGCTGCTCGACCAAAGGGGCGCGAGGGGCGTTAGCTGGTCCCTCCCGGTAGGTCCGACGGGCGGGCCGCCGCCACGGGAGCGAGCGCCCCGGTGAGCGTGGCGGCGAGCAGGAGTGGGGCGGGGAGCTGCTTGCGGTTCATGGTCTTCCCCCTGGCGTGTGGCCCGGATCCCGCGGGCCGGGCGGTCGTTCACCGACGACCCTGCCAGGGCGGCGGGTCGAGGTCGGTGCGTCCCGGCCCCGAATCAGTGGTGTTCCCGCCCCCCTTTTCGGAAGCCCCGTTGTGCGCGTCAGGCGGGCTCGGACGTGTCCCGGACCGGGGTGTCCTCGACACGGGAACCCGGCGCACCGCGGTTGGCGGCTGCCGGACTGTGCGCGTGCTGGGGCGGTGCCTCGTCGCCGGCGCCGCACCCTGCCGGAGGGGTGCGCAGGACCAGCAGGGCGACGTCGTCGCCGCTGGGGTCGATGCGGGCCAGGAGCTCGTCGAGGAAGTCCTCGATGTCCCGGTCGACCAGGTCCGCGGCGTGCCGGCGCAGCGTGGCGAGGCCCGCCTCGATGTCCCGGGTACGGCTCTCGACCAGCCCGTCGGTGTAGAGCAGGAGGGTCGACCGGGGCGGGAGAGCCGCGCGGGCGTCCGGCCATCCCAGCCCCAGGTGCAGGGCCGAGCTGAGGCCGAGCAGGGGGCCGTGTCCGTCCTCGAGGAAGCGGGTGTGCCCGTCGGCGGTGATCAGGAGCGGCGGCGGGTGCCCGGCGTTGACCCAGTGCAGCTCCCAGGGCCCGCCCTCGGGGCCTTCGATGCGCGCGAAGACACAGGTGGCCATGGGGGCGTCGCTGGTGTGGGTCATCGCCTCGTCCAGACGGCGCATGATCAGGCTGGGCGGCTCCGTGCGGTCCCAGGCCAGCGCGCGCAGCATGTTGCGGACCTCGGCCATGTGCGCGGCGGCCTTGAGGTCGTGTCCGACCACGTCCCCGATGACCATCGTCAGGACACCGTCGCCGAGGAGGAAGGAGTCGTACCAGTCCCCGCCGATCTCGGCGGCGCTCTCGGCCGGCCGGTAGCGGGCCGCCAGCGTGAGGTGGTCGACCTGCGGCAGGGGGGTGAGGAGCTGGCGCTGCATCGTCTCCGCGACGTGGCGCTGCTGCTCGAAGAGTTCGGCGGCCTCCATGACGAGGCCGGCGCGGCGGGCGATGTCGGCCAGCACGAAGACCTCGGCGTCGCTGTAGGAGGAGCCCGAGGCGGCGCGCGCCACGGTCAGCGCGCCGAACACCTGCCGCCGGGTGTGCAGGGGCACGACGACGGCGCAGGCGCCTCCCAGGCGTTCGAACAGTTCCCGGTGCGCGCTCGCCAGAGGGCTGTCCGGCTCCTGCGCCAGACGCTCCGCGTCCAGGACAACGGGCTCGCCGCCCCGCAGCGCCTGGACCACCGCCGAGCGGGTGGACTCGGGCAGGGCGGGCAACGGCCCGGTGAGCCCCTCCACCGCCCCGTGGTCGCCGGGGGTGCGCACGGCCACCCGTTCCATCCCGCCCGGCTGTTTCGGCGTACGGACATCGATCGCCGCCCAGTCACCCAGGTCCGGCACGAGCAGCCCGGCCAGCCTGTTCAGCATCTCCGGTGTCTCCAGTGCGGAGATGAGGACGGTCGAGACCTCCGCCACCATCGTCAGCCGGGCGGTGAGCCCCTCCAGGGCCGCGAGATGGGCCCCGGTCTGCTCGGCGGCGTCCCGGTGCAGGCTGAAGTCGTGGAAGACGACCACCGCACCCTCCACACGCCCCTCGTGCCTCAGGGGGGTCGCCGCCCAGATGACGGGCAGCAGGCTGCCGTCGCCGCGCAGGAAGAGGTCCTCGCTGCCCTCCGCCGGCCGGCCGCCGTCCAGGACGGTGAGCAGACCGCACTCGTCGCGGGGGACCCTCCCGCCGTCGCGCCGGCGGTGCAGCAGGTCGTGCATGTCGTGACCGAGCATCTGCTCCTGCGGGAGGGCGAGGAGCTCCTGCGCCCGGGGGTTGCACGCGGTGAGCAGGCCGGTGGTGTCGACGACGAACACCCCCGCGCCCAGGCTGTCGAACACCGTGCGCATGAAGCCGAACTCCATCAGCCCGTCCGCGGACCTCACGGAGCGGCCCTCGCGGCCTTCGGACGGTCCCTTCCGCCCGTGTGCGAAGCCATCACGCCGTCCGGCCCGCCCGGCGGCATCCGCACGGGCGGCGCCGGATACGCCGCCGGGTACGCGGTCTGGGAGGTCATGCGCTCATGCCTTCCGCTTCGTGGACGGAGCCGGACCGGTCCGCCCGGCGAGGGGCGCCGGACGGCCCCCGCGGCACCACAAGCATCTGCTCATCATTCATCCGGTACGCCTGTTCCGCCGCTCGGGAGGGCCCGGCCGCCTCCTCCGCACCCCTGCCGGCCGGGCGCGGAGGCATGGCCCGGCGGCACGGCAGCGGCCTCATCCGGGGGCTACCTCTCCAGGGCCCGCGCGGAGCCGGGCGGGCTGCCGAGGGTGGCCGGTCCCGACGGCTCGGTGGCGCGGGCCGGGTTCGGACGGCCCGGGGCGGTCCGCCTCGCCGAGCGGCCCCGCCCCGGGGCGGAACTCATGACACGCTTCGGCCGGCCGTACGGACCGGGGCTGCCGTCCTCTCCAGGACCTCGGCGGTGCCCGCCCCCGGTGCGGTCTCCACCAGGACCAGACCGTCGTCGGTCACGTCGAGCACCGCGAGGTCGGTGATGACGCGGTGGACGCAGGCCTTCCCCGTCAGCGGCAGCGTGCACTCCTCGACGATCTTCGGGCTGCCGTCCTTCGCGGTGTGCGTCATCGTCACGATGACGCGGCGTGCACCGTGCACCAGGTCCATCGCCCCGCCGATGCCGGTCACCATCCTGCCCGGCACCGCCCAGTTCGCGAGGTCGCCCCGGGCCGAGACCTCCATGGCCCCGAGCACGGCGGCGTCGATGTGACCGCCCCGGATCATCCCGAAGGAGAGCGCCGAGTCGAAGAACGAGGCGCCCGGCCGGACGGTCACCGTCTCCTTGCCCGCTTTGATCAGGTCGGGGCCGACGTTCTCGTCGTACGGGAAGGCGCCGGTGCCCAGGATGCCGTTTTCGGACTCCAGGACGACGTGCACCCCCTCGGGCAGGTGGTTCGGGATCAGCGTCGGCAGCCCGATGCCGAGGTTGACGTACTCGCCGTCGCGCAGCTCGGCGGCCGCCCTCGCGGCCATCTCGTTCCGGTTCCAGGCCATCAGTCCCTTGCCTCCCGCTCGCTGACCGTCCGCTTCTCGACCTTCTTGTCCACGGCCTGTCCGGGGGTCAGCCCGACCACCCGCTGCACGAAGATGCCCGGCAGATGCACGTGGGCCGATCTCGCCCGGTTCGACCAGTTCCTCGACCTCCGCGACGGTGATCCGTCCGGCCATGGCGGCGAGCGGGTTGAAGTTCCGCGCGGACTTGTTGAGGACGAGATTGCCGTGCCGGTCTCCCTTCGCCGCCCTGACGAGGGCGAAGTCGGTGCGGATGCCGTGTTCCAGGACGTATGCGGTGCCGTCGAAGTCGCGTACCTCCTTGGCCGGGGAGGCCACGGCCACGCCGCCCCCGCTGTCGTGGCGCCAGGGGAGTCCGCCGTCGGCGACCTGGGTTCCCACGCCGGCGGGCGTGTAGAACGCGGGTGTCCCCGCCCCGCCCGCCCGGAGCCGCTCGGCCAGGGTGCCCTGCGGGATCAGTTCGAGCTCCGGCTCACCACCGAGGTACTGCCGGGCGAACTCCTTGTTCCCGCCGATGTACGAGCCGGTCACCCGGCCGATGCGGCCGGCGGAGAGCAGGACCGCGAGACCGGAGTCCATCGCCCCGCAGTTGTTGGACACGACATCGAGATCGCTGACACCGCGAGTCTCCGCCCCCTTCAGGTGCCTGCCGGGGGCCGCCGGGGGTAGGCGACCGGTCGGCGGGGCGTGCGCCCGCCGCCATCCGAGCCGGGCGTGTCCCGCCCGGCGGGCATCGGGAGCCCCACCGCACAGCCGGGCCCGCTCCGGGTGCGGAGGGCGCCGCGTGAACAGAGGATGCGAGGGGTGGCGAGCCGCACCGAACGGCCCCGTCGAACCGAGAAGCGACATCCGAGGGAGACAACACCATGGCGCCCGAGCGATCCTCTTCCGGCAGCACGGCGTCACGAGACGCCGGGCTCGCTCTTCCCGTGGCCGGACGGGCTGGCTGGAGCGACGTGGACGTGCGGGCGGTGGACACCGTCAGAGTCCTGGCCGCCGACGCCGTCCAGAAGACCGGCAACGGCCATCCCGGTACGGCGATGAGCCTGGCACCGCTCGCCTACCTGCTGTTCCAGCAGGTCATGCGGCACGACCCCGCCGACGACCGATGGCTCGGCAGGGACCGCTTCGTCCTCTCCTGCGGCCACTCCAGCCTCACCCTCTACATCCAGCTCTACCTGGCCGGCTACGGCCTGGAGATGGACGACCTCAAGGCACTGCGCACCTGGGACTCGGCGACCCCCGGGCACCCCGAGTACCGGCACACCAGGGGCGTCGAGATCACCACGGGCCCGCTGGGACAGGGAATGGGCGCCTCCGTGGGGATGGCGATGGCGGCACGCCGGGAGAGGGGACTCCTCGACCCCGACGCCGCCCCCGGCACCAGCCCCTTCGACCACCACGTGTACGTGCTGGCGTCGGACGGCGACATGATGGAGGGCGTCGCGTCCGAGGCCGCCTCCCTGGCCGGTCATCAGCAGCTCGGCAACCTCATCACCTTCTACGACTCCAACCACATCTCCATCGAGGACGACACCGACATCTCGTTCAGTGAGGACGTCCCGGCCCGCTTCGCGGCGTACGGCTGGGACGTGCAGACGGTGGACTGGACCCGGACGGGCGACTACGTCGAGGACGTCGACGCGCTGCTCTCGGCGATCGAGGCGGCGAAGGCGGAGCGGTCCCGGCCCTCGTTGATCATGCTCCGGACGATCATCGGCTGGCCCGCGCCGACGAAGCGCAACACCGGCAAGGCGCACGGCGCGGCGCTGGGCGACGACGAGGTCGCCGGCACCAAGCGGCTCCTCGGCTTCGATCCCGAGGTGTACTTCCCGGTCGAGGATGACGTCCTCGCCCACACCCGGGCGGTGGGGGAGCGGGGCAGGGCGGCCCGGGAGAGCTGGCAGCGGGTCTACGAGGAGTGGCGGACAGCCGACCCGGAGCGGGCGGCGCTGCTGGACCGGCTGCGGGAGCGGAAGCTGCCGGCGGGCTGGACCGACGCCCTCCCGGTCTTCCCGGCCGATGCCAAGGGCATGGCCACCCGCAAGGCCTCCGGAAACGTCCTCACCGCGCTCGCTCCGGTGCTGCCCGAGCTGTGGGGCGGCTCTGCCGACCTCGCGGGCAGCAACAACACCACCATGGACGGCGAACCCTCGTTCGTCCCCGCCGACCGGCAGACCGCGGAGTTCACGGGAGGCCCCTACGGCCGGACCCTGCACTTCGGCATCCGTGAACACGCGATGGGCGCCGTGCTCAACGGCATGGCCCTCCAGAGCCTGACCCGTCCCTACGGCGGCACCTTCCTCACCTTCAGCGACTACATGCGGCCCGCGGTCCGCCTCGCCGCCCTGATGCAGCTGCCCGCCACCTATGTGTGGACCCACGACTCCATCGGCCTGGGCGAGGACGGACCCACCCACCAGCCCGTGGAACACCTGGCCGCCCTGCGCGCCATCCCGGGCCTCGACGTCGTACGCCCCGGCGACGCCAACGAGACCACGGTCTGCTGGCGGACGATCCTGGAGCACACCGACCGCCCCGCCGGCCTCGTCCTCACCCGGCAGAACCTGCCGGTCCTCGACCGCGCCGACGGTGTCCACGCCGCCGCCGAGGGGGCGGCGCGCGGCGCCTACATCCTCGTCGAGGCACCCGAGTCCGCGCCCGACGTCATCCTGGTGGCGACGGGATCGGAGGTCCAGATCGCCCTCGACGCGCGCAAGCTGCTCGCCGACGAAGGCCTGGCCGTGCGCGTCGTCTCGATGCCCTGCCGCGAATGGTTCGCCGCGCAGCCGCTGCCCTACCAGGACGACGTGCTCCCGCCCGAGGTGCGCGCCCGCGTCAGCGTCGAGGCCGCCGTGGGGCAGGGCTGGCGCGAGGTGGTCGGCGACGCCGGCCGGATCGTCAGCCTGGAGCACTACGGCGCGTCCGCCGACTACCAGCGGCTGTACGAGGAGTTCGGCATCACCGCGGAAGCGGTCGCCGCGGCCGCACGCGCGAGCATCCGGGACGCGGTGCAACCCCCGATGCCGGGCGGGCGAAGGGCGTAGGCCGTCCCTCGCGCCGCTGCGGCGGCAGCGGCCGATCGCTGTCCGCCAGGTGTGCCGCGGTTGTGCTCCCCTGCGGAGCAGCGGATTCTGTAGGGGACGGGAAGGGGGGCCGGTGTGACGCCATGACTGCATGGAACGCGGAGCAGACTGCCGATTTCCGTGGTCCCCTCGACGTCACCAGGGCGGCCACGGCGGTCCTCGACGCCCAGGACACGGTGATCGGATGGAGCCCTGCGGCGGAACGGCTCCTCGGCTACCGGCCGCACGAGATCGTCGGCCGGCCCCTCTCCGCGTTCCTGTCACCCGGCCGGGCGTTCCACGCTCCTCCTCTCCCCGCCTCGTCCCGGGCGAACGGGATCCGGACCGCACGGCACCGGGACGGGTACGAGCTGACCGTCGCCACCGCGGTATGTCCCCTGCCGGGCGCCGGCCCGGCGGAGCGCGTGCTCCTCGCGACCGAGCTGAAGGACCTCCGGCTGTGGGAGTCCCGGCTGGCCCTGCTGAACGGACTGGCCTCCCAGTCACCTCTCGGCCTGGCCATCTACGACACCGACCTACGCCTGACCTGGTGCAACGCGGCGTTCGAACGAGAGATCGGGCAGCCGTTCCACGAGTTCCGCGGTCGCCGGGCCGATGAGCTGTACTCCGACGGAAAATTCGTGACGCAGGGGCATCCGCCCACGCTCGACGCGGTCATGCGACACGTACTGGACACCGGCGAGCCCATTCTGGACCTGCACTTCCAGGGCCGGCCGCCCAGCGACCCGGAGACGGACCACCTCTGGTCCTGTGCCTACTACCGGCTCCAGGACGCCGACGGCCACGTGTTCGGGGTGTGCGAGGACGCCTTCGACATCTCCGAGCGCTTCAAGGCCCAGCAGCGTCTGGCCCTGCTCGTCGAAGCAGGGCGCGGGATCGGCACGGCCCTCGACGTGATGGTCACCGCCGAGAAGATCACCGAGGTCGCGGTCCCGGAGTTCGCCACCACGGTCACGGTCGACCTCGCGCGCGCGGTGCTGGAGGGTGAGGTGCCGGCCACCGGCGACTCGGCGGCGATGGCCCTGGTGCGGGTCGCCCGCTGCTCGACGGAGGACGCCGGCGGTGCGAGTCCGGACCCCCCTCCCGCGAACCGCTCACCCGTGGACTACCCGCCCGGTTCGCCCCAGGACCGCAGCCTCTCCTCGGGCGGCCACGTGCTGGACGAGACGGTCCTGGTGGTGCCGCTGCGGGCCGGGAACAGCATGTTGGGGCTCGTCACCTTCATCCGCGGCACCCGCTCGTCCGTCTTCGACAGCGGCGAGGTGGCCCTGGCCGACGAACTGGCAGCCCGGACCGCGGTGTCCATCGACAACGCCCGCCGCTTCACCCGTGAACGCACCGCGTCCCTGGCCCTGCAGCGCCAGCTGCTGCCGCAGTACGTGGCGGACCAGTCGGCGGTCGACCTCGCCCACCGCTACCTGCCCGCGGACGACGTGACAGGGGTCGGCGGTGACTGGTTCGACGTCATCCCGCTGTCCGGAACCCGGGTGGGACTCGTCGTGGGGGACGTGGTCGGCCACGGTCTGCAGGCTGCCGCCACCATGGGGCGGCTGCGCACGACCGTGCGCGCGTTCGCCCAGCTGGACATGGACCCCGTCGAACTGCTGTCGCGGCTCGACGACCTGGTGGGGCAGTCCGCCCAGGAGCGGTGGGGCGAGCTGGGCACACCCGACGGCACGGACGCCGATGTGACCACCGGGGCGACCTGCCTCTACGCGGTCTACGACCCGGTCTCGAGGCACTGCGTCATGGCCAGGGCCGGGCACCTGCCGCCGGCGGTCGTAGGCCCGGACGGCGTGGCGTCGTTCCCGGACCTGCCCGCGGGTCCGCCCCTGGGCCTCGGAGGCCTGCCGTTCGAGTCCCTGGAGATCGAGCTGCCGAAGGGCAGCCTGCTGGCCCTGTTCACCGACGGCCTGGTCGAGGCCCGCGACCGCGACATCGACCACGGACTCGACGCCCTGGGACGTGTGCTCGGCGACCGGCACGCGTCCCTCGAGGAACTCTGCGACCGGACCGTGGCGGAACTGCTGCCGGAGGGCCCCGCGGCCGACGACACCGCTCTGCTGCTCGTGCGCACCCGCGAACTCGACAGCTCGCAGGTCGCCGACTGGGAGCTGCCCCCGGAGGCGGTCACCCCGGGCAGGGCCCGGGAGCTGGCCACCGGACAACTGCACCGCTGGGGCCTCGACGAGCTGGCGTTCGCGACCGAACTCGTCGTCAGCGAACTGGTGACCAACGCGGTCAGGTACACCGAAGGACCGCTGCACGTACGTCTCATCCGTGACCGCACCCTTCTGTGCGAGGTCGCCGACACCGGCCACACCTCACCGAACCTGCGCCACAGCGGCGAGGACGACGAGGGCGGGCGTGGTCTGTTCATCGTCGCCCAGCTCGTCAAGAGGTGGGGAACGCGCTACACCCGCTCCGGCAAGACCATCTGGACCGAACAGGCCCTGCCCGAGGAGGAATGAGAGCACCGCGGCCGCCGCTCGGGCCGACCACCCCCGAGGACCTCAGGTCATCTGGCGCCGCACCAGTTCGTGGAGCTGCCCGCGCGTGTCCGCGAGGAGCTCGGCGGGGGGCCCCTCCTGGACGGCACGGCCGTCCGCCATGACGATGACACGGTCGGCGTCCATGACCGTCGACAGCCGGTGCGCGATCACGACGCGGGTGGCCCGCAGGGACCTGGTGCTCTCGATCACGGTGCGCTGGGTCTCGTTGTCGAGGGCACTGGTCGCCTCGTCGAAGAAGAGGATGCGGGGGCGCCGCACCAGTGCCTGGGCGATCATCAGCCGCTGGCGCTGGCCCCCGGAGATCGAGCCGCCCCCGGAGATCATGGTGTGCAGACCCATCGGCATACGCTTGATGTCCTCGGCCAGCCCCGCCATCGCGGCGGCCTCCCACGCCTCCTCCTGGGTGAAGACCTCCGCGCCGCAGATGCAGTCCAGGATCGATCCGGACAGCGGCTGGGCGTTCTGCAGGACGACGCCGCACTGACGGCGCACGGCGGCCCGGTCGAGCGCCGTGAGGTCCTGGCCGTCGTACAGGACACTGCCCGAGACCGGCCTGTCGAAGCCGATGAGCATCCTCAGCAGCGTCGACTTCCCGCATCCGCTGGGGCCCACGATCGCGACGAACTCGCCCGGACGCACGGTCAGCGACACCTCGTCGAGGACGACGGGACCGTCGTCGGAGTAGCGGAAGGTGACCCCCCTCGCCTCGATCTCCCCGGAGAGCTCACCCGGCTGGGTGCTGGCACCGCGTACCTCGGGCGCCTCGTCCAGCACCGGCCTGATCTGCTCGAACATCGGCAGCACCGCAGCGGCCGACACGAACGCCCCGGTGAGCTGGGTGACGGCCGTCAGCAGCATCGTCACGGACGTGTTGAAGGTGAGGAACTCACTGGCCGTCAGGGAACCACGGGCCGGGCCCGCCAGCAGGACGAAGACGACCAGCGAACAGAGCGGGAGATAGACCGCGTTGAGGACCGTCGTCAGGTTCTTGATCCGGCCCGCACGCTTCTGCAGCTCACGGCTGCGCGCGAACTCCGCCGCCCACGCCCCGTACGCGAAGCTCTCCGCCGCGGCCACACGCAGTTTGGGCAGGCCCCGCAGGGTCTGGAACGCCTGGTTGTTCAGCTTGTTCCCCAGCTCGACCAGTCTGCGCTGCCAGCGGAGCTCCCACATGCCCATGGTGAGGAACACCCCGGCGATGACCACCAGCATCGCCACGGCGGTCAGAGCCAGCGGGACGCTGAACCAGAGCAGCAGACCCAGATTCATCACTCCGAGGGTGCCCGCCTGCACCACGACGGGACCGGTGCCGGACAGCACCCGGCGGATGGCGCTCACCCCCATCGCCGCGCTCGCCAGCTCTCCCGTCGAACGCTCCGTGAAGAACTTCGTCGGCAGCCGCAGCAGTCTGTCCCAGACCGCGGGCTGGAGGGTGCTCTCGATACGCCCCTCCATCCGCAGGATGGTGAGGTTCTGGAGCAGCATGAAGGCCGCGGAGACGACACCGGCGATGATGACGGCCAGCGACACCTGCACGATGAGGTCGTTCCGGGCGTGGGGCACGTACACACCGAGCACCTTGCCGGTCGCGACCGGCACCAGGGAGCCCAGCGCGACCGTCACCAGGCCGGCCAGCACCAGATTGCGCAGGTCGCGCCGGGTCCCGAAGAGGCCGAAGCGCAGCAGCTGCCTCTTGTTCAGGGGCTGCTCCGGCAGTGGCCTGTAGAACATCACCGCCCGCGCCTCGAACTCCTCGGCCGAGGCGCTGTCGATCCGGCTGCGCCGCCCGGTCAGAGGGGTGACCGCCTCGTAGCGGCCACGGCGCCAGAGCAGCGCGACCGGCGCCCCGGACGCGGTCCGCTGGCCCACCAGCGGACCGGAGTTCTCCCGCCACCAGCGCCCGTCCAATCGCACCGCTCGGGTGCGGATGCGTGAGGCGACCGCGACACGCTCGACCGGGTCGATGCGGTCGCTCACCGCCCCGCCCGTCGCGGGTTCCGCGAGGACGATCCCGGAGTCCCGGGCCACCAGGCGGCAGGCCGCGTACACCGCGTCGTCCGATCCGCCCGTCGCGCGCGAAGCCCCCCTGGCGGACCGGCCGATCGAGGTCAGCAGCGCCTGGTCGGCCTCCTTGCGGACGGCCTCGCCCGCCTTCATGCCGGCCGCGGTCCTGTCCTCGTGCGCCCGCTCCAGCTGTTCGATCCAGCGGTCCAGCGCCGACAGCAGGCGGTACTGCTGGTTGACCATGCCCTGCCACATGGCCGGGTCGACGAGCAGGTCGCCAGCGGCCTCCGCGCTGAACGCGGCGCCGTACTGGATGCCGCCGGGCGACACCGGCAGCCAGAGGATGTCGTCGTCGCCCGCGGTCCCGTCGAGGGTGGTCCGGCCGTCCAGCGGGGCCTCGAACAGCACGCGCTGGCTGCGGCCCACACCGAGCGAGAACGCGTGCTCCAGCAGGCTGAGTGTGGCGTCACCGGTGTCGTAGTGGCTGCGGTACTGCCCCTCGTACACCCCCTGGCCGGCGTATTCGGGCCGGTACAGCTCACGCAGCGGGATCCGGCGCAGCACACACTCCTGGAGCGGCCGTCCGACCAGGGTGTGCTGCGGGCCCTCGACCGGGCCCAGGACGAGGGTCCCCGGTTCGAGTCTGCCCAGGAAGTGCCAGTGCCCCTGCTCCAGCGCGTCCACCGCGAACAGGTCGAGGGCGCCGCCCACGACGAGCCAGAGGACCTGGGGGCCTTCCAGCGACAGGCTCCTGCGCCCGGTGCAGTCGACCTGCTCGCCGAGGGCTCCCAGCGCGCCGATGACCGGGTCCTGCCCGGGGGCCCCGGTGCTCGCGACGGGCGGTGCGGATGTCACGTCAGTGCTCCCTGACCAGATCGGCGTAGGGGCCCCCGGCGGCCACCAGGTTCTCGTGCCGGCCGCGCTCCACGACCGTCCCGTGGTCCAGGACCACGATCTCGTCGCTGTCGCGGACCGTGCTCAGCCGGTGCGCGATCACCACGCAGGCGCAGCCGCGCCGTCGCAGGTTGTCGATGATGATCCGCTCCGTCTCGGCGTCCAGCGCGCTGGTGACCTCGTCGAGGACCAGGATGCTGGGGCGGCGCACGAGGGCCCGGGCGATCTCCAGGCGCTGACGCTGCCCGCCGGAGAAGTTCCTGCCGTCCTGCTCCACCCGGCCGTGGATGCCGCGGGGACGGCGGGCGACCACGTCGTACAGGGCGGCGTCCCGCAGCGCCTCGGTCACGGCCTCGTCGGGGACCGAGGGGTCCCACAGCGCCACGTTGTCCCGGACCGTCCCCTCGAAGAGGAAGACGTCCTGGTCGACGAAGGACACGGACGCGGCCAGCGCGCCCCTGGGGATGTCCTCCAGACGCTGCCCGTCGATCCGGATCGTTCCCTGCCACGGGCTGTAGAGCCCGGAGATGAGCCGGGAGACCGTCGACTTGCCGCTGCCGGAACCGCCGACGAGCGCCACCTGCTGCCCCGGTCCCACCGAGAGGTCGAATCCGGTGAGCAGCGGCTTGTCGAGGGGGCTGTAGCCGAAGGTGATGTCCTCCAGCGTCACATGGCCCTTGAGCCGACGGGTGCTCGCGGCCGGCTCGGGGCGGGAGTACAGCGCGTCGACCGGGAAGTTCTCGACGTCCTTGAGGCGGGCCACGTCGGCGGCGAAGTCCTGGACCCGGCCCGCCACGCCGTTGAGCCGGGTGACCGGCGCGGTGAAGCGGGTCACCAGCGCCTGGAAGGCGACGAGCAGACCGATCGAGAGGTGTCCCTCGACGGCCCGCAGCCCGCCGATCCACAGGATCAGGGCGCTGTTGAGCGTCGCGAGGGCGGGAGCGACGATGCCCAGCCAGGCGCTCGGCACCCCGAGGCGCTGCTGCTCCTCCAGCGTCGTCGCGTGCTGCCCCGCCCACCGGCGGAAGTAGCCGTTCTCCCCGCCGGTGGCCTTCATCGTCTCGATCAGCTGGAGTCCGGTGTACGAGGTGTTCGTCAGCCGTGCGCTGTCCGCCCGCAGCTTCTGCGTGCCGGTGGCCCGCATCCGTACGACGATGCGCATCGCGACCACGTTGAGCAAGGCGATCCCCACACCGATGACGGTCAGCTGCGGATCGTAGGTCCACAGCAGGAACGCGTAGAGGAGGACCACGATGCCGTCGACACCCGCCGCCGTGAGATCCCGGGCGAGTGTCTCGGCCACCGCGTCGTTCGACTGCAGGCGCTGGACGAGGTCGGCGGGGCTGCGCTGCGAGAAGAAGGTGACCGGCAGCCGGAGCAGGTGCCGGAAGAAGCGGGCACTGCCGAGCGTGGACGAGATGATGCGCCCCCGCAGCAGATTCGCCTGCTGCAGCCAGGTCAGCACGACGGTGAGGGCGACCATGGTGCCCATCGCGGCGAACAGCACGCCCAGCAGCGAGGTCTGTTCACCAATCATGAACATGTCGATGTAGGTGCGGCTCAGCGCCGGGAGCGTCGCCCCGACGGCCACCAGCAGGAGGCTGGCGAGCAGGGCGACCAGCATCGTGCCCGTGGTCCCGCGCAGCCGGGCCGGCAGCGCGGCCATGACGCCGGGCTTCCGGCCGCCGCGCCGGAAGTCCTCACCGGGTTCGAGGACGAGGACGACCCCCGTGAAACTGGTGTCGAAGTCCTCGGTGGGGACGAACCGGCGCCCCTTGTCGGGGTCGTTGATGTGCACGCCGCGGCGGCCCAGCCGGCGTCCCGTGCCGTCGTAGACGACGTAGTGGTTGAACTCCCAGAACAGGATCGCCGGCGCCTGGACGTCCGCGAGGGCGGCGGGCTCCATCTGCATGCCCTTGGCCGTCAGACCGTAACTGCGTGCGGCCTTGAGCACGTTGCTGGCGCGTGAGCCGTCACGTGAGACGCCGCAGGCGATGCGCAGTTCCTCCAGCGGCACATGGCGGCCGTGGTGGCCGAGCACCATGGCCAGCGAGGCCGCACCGCACTCCAGGGCCTCCATCTGGAGGACGGTGGGCGTGTGCACGGACTTCGTCCGTGCGGGCTTCGGGGCGGGGGCCCGCAGCCGGGAGCCCGGCGTGCCTTCCGGACGGTGCCTGCCGCGGCCGGGCGGGGGAAGCTGCTGGGCGGTGGGGGAGGGGTGAGGTGCGGTCACGGGAGCAGCCAATCGATCGGGCGCTGGTCGGCGAGACGGACGGAGCCGGTGGCCAGGGTCATCGAGCCGATCGCGTACGGAGGGCCATCGGCCGAGGACCACCGGTATCCGGACTTCGTCGAGTCCGAGCGCTCGATCCGCACCAGGACCGCCAACGGCCGTCCGTGCCGGGAGAACTGCTCGCCGAGCTGGGCGTCGCCGAGGAACCGGGTGATCTGCTGCTGCGTCTGCGCGGCCCTGCCGACCGCGGCCACCTTGCCGCGGAGCACCCCGTACTGCTGGGCGGGCACGGACTGGACGGTGAGGTCCACGGAGGCGCCGACCGGGACCGATGCCGCACCGCTGCCCGAGACGTACAGCAGGACGACCAGGGGGTCGTCGTCGCCGTCGATCCGCTCGACGCTCGCCACGTCCGCGCCGGTCGTCACCACCGCGCCGATCGTGGCCGTCACCGAGGTGAGCCGTCCCGCGTCGATCGTGCGGACGACGCGTTCGCCGTTCTCCGTACGGACCTTGAGCAGGGGGGAGTTCCGGGGCAGCGTCTCGCCCTCGTCGGCGAGCACCTCGGTGATCTGGCCGGCGACCGGGCTCTGCAGGATGTAACTGCCGCGCGTGTGCGTGAGGATGCCGGACGCGTCGAGCGTGCTCGCGACCGAGCCCGTCACGGCCCAGAAGCAGGCGGCGGCCATCACGGCGACGGTGACGCAGAGGACGAGCAGACCCTGCGGGCGGGCGAAGCGCACCGGAAGGTCGAGCTGTTCGGGCGACTGCAGCTTGGAAAGGGCCTGTTGGCGGAACTGCACGGAACTCTTCCCTCACCTGTCAGCGGTCGGCACCGAGCCCCGGAACCGATGGGTTCCGGGGCTCGGCGGGGTACTGCCGTGTCTCTCAGAGACCGGCGGTCAGGCCGGTGGCCAGGCCGGTGACCGCGCCCGTGTTCACGCCGGTGGCGCCCTCGACGAGACCGGTGACCGAGCCGACGACGCCGGCGACCGGGACGATGCCCTCGACGGTGCCCGTGACGTTGCCGAGCACGCCGCCCACGAGGCCGCCCGAGACGTTGTCGAGGTCGCTGTCGGAGATCTCGGCGGTCTCGACCTGGGGGGTGTAGTTCATGATGAGCGCTGCCCTTCGTATGGAAATTGCTTATATACGGAAACCCGTGCTGCGGCCTCCGTATGGGCCAGGATCAAAGCACGCCTCCGCCTCGTACAGCCAATCGAACTGCGGCGGATCTGTGGTTATCGGTCCGCTGCGATCGGCTTACGTGGAGAAGCGTTCATTCCGTGGCGGCAGATTCTTCACGAGCTTCACCGGATGAATTCCGCGTCGTCGCACCGTCATGTCCCCCAAGTGGGGCACTCCCGCCCCAATCGACTCAAGGATCCATCCCGACCAGGCGTTTCGTGCCGGTCCGAGTGACCGGTGTGCGCACGCCGTGTGCAGGTTTCCCCGATCCCGGGGTGTTCCGAAATTCCATCGGTGATGGTGCGGACCGACCAGGAAAGGTCGGAAGGTATCGGTATTCACGCCATGGTAAAAGGTGAGCGCGACTCTCTTTTTTCATGTGTGCTGCCTGCGGATGGAAGGCGCTTTCATGGAGCGTCTTCCGGGATTACGTGCCCGTAGTGACACCTGAACTCCCGATGTGTGGAGAAGGTGTGCCGACCGGTGCGGCGGGCGTGGGCGGGTCAGGCGTGCGTGCGGGCGGGGTGTGGGAGTGGGCGCCCATATTCATCCGATGAAACGACTGCACCACCCTTCTCTCGGGTGGTGCGCGGCGCTACCATCGGGATGCCTTATGGGAGCGCTCCCATCTCTGTGTCAGTCCCGTACCGCCGCTGTCGGCGGTCCAGCTCGGAGAGGACGTTTCCGTGCGCTTGAGCGCCAGACCGATCGCCGCCCTACTGGCGGCACTTGCCCTCACCGTCGGGCTATCGGCCACCGGATCTCCGGCGGTCGCCCGCCCGGACGACCGGCCCGCCGATGCCGAAGCATCGGATGTGTCCATCGCGGCGGACACGTACACGTGGAAGAACGCCCGGATCGACGGCGGCGGCTTCGTCCCGGGCATCGTCTTCAACCGGTCCGAGAAGAACCTCGCCTACGCGCGCACCGACATCGGCGGCGCCTACCGCTGGGACCAGGCGGGCAAGCGGTGGACCCCGCTGATGGACTGGGTGGACTGGGACCGCTGGGGCTGGTCCGGGGTGGTGAGCCTCGCCTCCGACACGGCCGAGCCGGACAACGTCTACGCCGCCGTCGGCACGTACACCAACAGCTGGGACCCGACGAACGGGGCGGTCCTGCGCTCCTCGGACCGGGGCGCCTCCTGGAAGGCGGCCACGCTGCCCTTCAAGCTCGGCGGCAACATGCCGGGACGGGGGATGGGTGAGCGGCTCGCCGTCGACCCGAACAAGAACTCCGTGCTGTACCTCGGCGCCCCCAGCGGCAAGGGCCTGTGGCGGTCCACCGACTCGGGCGTCACCTGGTCGCAGGTCACCGCCTTCCCCGATCCGGGCACCTACGTGGCGGACCCCAGCGACACCAGCGGATACGGCAACGACAACCAGGGCATCGTGTGGGTGACCTTCGACGAGCGTTCCGGCAGCGCGGGCAGAGCCACCCAGGACATCTACGTCGGGGTCGCCGACAAGCAGAACACCGTCTACCGCTCCACGGACGGGGGCAGCACCTGGTCCAGGATCGCCGGCCAGCCGACCGGGTACCTCGCGCACAAGGGGGTGCTCGACTCCTCGACCGGCCATCTCTACCTGACCACGAGCGACACGGGCGGCCCGTACGACGGTGCCAAGGGCCAGATCTGGCGGTACGACACGGAGTCCGGCGCGTGGACGGACGTCAGCCCGGTCGCGGAGGCCGATGTCTACCACGGCTTCAGCGGCCTCTCCGTCGACCGGCAGAAGCCGGGAACCCTGATGGCCACCGCCTACAGCTCCTGGTGGCCCGACACCCAGATCTTCCGCTCCACCGACAGCGGCGCCACCTGGACCAAGGCCTGGGACTACTCCAGTTACCCCGATCGCTCCGACCGCTACACCCTGGACGTCTCCTCCGTGCCCTGGCTCAGCTGGGGGGCCAACCCCTCGCCGCCCGAGACCTCCCCGAAACTGGGGTGGATGACGGAGGCCCTGGAGATCGACCCGTTCGACTCGAACCGGATGATGTACGGCACCGGTGCGACGGTCTACGGCACGGAGGACCTCACGTCCTGGGACTCCGGAGGCCGGTTCACGATCACACCCATGGTGAAGGGGCTGGAGGAGACGGCCGTCAACGACCTGGCGAGCCCTCCCTCCGGCGCCCCGCTGCTCAGTGCGCTCGGTGACATCGGAGGCTTCCGGCACACGGACCTCGATGCCGTGCCCGCGATGATGTTCACCTCGCCCAACCTCGACTCGACCACCAGCCTGGACTTCGCGGAGACCTCTCCCGGTACGGTCGTCCGGGTGGGCAACGCGGACGCCGCTCCGCACATCGGCTTCTCCACCGACAACGGGGCCAACTGGTTCCAGGCGTCGGAGCCTTCCGGCGTCACCGGCGGGGGCACGGTCGCTGCTGCGGCCGACGCCGGCGGTTTCGTCTGGAGCCCGGAGGGGGCCGGGGTCCACCGCACCACCGGCTACGGCAACACCTGGACCGCGGCCACCGGCATCCCGGCCGGTGCGACGGTCGAGTCGGACCGGGTGAATCCGAAGAAGTTCTACGGCTTCAAGGCCGGAACCTTCTACGTGTCGACCGACGGTGGCGCCACCTTCGCCGCCAAGGCGACCGGCCTGCCCGCCGAGGGCAACGTCCGCTTCAAGGCGCTGCCCGGCACGGAGGGCGACATCTGGTTCGCCGGAGGCGCGGCGACGGGCTCCTACGGTCTGTGGCGATCCACCGACTCCGGCGCCACGTTCACCAAGTTCACCGGCGTCGAACAGGCCGACAGCGTGGGCTTCGGCAAGGCGGCCCCCGGTGCCTCGTACCGGACGGTGTTCGTCAGCGCGAAGATCGGCGGGGTGCGCGGCATCTTCCGGTCCACCGACAAGGGGGCGACGTGGACGAGGATCAACGACGACGCCCACCAGTGGGCCTGGACCGGGGCGGCCATCACCGGTGACCCGAGGGTGTACGGGCGCGTCTACGTCTCCACCAACGGACGCGGCATCCAGGTCGGCGAGACCTCGGACACCGGAGGAGGGGGAACCGACCCGGACCCCGAACCGGGTGGGTCCGCCTGCTCCGTGACGTACAAGGTCACCAACCAGTGGTCCGGCGGGTTCCAGGCGGACCTGACGGTCACCAACACCGGCACCACCGCCTACGACGGCTGGCAGCTGGGCTGGTCGTTCCCCGGGGGCCAGAAGATCACCCAGATGTGGAACGCCTCCCACCAGCAGTCCGGGGCGAAGGTGACCGTGACGAACGCCGGCTGGAACGGAAAGGTGGCTCCCGGCTCCTCGGCGGGCTTCGGTTTCACCGGCACGTCGACGGGCACCGCCGCCGAGCCGGACGCCTTCACGCTGGGCGGTGAGGCCTGCACCGTGGGCTGACGACTGCGGCCGGTGCGGGGAGGGCCCCTCCCCGCACCGGGCCACGGAGCATCGAGCATCGAAATGGACATTTCGCCCCTGGTGTGGTGCATTGAAGTGAATGCACCGCGCCTGGGAGGCACCCATGGTCGATGTCGATGTGCTCGTCGCGGGGGCGGGCCCCGTGGGTCTGACAGCAGCGTCCGAGCTGGCCCGGCGAGGTGTGTCGTGCAGGGTCGTCGACCGGCTGCCCGCCCGCCTCCCCTACGCACGGGCGGTGGGCGTCCAGCCGAGGACGCTGGAGATCTGGGACCGGATGGGGATGGTCCGCGAGGCGCTGGAGACGGCGGTCCCCCTGAAGGGGCAGCTCCTCTACGTCAACGGCGAGGAAGGACCGCGGATCGACCTCCGGCTCCCGCCCGAGGTGCCCTACGGCTTCGCCGCCCTCCCGCAGTACGAGACCGAACGCCTCCTCGAGGACCTCCTGATCCGGCGGGGAGGCCAGGTCGAACGCGGCACCGAACTCCTCTCCTTCGAGCAGGACGCCGACGAGGTGAGAGCGATCCTCTCCCTCCCCGGGAGCGGCACCGAGGAACTGACGGCCCGCTACCTCGTCGGCTGCGACGGCGCGCACAGCGCCGTACGCAAAGGGCTCGGACTGTCCTTCGAGGGCGCCGCGCTTCCCGAGGAGTACATGCTGGGAGACGTCGAGGTCGACTGGGACCTGCCGGACGGATACGCGCTCCGGGCCTCGCGCGTCGCCGACGGGCAGACGGACGACATCCTGGTGTGCATCCCGCTGCCCGGGGTGAAGCGCTACCGGATGTCCATGGCCACACCGCCCGAGCTCTCGCGCACCCCGCCCGGGGACGGCGACGGGGTGGCGCACGGGCTGAGTGGCGACCAGGGGCCGGTGCCCGGGATCGGGCACATCCAGGCCGTGCTCGACCGGCTCTCCCCCCGCTCCACGACCGCTTCGTCGCTGCGCTGGTCCTCCGTCTTCCGCATCAGCCACCGCATCGTCGGCCGGTACGGCCGGGGACGGGTCTTCGTGGCCGGCGACGCCGCGCACATCCACCCGCCGACCGGCGCGCAGGGGATGAACACCGGGGTCCAGGACGCGTTCAACCTGGCGTGGAAGCTCGCCGCCGCGGTGCACGGTCACGCGCGTGCCGGGCTGCTGGAGAGTTACGACGCCGAACGCCGCCCGATCGGCGAGGAAGTGGTCGCGCGGACACTGCGCCACGTGAGGAGCGGGATCCAGGGCGATCCGGACGATCCGGAGACGCTGATGCTCCGCGAGGCCCAGCTCCTGATGGGCTACCGGGGCAGCCCGGTCGTGGCGCCCGGTGGATCCGCACCCGAGGGACCGGCACCGGGCGACCGCGCACCCGACTGCGGCGGACTCCTGCACGCCCTGGGCGCCTTCCCCGTCCGGCTGTTCACCCTCCTGCGTGAGCGGGAGCACACCCTGCTGCTCTACGCCGACGCCGAGAACCGGCCGACGTCCTTCGACGAGGTCGCGACGGCTGCCGCCCGCGCCGCACACGGTCTGCTGAACACCTGTGTGGTCCTCGCCCCGCGCCTGCCTGACCCGGCACCACGGCTGCCGACCGTGCACGACAGCCTCGGCGAGTTCCGCCGTGCGTACGGTGCGCGGGGCGGCGAGGCGATCCTCGTGCGACCCGACGGATACGTCGGCATGCGCGCCGCCCCGGCGGACGGCCCGGAGGTGCGGACCTACCTGGAGTCGCTCTTCGCCGTGTGACGGCAGGGCGCGTGCCGGAGGGGCGCGGGAGCGCACGACGCGGGGCCCGGCAGTGACTGCCGGGCCCCGCGCCGTCCGATGAGCCGGCTCCGCTCATCTCACCCCGTCTCAGGGAAAGGACACCACCTGGGACGGGACGGTCGACGTACCGGAGGTGGGTGATCCGGTGTTGTTGATGACGTGTTCGTACTGGCCCTGGCCGCCGAGCGAGACCACGAGCAGGTCGTGGAACTTCACGCCGGGCTTCACCGGGGCCTGGAAGCCGTGCTGCTGGCGGATGGTCGGGTCGACGTTGAAGTAGCAGTAGCTGCCCATGCCCCAGCCCTCGTGGGTGGTGACGGAGTCGCCGACCTTGTAGGCGGCGTACCCCTTGGTGTCGCCGTTCTGGATGGCGGCCTGGTCGGGGGCGTCGTACGCCTTCTCGTTCTGGAAGAAGATCGTCTTCCCGTTCTCGCCGTACCACTGGACGTCGTACTTGTTGAAGTGTTCGACGAACAGGCCGGTGGCCAGGACGTCGTCACCGTTGACCCGGAGTCCGTAGTCGGAGCGGTTGGTCTCCCAGCCGACTCCGTCGCCGTGGTCGGCGCGCCACAGCCAGGTGTGGTCGATGATGGTGTCGTCGCTGTTGACCACCATGCCGGTGGTCGCCTTGCCGGCCCCGGCGCCGCCGACCCGGACGAACACGTCGTGGAGGCTGGTCGGGTTCGCCGCGTGGTCGGCCGAGGCGCCCGCGGGGCCGACCTGGACGAGGACCGAGGAGTTCTGCGTCCCCGCGTCGACGAGGAGTCCGGCGAGCTTGACGCCGTCGACGTCGCCGACCTTGATCGCGGTCACGCCGTTGTCCGGGATGATCGTGGCGAGTCCGAGGCCCAGGGCGACGGTGTTCGCGCGGTTGATCTCGATGGGCTCGTTGACGTGGTAGATGCCCGGCGTGAAGAGCAGGTGCAGGCCCTGGCGGACGGCCGCGTTGATGGTCTGCGCGGTCGCGCCGGGCTTGACCACGTAGAACTGGCTCAGCGGGATGGACTCACCCTGCGGGGTGCCGTTCCACGAGACACCGCGCGCGTTGGCGCGCTTGGCCGGGACGAAGACCTTGTAGTCGTTGCCGTCGAGGTAGAGGAAGGGCTTCTCGCGGGAGACCGGGGTGGTGTCCAGGGTGGTGTACGGCGGCTCGGGGAAGCTCTGGGCGGGGGCGCCCTCGACGCCGGAGAACGTCATGTTCCAGACGCCGTTGCCCCAGCTGCCGATGGTGCTGTCGCGGGTGTACCACTGCTGCTGGGAGTAGGGCCCGACCTGGCCGTCGATCTTGCTGTCGGCGATGTAGCCGCCGCTCGCCCAGCCGTAGCCGTTCGGCGCGAGGTTGAGTCCGCCCTTGACGTGCATGCGGCGGAAGGGGGCGGCCTGGGAGACGGCCCAGCGGTTGGTGCCGCTGACCGGGTTGAGGGCCAGGTTCTCGGCCGAGCGCCAGAAGTTCTGGGTGGCGTTGCCGTCGAACCAGCCCGCGTCGACGGTGACATCACCGTTGAAGGTGGTGTCGTCCGGCTTGAGACCGAGGCCGGCGATGGAGGTGTAGAAGCCGATCTGGGCGTTGATGCTGTTGTACGTGCCCGGCTTGAACATCAGCGCGTAGCGGCCCGTGCCGAACTGCGCGGACTCCTGCTGCTTGAAGATGTCGTCGACCTTGCCCTGGATGTTGGGCGTCGAGGGGTCGAAGACCAGGACGTTGGGGCCGAGGTCGCCGCCGCCGGGGATCTGCGGGTCGCCCCCGCCGGTGGTGCCGAACACCTGGAACTCCCAGAGGGAGTGGCCGTATCCGGTGGCGCGGGCGGTGCCGGTCAGCCGGACGTAGCGCGCGGTGCCCGAGACGTTGAGGGTCTCCGTGCCGCCGGCACCGGTGGTGGTCGAGTAGGCGGTGCTCCAGTTGCTGTTGTCGGAGGAGAACTCGATCCGGTAGCCGGTGGAGTAGGCGGCCTCCCAGCGCAGGACGATCTGGCTCATCGAGGCGGCGGCGCCCAGGTCGACCTTGATCCACTGGGGGTCGGAGAAGGCGCTGGCCCAGCGGGTGCCGGTGTTGCCGTCCACCGCGGCGGTGGCGGGGGTGCCGCCGTTCTCCTGGCTGGAGGCGGTGACGGTCTTCCCCTGAGAGAGCAGCGTGGGCGCCGCGCTCGCGGAGGGTTGGGGCACGAACGCGAGGAGCGACAGGACCAGTCCGGCGATGACGGCCAGCACACCGCTGCGTCTTCCGGTGAGGGCGAGAAGTGGTCTGTGGAGGTTCGGGGGTGCGTACATCGGGGGTCTCCTGAGTCGTGGGGCGGGTACACGACGCGCACAGCCGGAGAGCGCTCTCTCCGGCTGTGCGAGATACTCCACCCTTGTTACGAACGCGTCAAGAGATGTGCAACAGCAGATGTAGCAGGGCCTGTTGGCGACAAGAACTGATGACCGCGTCCCGATGGGGACCCCCTCTGTGTGAACTCCTCGGTGACGGAGCGTGAGACCTGGCGGGCCATGGATTCAGGAAGTGGCGGCCGGGTTCAGGGCGTGGCGTACGTCCGTACGTAGTCGGAGCCGGCCGTCGTGCCGGACCGGTTGTGGGAGACGAGACCGATCCTCAGCTCACCCCGGACCGGAAGTGTCCAGACGCTCCCGGCCGACCAGTGGACACCGTCACGGCTGGTGGACGCGCGTACCTCGTGCTCCCCGTGCGCGGTGTCGAGGTGGGGGCCAGCCGCAGCCGCATCGTGTCGGCCGTCGGTCCCCCGAACATCGGCGCGTTGGCCACGGCGGTCGGCGGGGTGGCCGTGGGGCGCTCGCCCTCCTTGCCGAACTCGCCGACATCGAGCACCGCACCGTCGCCGTTGGTGAGCGGAAGGACGGAGTGGACGAGCTTGAACCAGCGGTCGTCGTTCTCGTACCGCACGAGACCGGCCTGCCGAGCAGCCCGGTCGGGGGCGAACCGGAGCTTCGTCCTCGACCGTGTAGTCACCCGCCGGCGCGTCCCGAAGCAGCACCGGGGCCGTGTTGTCGCCGAGATGCAGCTCGGCATCCTGTGTCGGCCGGGAGAGCGCTCCCTGGGGCATGGTGACGCCCGTCGCCGGTCCGCGGACCCACTGCCAGGGGGAGCCGGCCTCCGTGCCCGGGACCGTGGCGCCGTCGAGCTCGTCGCTGTGACCGGGCAGGAGACGTCCAGGTTCGGCGGTCGCGATCCGCTTCGTCACCGGCCGGTACAGGGCCGCGGCGCCCATGTTGTCCGCCGCGGCGCCCGAGCCCCGCGCGGCAGCCCCCACCGCGACCTCGCGCACGGATGCGGCCGGCAGAGCACGGGACTGTACGGCCACCGGGTCCCGCAGCCGGTCGCCGGACACCTCGGCCGTCAGCCGGGTGCCGCGCAGTTCCACGGACACGTTGTTCACCGCCCGCCCCCTTACACCGATGGTCGTCGCCGCCCAAACCTCCCTCCGGCGTGGCGTGCCGTCCAACGGGTGACATCTGGCTCCCTGTCACACGTTGGGCCCACCGAGTCCCTCGAATGCGGCCTCCCCGAGTGGTGGGCCCCGGGATTTCGGCTGACGGTGGATCACGTCGCACCCGTGATCCGATGAGCCGACAACCAGCCGGTCAGCGCGGGAGTGGCGAAAGGACTGTGTATCCATGCGCTCTGCCCGCACCCTGTTCGCATCGGCCGCCGTCACGGCGGTCCTCGCGGTCTCCGTCCCCGCCGCATACGCCGTGACCTCGGCGGACGGCTGGGAGAAGGACAGCGGCTCCTCCGCCAGCAGCAACGACGACCGCGAGAAGCCGGACTCGTGGAAGCACGACAAGCCCGAGGGCGGCATGCACACCGGTGGCGGTGCGCTGGCCGGCGTGTCGGCGGACGACTGGGAGAAGGACAAGGAGTCCGGCTCCGGCAGCAACGACGACCGTGAGAAGCCGGACTCGTGGAAGCACGAGAAGCCGGAGGGCGGCATGCACACCGGTGGCGGTGCGCTGGCCGGCGTGTCGGCGGACGACTGGGAGAAGGACAAGGAGTCCGGCTCCGGCAGCAACGACGACCGTGAGAAGCCGGACTCGTGGAAGCACGAGAAGCCGGAGGGCGGCATGCACACCGGTGGCGGTGCGCTGGCCGGCGTGTCGGCGGACGACTGGGAGAAGGACAAGGAGTCCGGCTCCGGCAGCAAGGACGAGGACAAGGAGTCCGGCTACGGCGACAAGGACGGCGAGAAGACCTGGAAGCACGAGAAGCCCGAGGGCGGCGTGCACACCGGCGGCGGAGCGATGGCGCTCTCCGGCAGCGGCCTGGCCGCCGGTTCGGTGCTGATGCTCGGTGGCCTCGGTGCCGTCGCGTACAAGCTGCGCCGCCGCAACGCCTCGGGCACCGCGGCCGTCTGACAGGCGCCCCGCACCGCTGAATGAATCCTGTCGTGGCCGCCGCCCCTTCCCAGGGCGGTGGCCGCGCCGATTTTCCCCCGCACCAGCCGCCCGTCCCTCCCGTACGCGAAAGGCAGCATGCGCATGGCCGCCCCGCAGCCGTCCGAACCAGATTCCGCCTCCCCTGCCCTCGGCCGTTCCCTGCTGTGGCCCGTCGTGGCGGTGGGACTGGGCTTCCTCCTCGTCTACAACTCCTTCGACGCGTCGGCGGGAGTCCCGCCGGCCCCCGCGGTGGTCTCGCTCCCCGCGGCACCGGCCTCGCCGGCCCCCTCCGCCTCCGAGTCCTCCGGTCCGCGCGAGCTGCCACCGTCCTACCCCGAGCGGATCTCCATCAAGTCGATCGCGGTCGACGCCCCCTTCACCCCGCTCTCGATCGGCTCCTCCGGACAGCTCGACGCCCCGCCCGCGGACGACGAGAATCTGGTGGGCTGGTTCAAGAACGGCGCCACCCCCGGGGAGCGCGGCACCTCGGTCGTGGCCGGGCACGTCGACACCAGGACGGGCCCCGCCGTGTTCCTGCTGCTGAGCACGTTGAAGGCCGGGAACACGGTGGACATCACCCGTGAGGACGGCGCCGTCGCCACCTTCAAGATCGACTCCGTCGAGACGTTCAGCAAGGCGGACTTCCCGAGCGAGCGGGTGTACGCGGACAACGGCACGGCCCAGCTCCGGCTGATCACCTGTGGTGGTGTCTACGACAAGAAGAAGAAGGACTACGAGGACAACGTGGTGGCCTTCGCGCACCTCGCCTCCACCAAGAGCCCCTGACCGGCGCGCGCCCGGAGCAGGGACCGCCCGCCAGGCCCGGCTGCCCCGCCGGTCCTGCGAGGCCCCGGTATTCGCTGGCCGAGCCGCGCCGTACGCCCCTAACATCCGACGGTGACCACCACCCCCGCCGACGCGCGTCCGAAGCAGCGGTCCACCGGCACGGCAGCGGACGTCGTCCCACCGCTCCGCGAACTCGGGGCGCTCATCGGGCACGCGGACCCGCGTACGAGGTACCGGGGACTGGCGCTGCTCGCCGAGCGGGCGAAGGAGCCCCCGCTGTCGCCCGGTGAGGCGGCCGAACTGGCGGGCCTGCTGCCGCGGGCCGTGCCGGAGGCGCCGGACGAGTCGCTCCTCCTGGCCGGGATCCATCAGCGGCTGGGCATCCACCTCCCGCGCAGGCGGCTGTCCGCGTGGCGCACGGTCCGGCTGCCGCAGCAGGTGCGGATCGCCTGGCTCCGCGCCGAACTCCTCACCCACCCCGCGGCGTTCCGGGACGAGCCGTCCGGCGAACTCCTCCGCCAGGCAGTACGCAGCATCGACGCCGGGAGCGCCCACCGCCCGGACCAACTCGTGGCCGAACTCCTGGCAACCCGTGACCCCTTCCTGTGTACGGAGGCCGTCCGGCTGGTCCGGGAGGGCCTGCATGCCGCCCTGCTCGCTCCCGACCTCGCCCGCGCCCACCTCGCCGGGCTGCTCGGTGAGGCCCCGGACACCACCGGCGTCACGGCAGCCGCCCTGGAGGAACTGGCCGAGCCCTGGGCGGCGTCGGCCCCGCTGCCGGAGTCCCGCTTCGCCCCGTACCTGGACCCTGTCCGTGCCGTCACGTCGGGGGGCCCCGCGCTGACCGCCGCGGCCCGCCACGGACACGGAACGCTGCTGTCACGGACCGCGGCCGACCCCGCCGTACCCCCGGCGCTGCGGCGCCTGGCCCTGGAGCTCCTCGGCGACCTCGCGGAGCGCGGCGACATCGGCGCACTCCTGGACATCGCCTCCCAGGACCCGTTGCTGCTCGCCGGACCTCTGGTGACGTGTCTGCACGGACTCCACCGGCGCGGTCACTTCCCTGAGGCCGCGCAGGCACCGGCCCTCGTCGACCTGGCACTGGCGGACCACTCGGTCGACCTCCGCACGGTCGCCACGATCCTCTACACCTCCCGCCGGACGGTGCTCGACCTGCTCGCCGACGTCCCGGCCGACGACCTGGGCACGCCGCGCAGGCTCGCCCTCCTCGTCGCCCTCGCCGGCCAGGGCACCGGAGACCTGCCGGTCGGGGAGGCCGTCACCCGCCTGCTCCCCTCCGCGCGCCTGCCCGGCCCATTCCTGGACGCGCTGCGCGAACTCCGTCACGAGGGTGCCGAGGAGGCCGTGCTCGCCCTGCTGCCCCGGGCCCCTGCGGCGGCTCTCGACACGCTCGAAGCCATCGGCGGCCACCGGACCGTCACCGTGCTGGCCGAGGCGCTCGGCCGGGAGGCCGACGGCAGCGGGATCGCCCCCTTCCTCCGCCCGGTACGCCACCGGGCACTCGAACTCCTGTGGCGGCTGAACACCGATCCCGGGCTCAGGCGCCGCATCCTGGCCCGAGTCGATCCCACCGCGCCGCCTCCGGCCGTCACCGCCGACCTCGGAGCGCCGGACGAGCGGGAACTGGCCCTGCTTGCCGCCGCACCCGTGCACGCCGACCCGGTCGCGGCACTGTGCGCGCTCGCGTCCCACGGCAGCGCGGCCGTCCTGCCTGCCGTCGCCACCCTGCTGCTGCGGGTCGTGAGCGAACTGGCGGCGTCGTGGGAGGTGGTGGAGACGAGGCCGCACCCGGAACCGGGCCGTGCCGAGGAGCCCGTCGTCCCCGAGGAGATCGTGGACGCCGTACGTGCGCTGGGGGGCCGGCTGTACGAGCGGCGCAGGCTCCGTCCGTCCTGCCTGCTCGGTGCCGGGGACGCCCGGCGGGCGGGCGACGCGCTGGTGGCCGGGCTCGTACTGGACCTGCTGGACCGGCCGGGCCTGCCGCCCCGTCAGCAGTCCGTCCTGCTCGAGGCCCTGCGGCGCGCGCCGTCCGCACAGACTCGTCCCCGTGTGCACCGTCTGCTGCGCCACCGTGATCCGCACGTACGCAAGCAGGTGATCGCGCTGCTGGCCACGGGCGCTTCGGGCGAGGACGCGCAGGTGCTCTCGGCCACGCTGATCGCCCTGACCCGCTCCGACGACATCCTGACCGTACGGCAGGCGCTGCTGGCCCTCGGCCGTGCGGAGGCCCACTGGGCCTGCCCGGCGATCACCGCTCTCCTCGACCACCCCACCATGAACATCAGGAAGACGGCCGCGGCGGTTCTGCTGCGTGCCGGGACGCCGGCAGCCGTGCCCGGACTGCTCCGCGCCCTCGGCCGCCACGAAAATCCGGGACTGCGGTCCGGGATCGTCGACGCGCTGCGGGCGGTACTCGGTGAGGCCTGCACCGCCACGCTCCTCGCCGCGGCCGCACACTGCCAGGTTCCCCGCGAGCGCACGCTGTTGCTGCGAGGCCTTTACGGCGTGCTCTCCACCCGTACGGTCCGCGCCCTGGCCGACCAGGGCTCCCCGCTGGTGCCGGAGCTGCTCGCGCTGGTCGCGGACGGCCGGATCAGGCTCGGCGCGGGCAGCGTCGGCGAACTCGCCGACCTGAGGGCAGGGCACGGTGTCACCCCGTCCGCCCACCCTGCCCCGGCCGACGAGGCGGACCTCCTCGCCGCCGCGCTCGCCGGGCACGGCTGGAGTGCCCGGATCGCCCTGCGCCTCGCCGAGAGCCCCGAGGGTCCGCGGAGCGGGCGCCTGGAGGACCTGAGCCCCATGTTCCCGGACTGGCTGTGCCTGGCCGGCTCCGTGCCGGACGCCACCCGGGACCGGGTGCTCGGCATCGTCCTGCGACTGCGCGGCCCGCAGTGGTCGGCCGGCGAACTGGAGCACCTCGCGGCCTCCGCCCAGGTGCTGACGGAGGCGCTCGCGGGCGAGGCGCGGAACCGGCCCGGACTCCTCTGCGCGCTCGAAGCCGTGGCCCCCCGGTTGCCGGGGACCGGACGCATGGCGATCGCCGAAGCCGTGCGCGCCATGTCGCCCCCGCCGCATCTCGCGGCGCTGCGGCTGCTCCGGGCCTGCGCAGTCGTGCCGGTCCGAGGCGATCTGGACCGGGCGCTCGCGGGGGCCCGCCTCGATGCCGACGACCGGGACGCCGAATCCGCCGTACTGCGTGAGATGTTCGGCCCGCCGGTCCCGCCCGCGCCCGACGGCGAGGCGGCGGCATGGCGGTCGGCGCTGCGCACCGCCCTGCGCACGCGGCGCGCCGTGGAGGAGTTCCGGCGGAGCGGCGACCCCTGCGCACCGGACTCCAGGCAGCGCCTTGCCGCCCTCATGGCCGCCTGGCCCGACGCCGGCGACGACGGGGTGCGCGCCCTTCTGCTCGACTGGATGACGGATCTCCAGCCCCTCGGTGTACCGCCGTGGACGCTGGCCGAGACCACCGGCCCGGCTTCGGAAGTCGTACACGAGCCCGACCGGACGCGGTCCGTCATGCGGCGCGCGCGACTGCTGGAGATGCTGGACTCGCCCGATCCTGCCCGCCGGTCCGCCGCGGCCCGGAAGCTCCAGGACTGGCCGGAACCGGAGGCCGCACGGGCCGTCCTCGACGCGTACCTGCGAGGACGCGTGCCCCTGCCGTCGGGGGGCCGTCCGGCCCGCACGCTGGTCACCGTCGATCCCACGGATCTGGACGCCGACGGGATCCTGCCCGCCAGGGTGGTGCGGCTCGCCCGGGAGCTCGGGAGCTGGGACCTCGTGCCGTTGATCCCCCTGCTGCTCGGCTGGTGGGAGAACGGCACCGCGGAGCTCCGTGCGGAAGCCGGTCGCGCCCTGCGCTCGGCGCCCGCCGATGTGCTCGCCGACCACCTGCGCGCCCGGCTGGAGGCGGGGGCCTGGGGCTTCCTGGACCTGCTGGCGGGACAGCGGCTGCTGGGCTCCCCGGAGCTGGTGCGGATCCGGGAGCGGCTGCGTGCCGAGGGGCGCGGCGACCTCGCTGAAGCACTGCTCCTGGACGGGGGGAAGGCATCCCTCCCGGCCCCTACGGCTCCCGCCGTCGCCGTCCACCGGCCGGGGCGCGCGGAACTGCTGCGGCTGGCCCGCACGGGAGGCCTCGAGCAGATACGGCGGGCTCTCGTCCGCCTCGCGGAGGAGCACGTCGGCCGGGCGCCGGACCGGGACCCCGCCCTGCGGCAGGTCATCGGCGAACTGCTGACCCACCCCCGGCCGAAGGTCCGACTGCACGCCCACCGGGTCTCGCGCACCATGCTGGACCGGTCTTCCCACCTGCTCCATACGGCCGCCCTGCTGGACGACCCGCAGCCGGACATCCGGCGCATGGCGATCAGGACGCTCAGCCATGCGGCTTGGGAGCCCGCCGTACCCGCGCTGGTCGCCCTGCTCGACCACCCGCAGCAGCCGGTGCGCGCGGAGGCCGCCGAGGGGCTGCTGCGGATGGGCGGAGCAGCGGTTCCCGCGCTGCGCCGCGCCGTCGGCCACGCCCGCCCGGACAGGCGCGACCGCTACACGGGCGTCCTCGACAGGCTCACCGGGTCCGGGCGAACGCCCTCGGCATGGGGGCTCAGCCCGGTCCCTCCTCCGCCACCGCGACCTGGTGGAGGGTGCGGCCGGTGCGGGCCGAGCGGGCGTGGTACGGATCGGGGGTGCCCGGCCTGTCGTGGACGGCCTGCCGGTCGTTGGCCTTGATCAGCAGCCAGGCCTCCGGCCCCGGGGCTCCGTCCCCGTCGTCGATGCGGAACCGGGTGAGCGCGAACTCGCCGTGCAGCTTGGCGCCGTCGAGCCAGAAGGTGGCGTGCCCGTGCTCCAGGGACTCGGCGAACGGCACCGGGGATCCCTCGAGGTCGTGGCTGGTCGGGCGGTAGGTGCCCTGGTCCCAGACGATCACGGTCCCGCTGCCCTGCTCGTCCTGCGGGATGACCCCCTCGAACTCGCGGTACTCCAGGGGATGGTCGTCCGTCGGCACGGCCAGCCTCTTGTCGCTCGGATTGTCCGAGGGCCCGCGGGGCACGGCCCAGGACTTCAGGACGCCGTCGACTTCGAGACGGAAGTCGAAGTGCATACGCCGGGCGTCGTGGATCTGCACCACGAAACGCCGTGTGCTCTCGCTGTCCACGCCTGATCCTTCCGCCGGGATGCGGTCGGGCGGTCCGCGCCCGCCCGGCCGGGGCCGAGCCGGCTCCGCACCGTCCACCTCTCCACTGTGCCGCTGTGGACCGCGCGCCGCACGACGGCGGCCGTGCGGTCGGCCCGCGCGAAGAAGAGGCAGGTCAGCCGGTGTGCCGCTCGAGTGCCGCGTCCGAACGGTGCCACCGGGTGGTCACCGGCTCCCGGACCCGGATCCCGTCCGGCGCTCCCAGGCAGGCGGCGCCTTCGGCCTTGCCCTCGCCCTCCTGGTTCCGGCCGGCGCGAGCGCCTCCGAGTTGTCCGTTCCCCGCCGCCAGGGCTTCCATCCGGCCCGGTCCGGACCAAATCCTTGACGGGCCTAGGACCACTGCCTTAAATCAAGTGTTGAAAGATGCGCGTGGGGCAGGTGCGCCAAGCGTTCACCTCTCGACGTGCATCTGTCATGCGCATGACTCTCATCCCCCCACCCCGAAATGAAGTGATGACCGTGCTCTCCCCCCACCGGACCGTGCGCCGCTCCTCCAGGAGGCGACGCACGACGCTCTACGCCGCGCTCTCCCTGCTCTGCTGCTCCGTGGTCATGACCGCACTCCCCGCCGGAGCCTCGGCCGCACCCGACCCCCACACGGCTGCGTCCTCCACCACCTCCCGGACGGCCGCGGCCGTGGCCTTCGAGGACAACTTCGACGGGGCCGCGGGCTCCGCCGTCGACGGCGGCAAGTGGCTGACCGAGACCGGCGACAACGTCGACAACCACGAACGGCAGTACTACACCGCGGGCAACGACAACGCCGCCCTCGACGGCCAGGGCAACCTCGTCATCACCGCGCGCAAGGAGAACCCCGACAACTACCAGTGCTGGTACGGCACCTGCGAGTACACCTCGTCCCGCCTCAACACCTCCGGCAAGTTCACCGCGACCTACGGTCACGTCGAGAGCAGGATGAAGATCCCGCGCGGCCAGGGCATCTGGCCGGCCTTCTGGATGCTCGGTGCCGACATCGGCAACGTCGGCTGGCCCAACAGCGGTGAGATCGACATCATGGAGAACGTCGGATTCGAACCCGGCACCGTCCACGGAACCCTGCACGGACCCGGCTACTCGGGATCGGGCGGCATCGGCGCCGGCTACACCCTGCCCGGCGGGGCCGCCTTCGCCGACGACTTCCACACCTTCGCCGTGGACTGGGCCCCCGACTCCATCACCTGGTCGGTCGACGGCACCGTCTACCAGCAAAGGACCCCCGCGGACCTCAACGGCAACGCCTGGGTCTTCGACAAGCCGTTCTTCCTCATCCTCAACCTTGCCGTCGGCGGCTACTGGCCCGGCGACCCGGACGGAAGCACCGCCTTCCCGCAGCAACTCGTCGTCGACTACGTCCGCGTGACCACGAGCGACTGAGCCCGGGCGCGGGGGTCGGCGGTGACCGCCGCCGGCCCCCGCGCGCCGACGTAGCATGATCCGCATGGAGCAGCGCACACTCGGCAGGACCGGCCGTGACGTATCGGTCGTAGGACAGGGCACCTGGCAGCTGGGCGGGGACTGGGGCGAGGTGCGGGAAACCGATGCCTTCGGGGTTCTCGACGCCGCCGTCGAGTCGGGGGTCACCTTCTTCGACACCGCCGACGTGTACGGCGACGGCCGCAGCGAACAGCTCATCGGCCGCTATCTGAAGGACCGGCCGGACGCCGGGGTCTTCGTCGCCACCAAGATGGGGCGGCGCGCCGAACAGCTTCCGGAGAACTACGTCCTGGACAACTTCCGCACCTGGAACGACCGCTCGCGCGCCAACCTCGGCGTCGACACCCTCGATCTCGTCCAGCTGCACTGCCCGCCCACGGCCGTGTACTCCTCGGACGCGGTGTACGACGCACTCGACACGCTCGTCGCCGAGCGGCGGATCGCCGCGTACGCGGTCAGCGTGGAGACGTGCGCCGAGGCGCTCACGGCCATCGCCAGGCCCGGAGTCGCAAGCGTCCAGATCATCCTCAACCCGTTCCGCCTGAAGCCCCTCGACGAGGTTCTCCCGGCGGCCGTCGAGGCCGGGGTCGGCATCGTCGCACGCGTCCCGCTCGCCTCCGGGCTGCTGTCCGGCAGGTACACCGCCGACACGGTCTTCGCGCCCGAGGACCACCGCTCGTACAACCGCAACGGTGAGGCGTTCGACCAGGGAGAGACGTTCTCCGGTATCGACTACGCCACCGGCGTGGCGGCCGCCGCGGAGTTCGCCGGGCTGGCTCCCGAAGGCGCCACCCCGGCACAGACCGCACTGCGCTGGATCATCCAGCAGCCCGGTGTCACGAGCGTCATCCCCGGCGCCCGGTCCGTGGAACAGGCCCGGACCAACGCGGCGGCGGCCGCGCTCGCGCCCCTTCCGCAGAGCACCCTGGACGCCGCGCGTGACCTGTACGACCGCCGGATCCGCGCGGAGGTCCACCCGCGCTGGTGAGCTGCGGGCTCAGTCGTCCTCGCCGTCGCCGTCCTCGGCGGGAGCCACCGCCGGGTCGGCCGGCGCGGGCGACTCGAGCCCGGCCGTCGGGGTGGACCCAGGATCCGGTGTGTCGGCCGCCCCGGTGTCCGGTGCGAAGAGGATCGTGCCCAGGTACACCGCCGCGAGGAAGGCGACCGTCCCGGCCACGGCACTCGCCACCCGAGGGCGGCGGCGGATGGCCTCACTCGTGCTGATCCTGCGGTTCGTCGCGGACCGTGCCGCGGATCTGGACGCCCGTGGCGCGGGAGCCGCCCGTCTGCGGCCCGTGGCCTGAGGCAGC
>NZ_NEUF01000090.1 GCF_002910915.1 Streptomyces sp. SM10 | reverse complement strand
GCGGCCATGCTCGCCACCTGGGCGGTCGCCCGCGCCGACCTGGCGGCCGGACGGCCGGGCGAAGCGGCGGCCAGGCTCGGACCGCTGGTCAGACCGGGCCCCGGAACCGGGCACTTCGCCACCCGGATGCTCGCCGTGCCCTGCTACGTCGAGGCGATGGCGCTCTCCGGCCGCGCCGACGAGGGTGCCACCGAACTAGCCGTGGCCGTCGAGGAGTTCGCCCTGTGGACGGCGCGGACGACCGACCCCCAGGTATCCGCCCAGCTGGCCCGCTGCCGCGCCCTGCTGGCGCCGCCCGAGGAGGCCGGAGCCCGGTACGAGGAGGCGCTGGCCCACCACGACCGGGCGGGCGGCGACTTCGAGCGCGCCCGCACCCAGCTGCTCCACGGCCAGCTGCTGCGCCGGCTGCGCCGCACCCGCGAGGCCCGCGGCCCCCTGCGCGACGCGCTGGTCGCCTTCGAGCGCTGTTCCGCCCGGGTCTGGGCCGACCGGGCGGGAGGGGAGCTGCGCGCCGCGGGGGAGGCGGTGGACGTGCCGGACCAGAGCGGCCACGGACCCCTGGCCGGACTGACCCCGCAGCAGCAGCGCATCGCCCGCTGCGTCGCCGAGGGGGCCACCAACCGCGAGGTGGCGGTGCGGCTCTCGGTGAGCCCGCGGACCGTGGACCACCACCTCCGCAACGTCTTCGCCGCACTCGGCGTGCGGTCCCGGACCGAGCTCGCGCGGCTGCTGGACCGCGAGGGCGGGGCGAGGTTGCAGGACCGTGATGAGAAGAACCGCGCAGACCTCTAGGTACCGACCGGGCGGTATGCCATTCTGCGTCCGTCAGGATCAATCGGTGTGCGCCCGCCCAATACCGGGCCGGGCGCGCACCGGGGCCGGCCCAACCGCAGCCGGCCGATTCCCGGTGGAGGCCGCCATGCCACAGGTCGTACGTTCACGGATCAGGGCGCTGCACGGACCGCCCCCCGTAGCACCGTTGCCGCACCGCGCCCGCTCCCTGGCCGACCGTGAGGCCGTCGCGGTGCTCCACCGGGCGGCCGGCGTGCTGCTGGAGGCGCTGCCGGAGCTCACGGACCGGCTGGTCGAGGCGCTGCGGGAGCAGGAGCCCGCCTACCGCGCCGCGATGGAGACCGAGCCCGCGGAGATCTGGCAGGAGGTCCACCACTCCCTGCGGCACAACGTCGCCTCCCTCATCCAGCCCCGGGAATTCCGGGAGGCCGCCCACCGCACCTCCCGGTGGATCGGTGAGAGCCGGGCCGAGCAGGGCGTCCCCCTCGACGCGGTCATGCACGCCTTCCGTATGGGCGGCGCGATGGTCTGGCAGGACCTGGTCGACGACACGGCCCGGCGCCACCCCGAGGACACCCGGCTGCTCGTGCATGTCGCCGCCGACGTCTGGAACTTCGTCGACGAGCACTGCGCCGTGGTGGCCGAGGCCTACCGGCAGGCCGAGCGGCGGCTCTCCTGGCGCCGCGAGAACCAGCAGCGCCTGATGACGGCCGCCCTGCTGGACGGCACCGCCCGGATCGCGGACCTGCCCGACGCAGCGGCCATGCTCGGACTCCCGGTGCAGGGGCGGTACGCCGTACTCGCGGTCGCCGGCGCCCGGGCCCCGCACGGCGCGGGGCGCCCGCCACTGGACCTCGCCGAGGGCACGCCCGCGCTCTGGCACTCGGCGGGCGACGTCGAGCTGGCGATCCTGCCGCTGGGGACGGCCTCGGCGGCGGCCGAGGCGGAGTCGTGGGCCGACGGCGAGGACGGGGCGGCCGCCCTGCCCGACGCCGCGTCCCCCGACGTGACCGACGGCGAACTCGCCCAGCTCACCGACACACTGACGGCCCCGCCGGGCACCCGTGTCGGCGTCAGTTCCGTGGTCGACGGGCTCGCCTCGGTCGGAGACGCCAGGCGCCTCGCCGAGACGGCGCTGAAGGCCTGCCCGGCGTCCGGCGGCACCGTCCTGCTCGACGAGCACCTGCCCGCCGCACTCGTCGTGTCCTCGCCCGGCCTCGGGACCGCGCTCGCCGACCGGGTCCTCGGACCGCTGGACCGCCTCGACCCGGCCGACCGGGACGTCCTCATCGAGACCCTGACGGCATGGCTCGACTCGGACGGCTCGGCCCAGCGGGCGGGGACGAAGCTGTACTGCCACCGCAACACGGTGCTGAACCGGCTGCGGCGGTTCGAGCAGCTCACGGGGCGCTGCCTCACCCGGCCGTCGGACGCGGTCGAGGTGTCGCTGGCGCTCGCGGCACGGCGACTGCTGACGGGCTGAGCCCTACCCGCCCTCCGCGACGGCCGGGCGCTCCCCCTCCGCGGGAACCACCGCGGTGGGGGAGCGCCCGGCCGTTCGTCCGTCCTGCGCCCGCTGGTTCGCCCGTCCCGCGCCCGGCTCTTCGTCCCTCCCGCCGCCGGCGCCCGCCGGCCGCCCGTACGCCCGGAGTTGTGCGAGGGCACAGTCCTGCGCCGCGCGCGCTGTACCCACGCCGCGCCCCGCCCCCGCCCCCTGTCCCGCGTCCGCCCCCGCTGGTGCCATGACGCGCATGTCTTCAGCTGACCCTTGCAGAGCCGTACGGGCGGAGCGAACCCGGTGAGCGGCGCGATCGACGCCCGGTCCCTGGCCGTGGTCATCTTCCTCGGCTTCGTCGCCGTGTCCCTGCTGCTGTGCGGACTCGCCGCGGCCGACCAGGACGATCCGGAGCACTTCTACGCGGGCGGGGCCACCCTCGGTCCCGTCGGCGGCGGACTGGCCATCGCCGGTGACTACGTCTCCGCCGCCACACTGCTCTCCACCACCGGATCCGTCGCGCTCGCCGGGTTCGACGGCCTGCTGTTCGCCCTGGCCACGGTCGCCTCCCTGGCCCTGGTCATGCGCCTGTTCGCCGAACGCCTGCGGCGCAAGGGCGTGTTCACCCTGGGCGACTTCCTCGCCGACCGCCTCGGCGACGGATCCGTGCGCCGGGCGCTCGGCGTGGCCACCCTCGTCGTGCTCGCCCCGCTGCTGCTCGTCCAGCTCACCACCGCCGGCCACGTCATGACCTCCATGTTCGGGCTGCCCGACGGCGCGCTCACCGGCTGCACCGTTGCCAGCGGCGCGCTGATGGTCTGCTACTCGGCGTTCGGCGGTATGCGCGGCACCGGCTACATCCAGATCCTCAAGGTGGCCGTCGTCCTGGGGGCCGTCACCCTGCTCGCCGGGCTCGTCCTCGCACGCTTCGACTGGTCGCCGTTCGCCCTCTTCGACGCCGCCCAGGCGGGCAGCAAGGCGGGCGGCGACTACGCACGCCCCGGGCTGCAGTTCGGCCACGGTCTCGCCGGCGGGCTCGACCTGATCGGCTTCCAGGCCACCCTCGTGCTCGGTGCCGCGTGCATGCCGCACATCATGATGCGGCTCCACCCGATCCGCGACGCCTGGACCGCCCGCCGGGCCGGCGTCTGGGCCGTGACCCCCGTCGCCCTGCTCTGCGTCGGCATCGTCGTCGTCGGACTCGGCGCCTCCGCCCTGATCGGACGGGACCTCCTGCACGCCGCCGACCCGGCCGGCGGCACCGCCCTCCTGATGGTGACCAGCGCCCTCGACCCCGGCGCCGCCGGGCCGCGCGACAGCCCGCTGTTCGCACTCGTCGCCTGCGCCGCGTTCGCGACCACCCTGGCCGCGGTCGCCGGGATCACCCTGGCCGCCGCGTCGTCCGTCGCCCGCGACTTCACGCTGAAGTCGGGTGCCCAGGGTGAGGGCAAGGCCTCCGGCAGGGAGATCCGGAGCGCCCGCTGGGCCATCGTCGGCATCGGGGCGCTCGCCGTGCTCCTCTCGGCGTACACGCACGACCGCAACCCCCAGGTGCTGCTCTCCCTGTCGTTCGCGGCGGCGGCCTCGGTCCTGCCGCCCGTCCTGCTCTACGCCCTCTTCCGGCCGCGCTTCGACGCCCGAGGGGTGCGGTGGACCGTGTACGGCACGCTTCCGCTGATCGCGGTCCTGATGATCCTTTCACCGGCGTTCTCCGGTACGCCCGTCGCGCTCTTCCCGGAGTGGGACTTCGACGTGTTCCCGCTCCAGACCCCAGGCCTCGTGACGATCCCGGCAGGCTTCCTCCTCGGCCTGCTGGGATCGGGACGGGGCCGGGACGCCGCACCGGACGAGCGCCACCGCCACCGGGCCCGCTGGGCACCCGTACGCGTCCGCGACGGCGCCTGAGCGGCCCGGCAGGGCCGGCCGGGCCGGGCTACAGCCCGAGCTCGGCCGTGTGCAGCCGGGCCAGCGCGTCCTTGTCACCGTCCAGCTCCACCCGCGCCGCGTCCTGCCGCCCCGCCGCGAACAGCAGCAGCTCACCCGGCTCCCCGGTGACCGTCACCACCGGGGTGCCCTTGTGCGCCACCGCCGTCTGGCCGTCCGGACGCCGCAGCACCAGGCCCACCGGGGCCCGGCGGCCCAGCATCCGGGCCGTCTTCTCGGTACGCGCCCAGAGCACGTCGGCGAAGACCGGGTCGAGGTCGCGCTGCGACCAGTCGGGCTGGGCCCGGCGCACATCCTCCGCGTGGATGTAGAACTCGACGGTGTTCGCCGCCTCGTCCAGCTGCTTCAGTCCGAAGGGTGACATCCGCGGAGGCCCCGTACGGATGAGCTGGATCAGCTCCTCGTACGGTTTGGCGGCGAACTCGGCCTGCACCCGCTCCAGCCGGTTCTTCAGGGCGCCCAACAGAATCCCGCCCGCGGCGTCCGCGCGCCGTTCACGCACCACGACATGGGCGGCCAGGTCACGGGTCTTCCAGCCGTTGCACAGAGTCCGGGCCTCGGGACCCGCCGCTTCCAACAGGTCGGCGAGCAGAAGACGTTCACGCTTCGCATGGGTCGACATGCCCGCCAGCGTACGACCGCCGCCCCGGGTCCGCCCAGTGGACGCACGGGCAAAGTGCCCCGCCCGGCGCGGCACAATGGGGCCCATGACCAGCACGCCCGGCTCCACGCCCGCAAGCAGTCTCGACCCTGCCGTCGCCGCCCGCCTCAAGCGCGGCCCCGACGGACTGGTCCCGGCCATCGCCCAGCAGTACGACACCGGCGAGGTGCTCATGCTCGGCTGGATGGACGACGAGGCACTGCACCGCACCCTCACCACGGGCCGCTGCACCTACTGGTCCCGCAGCCGCCAGGAGTACTGGGTCAAGGGCGACACCTCCGGACACATCCAGCAGGTGAAGTCCGTCGCCCTCGACTGCGACGCCGACACCGTCCTGGTCAAGGTCGACCAGACGGGCGCCGCCTGCCACACGGGCGCCCGCACCTGCTTCGACAGGGACGTCCTTCCGCTCACCGCACCCCGATAAGGCCGGCGCCATGGATATCGAGACCTTCCGCAAGCTCGCCGTCGACCGGCGCGTCATCCCCGTCAGCCGCCGGCTCCTCGCGGACGGTGACACCCCGGTCGGGCTCTACCGCAAGCTCGCCGCCGAACGCACCGGCACGTTCCTCCTCGAATCCGCGGAGAACGGCCGCACCTGGTCCCGCTACTCCTTCATCGGGGTACGCAGCGCCGCCACCCTGACCGCCCTCGACGGTCAGGCCCACTGGCTCGGCACCCCGCCCGTCGGCGTCCCCCTCGACGGCGACCCCCTGCAGGCCCTGCGCTCCACCGTCGAGACCCTGCACACCCCGCACGACCTCGTCGTCGACGACGGTCTGCCGCCCTTCACCGGCGGCATGGTCGGCTATCTCGGCTACGACGTCGTGCGCCGGCTGGAGCGGATCACCGAGCACGGCGGCGACGACCTGAAGCTCCCCGAGCTGACGATGCTGCTCACCTCGGACCTCGCCGTGCTCGACCACGGCAACGGCACCGTCCTGCTGATCGCCAACGCGATCAACCACAACGACCTGGACACCGGGGTCGACGAGGCGTACGAGGACGCGGTCGCCCGGCTCGACGCCATGGAGCGCGACCTGTCCCGGCCCGTGGAGAACGCCCCCGCCGTGCTGCCGCCCTCCGAGCTCCCGCCCTACACCGCGCTGTGGGGCGGCCAGGCGTTCATGGACGCCGTCGAGGACGTCAAGGAGCGCATCAGGGCCGGCGAGGCATTCCAGGTCGTCCCCTCGCAGCGTTTCGAGACGCCGTGCACCGCGAGCGCGCTGGACGTCTACCGGGTCCTGCGGGCCACCAACCCGTCGCCGTACATGTACCTCTTCCGCTTCGACGGATTCGACGTCGTCGGCTCCAGCCCCGAGGCGCTCGTCAAGGTCGAGGACGGCCGGGCCATGGTGCACCCGATCGCCGGGACCAGGCACCGCGGCGCCACCCCGCAGGAGGACCAGGCGCTCGCCGACGAGCTCCTGGCCGACCCGAAGGAACGCGCCGAGCACCTGATGCTCGTCGACCTCGGCCGCAACGACCTGGGACGGGTCTGCGCGCCCGGCAGCGTCGAGGTGGTCGACTTCATGTCGGTCGAGCGGTACTCGCACGTGATGCACATCGTCTCCACCGTCACCGGACGCGTCGCCGAGGGCCGCACCGCCTTCGACGTCCTCACCGCGTGCTTCCCCGCGGGCACCCTGTCGGGAGCGCCCAAGCCCCGCGCCCTGCAGATCATCGAGGAGCTCGAACCCTCCCGCCGCGGCCTCTACGGCGGATGCGTCGGCTACCTCGACTTCGCCGGGGACTCCGACACCGCCATCGCCATCCGTACGGCCCTGCTCCGCGACGGCACCGCCTACGTCCAGGCGGGCGCGGGCATCGTCGCCGACTCCGACCCGGTCGCCGAGGACACGGAGTGCCGCAACAAGGCCGCCGCCGTCCTGCGGGCCGTCCATACGGCGAACCGGCTCGGGGGTCACCGATCCGGTAGGGGATAGTGGGGTACGTGAGTGCTGTCCCCGTACCCCAGCCCCGTGCCCGAGCCACCTCCGCGCCCGACAGCGCGGGAAGCCGCCGAAGCCTGGCCGCAGGCCTGCTCCTCGGCGCGGCCGGCGCCACCGTCGTACTCCTCGCCTCGGGACAGACCTGGGCCGAGGGCGAGGCGGCCGTCGGCGGCGGCACCCTGCCGCTCAGCGCCGACGGTCAGGACGTCACCGGGCTCCCGGCCGCCCTGGCCGTCGTCGGCCTGGCCGCCCTCGTCGCCGTCTTCGCCGTCCGAGGCGGCGCACGCCTGGTCGTCGCCGCGCTGCTGGCCCTCAGCGGCCTCGGCGCCTGCCTGAGCGCCTACGCCGGCGCCTCGGACCGGGCGTCCCTGGACGAGCAGGCCGCGCAGACCACCGGCAACACCGCCGCCACGGTCGCCGCCCTCAGCCACACCGCCTGGCCCTACGTCACCGCGGCCGGCGGACTGCTGATCCTGCTCGCCGGACTGCTCGCCCTGCGCTACGGCAGCCGCTGGCCCGCCATGTCAGGGCGGTACGAACGCGACGGCACTCCCCGCCCCCGCAAGGCCCCCCGCACCGCCCCGGACCCCGACCGGCCCGAGGAACTGTGGAAGGCGCTGGACCGGGGCGAGGACCCGACGCGCGAGGCGTGACCCCCGGACTCACGTCCCCCGGCACGTACGGGACAATGGCAGCGAGCTTTTCCCACAGCGCCACCTTCAGCGCAACACCAACTAGGAGCAACTCATGGCGGGCAGCAGCCACGGACACACCCCGGCCGCCTGGACCGGTGTCATCATCTCCTTCATCGGCTTCTGCATCGCGGGCCTCTTCATGGTCGCGGCGAACACGATCGGCTTCTGGGCCGGCATCGCCGTCATCGTCCTCGGCGGTGTCGTCGGTCTCGCCATGAAGATGGCAGGACTCGGCATGCCGAAGGAGTCCGCCGAGATGGCCGCAGCCCGTGCGCGGGCCTCGGAGGCCCAGGTCACCGCCTAGCTTTCCCCCCCGGCAGGCATGCCGGACCAGGACACGACGCGAGGCGCAGCCCGGACCGGGCTGCGCCTTTCCGCGTCAGCAGGGACAATCACCGCGTGGACGCCTCAGCCTCTCCCGCAGCCCCCGCCCCGGACCCCGCCTCCGGGCTCCCTCCGGCCCCCGCCCCGGTCTCCCGGTTCAGGCGGCTCGCCGCCCCCGCCGGGGCCATGGCCGCCGTCGTCGCGGCCTTCGGCTACGTCGCCGCGGTCGACCCCAACGAGCCCGGTCACTACCCGGTCTGCCCCATGCTCCGCTTCACCGGAGTGCTCTGCCCGGGCTGCGGCGGCCTCCGCAGCGCCCACGCCTTCGCCCACGGGGACCTCGCCGCGGCCCTCGGTGCCAACGCCCTGGCGGTCGCCGGCTACCTCGCCTTCGCCGCTGTCTGGGTCCTGTGGACGGTCCGCGCGAGCCAGGGGCGGCCGATCCGGATCGGTCTCGCGCCCGTTCACTGGTGGGGCATCGGCGCCGTTCTGCTGGTGTTCTCCGTGGTCAGGAACCTGCCCTTCGGCTCCGCGCTGGCGCCGTGAATGCCCAGGTAGTGGGACGCGGCGCGGCTGGATGCGAACCCTGAGCCCTCCTGCGGATACCATCGAGAGGGCCGATCCTGTACTTGTCACCGCTTCGGAAGGGGGCCGCTCGCGTGAGTGTGCTCGACGAGATCATCAACGGCGTTCGCGCCGACCTCGCGGAGCGGCAGGCGCGTGTCAGCCTCGACGAGCTCAAGGAACGCGCCGCGCGCGCTCCCCAGGCCAAGGACGGAGTCGCCGCCCTGCGCGGCGAGGGCGTGACCGTCATCTGCGAGGTCAAGCGCTCCAGCCCTTCCAAGGGGGCCCTTGCCGCCATCGCCGACCCGGCCGCGCTCGCCGCGGACTACGAGGCCGGCGGGGCATCCGTCATCTCGGTCCTCACCGAGGAGCGCCGCTTCGGCGGCTCGCTCGCCGACCTGGAGGCCGTCCGCGCCAAGGTCGACATCCCGGTCCTGCGCAAGGACTTCATCGTCACCTCGTACCAGCTGTGGGAGGCACGGGCCCACGGCGCCGACCTCGCCCTGCTGATCGTCGCCGCCCTCGAGCAGGACGCCCTCGTCTCGCTGATCGAGCGGGCCGAGTCGATCGGCCTCACGCCGATCGTCGAGGCGCACGACGAGGAGGAGGCGGAGCGCGCCGTGGACGCCGGAGCGAAGATCATCGGTGTCAACGCGCGTAACCTGAAGGACCTCAAGGTCGACCGTTCCACCTTCGAACGTGTCGCCCCCGAGATCCCCGACCACATCGTCAAGGTCGCCGAGTCCGGCGTCCGCGGTCCGCACGACCTCATCGCCTACGCCAACGCCGGAGCGGACGCCGTGCTCGTCGGTGAGTCCCTGGTCACCGGCCGTGACCCCCGGGTCGCCGTCGCCGACCTGGTCGCCGCGGGCGCCCACCCCGCGCTCCGGCACGGACGGG
>NZ_NEUF01000089.1 GCF_002910915.1 Streptomyces sp. SM10 | reverse complement strand
GGCTTCCTAATGCTGTTGTCAAGCGGCCGTAGCCATCGGCGGTGTCACTTCGTAGCACCGTCGGTCGCGGATCAGTGCCCAGATGACGTTGACACGTCGGCGGGCGAGGGCGAGCACGGCTTGGACGTGCCTCTTCCCTTCGGCGCGTTTGCGGTCGTAGAACTGCCGTGAGTTCGGGTCGTAGCGGACGCTGACGAGCGCGGAGGTGTAAAAGACGCGCTGGAGTCTGCGGTGGTAGGTGACCGGCCGGTGGAGGTTGCCGCTGACCTTGCCCGAGTCGCGAGGTGCTGGGGCGACGCCGGCGAAGGCCGCCAGGGCGTCCGGGGAGTCGAACTCGTCCAGATCGCCGCCGACGGCGGCGAGGAACTCGGCACCGAGAGTCGCACCGATGCCGGGGACGCTCAGGACGATGTCGGCGAGTTCGTGCTCGCGAAACCGGCCCTCGATGAGCTTGTCCATCTCGGAAATATGCGCGTTGAGGGCCATCACCTCCTCAGCCAGGGTATGGACCAGCTTCGCGATGGTCTTCTCCCCAGGCACGGCGGTGTGCTGGCGCGCGGCGGCCTCGACCGCCGCTTCGGCCAGGTCCTTGGCGCTGCGGACCTTGCGGTTGGCCAGCCACTTCGTCAGCCGGGCGACGCCGGCCCGGCGGATCGAAGCCGGGGTCTGGTAACCCGTCAGCAGCTTGAGCGGGCCGGTGTTGGTCACGTCCAAGGCCCGCTCCAGGGCCGGGAACATGCTCAGCAAAGTGCCGCGCAGGCGGTTCACGACGCGGGTGCGGTCCTCGACCAGGTCAGACCGGCGCCCGGTCAGCAGCTTCAGCTCGATGGCTGCCTCGTCACCGGGACGGATGGGCCGCAGGTCGCGGCGCATCCGGGCCTGGTCGGCGATCACGTAGGCATCGCGGGCGTCGGTCTTGCCCTCGCCGCGGTAGCCGTCGGACGCCCGGTTCACCAGTCGGCCGGGCATGTAGAGGACCTCTTGGCCGTGGCTGACCAGCAAGGCCAGCAGCAACGCGGGTTCCCCGCCGGTCATGTCGATCGCCCAGGTGACCTCACGCCCGTCGGCCAGGTCCAGGACATCCCCGACCAGCTTCAGCAGCTCGGGTTCGTCATTGGCGACCCGCCGCGACAGCAGTGTCTTGCCGTCCACGTCCAGGGCAAGGCCGTGATGGTGGCCCTTGCCGACGTCGATCCCCGCCCATATCCGGCTCATCGCGCTCCTGACATGCGTGTTCGTACTCTTCGTGCCACGGACGACCTCGCCGGCATTGCTCTACACAGCGACTTGTTCGCACTTCCTAATCGGCGGCCGAGTCGTCGTGGGGCGCTGAGCGGCAAAGCCTCGATTGCCACGAGACGGCAGCGGCCTGAAAGCCACACCCAGCGCCCCTGGGTGACCCAACCCTACGAATGGCTCGATCAGCCCGATCAAGAAGGTAGAGCGGCCTGAGGACCGCGGCCTGCGACCGGCCGGGGAGCGAAACGGGGTGGTGTGAACCGGGGCGGGCCCGCCCCGGTTCACACCACCGATGACTTTTGCGCCCGGCTCCGGTCATACATGCCGAGAGAGCACCAGACGGTGTTCACCACGACGGACTTCACGGATGGGACGCGGAACATGACCGGAGCAGTGAAGGGCCCCGCAAGCTACTTCCCCTCGATCGAGAAGAAGCACGGCCGCCCGATCGCGGAGTGGAAGGACCTCATCCGCTCCTCACCCCTGACCCGGCACATGGAACTCGTCGCCTGGCTCAAGACCGAGCACGGCCTGGGCCACGGCCACGCCAACGCACTGGTCGCGCACACGCTCGCCGAGAGCGCGTAGGCCGCGCGGGGCTCGCGGGGCGCGCGGGGCGCGGACCCCGGCTGCTCACACCTTCCCGCCCCGGCCGCGCTCGCCACCTCCGTCCCCGCCCGGGTCGTCCCCGCCACCGGTCTCGCCGCGGGAGATCGACTGCTCCGACCAGACGGTCTTCCCCCCGGGGGCGTACCGCGTGCCCCACAGCGAGGCGAGCTGGGAGATGATGAAGAGCCCCCGCCCGCCCTCGTCGGCCGCACCGGCGTACTTCATGTACGGAGCGGTGCTGCTGCCGTCCCGGATCTCGCAGGTCAGCCCGCGGTCGAGGATGAGGCGCAGCTCCACCGGCGGACTCCCGTAGCGCACGGCGTTGGTCACCAGCTCGCTCACGATCAGCTCGGCCGCGTCACCCGCGTCGCCGTCGACGCGCCAGTCGGCCAGCGCCTTGGAGGCGAGCCGGCGCGCGGTGGCCGGGGCCGTCTTGTCGTAGGGGAGCTTCCAGGTGGCGTAACGGTCCGCGGGCATGGCGCGGGCCCGGGCCAGGAGCACGGCGGCGCCCTGGAGCTCCGGGGCGTCGGGCAGGGCGTAGGCGACCGCGTCCCCGAGTTCACGCATCGGCCGGTCGGGGGGTGAGAGCGCCTGGTGCAGGCGGCCCGTCCCGGGCTCGGCGTGACTCCGCAGGACGTTGCTGTACAGGGCCAGCAGGCTCCCCTTCCTCAGCGGGAAGGAGACCGCGGCGACGGGCTCACGGCCGGCGGAACCGAGAGTCGGCCCGCGGGGGACGCTGATCACGGTGGCCCCACCGTCGGCGTCGATGACGAGAGGGTCGGTGTGGCCCGCGGAGGCCACGGTGCACGTCTCGGCGAACGGGTCGTACACGGCGTACGCGCAGGTCCCCTCCAGCGGCTCCCTGTGCAGCGGGTCGCTCTGGGGCAACTGGGCGCGTTCCTCGGCCAGCTGCGCCACGGTGTCGTACAGCCGCGCGAGCAGCTCGTCGGGTTCCAGGTCCAGCGCGGCGAGGGCGTGGACGACGGTACGCAACTGCCCGATGACGGTGGCCGCGTGGATGCCCCGCTCGACCACCTCGCCGATGACCAGGGCGGTGCGGGCCCCGGACAGGGCGATCGTGTCGAACCAGATGGCCGCGCCCCCGCCGGGGAGCAGCAGATGGTCCGTCTCCACGGCGGGCTGGGCCACCGGGCGTTGCGGCAGCAGCCTGCGCTGGAGCGCACTGGCGATGGTGTACTCGTGCACGTAGCGACGGGCGTTGTCGATGCTGAGGGCGGTGCGGAAGGCCATCGCCGTCACCGCGGGGACGTCCTCCTCCGTGAAGGGGTCGGAGTCTCCGCAGCGGTAGAGGCTCACCAGCCCGAGGACGGTCCCGCGCAGCGTGAGCGGAGCCAGCAGCAGCGTGTGGGCACCGATCTCCCGGAAGGAGCGCGCCCGCGCGGGGTCGGCGTCGGTCCAGGTCGCGCCCTCCAGAGGGACGACACGGACCCGCAGGTCGGAGAGGGACCGCTGGTACGGGGTCCCCGGTGGCATGGCTCGGATGTCCCCGATCGGATGGGCGGGCAGGCCGCCGCCGCTGTGCGCGGCGCGGTGCAGCGGCACGTCCCGGCCGAGCGGCCCCGGCGCCGGCATCTCACCGCGCAGGACCGCGTCGACGACCTCGACGACGCCGACGTCGGTGTAGTCGGGGACGAGCGCGTCGGCGAGGTCGCGGCAGATGGTCTCGACGTCCAGCGTCCGGCCCACGCTGTCGCGGACCCGGGCCAGCGCCCGGCTCCGCTCCCGCCGCTTCACCTTGTCGGTGATGTCGACCACGCAGACGGTGACCCCCAGGGTCTCGCCGCGGTCGCTCCGATGGACCGGGGACACCTCCTGGAGCCGGAACACCGTCAGGGAGAGGGTCCGCCGTCCGCCCGCCATGGCCGTGGAGGGCGCCAGGAACGGCTGCTCGATGCTGGGTACTCCGGTGCGCATGACCTCCCGGATGAGGGCCTCCACCCGCTCCGGCTCCTCGAAGGCGCACACGTCACGGAACCAACGTCCGTGCAGGCGCGCGGTCTCGTCCGTGTCGGGGTCGGAGGACGGGTCGCTCATGCGCAGGAGACGGAGGTCCGGATCGAGCACATGGATGCGGATGCGCGCCTGGGTGAACAGCATGTGCAGCACCGCGTCATCCAGGTAGTGGCCGCCCTCGCCCCGCCCTTCGGCCTCCCGGACGGCCCACCCCGATCCGGCGACGGGCTCCAGCCGGAGCCCCTCGGGCTCCGCGCCGTCCCCGTCGGCCCCCGGGGTGTCCCGGGCCAGCACGTCCATCAGGAGAAGGCCCATCGCGTCGGCGGTCGCCAGGCCGAAGCGCTGCTCGGCGGCACGGCTCCACCCGGTGACGACCCCGGCGCCGTCCACCACCATCAGAGGCGCATCAGCCATGAACTCAGCTCCTTCGGTCCCCGCGCGGGGACCCGGGACCGAGCCACCGCCCACGACGACACGTACGCACCCCAGGATCGGCCCCTGACCGGCCGCCCGCTACCGGAGCACGCGGTGCCGGTAAGGGCCCGGTGCCGGTACGGATGCCGACCGCCCGCTGCGCACCGAGCCTCGTCCGTCCCGTCCCGTCCCCCTGCCCGAACCGGGATCAGTACGGGACCGAGGGCGCACGCCCCGGCTCCCCGGCGGCCGGCAGGTGGGGGGCCGGGGTCGCACCCCCCGATTCCGGGGCGGCCGGCACCGACGGGGGCGCGGTCGTCCCGCCCGCCCCGCGCAGGAAGCCGACCGAGAGGGCACCCGCCCCGGCCATGACGACGGCCGC
>NZ_NEUF01000088.1:113987-136542 GCF_002910915.1 Streptomyces sp. SM10 | reverse complement strand
CCGGCGGCGTGGGCGGGACGGGGAAGGACACCGCGGAGCCGATGGTGGAACCCTTGGGGGATCCGGTCGGGGAGCGTGTGGCGGGCGGTCGCGGGGCCGCGGAGGCCGAGCGGTGACGTCCGGGGCGGCCCTGGTACTGCGGCGGCTTCAGGAGCGCGGCGAGACGCTTGCCGTCGCCGAGTCCCTCACCGGCGGTCTGGTGGCCGCCGAGCTGACCTCCGTCCCCGGCGCCTCCCGGGCCTTCCGCGGGTCCGTCACGGCGTACGCCACGCCCCTCAAGCGGGAGGTGCTGGGCGTTGACGGGGCGCTCCTGGCCGAGCGCGGCGCGGTGGATCCCTCGGTCGCGCAGGCGATGGCCGCCGGCGTGCGCCGGATCCTGGGCGCGGACTGGGGAATCTCGACCACCGGTGTCGCCGGTCCCGAGCCCCAGGACGGCAAGCCCGTGGGGACGGTCTTCCTGGCTGTTTCCGGGCCGGGTGGCGTACAGAATGTCACCGGGCTGAGGTTGAACGGCGGCCGGGCGGACATCCGTAAGGAGAGTGTACGGAGCCTCCTTCAGCTGCTCTCCGGCGAACTCGGCGAGGACGCGAGGGCACAGGATACGGAACAGAACGGGGGGAATTGATGTTTGCAGCCCTGAGTGAACACGACATCGCTCCCCGCACGGCCGCAGCGCGAGGCGGTACGGTGGGGCGTGAAGGATGCGGCTACGCGGTCCGAGGAGGGAGCCACCGATGATTCTGCTCCGTCGCCTGCTTGGTGACGTGCTGCGTCGGCAGCGCCAGCGCCAAGGCCGTACTCTGCGCGAAGTCTCCTCGTCCGCCCGAGTCTCGCTCGGCTATCTCTCCGAGGTGGAGCGGGGGCAGAAGGAGGCATCCTCCGAACTGCTCTCCGCCATTTGCGACGCGCTGGACGTACGGATGTCCGAGCTCATGCGTGAAGTGAGCGATGAACTGTCGCTGGCTGAGCTGGCCGAGTCGGCAGCGGCCAGTGATGCGGTGCCTGTACCAGTACGTCCGATGCTCAATTCCGTCTCCGTCGCGTCCGTCGCCGGCGTACCGACGGGACGGGTGACCATCAAGGCGCCCGCGGAAGCGGTGGATGTCGTCGCCGCCTGACCGCACGGTTCGTGGTGAAAGAAGCCCCGGCCGGCCCCTCACGGGGCCGGCCGGGGCTTTCGCGTGCAAGGTGTGTGCGGCGGCGTTCGCGGGGCAGGCGGCACATGAGGCCGGAGGACGATTCTTCGGATCAGCCACCTCAATGCCAGTTTCACCGCATATGTGACATTGTGGACAGGTGGCAGGCCGGGTGAAAGGCCGAACAGCTATCTGAACGGAGAAGTGCATGTCTGTCGTGAAGAGCGCTCTGTCCGATGGTGACCGCAAGGTCGTGGGAGACGCGCTGCAAGGCGCGCTGGTCGACCTGGTCGACCTCTCCCTGGTGGCCAAGCAGGTCCACTGGAACGTGGTCGGCCCCCGCTTCCGCTCCGTGCACCTTCAGCTCGACGAGGTCGTCGACACGGCACGACAGCACTCGGACACGGTGGCGGAGAGGGCTTCCGCGGTCGGCGTCAACCCGGACGGCCGGTCCAGGACGCTCGCGAAGACCACAGCGATCGATGCGGTACCGGACGGCTGGATCAAGGACGTGGACGCGGTACGTGTCCTCGTGGACGCCCTTCGTGTGGTCATCGACCGCATGCGGGAGCGGATCGAGGTCACCGACGAACCGGACCCCGTCAGCCAGGACATTCTGATCACGCTGACGGCGGACCTCGAGAAGCACGCGTGGATGTTCCAGGCCGAAAGCGCCTGACCCACGGTGACGGACGGCCCGGGCGTCCGGTGACGGCGCCCGGCAGCGAGTGAGGAGTTCGAAGTGAGTGACGACAAGGCCATGGACAAGATCAAGGGCAAGGCCAAGGAAGCGGCGGGCAAGATCACCGGTGACCGCCGCAAGGAGTCCGAGGGCAAGACGGACCAGGCCAAGGCCAAGGCCGAGGGCACCCTGGGAGACGCCGGTGAGCGGGCCAAGGGCATGAAGGACTCCCTGACGGACGACGACGGACGCTAGGCCCCGGGCCGGGCCGCCTGTCCCGCAGGGCCTCCTGCTCCCGCACGGGCTTCGGTGCCCAGCGGGACGCCGGATCCGCCCGGTCGGGGTGCGGCAGCCCGCGTACGAGTGCCTCCGCGCCGAGTGCCTCCGCCGAGTGTTCGGCGGAGGCACTCGTGTGTGCGCCTGCACACGTCCCGCCGGACGCGGGATGCACAGGGCGACGACCCGGGGGAAACTGCGGGGAGGGCAGGGGTTCACCTCTCCCGAGGGGGCCCGGTCTCCCGGCAGGGCCCGGAGGAGAGCGCGCACAGCCGTTCCACCCGTGCCGCGCACGCCGGTAGCGCACCGGTGCGCCCTCCCGCCAGGAGAACGTGCCGTACTAGCGTCGGCCGGAGGAGGCAGCCATGGTACGGCGATGGGTACCGGCGCTCGTCCTCGGTGGCGCCTGGTGGTGGGCAGTGCTGCGGCTGCTGCTGAGACCGGAGCACGCGGGAGTGGTCGAGGGCGCGGTGGCGGCCGGGGGATGGGGGCTGAGCCTCCTCCCGGTCCATGTGGCCGCCGCGGCGCGGCCGGATCCGGCCGCCGAGGAGCCCGGGACGCACCGGACAGAGATATCCGACTAGGTTCTGTCCGGCGGATCGTGGTCGGAGCCGTGTCGAGCAGTAGAGCCAGCTCCTCGCGACTTCCCGGCTATCCCGTGAAGCGTCTGCCGACAGGCCGACGTGCGGGGCGATCGCTGCAAGCCAAGACGTACTTGCCGCAGGATCCGCCGAGGCCGCGCCGCGTCCCGAGCGGCGGCTTCAAGGGCCAGGTCGCTGCCGAGCCAGCACACGCTTCGATTGTCAGTGGGTCGTGTGAGGCTGTCCGGGACCCACCGTACGAATCACCGGAGTCCAGGTATGACGACCCCTTCGCCCATGACGGTCGCGGAATGGCGCGCGTTCCTCAGCGACTACAACGCCAGGCACATCAGCTCGGACGAGGTCCGTGAGGCCATCGAAGAGCATCGGCAGGTCATCAGCAAGGAGCGGCTGGAGGCCGGGTGGGCCGGTGCCGAACCGGCGGGCGAGCAAGCGATCGTGGCCGCCGAGGAGCGGCTCGGGGTGAGGTTTCCTCCCTCGTACCGAAACTTCCTCCAGGTCAGCGACGGCTGGGAAGACATCGGGTTTGTCAACCTGTTCCGGGTCGGCGCAATCGGCTGGTTTGCCGACCTCGACGCCGAGCTCTTCGAAGCGTGGTCGGACCTCGACAGCTTCGAGGAGCAGCGCACCGTACTCAGGCGATGTCTGCTGGTCGGCGACGACGACGGCGGTAGCGGCTGCTACTGGCTGCTGCACGCCGACAGTATCGGGGATAACGGCGAGTGGACCGCGTATGTGTGGTGGCCCGGCGACGGTGACGACCCCGAGCCTCACCACGACTTCGCCGCCATGGTGCGGGAAGCGGCGCGCCCCTAGCTAGCCCTCTAAAAGTCCGGCGCAGCGCTGGCCCAGCGGCATCCGAGCGGCTTTCGGAGCAGGCACGGTCTCAAGCGGTGGGTCCGGACTGGCAGTGCGGACACCAGTACGTCGGACGATCCTCACGGTCCGCCACACGGATGGGCGTACGACAGCGCAGACAGGGGCGGCCCGCACGCCCGTAGACGAAGAGACGCTCCCGAGTACGGCCGCGGAGGGCCTTCGTCGCACCTGTGGTGGTCCGCATCGGACGGTCTCGATTGGCCTGGAGGAGCTGTCTGGCCGTGCTGACCAGACGGATGGCGAGGGGCGGGGGCAGTTCGCCCACCGGGAGCCAAGGGGTCGCACGGGCCATGAAGCAGAGCTCACACATGTAGACGTTGCCGATCCCGGCCAGATTGCGCTGGTCCAGGAGCGCGTCCCCGACACGGCGGTCGGGGTCGGCGAGCAGATTGCGCAGGGCCGCCTCCGGGTTCCAGTCGGACCCCAGCAGATCGGGGCCGAGATGACCGACGACCTGTCCTTCGTCCTCGGTGCGGAGCAGTTCGAGGACAGGCAGCCGGTAGCCGACGGCGGTGTGCTCCGCGGTCGAGAGCACGGCACGGATCTGGTGGGAGGGACCGCCCCGCCAGCGCTCGCCCCGGTCGTACACGCGCCAGGCCCCCTCCATGCGCAGATGGCTGTGGAGAGTGAGGCCGCCCTCGAAGCGGGAGAGCAGATGCTTGCCGCGCGCGATGACGCCCAGGACCGTCCTGCCGGTCAGATCGGACGTGGCGAACCGCGGGACCCTCAGGTCGCAGACCGTCAGCACCTGGCCGGCCAGCGCCGCGTCGAGACGCCGGGCTGTCTGAAGGACGGTGTCACCTTCGGGCATGCCTCCATGATGCGCCGGCAGGGCCACGGATGGCGCCCGCCCCGCTCCGTGAGCCGCACCTCTCGGGAGCGCAAGCGCTGAACCCGTGGCGGGCCCGACGGGTGCGCCACCGACGGATCTCACGGCGGGTTCCTCAGGCGCGCAGCCGCAGACCCCGTGGTGTGGCGAGGAAGCCTGCGGCCTCCAGGGTCCGGCCCAGCGGGGACGTCAGGGAGGAGGCGCCGTTGGTGCGCTCCACCGTGACCGTGCCGAGCGTCCCCGTGCGGGCGGCCGACGCGAGCGCCTCGGCGGCGGCGCGGAGTGCAGGATCGGCGGGATCGGTGGGCCACGCGAGCAGGGACTTCCCGCCGCGCTCCATGTAGAGGGTCAGCTCGCCGTCGACGAGGACCACCAGCGAGCCGGCCTTGCGCCCCGGCTTGTGTCCCGCGCCGTCCGGTGACTCGGGCCAGGGCAGGGCGGCTCCGTACGCGTTGGCGGGATCGGCCGCGGCGAGGACCAGCGCGCGGGGCACCGATCCGGGGTCGGCGCGGTCGCGTGCGGTGGAGGCGGCTCTGAGCCGGTCCACCGCACCGTCCATCGCGAACTGGGCCGCCCCCAGCCCCTCGACGACATATCCGCGGCGGGCCTGCCCGCTGTCCTCGAACGCGGCGAGGATCCGGTAGATCGCGGAGAACCCGCCCTCGACGCCCTCGGCCTGCACCGCACCGCGGGTCACCACGCCGTGGCGGTCGAGGAGCGTCCGGGCCAGGGCATGCGCGCGATGGGTCGGCTCGGGTTCCGCCGGGGGCAGCAGCGACCAGCGTCCCGACACGGTCGGCGGACCGGTCCGGGAGGCGGGGCGTGCCGCCGCCGTCAGAGATCCGTAACGGCCGCGCGGAACACTGCGCCGCGCGCGGTGTGCGGTGGAGCCTGCCGTGCGCCCCGAGCCGAGGAGCGAACGCAGCGGTGCCAGCGTGTCGTTGGTGAGACGGCCGGACCAGACCAGGTCCCAGAGTGCGTCGGCCAGCTGGGGATCGGTGCAGTCCGGGTGGGTGGTCGCGCGGATCTGGTCGGTGATCTGGCGGAAGAAGAGGCCGTACCCGCCGGAGAGCACGGTGAGAACCGACTCGTGCAACGCGGTCTGTTCCAGAGGGTGCGGCGGAGGCAGGAGCAGCGGAGCGCTGTCGGCCAGGTAGAGGGAGAGCCAGCCGTCCTTCCCGGGGAGGGCGCCCGCGCCGGCCCAGACGACCTCGCCCGTCGTGGTGAGCTCGTCGAGCATGGCGGGGGTGTATCCCATGACGCGGCTCGGCAGGATCAGCTTCTCCAGAGCGGACGCGGGGACCGGGGCGCCCTGCAGCTGCTCGATGGCGCGGGCCAGTCCGTCGATGCCCCGAAGACTGTTGTCGCCGAGGTGCTGCCACTGAGGGAGGAAGCCTGCCAGCGCGGCGGGCGGAACCGGCTCCAGCTCCTGGCGGAGCGCCGCCAGCGAGCGGCGGCGCAGCCTCCGAAGGACGGTGGCGTCGCACCACTCCTGCCCGATGCCCGCCGGGTGGAATTCACCCTGGACGACTCGTCCCGAGGCGGCGAGCCGCTGCAGCGCACCGTCCGTGACGGCGGTGCCCAGGCCGAATCGGGCGGCCGCCCGGGGGCTGGGGAACGGCCCGTGCGTGCGGGCGTAGCGGGCGAGGAGGTCGCCGAGGGGATCCTTGACCGGTTCGGTGAACGCTTCGGGAACTCCCACCGGAAGTGCGGTGCCCAGTGCGTCGCGCAGCCGGCCCGCGTCCTCCACGGCTGCCCAGTGACCGGCCCCGCCGATCCGGACCTGGATGGCGCGCCGGGACGTCTCCAGCTCCTTCGCCCAGCCGGGTTCCGCGCCGCGTTCCGCCAGTTCGGCGTCGGTGAGAGGGCCCAGGACGCGCAGCAGGTCGGCGACCCCCTCGACATCCTTGATCTTCCTCTCGTCGGTCAGCCACTGGAGCTCCCGCTCCAGCTCGCCGAGGACGTCCGCGTCGAGCAGTTCGCGCAGCTCCGCCTGGCCGAGCAGCTCCGCCAGGAGGTGGGAGTCGAGCGAGAGCGCGGCCGCCCGCCGCTCGGCGAGGGGCGAGTCGCCCTCGTACAGGAACTGCGCGACATATCCGAAGAGGAGCGAGCGGGCGAACGGCGACGGCTCGGGCGTCGTCACCTCGACCAGACGGATGCGGCGCGCCTCCAGGTCGCCCATCAGCTCGGTGAGACCGGGGACGTCGAAGACGTCCTGAAGGCACTCGCGGACGGCTTCGAGGACGATCGGGAACGAACCGAACTCGGAGGCGACCTGGAGCAACTGGGACGCGCGCTGCCGCTGCTGCCACAGGGGGGTGCGCTTTCCCGGGCTGCGCCGGGGCAACAGCAGGGCGCGCGCCGCGCATTCGCGGAACCGGGAGGCGAACAGGGCGGATCCGCCGACCTGCTCGGTGACGACCCGGCCGATCTCGCCCTTGTCGAACACCACGTCGGTCGCCCCCACCGGGGGCTGATCACTGTCGAATCCGGCGGGAGGGAAGGCGCCTGCGGCATCGCCGCCCCCGGATCCGGGGGCCCCGCCGTCTCCGGTGCCCGTCCGGACCGGATCGAAGTCCAGGAGGTCCAGGCCCATCAGATCGGCGTCGGGCAGCCGGAGCACGATGCCGTCGTCCGCGTGCATGACCTGTGCGTCCATGCCGTACCGCTCGCCGAGGCGGGCGGACAGGGCGAGTGCCCAAGGGGCGTGCACCTGGGCGCCGAACGGCGAGTGCACCACGACCCGCCAGTCGCCGAGCTCGTCCCGGAACCGTTCGACGAGAACGGTCCGGTCGTCGGGGACGTGGCCACAGGCGCGGCGCTGCTCGTCGAGGTACGACAGGATGTTGTCCGCCGCCCAGGCGTCGAGCCCGGCGTCGAGCAGCCGCAGTCGGGCGTCCTCGTCGGACAGGGCGCCGATCTCCCGGAGGAACGCGCCCAGGGCCCGGCCCAGCTCCAGAGGACGGCCCAGCTGGTCGCCCTTCCAGAACGGCAGCCGGCCCGGGACCCCGGGGGCGGGCGAGACCAGGACCCGGTCCCTGGTGATGTCCTCGATCCGCCACGACGTGGTGCCCAGGGTGAAGACGTCGCCGACCCGGGACTCGTAGACCATCTCCTCGTCCAGCTCGCCGACGCGTCCGCCGCCCTTCTTCGGGTCCGCGCCGGCCAGGAAGACACCGAAGAGCCCGCGGTCGGGAATGGTGCCGCCCGAGGTGACGGCGAGACGCTGGGCACCGGGCCGCCCCGTGACCGCACCGGTGACGCGGTCCCACACCACACGGGGGCGCAGCTCCGCGAAGGCGTCGGACGGATAGCGTCCGGCGAGCATGTCGAGCACAGCGGTGAACGCGGACTCGGGCAGAGAGGCGAAAGGCGCGGCCCGCCGGGCGAGGGCGAGAAGGTCGTCCGCCTGCCAGGTGTCGAGGGCCACCGTCGCGACGATCTGCTGGGCGAGCACGTCCAGGGGGTTGGACGGGATCCTCAGGGCCTCGATGGCCCCCGTACGCATCCGCTCGGTGACCACGGCCGCCTGCACCAGGTCGCCGCGGTACTTGGGGAAGACCACACCGGTGGAGACAGCACCGACCTGGTGCCCGGCGCGGCCCACCCGCTGGAGTCCCGAGGCCACGGACGGCGGCGACTCGACCTGGATCACCAGGTCGACGGCGCCCATGTCGATGCCCAGCTCCAGGCTGGACGTGGCGACCACGGCGGGCAGCCGACCCGCCTTGAGGTCCTCCTCCACCTGGGAGCGCTGCTCCTTGGAGACCGAGCCGTGGTGCGCACGGGCGAGGACGGGAGGTGCTCCCTTCGCGGCTCCCGACTGGGCCATGATCTCGGCGGGGGAGTGCGCCTCGAGCAGGGGACGGCCGCCTTCGGCTCCCTCCTCGAACGCGGCGCCGGCCGCCCGTTCGTGGGCGATCTCGTTCAGCCGGTTGCACAGACGCTCGGCCAGCCGCCGTGAGTTGGCGAAGACGATCGTGGAGCGGTGGGACTGGACGAGATCGGCGATCCGCTCCTCGACATGGGGCCAGATCGACGGCTTCTCGGCCTGGCCGCCCTCGTCACCCGTGGCCGGGGAACCGCCCAGTTCGCCGAGATCCTCCACCGGAACCACGACGGAGAGGTCGAACTCCTTGGCGGACGGGGGCTGGACGATCTCCACCTTCCGCCGGGGCGACAGGAACCGCGCGACCTCGTCGACCGGGCGGACCGTCGCCGACAGTCCGATACGCCGCGCCGGCCGTGGCAGCAACTCGTCCAGACGCTCCAGGGACAGGGCGAGATGGGCACCGCGCTTGGTGCCCGCGACCGCGTGCACCTCGTCCACGATCACCGTCTCGATGCCCGCGAGCGCGTCCCGGGCCGAGGAGGTGAGCATCAGGAACAGCGATTCGGGCGTGGTGATCAGGATGTCCGGGGGCTTCGTCGCCATCGAACGGCGCTCGGCCGGAGGGGTGTCACCGGAGCGGATCCCCACCCGCACCTCGGGCTCGGGCAGCCCCAGGCGCACCGACTCCTGACGGATCCCGGTCAGCGGTGAACGCAGATTCCGCTCGACGTCGACCGCGAGCGCCTTCATCGGCGACACGTACAGCACACGGCACCGCTTCTTCGCCTCGGCCGGGGGAGGGACGGCGGCCAGCCGGTCCAGCGAGGCGAGAAAGGCGGCCAGGGTCTTTCCCGATCCGGTCGGCGCGACGACCAGCACGTCCGAACCCTCGCCGATGGCACGCCACGCACCCTCCTGCGCCGCGGTGGGCGCGTCGAAGGCCGCCGAGAACCAACTGCGGGTCGCGGGCGAGAAGGAATCGAGTGCGGAAGCGGCCATGCCCTCCATCGTGCACCCCACCACCGACAACGGCCGGTGGACGTGCCCCCCGCTCACCGTCACGGGGCTTCCACACCGCCCGGACCTGCGAGAATACGAACATGGCGAAGGCGGACGCGACACAGGAATGGGCGAGGCACTGGCAGCACGCCGAACTGCCCGGCCTCGACCTGCTGCGAGCCCGCTACGTCCGCCACACCTTTCCGCGCCACAGCCACGAGGGCTACGTCTTCGCCACGATCACCAGCGGTGTCGAGGAGGTCGGTGTCCCCGGAGGCACCGTGCACGCCGGGCCGGGAACCGTGCTCATGATCAACCCGGAGGTGCCGCACACCGCCCGCGCCGGCATACCCGAGGGGTGGGTGTACGCCACGCTCTACCCGTCCGCCCAGGTGGTCGACGACATCGCGGCGGAACTCACGGACACGCGCGGCACGGTCGGTTTCGCCGAGACCGGAGTGATGGACCCGCGCGCCGCCCGGCTGATAGCCGAGGTCCACCGGGCCGCGGAGGAGGGCAACGCCCTGGCCGCCGACAGCGTCCTGCGTGTCCTGGTCGCCCAGCTGCTCGACCGCCACGGCAGCGTGCTGCCGACCAGGTCGCCCCACTTCGCCGGCGCCCGTGACGCGGCCCGCGCCCGCACCGCGCTGGAGGAGCGGATGGAGCGGCCGCCCACCCTGGAAGCGCTCGCCGCGGAGCTGGGCACCAGCCCCTTCGCGCTGCTGCGGGCCTTCAAGAAGCAGTACGGAATGCCCCCGCACACCTGGCTCACCGACGCCCGCGTACGCCGTGCGCGCCGCATGCTCGACGCGGGGGCGGCCCCCGCCGATGCCGCCGTCGCCGTGGGCTTCACCGACCAGCCCCACCTCAATCGCCACTTCACCCGGATCGTCGGGGTGCCTCCGGGTGCCTACCGGCGTGAACGCGCAGGAACGTACAAGACCGGCCGGGCCCTCGCCCCGTAGCGTCCCGGACGTGGCAGAACAGACAGCACCCCCGCAGTGCCCGGCCGCCCCCGGCGTCCAGGGCCCGGCCGCGGAGAAGCCGGACGCGGCAGTCGTCCGGGACGCACTCGGTGTGGGCGTGGCCGTGGGTCTCTCCGGCTTCGCCTTCGGAGTGACGTCGGCAGGTTCCGGACTCACTCTCCTCCAGACGTGTGCCCTGAGCCTCCTCGTCTTCACGGGAGCCTCCCAGTTCGCCCTCGTGGGCGCTCTCGCCGCGGGCGGCAACCCGTACACCGCCGCGGCCGGGGCGTTCTTCCTCGGCATCCGCAACGCCTTCTACGGACTGCGGCTGTCGCAGCTCCTCGCCCTCCCGCGCGTGCTGCGCCCCCTTGCCGCCCAATGGGTCATCGACGAGACGACCGCCGTCACCCTGCCCCAGCCCACCCGGAGAGCGGCGCGCATCGGGTTCACCGTCACAGGGCTCACCCTGTACACCCTGTGGAACCTGACCACGCTGCTCGGCGCGCTCGGCGCCGAGGCGCTCGGCGACACCGACGCCTGGGGGCTGGACGCGGCGAGTCCCGCCGTGTTCCTCGCCCTTCTCGCGCCGATGCTGAAGAGCGCCACGGAGCGCGTCACGGCCGGGCTCGCCGTCCTGCTGGTCCTGGGCCTCCTGCCGGTGCTGCCGGCGGGCGCGCCCGTGCTCGTGTCCGCGCTGGCGGCCCCGGTGGTCCTCTTCCTGAAGGGCCGCGGCAGGAGTGCTTCGAGCGAGGACGTCACCGGAGACACCACGCCCGGGGAGGGCCGATGAACATCTGGATCGCCATCGGGCTCACCGCCGTCGGCTGCTACCTCGCGAAGCTCCTGGGACTGCTGGTGCCTGCCGGAGTCCTGGAACGCCCCCTCGTGCAACGGATGGCAGCGCTCCTTCCGGTGGCCCTGCTCGCCGCCCTCACCGCCCAGCAGACCTTCGGCGACGCGCAGGATCTGGCGCTGGACGCCAGAGCGGCAGGGCTCGCCGCGGCAGCACTCGCTCTCGTTCTCCGCGCCCCCTTCCTGGTCGTCGTGGGTTCTGCCGTCGTGGTCACCGCCGTCGCGCGCGCCCTGTTCTGAGCGGGACGGATCAGCGCGGACAGCGGCCGTACGCACGGAGGGTCTGCAGGGCCCTGAGCGTCACGATCGGGCGGCCCTCCAGAGCCGTTCCCGGAGCCCACTGACGCCAGTTGACCGGCCAGCCGCCGTCCTCCCTCTGTTCGGCCGCCAGATGGTCCAGGGAGCTCTCCAGCTCGCCGTCGCTGAACCACCGGCGGGCGAGCGACCCCGGTGTGCGGGCGTAGTCGTACGGGAAGTGGTGCTCCCCCGGGGCGTAACCGGGGGCCACCGGGTACGCGTCACGGCGCCCCGCATCGAGCACCACCAGTCGCTGCTCACGCACCATGTGCCCCAGCCGGTCAGCGGCGGACTCGGCGCGCGCCCGGTCCGGGACGCCGTCGAGGAAGGCGACGGCCGCCTCGACCTCGTACGGGTGGGACTGCTCCAGCGCGTCGACGGCGGCCCAGCAGAAGTCGGTGGCCCGGAACAGCCAGGCGTGCCACACCCGATTGCGGTGCAGGAGACCGACCACGGGACCCGTCGACAGCAGTTGGGCGGGCGGGTCGTCGACGACGGGGATGAACGGCGCCGCGGGATATCCCCGCTGCGAGGGATGGAGTGCGGGCAGAGCGCCTTCCCTGGTCGACACGTCCGTCAGGTAGCGGCAGACCCGCTCCACGCGCAGACCGTCGCAGCGGCCGATCGAGTCGAGAACGCTCAGCGCGTGGGCGGTGTGCAGCGGTTGGCTCACCGGTCCGCGAAGATCGGGTTCGAGCGCGTGGCCGTAGCCACCGTCCTCGTTCCGATAGGCGGTGAGCGCGGTCTCGACGCTGTCCGCGCTTCCCTCCAGGAAGAGATGGGCGAACCGCCGCTGTTCGAGGACGCGTGCGGTGAGCCAGACGAACTGCTCGGCGCGGGCGAGAGGGTGTGCTCCGGTTCCAGCCATGGACCGACCGTAGAGCGGAAAACGCGCTCGGCAGGCCCTCCCGGCCAGGCTGCACTCTCAGGGGCGGGATACTGGGGGCATGCGGTTGACGATTTTCTGGGAACGGATGGCGGACCACTTCGGCGAGACGTACGCCGATTCCTTCGCGCGCGATCACGTGATGGCGGAGCTCGGCGGCCGTACGGTGCACGAGGCCCTGGACGCGGGCTGGGAGACCAAGGACGTCTGGCGCGGGGTCTGCTCGGCGGTCGGCATACCCGCGGAGAAGCGCTGAACGACGCGGTCCCGCCCGACGGAACGCCGCGCCCCCCACGCCGCCGCTGACGGGCCGCGGGTCCGGCTGTCACCGCGGTGAGCGAGACTTGTCCCGTGGCACCGACAGACGAGACCGCCCGGACCCAGCCGCCCGTCCCGCCGGCCGCACCACCCGATCCGCCGCCCGGTACCGGCCCCGTCCGCATGCCCGGCTGGCTGCCGCGCGCCCTTGTCATGGCACTGGCGCTCTACGGGTGCTTCCAGCTGGGCAGCTGGGCCTTCTACCAGCTCATCGGGCTGCTGACCAACATCCTCATCGCCTTCTTCCTTGCGCTGGCCATCGAGCCGGCCGTCAGCCGCATGGCCGGACGCGGCATGCGCCGGGGGCTCGCCACCTTCCTGGTCTTCCTCGCCCTGCTGGTCGCCGGAGTCGGCTTCGTCGTCCTGCTCGGCTCGATGCTCGCCGGACAGATCGTCGACATGGTCGAGGAGTTCCCCAAGTACCTCGACTCGGTGATCAACTGGGTCAACCAGACCTTCCACACGGAGCTCTCCCGCGTCGAGGTGCAGGACAGCCTGCTGCACTCGGACTGGCTCCAGAAGTACGTGCAGAACAGCGCGACCGGTGTGCTCGACGTCTCCACGACCGTGCTCGGCGGTCTGTTCCGGCTGCTCACGATCTTCCTGTTCTCGTTCTACTTCGCCGCCGACGGCCCCCGCCTGCGGCGCGCGCTGTGCACCGTGCTGCCGCCCTCGCGGCAGACCGAGGTGCTGCGCGCCTGGGAGATCGCGGTCGACAAGACCGGCGGCTACATCTACTCGCGCGGACTGATGGCGCTGATCTCCGGCGCGGCGCACTACGTCCTGCTGGTGGTCCTCGGGGTGCCCTACGCACCCGCGCTCGCGGTCTGGGTGGGCCTCGTCTCGCAGTTCATCCCCACGATCGGTACGTATCTGGCCGGGGCGCTGCCCATGCTGATCGCCTTCACCGTCAATCCCTGGTACGCCCTGTGGGTCCTCGGCTTCGTCGTGGTCTACCAGCAGTTCGAGAACTACGTCCTGCAGCCGAAGCTCACCTCCAAGACGGTCGACATCCACCCCGCGGTCGCCTTCGGTTCGGTCGTCGCGGGCACCGCGCTGATGGGCGCCGTCGGGGCACTGATCGCCATTCCGGCGGTCGCGACACTCCAGGCGTTCCTGGGGGCCTACGTGAAGCGCTACGACGTGATGGACGACCCCCGTGTGCACGGCGGGCACCGCTGGCGGCGTGGTGAGCCTGTGCTGACGCGGATCCGGCGCGCGGTGCGGCGCACGGGCAGGGGCTGACACGGGCCGGAGGAGGAGCGTCGGCCCGCCCGCCTCAGGCCACTGTCACCAGGTGAGGACCGGCGCGTCGGGTTCGTTCCGCCGCCAGGCCCCGTCGAGGCGCGTGAGCCGGGCGGCGGCGGCGATACCGCACAGGGACGCGACCTGGCCGTCGCTGACGTCGAACGCCACGACGCCCATGACCCGCCCGTCGACCACGGCGAGGACGGCCGGGGATCCGTTGACGCGTGTGAGGTGCATCGCCGGGGAGCCGCCGGCCAGCCGCCGCTTCGCCGGCGTGGGCTTGAAGCCGGCCCGCACGAAGGAGGCGACCCGCTCGCGCGTGTGGACCCGCAGCAGCCGCTTGCTCAGCCCCGCGCCGTCCGACACCGCCGTCACGTCGTCGGTCAGCAGGGCCACCAGCCGTTCCGTGCGCCCGGACATCGCGGCGGCGAGGAACTCCTCGACGACCCGGCGCGCGGATTCGGGGTCGGTCTCGCCGCCCCCGCGGCGCTCGCCGGCGACCCGGATGCGAGCCCGGTGGGCATGCTGCTGGCTCGCGGACTCCGTGATGTCGAGGATCCCGGCGATCTCGGCGTGGCTGTACGAGAAGGCCTCACGCAGGACGTAGACGGCCCGCTCGGCCGGGGAGAGGCGCTCCAGGAGGGCCAGTACGGCCAAGGACACCGATTCGCGCTGCTCGAAGGTGTCGGCCGGGCCGAGCATCGGGTCGCTCTGGAGGAGCGGTTCGGGCAGCCAGGCGCCGGCCGTCCGCTCGTGGCGCGCCTGCGCGGAGCGGAGCCTGTCGAGGCAGAGGTTGGTGACGACCTTGGTCAGCCACGCGTCCGGCACCTCGATCCGTTCCCGGTCCGCGGCCTGCCAGCGCAGGAACGTGTCCTGCACGGCGTCCTCGGCGTCGGTGGCGGAGCCGAGCAGACGGTACGCGAGCGAGGCCAGCCGGCCCCGGCCGGCCTCGAAGCGATCGACGGCTGCGCTGTCCATGCGGATCAGCCTAGGAGACGGCCTCGGCGGTGGCCCCTTCCGACGTGGTGGCCCCGTCCGGCGCGGTGACCAGGCGGCGCCTGCGCTTCGGCATGCCGAAGGTCGGGTGGGCGATGCCCGATGCGGCTCCCTTGAGCACGCCCGCCTTGAGCCGCGCCGCGGTCCGGCCGCCGAGGTACCAGGACTTCGACCGGACGTCCTCGTCCACCATCTGGAAGATCGCGTCCCGCCGCCCGAGGCTGATGTGGTTGCCGTAGTACTTCAGCCCGACGGACGGGATCTCGCCGCCCGTCAGGCGCGCGATGATCGAGGCGGTCGCCTGCATGTTGGTGAAGCCGGCCGAGGCACAGGACATCGGCAGCGGCCGGCCGTTCTCCCCGATCGCGTAGGCGCAGTCACCGGCGGCGTAGACGTCCGGGTGCGAGACCGAACGCATGGTGCGGTCGACCACGATCCGGCCGGTCCCGTCGACCTCCAGGCCGCCGGCGGCCGCGATGGGGTGCACGGCGAACCCGGCCGCCCACACGGTCACGTCGGCCGGGAAGGACGTGCCGTCGGCGGCGATCGCCCGTGCCGGTCCGACGGCTGCGACGGCCGTGTGCTCGTGGACGGTGATACCGAGCCGGTCGAAGGCCCGGCGCAGGTGGCGGCGCGCCTTCGGGGAGAGCCAGGCACCCAGCTCGCCGCGGGCGGCCAGCGTGACCGACAGGTCGGGCCGGGACTCGGCGAACTCGGTGGCGGTCTCGATGCCGGTCAGCCCTTCACCGACGACCAGCACCGTGCCGCCCGCACCGAGGCCGGCCAGGCGCTCGCGCAGGCGCAGAGCCGAGGACCGGCCGGTCACGTCGAAGGCGTGCTCGGCCGCGCCGGGGACGCCGTGGTGGGCGACGGAGCTGCCGAGCGTGTAGAGAAGGGTGTCGTACGTGAGATGCCCGTCACCGTCCTCGCCGGTCACGGCCACAGTCCTGCGCTCGGCGTCGACGCCGGTGACGCGCGCCAGGCGCAGCCCTACCCCGGTGCCAGCGAACACGTCGGTGAGCTTGCGGAACGCGACGTCCTGCCCGGCCGCGAGCTGGTGGAGCCGCATCCGCTCGACGAAATCTGGTACGGCGTTGACGACGGTGATCGCGGTGTCGGCGGGGGAGAGCCGACGGGCGAGGCTCCCGGCGGCGAAAGCCCCGGCGTATCCGGCCCCGAGGACGACGATGCGGTGCTTCATGGCGATGCTCCTGTCTCGTTCGCGTGTCCCTTGAACGGGACAGCGCCCCGATTGCTGACAGGAGGAGAATGTGATGTGGGTCACTCGCTTCCGCGTCGGCGGTACGCGGCTCGTGATCGTCGGCGGCCGGTCGTGATGATCGAGGGTGGCCGGTGCGGGCCGGCCGGTCTCGGTCGTGTCGGCCCGGCGCGGTGCGCTTGACACCAAAATCGAACATCCATTCTCATGGAATTCCGGCCGGGTTTTGCCGGGCCCGACCGTGGAGTTGTCCACAGGGCGGGAGGACGTCGAGGCCCATTGTCAGTGGCAGGGGTTAGCGTCTGTGACGTGAAGCGATCGACTCAAGCAAATCGGGTGGAACCCATGGCAGGAACCGACCGCGAGAAGGCGCTGGACGCCGCACTCGCACAGATTGAACGGCAATTCGGCAAGGGCGCGGTGATGCGCCTCGGCGAGCGGCCGAACGAGCCGATCGAGGTGATCCCGACCGGGTCCACCGCGCTCGACGTCGCGCTCGGCGTCGGCGGCCTGCCGCGCGGCCGTGTGGTGGAGGTGTACGGTCCGGAGTCCTCCGGGAAGACGACGCTGACGCTGCACGCGGTGGCGAACGCGCAGCGGCTCGGCGGCTCGGTGGCCTTCATCGACGCGGAGCACGCTCTCGACCCGGAGTACGCGAAGAAGCTCGGCGTCGACATCGACAGCCTCATCCTCTCGCAGCCGGACAACGGCGAGCAGGCGCTGGAGATCGTGGACATGCTCGTCCGCTCCGGCGCGCTCGACCTGATCGTGATCGACTCCGTGGCGGCCCTGGTGCCCCGTGCGGAGATCGAGGGCGAGATGGGCGACTCGCACGTGGGTCTGCAGGCCCGCCTGATGAGCCAGGCGCTCCGTAAGATCACCAGCGCGCTCAACCAGTCCAAGACCACCGCGATCTTCATCAACCAGCTCCGGGAGAAGATCGGGGTGATGTTCGGCTCCCCGGAGACCACGACCGGTGGCCGCGCGCTGAAGTTCTACGCCTCGGTGCGTCTGGACATCCGCCGGATCGAGACGCTCAAGGACGGCACCGACGCCGTGGGTAACCGCACCCGGGTCAAGGTCGTCAAGAACAAGGTGGCGCCGCCGTTCAAGCAGGCCGAGTTCGACATCCTCTACGGCCAGGGCATCAGCCGTGAGGGCGGCCTGATCGACATGGGCGTGGAGCACGGCTTCGTCCGCAAGGCCGGTGCCTGGTACACGTACGAGGGCGACCAGCTGGGTCAGGGCAAGGAGAACTCCCGCAACTTCCTCAAGGACAACCCCGACCTCGCCAACGAGATCGAGAAGAAGATTCTCGACAAGCTCGGCGTCGGCGGTCGTTCGGAGGATGCCGCGGCGGAGCCCACGGCCGATGCCGCGGCCACCGCCGGTGCTCCGGCGGAGGGGGCGGCCAAGTCGGTACCGGCTCCCGCGACCAAGGCCAAGCCTGCCAAGGCCGCGACGGCCAAGAGCTAGGCCGTGACGCGTCGCACGGAGTGGCCGGGTGCCGACACCGGTGCGGATCCCGGCCCCGAGTACGCCGCAGAGCCGTCCGGAGGCCCTCCGGAGCCCGGCCGGGGGGCCGGGTTCGGCGAGGGGGCGGGCCGTCGTTCCCGCTCCCGCTCCAGAAGCAGCGGTTCCCCTTCCTCGTCGAGGGCCGAGAAGGGGGAACCGCGAGACCCGGTCGAGCAGGCGCGCAACATCTGCCTGCGGCTGCTGACCGGAACCCCGCGCACCAGACAGCAGCTGGCCGACGCGCTGCGCAAGCGGGAGATCCCCGACGAGGCGGCGGAGGAAGTGCTGTCGCGTTTCGAGGACGTGGGGCTGATCGACGACGCGGCGTTCGCGGACGCCTGGGTCGAGTCCCGGCACCATGGCAGGGGGCTGGCCCGCCGTGCCCTCGTGCGTGAGTTGCGCACCAAGGGAGTGGACCCGGCGGTGATCGACGAGGCGGTCGGGCAGCTCGACCCCGAGCAGGAGGAGGAGACCGCCAGGGAGCTCGTCGCGCGAAAGCTCCACTCCACCCGGGGGCTGGACCGGGACAAGCGTCTGCGCCGGCTCGCGGGCATGCTCGCCCGCAAGGGGTACGGGGAGGGGATGGCCCTGCGCGTGGTGCGCCAGGCGATCGAAGCCGAGGGGGAGGACACGGAAGGGCTGGACGAGCCCTTCTGACCGGGGGCGGGGACAGGCGGGACGACGGGGGAGAGGCCGGAGCGCCAAGGACAGGGCGGAAGGACATGAGGTCCGGGCCGGTCCGGGGGCGGCAGACAGGGAGCGGCGGGCACGGAGAAGGGCCGGCCGACGTGACCTGGATTCCGACGCACGGCAAGTACGGGGGCGCGGTGCGTGCAGGAGTCAGGGCGAACGGGACCTGTGGCGGTGGCGGAGGGGGTCACCGCCGTAGAGTCCCGGTTGCCGGGGGCCGTGCGGGACGTCTCGGCTCGGTGCCTCCGACCGCCAGGGGTGTCGCGGGCAGCCCGCCAGGTGCTCGGGCACGGAGCGTCTCGGGCAGTCGGGCGCGCGTCGCCAGGATCAGTGGCCTGCCAGGGATGCCCGGCGGATCGTTGCGTCGAGCAGGGCCAGTGCGTCGTCGGCGGTGCGTCCCGGATGACGGTTCCAGGGGCCGATCAAGTCGGTCCAGCCCTGCGCGCGCAGCTCGGTGATGAGCCAGGCACCGGCGCGGTCCACGGTGCCGAGCGAACCGTAGCCGAGCCGGTGGGCGGTCAGCATGGCACCGCAGAGGCAGCGCGCACCGCGGGCGTTGCGCAGGCGGTAGGGAGTGTTCTGCCAGCCCCATTCGGTCAGGACCTGCCGCGCGTAGCCGAGATGGACGGACGGACGCACGTCGGGCTGTCCGATACGCCGCCACGCGTGCAGACGCTCGGGCAGCACGGCGCCGAAGCGACCGGGGAGCGGGCGCTCGCGGGGCAGTGATGCGGGCAAGGTCCGCAGGGAGTCGTCGATGAGCCGGTCGACGGGCACCGACAGCAGATCCCGCCACCCGGACGGGTGCGCGGGTGGCGCCTCTCCATCCGGGAGACGTGGCAGCTCCGAAAGCGCGGGTGCCGGGGCTACGGGTCCCGGAGGTGCGGGTGTCGAGGGTGCGGGTGTCGAGGGTGCGGGCTCCTCGGTGGTGAGCTCCCAGCCCGTGACGATGTGCTGCCACGCGTCCGTGTCATGGAGCCGGGCAGCCTGCGCGTCGAGCTGGTCAGGGGTGAGCTGAGCGGATTCCATCGACGCGCCATCTCCGTACATTCCGGTCATCGGTGATGAGGCGAATGTCCGTCGTGCGCGGCGATTGCTCCACCGGAGAGCAGCGTTCGGGTGGGTCGGAGTGGCATTCGGTCCCCGTGGGTGGCCGAACGCCCGGTGACCGTGCCACCCGGCTGCCCTGTCTGGAGGCCGATGCGGGGAGCCGAAGGCCGGCCGGTTCACCCTCGGGGAATCCGGCCGCCGACAGCGCGGAAAGCTGTCGGCGCCACCGGATTGCGAGCGGGCTGTCCGGCCCCCGGATTCCGAGCCAGTGGATTCTGTGCCACCGGATTCCGCGTCAGCAGAGGTGATGTCAGTGGTGGTCGGGCTCCACCGGTCGGAGGGCTACAGGAAGCCCTGCCGCACGCCACGCCTGGAAGCCGCCGGTCAGGTCCGTGGCCCGGTGCAGTCCCAGCTGATGCAGGGAGACGACCGCGAGACTCGATGCGTAGCCCTCGTTGCAGACCACCACCACCCGCAGGTCATGGCTCACCGCCTGCGGGACACGGTGGCTGCCTTGCGGATCGAGCCGCCATTCCAGCTCGTTCCGCTCGACGACCAGCGCCCCGGGGATCAGCCCGTCCCTCTCGCGCAGCGCCGCGTAGCGGATGTCGACGAGCAGTGCCCCCTCGGCTGCCGCTGCTGCGGCCTCCTGGGGGCCGATCCGTTCGTAACCGGCCCGCACCCGGTCGAGCAGGTCGTCGATGCCCACCGGAGCCTGACGGCTCTCGTCCCCGCCGCTCACAGCCAGTCCTCCGGGCGCTCCGTCTGTTCCAGGCGCAGTACCGGGCCCGTACGGCTGTAGCGACGGATCTGCGGCAGCGGGGGGTAGTACGCGTGCACCGAGACGGCGTGTTCGCGCCCGGACTCGTTGAGGACCTCGTGGACATGGTGCCGGCCGAAAGCCCTGCCCTGGCCGGTCGCCAGGAGCCGGGTCCGGTCGACGTCTTCGCTCAGTTCGAGGGTCTTCCAGCCGTCGGTGGGCAGCCGGGCGGCCAGCGAGTGCTCCCGGAGGGCGCCCGCCGCCACGGTGAACGCTCCCGTCGACTCGGCGTGGTCGTGCCATCCGGTGCCGGTACCGGGGGGCCAGCCGATGAGCCAGGCCTCGCTGCCGCCGGGGCCTTCGAGCCTGAGCCAGGTGCGCCCCTCGGGGTCGAGCGGGAGCGAGGTGACGAGGGCGGCGTCGTCGGCGGTCCGGCGGACGAAGTCGAGCAGTTCCGCAGCGGTCGGGGCATGGCGCGGGGCGGGAGCGCCTGTGCCGACGGCGGTCGAGGGAGTGGGCGGGGAGGGCGTGGGGGTGGGCAGTGGGGGAGAGGATGCAGACACAGCGGCCGTCCTGAGAAGTTCGCGTGGAGGCACAGCGGTGCGGAGGACCGCACGGCGTGCCGGGGAAGGCGATTCAGCAGGACGGGCGACACACGCAGCCCGCATAGCGGACGAGGTCCATATGGACCCTCCGCCACAGGCGCACATCGGTGTCGGTCATGATCTGGAGTACACCATGAGCGCCTGCGGCGGTCAATTGACGTCCGCGGTCCGGTCGGAGCTCGGGGTGGTGTGCGCATCGCCCCCGTGCGCGGTGTCCGCGCCGCCACGCGCCGCGTCCGCCGCCGCGAAGAGTTCCGCCGGCCGCACTCCGCCGAAGGCCGCCACGAGATGGCCGTCCGGCCTGACCAGCAGCACCGTGTGGGCCGTCGCCCCCGGATAGCTCTCGGTGACCAGCAGTTCGGCCTTCACGGGGAGGGCGTCGACCGCATCGACGAGCCGGGGCATGACGCCCGCGGTCAGCCAGTGCCGCCGGTCCCAGACCCCCGTGCCCGGTGCGACCAGGATCACCAGCAGATGCCCCTGGCCCAGCCGCTCGCGCAGCCGCACCGCCGTCCCGTCGGGCGCGGTCACCCGGACATCGGCGACCGGCGCACCCGGAGCCGTGCCCACCGTCGCGTGGGCCTCGGCGCGTTGAGGTGAAAGGGGTGAGTGGTTGTACGAAGGGGGCGCGCCCAGGGGCCCGCATCCCAGATGCCCGTCGGCCAGCAGGGTGTCGTGACCCCGCGCGGAGCCGGGTACGAGGGTGCGCAGGCCCGCGCTGCCCCGCAGTATCGGCAGCGACTGGTCGGCGGCACGGAGCCGTGAGGCGACGGCGGCCCTGCGCTCGGTCTGGTAGCTGTCGAGCAGGAGCTCGGAGGCGCTCTGGTGCCAGGCCTGCGCCAGCTTCCAGGCGAGGTTCTCCGCGTCCCGGAGCCCCTCGTCCAGGCCCTGGGTGCCGAGCGCACCCAGCAGGTGCGCGGCGTCGCCCGCGAGGAAGGCACGCTTGGACCGCCACCGCCTGGCCAGCCGGTGGTGCAGCGTGTACACGCCCGTGTCCAGCAGCTCGTAGGCCGGTGTCTCGCCGCACCAGCCCTCGAGGGTGTCGCGGATCCGGATGATGAGGGCGTCGGGGGTGACGAGTTCGCCGCGCGGGGGAAGGAGCCAGTCCAGCCGCCAGACATTCCCCGGGAGCGGTCGCGCCGTGACCTCGGCGCCGCCGGTGCGCCAAGGAGGCGACCGGTGCAGCACGGCCTCGCCGGGCCAGGGCAGATCGGCCCGCAGCGCGGCGACGGCATGCCGCTCCACCGCGGTCCGGCCGGGGAACCTGATGTCCAGGAGCTTGCGGACGGTGGACCGCGCACCGTCGCAGCCCACCAGGTAACTCCCCCGCCACCAGGTCGACCCCGGCTCCCTGGTGTGGACCGTGACCCCGTTCGGGTCCTGCTCCAGGGTGTCGATCCTGCTGAACGGCACCATGGTGACAAGGTCCTGCGCGGTGACCGCCGCCCGCAGCCCTCCGGTCAGCGCGTGCTGGGGGAGATGGACGGGCGCAGGCAGCGGAACGGTGCCTTCCTCGTCGCCCAGCGGCACGGCTCGCACCAGCTGCTTGCGCCGTACCGACCGCCAGCCGGCCCACCGCAGCCCTTCGTCGTGCAGCGTCGTGCAGCCGAGCCGTCCCACGAGGTCCGCGGTGTCCTCCCGCAGCACGACCGTGCGAGCAGGTCGGGGTTCGTCCTTGCCCGGGCCCTCGTCGAGAAGGACCGAGGGAACGCCCTGAGCAGCGAGAGCGAGCGACAGCGCGAGCCCGACCGGACCGGCGCCGACGACGATCACCGGGTCCACGGGGTGATCCCTCCGGCGCCGGTCGTCGAGGTCAGGGGGGAGGGGCCGGCGGCGGGTGTGGTTCGGGGCGGGATCACAGAACGTATGCAACCCACTGTCGGTGCGTGCGTCAAGTGACCGGGGAACGTGGCGGGGGG
>NZ_NEUF01000088.1:66123-113972 GCF_002910915.1 Streptomyces sp. SM10 | reverse complement strand
CCCCCGCCACGTGGAGACAAGTGCCGACCAGGTGTCAGGTGGCGTCGTTCGTACCGTCGTTATTCGTCGGAAGCGCGTCGATGATCTCGAGGCCGCCCGCCGGTCCGGCGCCGACCACGGCGCCCGTGCTCTTCTTCCCGCGGCGGAGTCGTCCCTCGAGCCAGCTCGCGAACGAGGTCAGCGCGAAGTTCAGCGCCACGAAGATCAGCGCGATGATGGTGAAGCAGGCGATGGTGTTCGCCCCGTAGTTCGCGCTCATCGGGCGGACGGAGGCGAGCAGCTCGGGGAAGGTGAGCACCGCCCCGCCGAGTGCGGTGTCCTTGACGATGACGACGACCTGGCTGACGATCGCCGGCAGCATCGCGGTGACCGACTGCGGCAGCAGTACGTACCGCATCGTTTGACCCTTGCGCATGCCGATCGCCTTGGCGGCGTCGGTCTGCCCGTTGGGGAGGGAGAGGATTCCGGCCCGTACGATCTCGGCGAGCACCGAGGCGTTGTACAGCACCAGACCCGTCACGACGGCGTACAGCGGACGCACGTCGTTGGCGATGTTGGTGTACTCCGAGTACACGGCGTTCGCCGTGATCATCAGGATCAGGACGGGGATGGCGCGGAAGAACTCCACGACGATCCCGGCCGGCATGCGCACCCACCGGTGGTCGGAGAGCCGTCCGATGCCGAACAGCGCCCCGAGGGGCAAGGCGATCAGCAGGGCGAAGAACGCGGCTTTGAGCGTGTTCTGGAGCCCCGGCCAGATGAACGTCTCCCAGGGCTGGGGGCTCGTGAAGAACGGCTCCCACTTGACCCAGTCGAGCTGGCCCTTCTCGTTGAAGCTGCTGAGCACCCACCACGCTGCCACCGCGAGAGCAGTCACGAAGACAGCGGTGTAGAGGACGTTGCGCCGCTTGGCGCGGGGCCCCTGTGCGTCGAAGAGGACGGACGTCGTCATCGCTTCACCGCCACCTTCTTGCTCACCCAGCCGAGGAGGAGACCGGTCGGGAGGGTGAGGCAGATGAACCCGAACGCGAAGACGGCGGATATGAGGATGAGCTGGGCTTCCGCCTCGATCATGTCCTTCATCAGATAGGCCGCTTCGACCACACCGATCGCGGAGGCGACCGTGGTGTTCTTGGTCAGCGCGATCAGCACGTTGGCCAGCGGGTTTACGACCGAGCGGAAGGCCTGCGGAAGGATGACCAGTCGCAGGACCTGGGTGAAGTTCAGTCCCAGCGCACGCGCTGCCTCAGCCTGGCCGGCGGGCACCGTGTTGATGCCCGAGCGCAGCGCCTCGCACACGAAGGCGGACGTGTAGAGGACCAGCGCGAGCACCGCGAGCCGGAAGTTGATGTCGTCGACGATGTTTCCGGCCCCGAGGGTCACCCGGAGGGTCTGGTAGAGGCCCAGAGACGCGAAGACGATGATGACCGTCAGCGGGATGTTGCGGATGATGTTGACGTAGGCGGTGCCGAAACCGCGCATCGGGGGGACCGGGCCGACCCGCATACCGGCCAGCAGCGTTCCCCATATGAGGGAACCGAGGGCGGAGTAGACGGTGAGTTTCACCGTCACCCAGAAGGCCCCCAGTAGGTCGTAACCTTCAAGAAAGTCGAACACGATCTCCCGTGCTTCCACGTGTGGGGAGGGCTCGGTGCGCCGCCTCGTCGGCGGCGCACCCCATCAGCCCTGGTTCGGACCGCCGGTGACGGGAGCCCTACTTGACGATGTCGCCGATCTTCGGCGCGGGCTCGTTCTTGTAGTTGGCGGGGCCGAAGTTGTCCGCGACCGCCTTGTCCCAGGAGCCGTCCGAGACCATCTTGGTGAGCGCGGCGTCGATCTTCTTCTTGAGGTCGGCGTCGCCCTTCTTCAGGCCGATGCCGTAGTTCTCGTTGGTCATCTTGAAGCCGGCCAGCTTGAACTTGCCCTTGTTGATGTCCTGCGCCGCGTATCCGGCGAGGATGGAGTCGTCCGTGGTGAGGGCGTCGACGGCCTTGTTCTCGAGGCCGGTGAGGCACTCGGAGTAGCCGCCGTAGTTCTGCAGCTCAGCCTTCGGGGCGAGCTTGTCCTTGACGTTCTTCGCGGACGTCGAACCGGCGACGGAGCAGAGGTTCTTGTCGTTGAGGTCCTCCGGCGACTTGATGGAGACGTCGTCGGCGCGGACGAGTACGTCCTGGTGCGCGAGGAGGTACGGGCCGGCGAAGTCGACCTTCTCCATGCGCTGGTCGGTGATGGAGTACGTCGCGGCGATGAACTTCACGTCGCCGCGCTCGATCGCGGTCTCGCGGTCGGCGCTCTTGGTCTCGACGAAGTTGATGTTCTTGGCGTCGTAGCCGAGTTCCTTGGCGACGTACGTGGCGACGTCGACGTCGAAGCCGGCGAACGTGCCGTCCTTGGTCTTCAGGCCGAGGCCCGGCTGGTCGATCTTGATGCCGATGGTGATCTTCCCACCCCCGCCCGCGGCGTCGTCCTTGTCGTCGGAGCCACAGGCGGTGGCGGTGAGAGCGAGGGCGAGCACGGCGGCCGACGCGGCGGTGACCTTGCGAAGCTGCATGATGGTTCTTCCCTGGGTTGACGCGATGTGAGTGTTCAGCTGGCGCTGGACCAGCCGTGCGTGATCAGTGGTGAAGGATCTTCGACAGGAAGTCCTTGGCCCGGTCGCTGCGCGGGTTGCTGAAGAACTGGTCCGGCGTGGCCTCTTCGACGATCTTTCCGTCGGCCATGAAGACGACCCGGTTGGCCGCCGAGCGGGCGAAGCCCATCTCGTGGGTGACGACGACCATGGTCATCCCCTCCCGGGCCAGCTGCTGCATGACCTCGAGGACCTCGTTGATCATCTCCGGGTCGAGCGCCGACGTGGGCTCGTCGAAGAGCATGACCTTGGGGTCCATGGCCAGCGCGCGGGCGATCGCGACGCGCTGCTGCTGGCCACCGGAGAGCTGCGCCGGGTACTTGTCCGCCTGGGCGCCCACGCCCACGCGGACGAGCAGGGCCCGTGCCTTCTCCTCGGCGAGCTTCTTCTCCGTCCTGCGGACCTTGAGCTGGCCCAGCATCACGTTCTCGAGCACCGTCTTGTGCGCGAAGAGATTGAACGACTGGAAGACCATGCCGACGTCGGCACGCAGCCTGGCGAGCTCCTTGCCCTCCTGGGGCAGTGGCTTCCCGTCGATCGAGATCGCGCCCGAGTCGATCGTCTCCAAGCGGTTGATCGTGCGGCACAGCGTGGACTTCCCGGACCCGGAGGGTCCGATGACTACGACGACCTCGCCACTGGCGATGGTCAGGTCGATGTCCTGGAGCACATGCAGCGCGCCGAAGTGCTTGTTGACGTTGCTCAGTACGACAAGGTCGTCTCCCGCGGGTGCGGCATCCTCGGCGGCCTTGGTCACTGAAACTCCGCTCATCGGCTCTTGCTCCGTCCTCCTCGGTTAGGGAAGGACCCTAGTGACGCAGTGCGACCAGCGTCATTACATCTGAGCGGAAATTGAGCATAACGATCCGGCCGCAACCGGACACTCGGCGTGAAGGGGGCGTCACAGGGCGCTCGGAGGAGTACCGGGTGGGTAACGGAAACCCGGTGGTAACGGGCAGGGACTTGACTGGCGTACCGGTCATCGGCGTGGATGCCCTGGTAGGGAAATGACGTGAATCGCCCCTGCACGGGAAGATCCGCCGGGCTGAACACCGGTGGACCGTCACGCACGGTCCCGGCCGTCATGAAGAGAAGCGAAGCACCTTGAGAAGACACGAGGCGGTGAGGAAGCCATGAGACTGCTGCTCGTCGAGGACGACGACCACGTCGCGGCCGCCCTCTCCGCCGTGCTCGCCCGGCACGGCTTCCAGGTCGTCCACGCCCGCAGTGGCGAAGAGGCACTGCGCGCGCTCCTGCCCGCCGACAAGGAGCCCTTCGGGGTCGTACTCCTCGATCTCGGGCTGCCCGACCAGGACGGCTACGAGGTGTGCGGGAAGATCCGCAAACGCTCGGCGATCCCGGTCATCATGGTGACCGCACGCTCCGATGTCCGGTCACGGATCCACGGCCTGAACCTCGGCGCCGACGACTACGTCGTGAAGCCGTACGACACCGGCGAGCTCCTGGCCCGTATCCACGCTGTCGCCCGGCGCAAGGCGGCGGTCGAGGACACCGGGCCCACCCCGCTCGCGGCGCTGCGGATCGGGCCGGTCCGCATCGAGCTGCCCACCCGCAGGGTCAGTGTCGACGGTCAGGAGGTCCAGCTCACCCGCAAGGAGTTCGATCTGCTCGCGCTGCTCGCCCAGCGGCCGGGCGTCGTCTTCCGCCGGGAGCAGATCATCAGCGAGGTGTGGCAGACCAGCTGGGAGGGAACGGGTCGCACGCTCGAGGTGCACGTCGCGTCGCTGCGCTCGAAGCTGCGGCTTCCCGCACTGGTCGAGACCGTCCGGGGCGTCGGCTACCGGCTCGTCCCCCCGTCGGTCTGAGGACGTCTGCCTTCCCGTGCGCACCCGCCTGCTTCCCCTGCTCATCGTCCTGATGGCCGCCGTGCTGCTCGCCCTCGGCTTCCCCCTGGCCGTGCGGGTGGCCGCGGCCGAACAGCAGCGCGTGGTCATCGACCGGATCGACGACACCGCGCGTTTCGGCGCGCTGGCCCAGTTCGTCAGCGAGGACGCCCTGAGCACCGACGAACGGCAGCGGATCCTGCAGACCGAACTCGAGGCCTACGACTCGGTGTACGGCATCCGGGCCGGCGTCTTCTACCGGGACGACAGAGCCCTCGCCAAGGCCCCTGCCTCCTGGGCCCTGCCCGCCGAGGGCGAGGGACGGGAGGCCTTCCAGGAAGCTCTCCTCGGCCGCCGTTCCCACGACCCGCCCCAGGTCTGGCCCTGGCAGGCCGGCCGGATAGTCGTCGCCTCCCCGGTCGTACGCGACGGAGACGTGGTCGCCGTCGTCGTGACCGACTCGCCCACCGGCGACATGCGGTCCCGGACCCTGCGCGGTTGGCTGCTCATCGCCCTCGGAGAGGCCGTGGCGATGCTGGTGGCGGTCGGTGCGGCGTTCCGGCTCACCGGATGGGTGCTCCTGCCCGTACGGGTGCTGGACGCGGCCACGCACGACATCGCCAGCGGCCGGATGCGGTCGCGGGTCGTCACGTCCGGAGGGCCACCGGAACTCAGGCGCCTGGCCCGCTCGTTCAACGAGATGGCCGACAACGTCGAGGACGTGCTGGAGCAGCAGCGTGCCTTCGTCGCCGACGCCTCGCACCAGTTGCGCAACCCGCTGGCCGCGCTGCTGCTCCGGATCGAGCTCCTCGCGCTCGAACTCCCCGAGGGCAACGAGGAGATCGCCTCGGTCCGCACGGAGGGCAAGCGGCTCGCCCAGGTACTCGACGACCTTCTCGACCTCGCGCTGGCCGAGCACACCGCGGCGGACCTCCAGCTCACGGACATCGCCGCGCTCACCGGTGAACGGGTCGCCTCATGGCGCCCGCTGGCCGAGGAGAAGGGCGTGCGGCTGACGCTGGACGGGGCGCCGGCGGTGACCGGCTGGGCGGATCCGATCGCCCTCTCCAGCGCGCTGGACGCCGTCATCGACAACGCGCTGAAGTTCACGCCGGAGGGCGAGGAGGTCCGCGTCACGGCGGGATCGGACGGCGAGGCCACCCGGGTCGTGGTCACGGACCGCGGGCCCGGTCTCACGGAGCAGGAGATGGAGCGCATCGGTGACCGCTTCTGGCGCAGCGGCCGGCACCAGAACGTCAAGGGATCGGGTCTCGGACTCTCGATCTCGCACGCGCTCCTCGCGGCGGGCGGCGGGTCGATCGGCTACGGCACCCACGAGCCGCACGGCCTGCGGGTGACCGTCACCGTGCCGCGCACCCCTCCGCACGCCTGAGTCCCGCCCCGGATCCGTCAGGGCTTGGCCGAGCGGTAGTAGCGCCTGGCCCCTTCGTGCAGCGGCAGCGGATCGGTGTAGATCGCCGTCCGCAGGTCGACCAGCTGCGCCGAGTGCACCTCGCGGCCGATCCGGTCCCGGCTGTCGATCACGGTCCGGGTGAACGCCTCGGTCGTCAGCGGATCCGTACGGTCCGTGGTGACCAGCATGTTGGAGACCGCGACCGTCCGTACCGCCTCACCCTGCTGGGCGTCGGGGTAGGCGTCCGCCGGCATCACGGCCGAACGGTAGTAGCGGGTGGAGCCGCCGACCGCCTGCAACTCGGTGATCAGCGGTTCGTCGAGGGGCACCAGCCGGATCGCGTACGTCTCCGAGAGGTCCTGCACAGATGCGGTCGGGAGCCCGCCCGACCAGAAGAAGGCATCCAGTCGGCCCTCGGTCAGCCTCTGCGGCATGGTGTCGATGCCGGCGTGGACGGGAGTGACGTCCGCGGTCGGATCGACGCCCGCCGCCTTCATCAGACGGTCCGCGACGAGGAGGACCCCCGAACCCTTCTGGCCGACGCCCACCCGCTTACCCCGCAGGTCGGCGACCGTACGGATCTTGGAGTCCCTGGGCACGATCAGCTGGACGTAGTCGTCGTAGAGGCGGACGCAGCCGCGCAGCCGTTCGGCGCCCGGCTTCCGGGCCTGCAGGTAGGTGGCGACGGCGTCGGCGGTGGCGATGGTGAAGTCGGCCTTCCCCGTCGCCACCCGTTCGAGGTTCTCCTGGGAGCCCTCGCTGGTCCGCAGCTGTATCGACACCTTGGGCATGCCCTTGGCCAGCGCGCCCTCCAGCCGCTGCCCGTAGCGCTGGTAGACCCCGCTGCGTACTCCGGTGGAGAAGGTGAGCGAACCGCTCGGTTCCTCCTGGCCGACAGGGAGGACCCACCACAGCAGCAGTCCGAGCACGACGGCGGAGGCGACGCCCCCCTGAAGGGTGCGTCGCCGGCCGAAGCGGGACGGTGCGTGCAGCATGGCGCGATCCTGCCATTTTCCTGCCCGTGCTGGCCAGGGAGGCGGAGGTCACACGCTCCTCCCGGGGAGGAGCAGGACGAGGGACGTGCCCGGGCGGTGCCCCTCGGGCGGATCAGGCCGCCCGCGCCGGGGGCCGGGCACCCCCGCCCTCCGTCATTCCGGAGGCGTCGGGGTGTCGGGGCCCTGGAACATGGTCTGGATGTCCATCTCCAGCTGGATCGTCGGTCCGACGATGGCGATGCCGCGGGCGAGCATGTTGCGCCAGTTCAGGGTGTAGTCCTCGCGGTGCAGCTCGGCCGTGGCACGCGCCGCGCAGCGCAGCTCCTCGCCGTAGCCGCCGTTGACGGCGCCCAGATACGTCGTGTCCAGGGAGACGGAGCGACTGACACCGTGCATCGTCAGCCCTCCCTGGACGGTCCAGTTGTTCCCGCCCCGGTACACGAAGCGCCGGCTGACGAAGTGGAGGTGCGGGTAGTTCTCCACGTCGAGGAAGTCGGCCGAGCGCAGATGGTTGTCCCGGGTCTTGTTGCCCGTGGTGATGCTCGAGGCGTCGATGCGTATCTCGACCTGCGAGTCCTCGACGACGGGGGCGATGCGGACCCCGCCCTCGAAGGCGGTGAAGCGGCCGTGCACGTTGGCCATGCCGACGTGCTTCGCGATGAAGCGGATCGCGGTGTGCGGCGGATCGAAGAGCCAGGTGCCGGGTGCCGGGGGCTCCAGCTGCCGGGCGACGTCCAGCTGCACGCGGCCCATCGACAGGGTCTCGCCCGCGGCGATCGCGAAGGTCCAGCTGGCCGGCTGCATCCCCTCGGCCGTCATCAGCAGGCGGTGGTCGCCGGGTGGCAGGGCCGCGACGAACATGCCGTAGAGGTCGGTGGTGCCCTTCGCGACCGTCCGGGCCGAGTCCTGTGCGCTGACCGTGATCTCGGCGCCGCCGAGCGGCTGGCCCATCGGGTCGATGACCTCACAGGTGACGGTTCCGGCCCCCGGGGGCACGGGAAGAGCGAATCTCGCACCGCCGCCGGAGGCTTCCTTGGATCGCCTGCCGCGGAGGAGAGAGAGGACCATGACGTGCACCTTTCGAGCGTGGAAGATCAGCATAGGAACAGACCGGAACGACGCGTTCAACGGCCCCCGGGCGCCTCGAGGCCCGCGGCGCCCCGGTCCGCGCAGGATCGGGGCGGGCACGCGAGGCGCCCGGAGCGCCTCGCGCGACGACGCGGTGCGGACGACCGTGCCCGCCCCGGGGAGACGCTCCCGCGGCGGCTGTTCGCGTCGTGCCGCGGCTCCGGCGTCGGGGGAGTGCCCGGCCACCGCCTACCCTTGTCCCATGACCAGCGGCAACCGGAGCGAAGCAGTGGACGTCCAGAAGAGCTACGAGGTACGCACCTACGGGTGCCAGATGAACGTCCACGACTCCGAACGCCTGTCGGGTCTTCTGGAGGGCGCCGGATACGTACGCGCCCCCGAGGGCTCCGACGGCGACGCCGACGTCGTCGTCTTCAACACCTGCGCCGTGCGCGAGAACGCCGACAACAAGCTCTACGGCAACCTCGGCCGCCTCGCCCCGATGAAGACGAAGCGCCCCGGGATGCAGATCGCCGTCGGCGGCTGCCTGGCGCAGAAGGACCGCGACACGATCGTGAAGCGCGCCCCCTGGGTGGACGTCGTCTTCGGCACGCACAACATCGGCAAGCTGCCGGTGCTGCTGGAGCGGGCCCGGGTCCAGGAGGAGGCGCAGGTCGAGATCGCCGAGTCGCTGGAGGCGTTCCCCTCGACACTGCCCACCCGCCGCGAGTCCGCCTACGCCGCGTGGGTGTCGATCTCCGTCGGCTGCAACAACACCTGCACCTTCTGTATCGTCCCGGCGCTGCGCGGCAAGGAGAAGGACCGCCGCACCGGCGACATCCTGGCCGAGATCGAGGCGCTCGTCGCCGAGGGAGTCAGCGAGATCACGCTGCTCGGGCAGAACGTCAACGCCTACGGCTCCGACATCGGCGACCGCGAGGCCTTCTCCAAGCTGCTGCGGGCCTGCGGCACGATCGACGGCCTGGAGCGCGTGCGGTTCACCTCGCCCCACCCGCGCGACTTCACCGACGACGTGATCGCGGCGATGGCCGAGACGCCGAACGTGATGCCGCAGCTGCACATGCCGATGCAGTCGGGCTCGGACACGATCCTCAAGGCCATGCGCCGCTCCTACCGCCAGGAGCGCTTCCTCGGGATCATCGAGAAGGTGCGCGCCGCCATGCCGGACGCCGCGATCTCGACCGACATCATCGTCGGCTTCCCCGGGGAGACGGAGGAGGACTTCGAGCAGACCATGCACGCCGTGCGCGAGGCCCGCTTCGCCAACGCCTTCACCTTCCAGTACTCCAAGCGCCCCGGGACCCCCGCCGCCGACATGGAGGGGCAGATCCCGAAGGAGGTCGTGCAGGAGCGCTACATGCGCCTGTCGGCCCTCCAGGAGGAGATCTCCTGGGAGGAGAACAAGAAGCAGGTCGGTCGCACCCTCGACGTCATGGTCGCGGAGGGCGAGGGCCGCAAGGACGGTGCCACGCACCGGCTGTCCGGCCGCGCGCCCGACAACCGCCTGGTCCACTTCACCAAGCCGTCCCAGGACGTACGGCCCGGGGACGTGGTGACGGTAGAGATCAGCTATGCCGCCCCGCACCACCTGCTCGCAGAGGGCGCGCCCCTGGGCGTGCGCCGCACCCGCTCGGGAGACGCGTGGGAGAAGCGCACGGCGGCTCCGGCGGCCCAGCCCGCAGGAGTCATGCTGGGCCTGCCCGGCATCGGAGCCCCGGCACCGCTGCCCGCGGCCGCCACCCCGGGGTGCGGCTGCGACTGAGTACGCTGACCGGCATGCTTGTCGCCGCTGCCGTCTGCCCCTGCCCGCCGCTCCTGGTTCCCGAGGTGGCCGCGGGAGCCGGGCCCGAACTCGACACCGCGAGGAACGCCGCCCTCGGCGCGCTGGGGGTGCTCGCCGCCGCGCGACCGGATCTGCTGATCGTGGCCGGGCCCGCAGAGCCGGACGGGACGGGCCCTTTCCCCCCGGGGTCCGCAGGCTCCTTCGCCGGATTCGGCGTCGGCCTGACGGTGCGGCTGGGAGAGCCACCCGAGGGAACTCCCGCACCGGTACGCCCGCTCCCGGCGTCCCTCGCCGTCGGCGCCTGGCTGCTGGACCGTGCCCGGTGGGAGAGTGCCCCGGTCGAAGGAATCGGCGTGGCACAGACCCTCGGGGCCGGAGAATGCCTGCGGGCCGGCGCGGACCTGGCGGCCCGGGCGGAGCGGGTGGCACTGCTCGTCATGGGTGACGGCAGCGCCTGCCGTACGGTCAAGGCCCCCGGCTACCTGGACGAGCGGGCGGCCGGCTTCGACGCCGAGGCGGCCCGGGCCCTGGGCGATGCCGACGTGGCCGCGCTGAGCGCTCTGGACGAGTCCCTCGCGTACGAACTCAAGGCCGCGGGCCGGGCGCCCTGGCAGGTGCTCGCGGGCGCGGCCCGGGGAGCGGGGCTCGGCGGACAACTGCTGTACGAGGACGCCCCGTACGGCGTGGGCTACGCCGTCGCCGCCTGGTCGTGAGCCCCCGCAGGCCGGTGGTGACCTGCGGTGACCGCCCGCCGGCCTCAGACCGTCCGGCCGTGAGTCCCGCCGGCACAGGCCGCCCGGCCGTGAGATCTGCCCGCCTCCTGCCGCGCCGGTCGTGAGGCCGGGCCGGCGGACATCAACCGGCACGCGCGAGGGCCGCGGAGCGACATCGCTCCGCGGCCCTCGGTTCCGCTGCTCACCCGGGTCAGGACGCGGGCGGCGGAGGCGGCGGAGTGCCTCCCGTGTCCTTGTTGCCCAGACGGTCGACCGCGTCCTTGGCCTTCTGCGTGCCGGACACGATCTTGTCGCTGTACTTGCCCTTGGTCTTCTCGTCGACCGTGCGCGCCGCCTTGTCGAGGCCCTGGTCGATCTTGCCCCCGTGCTGCTGCGCGAGGTCGCCGACCTTCTCCTTGGCCGGGGCCAGCTTGGCCTTCAGGTTGTCCAGCAAACCCATGGGTCACCTTCCGTGCGGGGGGACTGTTGTCACATTTTACCCGTCTGTGAGCAAACATGCGTCACTCGCCGTGTCCGGTTCCGGCGCGGCCGGGACCGGACGGAGCCGGGCTCCGGGGGGCCCGGCCGACGCCGCCCGGTCGGGGCGCGCCCCGGAGTTTGGGACACTGTCCCGGTGAGAAGACCAGCTCCCGCCCCCCGCGTCATCACCGTCGTCGGCCCCACTGCCGCCGGAAAGTCCGATCTGGGTGTGTTTCTCGCCCAGCAGCTCGGTGGTGAAGTGGTCAACGCCGACTCCATGCAGCTCTACCGGGGCATGGACATCGGCACAGCGAAGCTGACTCTGCCCGAGCGCCTGGGCGTGCCCCACCAGCTGCTGGACATCTGGGGCGTCACCGAGGCCGCGAGCGTCGCCGAGTACCAGAGGCTCGCCCGCGCCGAGATCGACCGGTTGCTGGCCGAGGGCCGGACCCCCGTCCTGGTGGGCGGCTCCGGTCTCTACGTGAAGGGTGCGATCGACGCCCTGGAGTTCCCCGGGACGGACCCCGAGGTGCGCACCAGGCTCGAACAGGAGTTGGCGGAGCACGGCTCCGGCGCCCTGCACGCCCGGCTCGCCGAGGCCGACCCCGACGCCGCCCGCGCCATCCTGGCCAGCAACGGACGCCGCATCGTCCGCGCCCTGGAGGTCATCGAGATCACGGGCAAGCCCTTCACGGCCAACCTGCCGGGCGACGAAGCGGTCTACGACGCGGTCCAGATCGGCGTGGACGTCGAACGTCCCGAACTCGACGAGCGGATCCGCACCCGGGTGGACCGGATGTGGGACGCCGGCCTGGTGGAGGAGGTGCGTGCCCTGGAAGCCCGGGGCCTGCGCGAGGGGCGGACCGCCTCCAGGGCACTCGGCTACCAGCAGGTGCTCGCGGCACTGGCGGGGGAGTGCACACAGGACGAGGCGCGCGCCGAGACCGTACGCGCCACCAAACGCTTCGCGCGCCGTCAGGACTCGTGGTTCCGGCGCGACCCGCGCGTGCGGTGGCTGAGTGGTGCCGAGGAACAGCGCGCGGAACTCCCGCACCGCGCGCTGACGTTGGTCGAACGAGCGGTCACAGCCTGATGAAGCGCAGGATCGCCGGTTGGGCTAACCGGGCATCCCGCGCCACCTAGCCCCGCTCTGAGGTATTGGTGGCCGGCCTGTACGTCTGGCGGCGGGGCCGGCCACGGCGGGTGGTGGAGTGCGCAGGCACCCGCGCCAGCGTTTCACCCACCAGTGACAGCCGCTGTCGGCCAAGAGGAACGCGGAGGTCCAGATGAACACCGGAGCGGAGCCCTGGGCGCGGATTCACGACGCCGGGCTCCCCTGGCTCACGCGCTCTGGCTGAGGCAGTAGACGCTTGTTGTGGCAGATGGGGCGGGTGACGGCCTTCGAGAGCCTGCTCCGGTCCCTTCGTTGGACGATGGCCCCCTCATCGGTGAGTTCGCGCAGGGCCTGTCGCGCGTCCTTCTCGCCAGCCTGCTGGGTGGTCGGCTCGTAGCCCTGCAGAAGCGCCGTCGAACAGTCTTTCACCAGGGCGATCAAGCACCAACCTGTCGAGTGGACGCTCGCCTCCCCCGCACATGACAGCAGGTCGCGCTGAGGCCGTCCGGGGTGACCCGCCATGGGTACGCCCCGGACGGGGATCGTCAGGAGCCCGCGGTGATCCGGTCCCGTACATACGTGACGAGCGCTGCCGCCACCCGGGAGCGGTCCGGCTCCGGCAGGTCCTCGTAGGCCGCTGAGACCGTCATCCACTCGTTGAAGACCGGTCCCTCGCGGGTGAGGAGCCAGTCCACGCACAGGTAGCCGGCGTCCACCCCCGTGGCCAACCGTTCGCTGAGCGTGCGCACCTTGTCGTCGCCGTCGAAGGAAGCGCCGGAGCCGCCCTCACTCACGTTGGCGAGGTAGGAGCCTTCCTTCGGGCGGCGCAGCATCACGGCGATCGCCTGCCCCCGGTGTACGTACACCCGCACGTCACCGTCGTTCTCCTGGAACGGCTGCACCACTGCGCCCAGTGCCGCCGGGGTGAGGAGGTCGACCGCGGCGGTCAGTTGCTCTGGGCCCTCGGCCTTCAGCACCCCGAAGCCCATGGCCATGGCCCGGGGCTTGACCACGTAGGGACCGGTGCCCAGCTCCCTGCTGACCACCGGCAGTACCCGGCGGGCGTACCGTCCGAAGGGGACCGCGACCGTCGGCGGGACCGGAACCCCGAGCGCCGCTGCCTCGTGACACATCGCGAGTTTGTCCGACCCCAGCGACTCGGCGTCACGGATGCCGTCGTTGAGGAGCACCCGGCCGGCCGCGTTGATGGTCCGCGTGATCGCCTGGATGTGACGGCCGATGCCGGCGTCCCACGTCCAGTCCGACAGCAGGAAGGCGTGACCGCCGTCGAGCAGGTCCTCCTCGTCCAGGTACAGGCGCGGCGTCCCACGGGACCACGCAGGCACGAGATCCCCGGAGTGCACCACCCGCACGGGCAGACCGTTGCGCGCGAAGAGGTTCACGCGGTCGGATCCCTCCTTCTGCAGCAGGAGGTGGCGTCGGGGGTCGTAGTTGTCAGGATTGGTGATCCACACGATCGCAGGGGCGCCGGTCGCGCCGGTCGGGGGGAGTGCGTCGGTCACGGTAGGGCTTCCGTTCGTCGGGCTTACGGGGGCGGGGCCGAGCGACGCGGCTCGGCCCCGGTGATGCGGCGGGGCAGGCACGGCCGGCCCCGGTCAGGTGACCGCCAGGGGTTCGCCGGAGGGCGGGCCGGTCGGCAGCGTCCGCATCCGGCGCAGCGGGGAGAGGAACAGCCAAAGGAAGGCGAGCGAGGTGCCGACCGCCCCCGCGAGCACTGCGCCCCGGGCACCGAACAGTTCGGCCAGCACACCACCGCAGAGGCTGCCGATGGGGCGTGCCCCCCAGGCGAAGAACCGCACGGTGGCGTTGACCCTGCCCAGGAGGTCGGGCGGCACGGTCCGCTGGCGGAAACTGACCTGGGCCACGTTGTAGACGACGAGCGCCGCGCCCAGCCCGAACAGCGAGACGCTGACCAGCGCAAGCCGCCACCCTGGCTGGACGAGCGCGGCGAGCAGGGTGAGCGGGGCGCCGCACGCGACGCTGTACTTCACCGCCGTCGCGTCCCCCAGCCTCTCGATGAGGCGGCGCACCACGAGCGTGGCGAGGACACCTCCGAGGCTCCCCGCCGTCAGCAGCAGACCCACCGTGGTCGCGGGCACCGCGAGATCGCGGGCGAGCAGGACCAGGAGCATCGCGTAGGACATGCTCCAGAACAGGGTCATCGTCGTGGAGCACAGCACGATGGGCCGCAGCAGCGCGTCCCGCGTCACCACTCGCACGCCCTCGGCGACACCCCGGAGCAGCCTGGGGCGGTCCTTGCGGGGCGGAAGCGGTTCCGGCCGTCGGATCAGGGCGACGCACAGGGCGGACCACACGTACCCCACTGCCGTCGCGACGATCGCAAGGGGCGCGGTCACCAGCTGGATGAGCAGACCGCCGGCGCTGGGGCCGACCACGCCCGCGACCTCCTCGACGCCGATCAGCCGGGCGTTGGCGGCGACGAGGCGGTCGCCGCCGACCATATGCGGCAGGTAGCTCTGCTCGGCGACGTCGAAGAAGACCGTGAGGACGCCGGTGACGAGGGAGACCGCGCACAGGTGGACCACGTCGAGGGTGCCCAGGCTCCACGCCACCGGAATGCTGCCCAGGGCCACGGCGCGGCCGAGGTCAGAAGCGATCATCACCGTCCGCTTGCGCATACGGTCCACCCACACCCCTGCGGGCAGCCCGATGACGAGGAACGCCGCCGTCTGGCAGGCCGCGACGGCGCTTACCTCGAAGGCGGAAGCGTGCAGGGTAGTTGTCGCAAGGAGTGGCATCGCCAATCCCAGCAGACGGAAACCGAGCTGGCTCAGCGCCTGGGCGGCCAGCAGCAGACGCAGGGCGCCCACCTCGCCTCCGCCGGCGGTGGAACGGGGTGGTCCGACCATCACCAGTGCCTTTCAGGGGGCGCGGCCCCGTGACGGCACGGGACCGTGGTGCGGCGCACACCCACGACGGGGCCCTGTGGGCGGCGGTCTCCGAGGTGAGGGACGACGCCACCCGGGTCCTGCCGGGAGCGCGACGATGCTAGAGGCGGCACGGGAGCGCCACAAGCGGGCGAGAGGGGACGGAGAGCGGATGAAGAGACACGAAAAGTCTTGAGGTGTAGGGGAGTTGGGGAAACGTCAGGAATCTCCCGGCGAAGCGGCAGGTCACCTCTCCCATCGGTTTGCTGCTGATATCCGCCGACGCGTGACGACAGCGGCGTGACGTCCCTTTCCTGGCATACGGGCGCTTGCGTCGCCGCACGGCACTGCCCTACGTTGTCCTCGCCACCGTGCCGCAGGTGACGAAACGACCACCTTCGCTGCGGTTCGTCCCGCCCCGGGCCCTGATCCCGACCCTCCCGCCGTGTGCCGGTGCGGTACCCCTTCCTCTGCGCCCCGCGGGGCGCTACACCCGCTCTCTGCCCCATGACGGCTCCGCCCGCCCAGGTACGCCTCGTACGGCGACCCCATCTTGTCGGGGCGTGCGGTACCTGCGCGGACCTGCGGCACGCCGTCATGGGAAGGGCCTCACGGCACGGCGCCATCGACCAGCAGAAACGGCTCAACCGGCCGAGACCGGCCGACGGGACACGCCGACGGCTCCGGGGGCGACCGGCCGCCGGGCCCGTGCGCGACGTCACCGGCCGCCATGGCGCTGATGAGGAGACCACCATGCACACACCGGACGTGGACATCCGGACCGCCGAACGCGACGACCGAAGACCCCCGTCACCTGGCCTGACGCGTGAACAGCCCACCCCGGGCGGCGTATCCGCCCTTCCCCCCGCGCTCGGCGTCGTCCGGCGGGCCGCGCACCTTCCCCGCACGTCCTGGGACCGTCTCGCCGGCCCCGACAACGCCTATCTGGCGACCCGTTGGCTCGACGTGGCGGAGGACACCTCCGGCGCGGCCATGCGTTATCTCACCCTCACCGACGGCGAGGGTCTGGCCGGTGCACTGGCCACCGCGGTCGCCCACGCGGATGCCCCGTGGCTCGCAGGCCGGCCCGACACCTTACTGCGGCTGTGCGCGGAAGAGGGGCGGCAGGGAGCACAGGAACTGGCCGCGGACCTTCCCGGCGACCTCACCGACGCCCTACTGCCCGGCCTCGTCTGCGGAGGGCGGCACCTCGGCCGCACCACCCTCTTGAGCCGCGACGGCCACGACAGCCACGACGCCACCGGCGTACGCCTGCTGGGCGCCGCCGAGCGTCTGGCGGACGAGGAGGGACTGCGCAGCGTCGCCTTCCTTCACGTCGACGAGCACGACACCGCGCTGCGGACCCTGCTGGCCCGCCGCGGCTACCGCTCCTTCCACTCCGAGGGCTACCACTGGCTGCTGGTGCCGCAGGGCGGCTTCGCGGAGTACCTCGCCGGGTTCTCCGCCCACCGCCGCCGCCGGATCGGCGCCGAGCGCAGGGCGGTGCGCGATGCCGGCGTCCAGATCGCCGTAGCCCCGCTCGAACCCGCCGACATCCCCCGCTTCGCGGAGCTGGAGGCCACACTCCTCGGCAAGTACGGAATGAGTGCCTGGACCCCCGCACGCTCCGCGGCCATCCTGGAGCGCGCACTCGGCGCATGCGGTCCGGACGCGCTGGCGGCCACCGCCCGCCTCGACGGCGAGATCATCGCCTTCGCGCTGATCGTGGTCCACCAGGACCGCTGGTTCGCGCACCGCGCCGGGTTCGACTATGCCGCCCAGCGCAGGCTGCCGCTCTACTTCGAGCTGCTCTTCTACCACCTGGTCGAGGCCGCGGCCCGGGCCGGTGTCACCGTCATCCACTACGGCACGGGCAGCGGCGCCGCCAAGACCTCACGGGGCTGTCTCGGCTCAGGGCAATACGCCTACCTCCGTACGGCGGCCTTCGGCTGAGGGGTGGAGCCACACCGCGTTCGGGCTCCCGCAGAACGGAGCGTGACAGTCTCCCGTCACTCCGCTCTTGTCGCTCTGATCACCAGGAACTCGCTGTCCATGCCCAGTGGGCGAAGAGACTGGGATGCCGGCTGGTGATGCGCTGCCAGCACCTGTGGGCTGCCTTGAACGACCGAAATCACCTGTCCTTCTTGCGGATCCAGCGCATCAGGTAGGCGCTGATACGCCGCAGGATGGGCAGCGGTTCGGAGCGGGTGAACGCTCCGTAGTACTGCATCCAGCCGCACACGATCGGGTTGATCCTGCGGGCCGGTTCGGCGAAGGTGAGGCCTATCCGCAGGTGAAGCCGCCAGGAACGGGCCTCCCCGCTGACCTTCTCCCCCTCGGCCTCACGTGATGGATCCGGACAGATCCCGTCATGGCCCTGGGAGCTGCCGGACAACAACTCCTCGATCTTGGTGAGGGGTGTGGGGTGTGGGGTCGTGCCCGGTGACTTCGGCGAGCTGTCGGGCCGTGGTCACGGTGAGGGCGCCGGTCGAGACGGTGTGCCCCCCACGTGGTAGCGCTTGTGCAGCCGCTTGATGAACTCGTGCTTGATCCGGTATTGGTCGCTGAACTCACCCACGCCCAGCATTGCGGTGGAGCTGATCCGTGAGTCCCCGAACGTGTGGAAGCGGACGGCCGGTTCGTGCTCGGGCACCGCGCCTTCGACCTCCGTCATGACCTCGGTCACGATCTCGGCGGTGACGCGCTCCGCGTGCTCCAGGTCGCTGTCATGGCCGACGCCGACCTGCACGGTCGACATGGTTCCTTCTTCTGGCTGGTCGCGACCGGTCAATCCGGCGCTGACCTGGGGCTATTGCTGACCTCTTGCTGACTCGCCGACCAGCAGCAGGCGCCTGACCTGCGTAAACCCTCAAGCGGGGCTGTAACAGCCTGATCACGTGATGGCATCGGGACGCTCCACCCGTCATTTCGGCGGCCGGGAGCGTGCCATCATCGAGCATCGATCGACCAGTGGAGTCCGAGTTGGGAGGGCGCGTGGCGATGGAGGCCGGCCCTCGCGACACAGACCGAGACGTACCGGGTACGCAGCACGAGTCAGGACGCCTGAGCCCTGACGGGCCGGACGAGCTCGACGTGGCCCCCGAGGTCGAGGTCGAGGTCGAGCTCCGCCCCGCCCGCCGTCTGCGGATCTGGCAGCTCGCGCCCATCGTGGGCCTGGCAGCGGTCGGTTCCCTGATGTTCGCCTTCCCCCTCGCCTTCGAGTTCGGCGGCGGCGGTGCCGTCGTGGCGATGCTGGGACTGCTGATCAGCTGCTGCGCCGCCGGCTGGGGCATGATGGCGGCGCGCCGCGTGGGCCACACCTGGCCCGGCCTGCCGGCAAGGGCATCGGACGAGCGCCCCGACTGGCGGGTGATCGTGCTGTACGTCGCCGTCTGCGCCGCGCTGGTCGCCCTGGCCGTCTGGCGCGTGGCCCGGCTGCGCTGACCCGGTGGACCCCGGCCCCGTGAGCGGGGCCCGGATCCGTGGACCGCGGGTGAGGCCTCGTACAGTTGGCTCGTGAGCACTTCGCAGATCACCTTCCTCAAGGGCCACGGCACCGAGAACGACTTCGTGATCGTTCCTGACCCGGGCAACGCCCTCGACCTGCCGGTTCCCGTCGTCGCCCGGCTCTGCGACCGCCGGGCGGGCATCGGCGGCGACGGGCTGCTGCACGTCGTGCGGTCCGCGGCGCACCCCGAGGCCCTCGGCATGGCCGAGCAGGCCGAGTGGTTCATGGACTACCGCAACTCCGACGGTTCGACCGCCGAGATGTGCGGCAACGGGGTGCGTGTCTTCGCCCACTACCTGCAGCGCGCCGGCCTCGTGGCCGAAGGTGATCTGGCCGTCGCGACCCGGGGCGGCGTCAAGCGGGTGCACATCGCCAAGGACGGCGACATCACGGTCTCCATGGGGAGTGCCGTGCTGCCGGAGGACGGCGTCACGGTCACGGTCGACGGCCGGAGCTGGGAGGCCCGCAACGTGAACATGGGCAATCCGCACGCCGTCGCGTTCGTCGAGGATCTGGCACACGCCGGAGAGCTCCGCTCCGTACCGCCGTTCAGCCCGCAGTCCGTCTATCCGGACGGGGTCAACGTCGAGTTCGTCGCGGACCGCGGGCCGCGCCACGTCGCCATGCGCGTCCACGAGCGCGGATCCGGCGAGACCCGCTCCTGCGGCACCGGCGCGTGCGCCGTGGCCGTCGCGGCCGCACGCAGGGACGGAGTGGACCCCGCACGGACAGGTGCCCCGGCCACCTACACCGTCGACCTGCCCGGCGGCACCCTGGTGATCACCGAGCACCCGGACGGCGGGATCGACATGACGGGGCCTGCCGTGATCGTCGCCGAGGGTGTGATCGACCCCGCCTGGCTCGAAACGATGATCGGTTAGAGCTTCGCTCGAATGGGTGATCCGTTTCACGCTGGGCGGGAGCGGGACTGCGCCACGTGGTGGGGTCGATAGCATCAAGCACCGGCCCGGGGGTGTATCCGCACCTCTCCACCGCCGGTCGACGTTGCCGGAGGTGCCCCATGAGCGCAGAGGCCACCAACCCAGGTGCTCCCCTACGCAAGCGCGGTCGTCCACGGATCGATCTGCGCAGGCTGGGCCGTGTCGCCCTGCTCGGGCCGGTCTCCCGTGACCGGCTGCCCGACGCCATCGGGCACGTCGCGGACGCCCACCGCGCGCACTACCCGGACGCCGACCTCTCCATCCTGCGCCAGGCCTACGTCCTCGCCGAGACCTCCCACCGCGGCCAGATGCGCAAGAGCGGCGAGCCCTACATCACCCACCCGCTGGCCGTGACTCTGATCCTCGCCGAACTCGGCGCGGAGACCACGACCCTGACGGCCTCGCTCCTGCACGACACGGTCGAGGACACCGAGGTGACCCTCGACCAGGTCCGTGAGGAGTTCGGCGACGAGGTCTGCTATCTGGTCGACGGAGTCACCAAGCTGGAGAAGGTCGACTACGGCGCCGCCGCCGAGCCCGAGACCTTCCGCAAGATGCTCGTCGCCACCGGCAACGACGTCCGGGTCATGTCGATCAAACTGGCCGACCGGCTGCACAACATGCGGACGCTCGGCGTCATGCGTCCCGAGAAGCAGGCCAGGATCGCCAAGGTCACCCGGGACGTGCTCATCCCGCTCGCCGAACGCCTCGGCGTGCAGGCACTCAAGACGGAGCTCGAGGACCTCGTCTTCGCGATCCTGCACCCGCAGGAGTACGAGCGCACCCAGGCACTCATCTCCGCCTGGGACGGCGCCCAGGAACCGCTCACCGAGATCGCCGACCGTGTCAGGACGACGCTGCGCGACGCCGGCATCAGCGCCGAAGTGCTCATCAGACCGCGGCACTTCGTCTCCGTGCACCGGGTGCGGACCAAACGCGGTGAGATGCGCGGAACCGACTTCGGACGGCTGCTGGTGCTGGTCGGCGAGGACGCCGACTGCTATGCGGTCCTGGGCGAACTGCACACCTGCTTCACCCCGGTGATCTCCGAATTCAAGGACTTCATCGCGGCCCCCAAGTTCAACCTCTACCAGTCGTTGCACACCGCGGTCGTCGGCTCCGAGGGCGCCGTCGCCGAAGTCCTGATCCGGACGCACCGGATGCACAAGGTGGCCGAGGCGGGCGTCGTCGCGCTCGGCAACCCGTACACCCAGGACGGCACCGCCACCGCGCACCCGGCCGAACCCGCCGACGGGGAGCGCGCCGACCCCACCCGGCCCGGGTGGCTCTCCCGCCTCCTGGACTGGCAGGAGTCCGCCACCGACTCCGACACCTTCTGGGCCACGCTCCGCGCCGACCTCGCGCAGGACCGGGAGATCACGGTCTTCCGGACCGACGGAGGGACGCTCGGGCTGTCCGCCGGTGCCAGCTGCGTCGACGCCGCCTACGCGCAGTACGGCGACGAGGCGCACGGCTCCATCGGAGCCCGCGTCAACGGCCGGCTGGCCACGCTCAGCACCGTGCTGAACGACGGCGACACCGTGCAGCTGCTGCTCGCCCAGGACGCGTCGTCCGGGCCCTCCCCGGAGTGGCTCGACCACGCGCGTACCCCCGCTGCCCGGATCGCGATCACGGCATGGCTCGACGCCCATCCGGACAGCGTGCAGGGGGCCCACAAGAGTCGGCCCGACACACCGAGGCCGCAGGTCCAGCCCGCCGACGACGCCCCGGGCGGCCGCGGCAGGACGGGCGGCCGGGCTCCGAGTGTGGCCGTCGAGGCACCGGGCGCGCCGGTCCGGCTCGCCGGCTGCTGCACCCCCGTCCCGCCCGACGGCATCATCGGATTCACCGTGCGCGGCGGGGCCGTGACCGTGCACCGCGAGGAGTGCCCCGCCGTGGCCCGTATGCGGGCGATCGGCCGGGCGGCCGTGGCGGCACGCTGGAGCGACCCGGGCGACTGGAGCGGCGCCGCCGACTACCGGGTCACCCTCGTCGCCGAGTCCTTCGGGCGGCCCCGGCTCCTCGCCGACCTCACCGAGGCCATCGCGACCGCGGACGCGGCCATCGTCTCGGCGACGGTCGAACCGCCGAGCGAGCAGCGCGTCCGGCACACCTACACACTGCAGCTGCCGGACGCGGCCGGGCTGCCCGGCCTCATGAGGGCCATGCGCGACGTCCCCGGGGTGTACGACGTGAGCCGGGCCCAGCAGACCGCCGCCACCGGATGACAGCCCGGGCCCCGCCGCCCGGCCTCTCCTTGCCGCGTCCCGGCGACCCCGTTCGGGTGGTGCGGCGCGCGCCACCCCCGCGTGGACCATGCGCGCTGGTAGCCGTAGTCCATGCCGCTCACCTCGCGCCGACTGCGTGCCGCTCTGCTGGCCACCGCGTCGGTCACCCTCGTCGCCGCCACCCTGCCCGCACCCGAACCGCTCGGCATCGGCGACCGTCTCTTCCCGCACCTGGGAAACCCGGGCTACGACGTCCTCGCGTACGACATCTCACTCATCTACAAGGGCAGCAACACCAAGCCGCTCGACGCCGTCACCACCATCGAGGCACGCACCACCGCGGCCCTGGAACGGATCAACCTCGACTTCGCCCGGGGCGCCGTGCGCACCGTCGAGGTCAACGGGCGGACATCGGAGTTCGCCACCGCGGGCGAGGACCTGGTCGTCGACGCCCCCGCTCCGCTCCCGGCAGGGTCGCCGCTGCGCATCACCGTCCGGCACACGAGCGATCCGACGGGGGACAAGGCCAACGGAGGGTGGGTCCCCACCGCCGACGGTCTCGCCATGGCGAACCAGGCCGATGCCGCCCACCGGGTCTTCCCCAGCAACGACCACCCCGCGGACAAGGCCTACTTCACCTTCCGGGTGACCGCGCCGAAGGAGTTCACCGTGGTGGCGGGCGGGGTCCCCGCCGGAAAGCGGCACCACGGCGGCGCGACGACCTGGAGCTACCGCACCGAGCACCCGATGGCGACCGAACTGGCCCAGGTGTCCATCGGCCGCTCCACCGTCCTGCGCCGCACCGGACCGAACGGACTGCCGGTGCGCGACGTGGTGCCCGCGGCCGACCGCGAGAAGCTGGAGCCCTGGCTGAAGAAGACCCCGGCACAGCTGGACTGGATGGAGAAGCAGGTCGGACCGTACCCGTTCGAGACCTACGGACTGCTGGTCGCCGACACGGAGACCGGCTTCGAGCTGGAGACCCAGACCCTCTCGCTCTTCGAACGCTCCCTGTTCACCGGCACCGGATACCCCGAGTGGTACGTCGACTCGGTCATGGTGCACGAGCTCGCCCACCAGTGGTTCGGCAACAGCGTCTCCCCGCGGTCCTGGTCCGACCTGTGGCTCAACGAGGGACACGCCACCTGGTACGAGGCCCGCTACGCGGAGGAGCACGCGAAGAAGCCGCTGGAGCCGCGGATGCGCGAGGCCTACGCCCGCTCCGACGCCTGGCGCGCCGCGGGCGGCCCGCCCGCCCGGCCCGACGTCCCCACCCCAGACCACAAGATCAGCCTGTTCAGGCCGGTCGTGTACGACGGGAGCGCCCTCATCCTCTTCGCGCTGCGCGAGGAGATCGGCGAGGCCGCGTTCGACCGCCTGGAGCGGAGCTGGGTGCGTGCGTACCGCGACGACTCGGCGACCACCCGGCAGTTCACCACCCTGGCGTCGAGCATCGCGGGACGGGACCTGACGGCGTTCTTCGACGGCTGGCTGTACGGGAAGAAGACACCGCCCATGCCGGGACACCCGGACTGGCGCAGCGGGACACCCCGGAACACCGCGGCCGGGCGGACCCCCGCGCGGGCACCGAAACCCGAGTGACGCTCCGGGCGCGGACATGCCACTATCGACGCGTCGGCACGGCGGCCGGCCGGACGGTCTCCCCCCGGGGAATCTTCCGGCGGGGTCACGCGTTGTGACTGACGTATCGGACTTCTATCGACGTAAGGATCCAATGACCTCCTCTTCCTCCCTTCCCCAGGACGCGCAGGACGCCAAGAGCGCCCCGGAGACCGATTCCGAGAGCCTTCGGGCCGACGCCCTGATGGAAGAGGACGTCGCCTGGAGCCACGAGATCGACGGAGAGCGGGACGGCGACCAGCTCGACCGCTCCGAGCGTGCGGCCCTGCGCCGCGTCGCCGGTCTCTCCACCGAGCTCGAGGACGTCACCGAGGTCGAGTACCGGCAGCTGCGCCTGGAGCGCGTGGTGCTCGTCGGTGTCTGGACATCGGGAACCGTCCATGACGCGGAGATCTCCCTCGCGGAGCTGGCGGCTCTGGCCGAGACGGCCGGTGCCCAGGTCCTCGACGCCGTGTTCCAGCGGCGTGACAAGCCCGACCCGGCCACCTACATCGGCTCGGGCAAGGCACTGGAGCTGCGCGACATCGTTCTCGAGTCCGGGGCCGACACCGTCGTCTGCGACGGAGAGCTCAGCCCGGGCCAGCTGATCCATCTGGAAGACGTCGTCAAGGTCAAGGTGGTCGACAGGACCGCCCTGATCCTTGACATCTTCGCCCAGCACGCCAAGTCCCGTGAGGGCAAGGCGCAGGTCTCGCTGGCACAGATGCAGTACATGCTCCCGCGCCTGCGCGGCTGGGGCCAGTCGCTGTCCCGCCAGATGGGCGGCGGCGGTTCCAGCGGCGGTGGCGGCATGGCCACCCGTGGTCCCGGTGAGACCAAGATCGAGACGGACCGTCGGCGGATCCGCGAGAAGATGGCGAAGATGCGCCGGGAGATCGCGGAGATGAAGACCGGCCGCGAGATCAAGCGCCAGGAGCGCAAGCGCAACAAGGTGCCCTCGGTGGCGATCGCCGGGTACACCAACGCGGGGAAGTCCTCCCTGCTCAACCGGCTCACCGGCGCGGGTGTCCTCGTGGAGAACGCCCTGTTCGCGACCCTCGACCCGACCGTGCGCCGGGCCGAGACACCGAGCGGCCGGATCTACACCCTGGCCGACACCGTCGGGTTCGTGCGGCACCTGCCCCACCACCTGGTCGAGGCCTTCCGCTCCACCATGGAGGAGGTCGGCGAGTCCGACCTCATCCTGCACGTGGTGGACGGCTCCCACCCGGTGCCGGAGGAGCAGCTCACCGCCGTGCGCCAGGTGATTCGGGAGGTCGGCGCCGTCGACGTGCCCGAGGTCGTCGTGATCAACAAGGCGGACGCGGCGGACCCGCTCGTGCTCCAGCGTCTGCTGCGCACCGAGAAGCACGCGATCGCGGTGTCGGCACGGACCGGCGCGGGCATCGACGAGCTGCTCGCGCTCATCGACGCCGAACTGCCGCGGCCCTCCGTGGAGATCGAGGCACTCGTTCCCTACACCGAGGGCGGACTCGTCTCCCGGGTGCACGCCGAGGGCGAGGTGATCTCCGAGGAGCACACCCCGGAGGGCACGCTGCTCAAGGCACGGGTCCACGAGGAACTCGGAGCGGACCTGGCCGCCTTCGTTCCGGCGGCCCACTGACACGGTGCACACACCGGAGGCCGGGCTCCCCCCACAGCGAGGGGAGCCCGGCCTCCGGTGTGTGCGGGCCCGGCGTTCGCCGCCCGTGCCCGCGGGTCCCGGCAGGCAGCTCCGGCCGGGACCCGGCGCGGCGTCCTACTGTCCCGCGTACTTCTTGCTGACGGCCTCGTAGACGGACTTGGCCTCCTCGCCCAGACGGGGGCCGGCCAGCCAGCCCGCCGTCACCGGGCCGATGGAGGTGTTCGAGACCAGAGCCGGCTTGCCGTCCTGGCCCTCGGCGACCCAGCCGCCTCCCGAGGACCCGCCGGTCATCGTGCACCCGATGCGGTACATCGTGGGCTGCTGCTCGAACACGGCGAGGCGGCCCGGCCCGTCGGTGCACTGCAGAGCCTTCTGGCCGTCGTAGGGCGGGGCCGCCGGATAGCCGGTCGCCGTCATGCTGTCGATCTCCGGGACGGCCGGTGCGTTGAAATCGACCGGGAGCGCCGAACCGACGGTCTCCTCCAGGGACTTGCCCGTCGAGCCCTTCTCGGGTGCGACCTGCAGGACCGCGAAGTCGTAGGGAGCGCCCTGGCCACCGGTCGCGGCGCCCTGGTTGATCCACTCGTCGGAGGTCTGCGCCCACTGGCCCCACCACACGCCGTAGGGGGCGATCTCCTCCTTGGAGGCGTTCTCCAGCTCCGCCGTCGACATGCCGCTGTCGTTGTACGACGGGACGAAGGCGATGTTGCGGTACCAGCCGCCGTCCTTGCCCGCGTGCACGCAGTGCCCGGCGGTCCACACCATGTTGGACTTGCCCGGGTGGGCCGGGTCCTGCACCACGGTCGCCGAGCAGACCATCGACCCCTCGGGGCCGTCGAACAGGAGCTTGCCGGACGCCGGAGCGCTGCCGTGGTACGGCGTCGGCAGGTTCGCCGCCCTGACGGGGACCGGGGTCGGGTCCGTCACGCCCTCGTCGCCGGAGATGTCGTTGTCGACGGGGTTCTCGGGGGGCTTGTCGGCGTCCCGCATCCGGTCCGGGTCCCAGAGGTCCTCGATGATCGGGTTGACGTAGTCCCTGGCCTCACGCAGCCAGGTGTCCTTGTCCCAGTTCCTCCACTCGCCGTCCCTCCACTTGTCGAGGTCGATCCCGTGCTCCTTGAGACGGTCCTTGAGGTCGTCCGGGATCACGACCTTCCCGTCCGAGGCCTGGCCGGTGGAGCTGCTCGGCTCACTGATCGCGCCGTCCTCCTCCGGTCCGCAGGCCGTGGCGGTGAGCGTCAGGACCGCGGCGAGGGCGGCTGCGGCGAACACCCGGGGGGTGCGACGGGCGCTCCCCCCGCGGCGTGCGGTATCGGTCGGGCGCATGGGTCGCATCTGGTGATCCCCCTGGGACTTCGTCACTGACTTCGGCACTGCACTGCGGACTCGGGACGCGAGGCACGCCCCGCGGAACGGCGGCTCCGTCCCGACCGCGGCCCCTACTATGCCGGTGCCGATGGGGACGGCGCTCGGCAGGGCCACGGTTCCCCCTGCGCAAGGATCTTCCGATTTACCCGTGATCTCCTGCCGTTCGCGTCGTTGGTACGTACGGGGGACACCAGGACGGCGTTCATCGGCGCAGTCTGCCCTCAGGGACCGTACCGAGGCGCAACGCAACTGTGACAGCAGGAGGACCGACAGCCGTGGCCGTGACCGAACCAGCTCCGGTGGCACTATCCCCTGCCCACGAGGGGATTCTGCGGCGCCAGGCGCTGCGTGAATCGGCGGCCCGCACCTATGCGCGATCGCTGCCGATCGTGCCCGTGCGCGCGCGGGGCATGACCATCGAGGGCGCGGACGGCCGCCGGTATCTCGACTGCCTGTCAGGGGCGGGCACGCTGGCGCTCGGTCACAACCACCCCGTGGTGCTCGAGGCCATCCGAAAGGTCATCGACTCCGGGGCCCCGCTGCACGTGCTCGATCTCGCCACACCCGTCAAGGACGCCTTCACCACGGAGCTGTTCGCCACGCTCCCGCGGGAGTTGGCCGACAACGCCAGGATCCAGTTCTGCGGCCCCGCGGGCACGGACGCCGTCGAGGCGGCGTTCAAGCTGGTCCGGGCGGCGAGCGGGCGCAGCGAACTCCTCGCCTTCACCGGCGCCTACCACGGCATGACCGCTGGAGCCCTGGCCGCTTCGGGGGGCGCCCCCGACGTCCGGGTGACGAGGCTGCCCTTCCCGCAGAGCTACCGCTGCCCCTTCGGGGCCGGCGGGGAGCGTGGCGCGGAGCTCGCCGCCCGCTGGACCGAGTACCTCCTGGACGATCCCAAGGGCGGTGTGCCGGCCCCGGCCGGCATGATCCTGGAACCGGTCCAGGGCGAGGGCGGGGTGAACCCCGCTCCGGACGGCTGGATGCGCCGGATGCGGGAGATCACGCGGGAGCGTTCCATCGCGCTGATCGCGGACGAGGTGCAGACCGGGGTCGGCAGGACCGGCGCGTTCTGGGCGGTCGGGCACAGCGGTGTCGTGCCCGACGTGATGGTGCTCTCGAAGGCCATCGGCGGCTCACTGCCCCTCGCGGTGATCGTCTACCGCTCGGAGCTCGACCTGTGGCAGCCCGGCGCCCACGCCGGCACCTTCCGAGGCAATCAGCTCGCCATGGCGGCCGGTGCGGCGACCCTCTCGTACGTGAGGGAGAACGGGCTGGCCGAGCGCGCCGGGACGCTGGGGGCGCGCATGCTCGCCAGGCTCCAGGCGCTGAGCACGGACCATCCGAGCATCGGCGACGTCCGGGGCCGGGGCCTGATGATCGGGATCGAACTCGTGGACCCCGAGGCCGAGCCGCTCACCGTCACCGCCGAGAACGGCTCCGCCCCGCCGCCCGACCCCGCCCTCGCCGCCGCGGTGCAGCAGGAGTGCCTGAACCGCGGTCTCATCGTCGAACTCGGCGGACGCCACAGCGCCGTGGTCCGGCTGCTCCCTCCTCTCACGCTCACCGACGAACAGGCCACGGCGGTCGTCGACCGTCTCGCCGACGCGCTGAGAGCGGCCGAGCGCTCTCCGTACCGCCGGGCCGCTGCCGGGCCGACCCGCTGATCCCGGAACCCTCACAAGGAAGACCGCCGTGAACCCCACCCCTGCGCCCGAGGCCGACGGCCCCCTCACCAGCCAGCAGCGAGGACATGACCTGCCGGACGCGCCCCTGGCCGTCGAGTCGACGACCGTGCCGCGTCAGAAGGCCGGACCGCACGGAGCCCCGCGTACCGGGGCCGGCGCCCGGACGGGGGCCGCGCCTGCGGACCGCCCCGGGCACACGGAGCAGGACCCGCTCGACCATCCGGACCCGCTCAGGGCCGCGGACTCGGCCGGCGCGGAGAACCTGCTGCGCTGCTGGACCAGGGAGAAGGACCTGCCCCGGCCGCAGGGGGGCACCTTGCGCATCCCGCTCCCCGCGAGCGGCACCGCGCTCCTGGTCCCCGTCGTCCACTGGTCGGCCACGGGCTGGCACCGCTTCGGGACTCCGGCACTCGAGAACGCGCCGGCCGGCGCCCCGGGTGCCGACGCCGTCACCGTGGCCGCACTGCTGAGCCGCGAGTGCGAGCGGAACGCCGGGACCGACCTGGTGGCCAGGGTCGCCGACTCCGTACGGCACACCGCTGCCTTCCTCGCGGACCGGCGCACCGCCCCCACCGCGCCGTCCGGGGCCGACCTCTTCCTCGCGGCCGAGCAGTCCCTCGTCCTGGGCCACCCCCTGCATCCCACGCCCAAGAGCCGCGAAGGCCTCTCCGAGTCCGAAGCACATCTCTACTCACCGGAGTTGCGTGGCTCGTTCCCGCTCCACTGGATGGCCGTGGACCACTCCGTGCTGGCCACGGACTCGGCATGGACGAAGGCCGGCAGGACCGTCCCGGCCCAGGCGCTCCTCGCACCCCACGCCGAAGGGCTGCGCCTTCCCGACGGGACCGCGGCCCTGCCGCTCCACCCATGGCAGGCCGCGGAGGTCCTGCGCCGCCCCGAGGTCGTCGCGCTGTGCGAGAAGGGCCTCCTGCACGACCTCGGCCCGTACGGGGAGCGCTGGCACCCCACCTCCTCCGTCCGCACCGTGCACCGGCCCGGCTGCGACCTCATGCTGAAGCTCTCCCTGGGCGTCCGCATCACCAACTCCCGCCGGGAGAACCTCCGCAAGGAACTCCACCGCGGGGCCGAGGTCCACCGGCTGCTCCGTACCGGACTGGCCGACCGGTGGCGGGAGGCACACCCGGGCTTCGACATCGTCCGGGATCCCGCATGGCTGGCCGTCGACCACCCGGACGGGAGCGCCGTCCCCGGCCTCGACGTGATGCTCCGTCACAACCCGTTCGGCCCGGCCGACGACGCGGTGTGCATCGCCGGACTCACGGCCCCCCGCCCGTGGCCCGGCCGTCCGGGCACACACTCGCGGCTCGCCGACACGGTCTCCTCGCTCGCCGCCCGCACGGGCCGTACGACCGGAGCCGTCTGCGCCGAGTGGTTCCTGCGCTACCTCGACCGCGTGGTCCTCCCCGTCCTCTGGCTCGACGCCCACGCCGGCGTCGCCCTGGAGGCGCACCAGCAGAACACGCTCGTCCTGCTCGACGGGGACGGCTGGCCGGTCGGCGGCAGATACCGCGACAACCAGGGCTACTACTTCCGTGAGTCCCACCGTGCCGCACTCGAGCGCCGTCTGCCGGGCATCGGAGCAGTCAGCGACACCTTCGTCTCCGACGACGTCACCGACGAGCGGCTCGCCTACTACCTCGGCATCAACAACGTGTTCGGGCTGATCGGGGCCTTCGGAGCCCAGCGGCTCGCCGACGAGGAGCTCCTCCTCGCCGCGTTCCGCAGGTTCCTCGAAGGAGCCGTCCCGCTGGGCTCCCCCCTGCCGGGCTACCTCCTGGAGACCGGGCAGCTGCGGTGCAAGGCGAACCTCCTGACCCGGATGCACGGCCTCGACGAACTGGTCGGACCGGTCGACACCCAGTCCGTGTACGTCACCATCGCCAACCCCCTCCGCAGCTGAACGACATCACCCCTGACCTGCGAGAGGAGAGCGTCACGGTGCATCAAGCCGATGCCCACACCGATGCCCACACCGGTGCCGGTGCCGGTGCCGGTGCCGGTGCCGGAACCGGGGCCGTCCCGTCCGACGCCACCGACAGCGAGGACACCCTGGAGCTGCGGCTCACCGAGGAACTCCTCGCCCTGCTCGGTGACGACCCCCGGTCCGCCCCGGCGGCCGACGCCTCCGTTCTCGTGGGCAGCCCCGGCACATGGAGCCCCGTCACCACCTCGGCCGGGGTGTTCCAACTCGTCCCGGTGGAAGCCGGACGCGACCTGGCGGTCATCAGCCGCTGGATGAACGACCCCGCGGTCGCCGCCTTCTGGGAGCTGGCCGGACCGGAGTCGGTCACCGCCGCCCACCTGGGCCACCAGCTCACCGGGGACGGCCGCAGCGTGCCCTGCCTCGGCGTCCTCGACGGATCGCCCATGAGCTACTGGGAGATCTACCGGGCGGATCTGGACCCCCTGGCCCGCCACTATCCGGCGCGCCCCCACGACATGGGGGTCCACCTCCTGATCGGCGGTGTGGGCAACCGCGGACGGGGCATCGGCACCGTACTGCTCAGAGCCGTCTCCGACCTCGTGCTCGACAACCGTCCACTCTGCGGACGGGTCGTCGCGGAGCCGGACCTGCGCAACACCCCGTCCGTGTCCGCCTTCCTGAGCGCCGGCTTCCGCTTCTACGGGGAAGTGGACCTGCCCGACAAGCGCGCCGCCCTGATGGTGCGTGACCGAGCCCACCGTGACCACCTGTGAACAACTCGCCGCACCACACGTCCTGCTCGAACCCCATCGGTCCCACCCGGAGGAGTCCCCGTGCCGACATATCCTGCGAGCCATCATCCGGCGGAGCCACACAGGCCGCTCGACACTCCGGAACTCAACCGGACGGTCTGGGACCGGGCGGCGGCGAGGCTCCTCGCCAAGATGCTCGGTGAGTTCGCCTACGAGGAAGTCATCACCCCCGCACCCCTCACGGACGACGGTGCGGGGCGGACCCGCGCATACACCCTGCCCCTCGACGACGGGGCAGCCCTGATCTTCCGGGCCCGGCGTGGTGTCTACGGCAGCTGGCGCGTCGATCCCGCGTCCATCCGCGAGCTCACCGCCCGGGACACCGACGCCGGGAGCGCCGGTGTCGCAGGGGCCGCCGGTGTCGCGAACGCCGACGGTGCGGGGGGCGGAAACCCCGGGAGCCCCACGCGCACGAACGCCGACGGCGCACCCTTCCGCGACCCGTTGCGGTTTCTCGCCCGTGGCCGCCGTCTCCTCGGGCTCGACGGCGCCACCCTCGGCCACCTCATCCGCGACCTCACCGCGACGCTCACCGCCGACGCCCGGCTCGACCACACCGCGCTCGGTGCCGCGCGCCTCGCCGAACTCCCCTACGCCGAGCTCGAAGGGCACCAGACGGGACACCCCTGGCTCGTGGCGAACAAGGGCCGCCTCGGGTTCTCCGCGGCCGACGCGGCCCGCTTCACCCCGGAGGCCCGGTCCGCCGCCGCACTGCCCTGGATCGCCGTCAGCACCCGTATAGCGGGCTACCGGGGCGTGGGCCGTGTCGCCACCTCCGGGGACCTCTACGAGCAGGAACTGGATCCGGACGTCCGGGAGTCGTTCACCGCGGTCCTGAGCGGACGGGGACTCGACCCCGCGGAGTACCTCTTCCTCCCCGTGCACCCGTGGCAGTGGGACGAGTGGATCGTCCCGCTCTTCGCCCCCGCGATCGCGGACGGCGACATCGTGCCCCTGCACACCGACGGCGACCTCCGGCTCCCGCAGCAGTCCATCCGTACCTTCACCAACGTGGGGCGGCCCGACCGGCACACGGTCAAGCTGCCCCTGTCGATCCTCAACACCCTCGTCTGGCGGGGCCTGCCCACCGAACGCACGCTCGCCGCCCCGGCGGTCACCGCGTGGGTCCAGGGGCTCTGCGAAGGCGATGCTTTCCTCAGGGACACCTGCGGCGTCATCCTGCTCGGAGAGGTCGCCTCGGTGACGGTCGAGCATCCGCTCTACGACCACCTCCCGGAGACGCCGTACCAGTTCAAGGAGATCCTCGGGGCGATCTGGAGGGAGCCCCTCCATCCGAGGCTCGTACCCGGTGAACGCGCCCGCACGCTGGCCTCGCTCCTGCACACGGACCCGGACGGACGCTCCTTCACCGCCGAACTGGTGGCCCGCTCCGGCCTGAACCCGGGAGCCTGGCTGACCCGGCTCTTCGCCTCCCTGCTGCCCCCGCTGCTGCACTTCCTGTACCGCTACGGCACGGTGTTCTCCCCGCACGGCGAGAACGCCATCGTCGTCTTCGACGAGAACGACGTACCCGTCCGCCTCGCGATCAAGGACTTCGTCGACGACGTGAACGTCAGCGCCCGGCCGCTGCCCGAGCACGACACGATGCCCGAGGACGTGCGGGCCATCCTGCTCACGGAGGATCCGTCCTTCCTCACGCAGTTCATCCACTCCGGACTCTTCGTGGGCGTCTTCCGCTACCTGTCCCCCCTCTGCGAGGAGCAGCTGGACGTGCCGGAGGACGAATTCTGGTCACTCGTCCGTGCGGAGATCCTGCGCCATCACGCTCGTTTCCCCGAGCTCAAGGAGCGCTTCGAGATCTTCGACATGCTGACGCCGACGATCGAGCGGCTGTGTCTGAACCGCAACCGTCTGCATCTGGACGGATACCGTGACCGGCCCGAGCGCCCCCACGCCGCCGTCCACGGCGTGGTCCCCAACCCGCTTCATCTCACCGCGTGAGGCCGGGACCGGCCGATGGTGTCAGTGGGGAGCCTTAGGGTGGACGGGCTATGACGAAGCCATCTCTCCCCGAGCTCCTCCACGCCGCCGTAGCCGCCGTCGGCGGTACGGAACGGCCCGGCCAGGTCTCCATGGCCGAGGCCGTCGCCGAGGCCGTCGACGACAACGCCCATCTACTCGTCCAGGCCGGCACCGGCACCGGCAAGTCCCTCGGCTACCTCGTGCCGGCGCTGGCACACGGGGAGCGGGTCGTGGTGGCCACGGCGACGCTGGCCCTCCAGCGCCAGCTCGTGGAGCGGGACCTTCCGCGCACGGTCGAGGCGCTGCATCCGCTGCTGCGCCGCCGGCCCCAGTTCGCGATGCTCAAGGGCCGGTCGAACTACCTCTGTCTGCACCGGCTCCACGAGGGAGCGCCGCAGGACGAGGAGGAAGGCCTCTTCGACCAGTTCGAAGCGGCGGCGCCGTCGAGCAGGCTCGGCCAGGACCTGCTGCGCCTGCGCGACTGGTCGGACGAGACGGAGACCGGGGACCGGGACGATCTGACGCCGGGTGTCTCGGACCGCGCGTGGGCCCAGATCTCCGTCTCCTCGCGGGAGTGCATCGGCGCCACCAAGTGCACCTACGGCGCCGAGTGCTTCGCGGAGGCGGCCCGTGAGCGGGCCAAGCTCGCCGATGTCGTCGTGACCAACCACGCCCTGCTCGCGATCGACGCGATCGAGGGCGCCCCGGTGCTCCCCAAGCACGAGGTGCTCATCGTCGACGAGGCCCACGAGCTGGTCTCGCGGGTCACCGGGGTGGCCACCGGCGAGCTCACCCCCGGCCAGGTGAACCGGGCGGTGCGCCGCGCGGCCAAACTGGTCAACGAGAAGGCGGCCGACGCCCTGCTGACCGCGTCGGAGGGGTTCGAGCGGGTCATGGAGCTGGCGCTCCCGGGGCGCCTCGAAGAGGTGCCGGAAGACCTCGGCTACGCGCTGATGGCGCTGCGCGACGCCGCGCGTACGGTGATCTCCGCCCTCGGCGGCACCCGGGACAAGTCCGTCCAGGACGAGGACGCGGTGCGCAAACAGGCCATGGCGTCGGTGGAGTCCATCCACGGCGTCGCGGAGCGCATCACACAGGGCTCCGAGTACGACGTCGTCTGGTACGAGCGCCACGACCGCTTCGGGGCGTCCGTCCGGGTCGCACCGCTGTCCGTGTCCGGGCTGCTGCGCGAGAAGCTCTTCGCCGACCGCTCGGTGGTGCTGACCTCGGCCACGCTCAAGCTCGGCGGCGACTTCAACGGTGTGGGGGCCTCGCTGGGGCTGGCGCCCGAGGGCACGGCGGGCGAGGACATCCCGCAGTGGAAGGGCCTCGACGTCGGCTCGCCGTTCGACTACCCGAAGCAGGGCATCCTCTACGTCGCCCGGCACCTGGCCACGCCCGGCCGGGAGGGATCCCGCACGGACATGCTCGACGAGCTGGCCGAGCTGGTGGAGGCGGCGGGCGGTCGCACCCTGGGCCTCTTCTCGTCCATGCGGGCCGCCCAGGCGGCGGCCGAGGAGATGCGCGACAGGCAGGACAAGCCGGTCCTGCTGCAGGGCGAGGAGACGCTCGGCGAGCTCATCAAGAACTTCGCCGCGGACCCCGAGACCTGCCTGTTCGGGACGCTGTCCCTCTGGCAGGGCGTCGATGTGCCCGGGCCGAGCTGTCAGCTCGTGGTCATGGACCGGATCCCCTTTCCGCGGCCGGACGACCCGCTGATGAGCGCCCGCCAGAAGGCGGTCGAGGAGGCCGGGGGCAATGGCTTCATGGCGGTGGCCGCCACCCATGCGGCGCTGCTCATGGCGCAGGGCGCCGGCCGGCTCGTCCGGGCCATGGGGGACAAGGGCGTCGTCGCGGTGCTCGACCCCAGGCTGGCGAACGCCCGGTACGGAAGCTACCTCCGCGCCTCGCTGCCCGACTTCTGGTACACCACGGACCGGAACCAGGCGCGACGCTCGCTCGCGGCCATCGACGCCGCGGCCAGGACCGCGCAGTGACCTGACCGCGCCGGGGCCCCTGGGCGGTCCGCCCAGGGCACCAGAGGTGGCCGGACATGTCAGGGCCCCGGAATCGGCGCAGAGATCCCGGGGCCCAGTCCGAACCGGCGAAGTCAGACCCGCCGCAGCACCGCCACGACCTTGCCGAGGATCGTCGCCTCGTCACCAGGGATCGGCTGATAGGCGGAGTTGTGCGGGAGCAGCCATACGTGGCCGTCCTCGCGCTTGAAGCGCTTGACCGTGGCCTCGCCGTCCAGCATGGCCGCGACGATGTCGCCGTTCTCCGCGACGGGCTGGCGCCGGACGGTGACCCAGTCCCCGTCCATGATCGCCGCTTCGATCATCGAGTCGCCGACGACCTTCAGCACGAAGAGCTCCCCGTCACCGACGAGCTGGCGGGGGAGCGGAAAGACGTCCTCGACGGATTCCTCGGCGAGGATCGGCCCTCCGGCCGCGATCCGGCCGACCAGCGGCACGTACGAGGCGGCGGGCTTCCCGGTGGTGTCCGTCGGCTGCGTGCTGGGCTGGTCCGAGCCCCGGACCTCGTAGGCGCGCGGACGATGGGGGTCGCGACGCAGGAAGCCTTTGCGCTCCAGGGCCATCAACTGGTGGGCGACGGACGAGGTGCTGGACAGTCCCACCGCCTGACCGATCTCGCGCATCGACGGGGGATAGCCCCGCCGTTGCACGGAATCCCGGATCACCTCGATCACGCGCCGCTGCCGGTCCGTGAGCCCCGAGCTGTCCGCCCGGATTCCTGGAGGGCGGCCGGGCAAGGAGCGTGCGGGTCGCGAGGGCTCAGGCCCTTCCGCGTTCATGACTGAGTCATTCATGGCATGCACCGGCTCAAGTCGGCCCTGGGAGCGGTGGTCCTGGGCAGTGATGGTGGCACTGTCTGCGGTGGTGGTCACGTCGGCCCCTCTCGAATGGTCTCCCTGGTTAGGCAACGGTAGTAGCTTTCGAAAGGTTGCGCCAAACACACGTTCGAGTGAAAAACAAATAAAGGGCCCTCGCGGGATTACCGAGGGGTGTATGAGGTGATGCGTCGGGCCCGGAATCACGTGGTGACCGACGGGGTTCACGCTAGCGTTTCCCCGGCCCGATCCCATGTCCGGGGTGCGCGTTCCCCGGCGTGCCGCGACGCGCCGGCCGGGGTCCGGGTGACCCGCGGTCCGGGGCCCCCGGGGCCTTGGCCGTGGCGCGTTTCCCGTACCCTCGTGCCTGGCCGTAGGCTGCCCTCCGGCCCTGGGGGAGCGCGACACGCGCGGAGGGTGGAGGCGAGGCAAAACCCTAGATGTAGTGGTTGTGCTGCTATCGCCACCCACAACTAGTGGTCCCCGGTCCTGTGGGGCGGAGTTCATCGCCTATGCTTGTGGCTGTCGTCGAGGGTCCGTGAGGGGCCCGAGAGGGCTATTCAGTCGTGCTGTGAAGGAGGGTTCGGAGACATGCACTGCCCCTTCTGCAGGCACCCCGACAGCCGGGTCGTGGACAGTCGCACGACGGACGACGGGACGTCGATCCGACGGCGCCGTCAGTGCCCCGACTGCTCCCGTCGCTTCACGACGGTGGAGACCTGCTCGCTGATGGTGGTCAAGCGCAGCGGCGTGACCGAACCCTTCAGCCGCACCAAGGTCATCTCGGGGGTCCGTAAGGCATGCCAGGGGCGCCCGGTCACCGAGGACGCCCTGGCGAAGCTCGGCCAGCGGGTCGAGGAGGCCGTCCGGGCCACCGGGAGCGCCGAGCTGACGACACACGACGTCGGTCTGGCCATACTCGGCCCCCTGCAGGAACTCGACCTGGTCGCGTACCTGCGTTTCGCATCGGTGTACCGGGCGTTCAACTCGCTCGAAGACTTCGAGACCGCCATCGCGGAGCTCCGCGAGGAGCGGCCCCGCGCGGAACCATGCGGGAGCGGCGAGACCCCCGAGGTCCCCGCCCCCGCCGCAGTCGCCGCTGATTGATCACCGGGCCGGACCGCAGGGGCCTGCGGCCGGCGGCGGGCGGCACCAGACCTGTTCCGAGACGCTGCGCGTGGCGTCCGGAGCATCAGACACACACTGTGCCCTGGGAAGAACTGGGCACTTCAGGGCGTTTTTGCCCACATATGGGAGGCGGCATGACAGAGACGGCGAGCGGCCCGGCACGAGGTACCCGCACCAAGGGAGCCAAGTCGACTGCGACCAAGCAGGGCCTGCGCATCGAGCGCATCCACACGACCCCCGGCGTGCATCCGTACGACGAGGTCGCGTGGGAGCGCCGTGACGTCGTCATGACCAACTGGCGCGACGGCTCGATCAACTTCGAGCAGCGTGGCGTCGAGTTCCCCGACTTCTGGTCGGTGAACGCGGTCAACATCGTCACCAGCAAGTACTTCCGGGGGGCTGTCGGTACGCCGCAGCGCGAGACCGGTCTGCGACAGCTGATCGACCGGATCGTGAAGACGTACCGGAAGGCCGGCGAGGACCACAGCTACTTCGCTTCCCCCGCCGACGCCGAGATCTTCGAGCACGAGCTGGCGTACGCCCTCCTGCACCAGATCTTCAGCTTCAACTCGCCGGTGTGGTTCAACGTCGGAACGCCCCAGCCGCAGCAGGTCTCGGCCTGCTTCATCCTGGCCGTCGACGACTCCATGGAGTCGATCCTCGACTGGTACAAGGAAGAGGGCATGATCTTCAAGGGCGGCTCCGGCGCCGGCCTGAACCTCTCCCGCATCCGCTCCTCCAAGGAGCTGCTCTCCTCCGGCGGTAACGCCTCCGGTCCGGTCTCCTTCATGCGCGGTGCCGACGCCTCCGCAGGAACGATCAAGTCCGGTGGCGCCACCCGCCGCGCGGCCAAGATGGTCATCCTCGACGTCGACCACCCCGACATCGAGAACTTCATCGAGACCAAGGTGAAGGAGGAGGAGAAGATCCGCGCCCTGCGTGACGCGGGCTTCGACATGGACCTGGGCGGCGACGACATCACGTCCGTCCAGTACCAGAACGCCAACAACTCGGTCCGCGTGAACGACGAGTTCATGAAGGCCGTCGAGGCCGGCGGGAAGTTCGGCCTGCGTGGCCGTATGACCGGGGACGTCATCGAAGAGGTCGAGGCGAAGTCCCTCTTCCGTAAGATGGCCGAGGCCGCCTGGGCCTGTGCCGACCCCGGCATCCAGTACGACGACACGATCAACAAGTGGCACACCTGCCCGGAGTCCGGCCGCATCAACGGCTCGAACCCCTGCAGCGAGTACATGCACCTGGACAACACCTCGTGCAACCTGGCCTCGCTGAACCTGATGAAGTTCCTCAAGGACGACGGCGAGGGCCGCCAGTCCTTCCAGGCCGAGCGCTTCGCCAAGGTCGTCGAGCTGGTCATCACCGCGATGGACATCTCGATCTGCTTCGCGGACTTCCCGACCCAGAAGATCGGCGAGAACACCCGCGCCTACCGTCAGCTGGGCATCGGCTACGCCAACCTGGGCGCCCTGCTCATGGCGACCGGCCACGCGTACGACAGCGACGGCGGCCGTGCGCTCGCCGGCGCCATCACCTCGCTGATGACCGGCACGTCCTACCGCCGCTCCGCCGAGCTGGCCGCGGTCGTCGGCCCGTACGACGGCTACGCCCGTAACGCCGAGCCGCACCAGCGCGTCATGAAGCAGCACTCCGACGCCAACGCCGTGGCCGTCCACGTGGACGACCTGGACTCGCCGGTCTGGGCCGCCGCCACGGAGGCCTGGCAGGACGTGATCCGCCTCGGCGCGAAGAACGGCTTCCGCAACGCCCAGGCCTCGGTCATCGCCCCGACCGGCACCATCGGTCTCGCGATGTCCTGCGACACGACCGGCCTCGAGCCCGACCTCGCCCTGGTCAAGTTCAAGAAGCTCGTCGGCGGCGGCTCGATGCAGATCGTCAACGGCACGGTGCCGCAGGCCCTGCGCCGCCTCGGCTACCAGCCGGAGCAGATCGAGGCGATCGTCGCCCACATCGCCGACAACGGCAACGTGATCGACGCCCCCGGTCTCAAGACCGAGCACTACGAGGTCTTCGACTGCGCCATGGGCGAGCGGTCCATCTCGGCCATGGGCCACGTCCGGATGATGGCGGCGATCCAGCCGTGGATCTCCGGCGCCCTGTCCAAGACGGTGAACCTGCCGGAGACGGCCACCGTCGAGGACGTCGAGGAGGTCTACTTCGAGGCATGGAAGATGGGCGTCAAGGCGCTCGCGATCTACCGCGACAACTGCAAGGTCGGCCAGCCCCTCTCCGCGAAGACCAAGGAGAAGGAGAAGACCGCGGTCACGGCCAAGGCCGAGGACACCATCCGCGCCGCGGTCGAGAAGGTCGTCGAGTACCGCCCGGTCCGCAAGCGTCTGCCCAAGGGCCGTCCCGGCATCACCACCTCCTTCACGGTGGGCGGCGCCGAGGGTTACATGACCGCCAACTCCTACCCGGACGACGGTCTCGGCGAGGTCTTCCTGAAGATGTCCAAGCAGGGTTCCACCCTCGCGGGCATGATGGACGCCTTCTCCATCGCGGTCTCGGTCGGTCTGCAGTACGGCGTGCCGCTGGAGACCTACGTCTCCAAGTTCACCAACATGCGCTTCGAACCGGCCGGTATGACGGACGACCCGGACGTGCGGATGGCGCAGTCGATCGTCGACTACATCTTCCGCCGCCTGGCGCTCGACTTCCTGCCGTTCGAGACGCGCTCCGCGCTCGGCATCCACTCGGCCGAGGAGCGTCAGCGTCACCTCGACACGGGTTCGTACGAGCCGGCCTTCGGGGACCAGGACCTCGACGTGGAGAGCCTGGCCCAGTCCGCTCCCGTGCGTGTGGAGCCGCTGAAGGCCGTCGCCTCTCCCGAGGAGAGCGCCGCCGAGAAGCCGGCCCCCAAGGCCGCGCACACCTCGGCCGAACTGGTCGAGATGCAGCTCGGCATCAGCGCGGACGCACCGCTGTGCTTCTCGTGCGGGACGAAGATGCAGCGCGCCGGCTCCTGCTACATCTGCGAGGGCTGCGGGTCGACCAGCGGCTGCAGCTGATACGGGGCGGAGCCGCGCCGGACACCTCGTCCGGCGCGGCCGCCGCGGGCGGCTGACCAGCAGCTGACGAAGGGGACCGGCCGACGGCCGGTCCCCTTCGCCGTGCCCGCGACACCGTCCGGCCGGTGAACGGCCCGGCCCGCACAGCCTTTCGGTCGGTCCGGGAGGAATCCCGGCTGAGCCCCGGCTCCGGGACCATCGGGCCGTGACCACAGAACCTCGTCTGTTCCTCCGTGTCGTCGTGCCACCGCTCGGGACGCACGGGGCGGTGGAGTGCGGGCCCGTCGTCGACGGGCGGGACGTCCTGGCCGCAATCCGGACGACGACGAGTTCGGTCCCCCGGAGTTCAGGTTCGACGCCGGTCAGTACGAGGCCGAGCTCCGCCGGGCCGCCGAGGACCTCGGCCGGGAGTGGCCGTCCCGGACGGTCGCGCGGCTGCTGGAGCAGGGGCTCCGTGCACACGCCGACCGGCTGGCGGCCTGGGACTGCGAGCTGTCAGCTGTTTCGGCCTGGTCCTGGGAGCCCGAGCGGATCACGGTCTTCCTGTTCCATCCCGGCCGGGCCGCGATGACGGAGGGCCGCCCCTGGCTCCGGTTCAGGATGACCGTCCCGGTCACCGGGGACGATCCCGCCGAACAGGCCGGACGCCTCTGCGCCCGGATCACGGCCGAGGACCCCCGCGAGGCCGCCGAGGTCTGCGGAGGCTCGAAGGAATCCGTCGATCGGCTCGGCTACCCCTGGCTGCGGTCCTGAGGGGCGCAGGAAGACGCGCCCGTGCGGGAGAGGGGTGGCACCGCTCGTGGAAGCAGCGGTGCACCGCCTCGCCGACCTGTGGGCCGGGCCCCCGAAGAAGCCGCCGAAGGGCACCGGCCTCATCAGCACGATCTTTGATCCTTCTTCTGTGCCCCAGCGGGGACCGGGGAGGTGTGCCGGGTGTCAGCCGGGGCGGTTCCCCATCGTCGCGGCGAACGAGCCGGGGTCGCCGTCGAATCCGCGGACCGCCCCGTGGAAGCCCCACGACCCCGCGGTGTCCCGGACGAATTCGGCGACGACCGCGGCCGTGGCGGACGGCACCCCGGAGAAGTCGTCCTCGGCCAGATTCGTGTAGCCCTCGCGGATCTGCACGGCCGTGTGGTCTATCTGGCCGAAGGTCTTGTGCCCGTCACGCTGCTGGATGGCGACGCCGACCACGACCCTGGCGTACGTGTCCGACAGTCGGTCCAGCTCCAGCGTCATGACCTCGTCGAAGCCGTACCCCTGCCCCGTCCGGCTGTCCCGGTTCAGCGTGATCGTCCCGTCCGGCGACCTGCTGTCGAAGTGCACGAGGTAGACAGGGCTGCCGTACGGCGCGTCCGTCCCGTACGTGGCCGCGATGATGTCGAGGTCGTTGGCGGGCTCACCGGTGGCGCTGGGGTCCCATTTGACCCTTACCTCGACCTTCTCGATGTCCTTGTTGGGAGTGCTCATCGGACACGTCTCCTCGCTGCTGGGCCGACAGACCTCTTCCGCCCTCAGATCATGTCCGTAACTGTCCGTGAATCCAACCGTGTTGGATTCGGACGTCACATTCGGGCCACGGCGGGGACGGGGCCGCGCGATGCCGGTGCGGGCCCCTCCGGGGCAGGCCGGGGCGTGACCCGCGCCATGCCCGGCGCCGTACGATGGCGCGGTGCTGGTCAAGTGGATTCGCTGCACCGTGGTCGACCGTCGCGGTTTCGAGCGGGGGCAGCGGAAGTGGGCGGGGCTGCTCGAAGAGCCGGGATTCCGGGGGCAGAGCGGCGGGTGGAGCCGAGGGCAGCCCGAAGTCGCCCATGTCTTCGCGTTCTGGGAGAACCGGGTCTTCTACGACTCCTTCATGGCCCGTGGTCACGACCGGCTCGCCGCCTCCCGGTCCGGGACGTACAAGGACATGCGCGTGAAGCTCTTCGAGTACCGCTTCGACGTGAAGACGGGTTTCGAGCCGGTCTTCACCGACGCGGACGTCGTCAGGGTGGCGCACAGCCGCGTCCACGAGGACCGCGTCGACCACTTCGCGCTCATGCAGCAACGGGTGTGGAACCCCGCCATGGCGGGATCGCCCGGAATGCTGCGCGGCGTTTTCGGGGAAGCTCCGGGGCACGAGTTCCTCGTGCTGTCGATGTGGCAGTCGAGCGCCGAGCGCGGCAAGTACAGGCCCGAGGGCCTCGCACGGCTCACGGCGCGGGCGGAGACCGAGCGGGACGTCGAGGCGCTGACGGGGGACGTGGTGCAGCTCGAACCCTCGTGGACGGTCTGATCATCCGCGCCCGAGCCCGCGTTCCCTTGGTCACATACGCCCGATCGAGCCCGCACAGCCGCTCGATCATGTCGGACGGCATCTAGGGTCGGTGCATGGCACGACCGCAACGCATCGTCCTCGTCCGCCACGGTGAGTCCGAGGGCAATGCCGACGACACGGTCTACGAGCGTGAGCCCGACCACGCGCTCAGGCTCACGCCGAAGGGTCTGCGCCAGGCGGCGGCGACGGGCTCCCGTCTGCGTGGGACGTTCGGCGACGAGCGCGTCAGCGTCTACATCTCGCCCTACCGGCGCACACACGAGACGTTCAGGGCCTTCGGCCTCGCCCCGGACCGTGTGCGCGTCAGGGAGGAACCCCGGCTGCGCGAGCAGGACTGGGGCAATTGGCAGGACCGGGACGACGTCAGGCTGCAGAAGGCCTACCGGGACGCGTACGGGCACTTCTTCTACCGCTTCGCGCAGGGCGAGTCCGGGGCCGATGTGTACGACCGGGTCGATGCGTTCCTGGAGAGTCTGCACCGCAGCTTCGAGGCCCCCGACCATCCCCCGAACGTGCTCCTCGTCACCCACGGGCTGACCATGCGGCTCTTCTGCATGCGCTGGTTCCACTGGTCGGTGGCCGAGTTCGAATCACTGTCCAACCCGGGAAACGGCGAGTCCAGGACGCTGCTGCTCGGTCAGGACGGCAGCTATACGCTCGACCGGCCCTTCGAGCGATGGCGCACCCCTGAGCCCTACGGCATCAGCGGATAGAGTGGGAGTGCGATGACCATGACCGCTGATTCTGCTTCCGACCGCTTCGAGCGCGCTCTGGCCAGCCTGCGTGGACTGTCCGTGGGAGATGCCCTCGGCTCCCAGTTCTTCGTCCCGGCCCATTACCCCCTGCTCAAGACCCGGGACCTGCCGCCCGACGACTGGCAGTGGACCGACGACACCGAGATGGCCTGCTCCGTGCTGGCCGTGCTGGCCGCGCACGAGCGGATCGACCAGGACGCGCTGGCCCACTCCTTCGCCCGGCACCACGACTTCGACCGGGGCTACGGCCCCGCGGTGAACCGGCTGCTGAGGCTGGTGCGGGAAGGCGGCGACTGGCGTGAGCTGGCGTCCGCGCTCTTCCAGGGGCAGGGCTCCTGGGGCAACGGGTCGGCGATGCGTATCGCACCGCTGGGTGCCTGGTACGCGCACGACCCGGAACAGGCCACCCACCAGGCGGAGATCTCGTCGTACACCACCCATCAGCACCGCGAAGCCGTCGTGGGGGCCATGGCCGTCGCGGCGGCGGCCGCCCTCGTCGCCGCTCCGGGAGGTCCTCCGGCGCCCGAGGACCTGCTCGACGGTGTCGTCGCCCTCATCCCGCGCAGCGCGGTCGGCGCCGGGCTGCGCAGGGCCCGCGACATGCTCGACTACAGGGACGCGGGGACGGTCGCCGCAGTGCTCGGCAACGGACGCCGTACGAGCGCCCACGACACGGTGCCCTTCGCCCTGTGGTCGGCGGCGCGGAGTCTCGGCGACTTCGAGCAGGCCTTCTGGGTGACGGCGCAGGCGGGCGGAGACGTGGACACCACGTGCGCCATCGTCGGCGGAATCGTCGCCGCGGAACCGTTGGGGGCGCCTCCCGCCGACTGGCTGACCCGTACGGAGCAACTGCCCGACTGGGTTCCCCTCTCCCCGGCGCGTCGCTGATCTCGGATCCGGAGGCCCTGGCCGGGACCCGTCACTTCGGCCGGCACGGTTCTGTTCACTGTCACGGTCCTGCCACAGCGGGGACCCCGAACGGTTGAAGCGCTTGTGCGGGCCTTACTCTTTCGGCCACGCCGCCCTCATCGATCTTGGTGGGCGTGCGCCTAGAGACGCCGGGGCCGTCGTGCCGCGATGTGGCCGTGCGAGCGGACCCCGGTCGGGGGAGGGGTCCCAATGTCCGATCAGTCGTCCGGCACGTCCAGCCGGCCCGAGACGCCACCGGAGAGCGGTGGCGCGGAGGGATCCGCGTCCGGAGCCCGTCTCCCGTCCGGCGCCACCGCCGAGCCGAAGAGCGAGGCCTCGCCCGAGGATCTCCGCCGGACGCGGGCGCCGGCGGGAAAGCCGGCGTCGGCCTCCGTATCGCCGGTTCCGCCGCGGAGCACAGGCCCGGACGTGCCGGAGGTACCGGAGGTGCCCGCCTACCTCCGGACGCCGCAGGGGGCGGCGGACGTCTGGCAACGCGGGGGGCAGAAGCGGCCCCAGCCCCCCGGTGTGCTGTCCCGGCTGCGGCATCCGTCCCCACCCGCGGTCCCGCCGGCGACCCTCTGGGCGGTCCTGGCCACGGCCCTGCTCAGCGCCCTGCTGCTCGGCGAAGGCCTGGGGGCCAACCTGCTGATCGTGGCCGTGCCCGCGGCCTTGGCGGCGTTCTTCGCCGCACGCTCGGCAGGGCGCGTACTTCGCCCCTGGACCGCCGTCTGGGCAGTGGGCGGCCTGGCGCTCCTGGCGATTCCGGCACTCCGGGAAGCGGGGTGGCCGGTCTTCCTCGCAGTGGTGTCGGCCCTCGCGCTGGGCTCGCTCGCCCTGCACGGAAGCCGCAGCTGGCCCGGTGTGCTGCTCGGATCGCTGGGGCTGTTCCCCTCGGTCGCCGGCGGCGTGCGCTGGGGGTGGCGCGGGCTGCGCGACCGTGCGGGCGACTCCGGGGGCCGGGCGCGCACCGTGGTGCGCAGCGCTGCGGTGGCGGCGGTGCTCCTCATCGTCTTCGGTGCGCTCTTCGCCTCCGCGGATGCCGCCTTCGCCGACCTGCTGGGCAGTCTCACCCCCGATGTGTCCGTCGGTGACAGTCCCTGGCGCCCCTTCCTCTTCGTCCTGGGAGCGGCAGGCGCTCTGGCCGCCGCGTACAGCGCTGCCGCTCCGGTCCGCTGGGACGGCGTCACCGTCCGCCCGGGCAGGGCCAGGAACAGGTTGGAGTGGGCGATTCCGCTGATCGTGCTCAACCTGCTCTTCGCGGCGTTCCTCGCGCTTCAGCTCGTCGTGCTCCTCGGCGGCTACGACAAGGTTCTGGACGAGACGGGCCTGCTGCCCGCCGAATACGCCCGCCAGGGCTTCTGGCAACTGCTGTGGGCCACCGTCCTGACTCTGCTCGTCATCGCGCTCGCCCTGCGCTGGGCACCGCGGGGAGGACCGCGTGACCGGACCCTGGTGCGCAGCGTCCTCGGCGTCCTGTGTGTGCTCACCCTCGTCGTCGTGGCCTCCGCGCTGCGTCGCATGGACCTCTACGTCGACGCCTTCGGGCTGACCCGCCTCCGGATCTCCGTGGCCGCCGTGGAACTCTGGCTCGGAGTGGTGCTGGTCCTCATCATCGCGGCAGGGGTCTTCGGAGCCAGGATGCTTCCGCGTGCGATCGCGGCGAGCGCCGCCGTCGGCGTGCTCGTCTTCGGGCTGCTCTCGCCGGACGGACTGATCGCCGAGCAGAACGTCCAGCGGTACACCGACGACAGGACGAGCGACGCGACCATCGACATCGAGTACCTGAAGGGACTCTCCGCGGATGCCGTCCCGGCGCTGGACAAGCTGCCGGAGCCGCTGAGGTCCTGTGTGCTGGAGCACTTCCAGCGCGACCTCGCCGTCGAGGACACCCCGTGGTACGCCACCAGTTGGGGAGAGGCCAGGGCCCGGGACATCCTGGAGGAGACCTCCGTCCAGTATCACGGGACCGAGTGCTACAGCCTCGGGCAGGAGGCCGACGAGCGAGGCGGTCACGAGGAGGAGGACTCCTACGATCCGTACTGAGCGGCCCGGAGGGCGGCCGGCTCGCTCCGCCGGATCGGTGCACGCAGCACGCAGGCGGACTCGGCGGACGCGGACACTCGGACGGCGGCCGGCCTGCGGCGGACTTTCCGAACGCTTCGAACGAGCAGTCCTGTTCGACGTGTTCGGAGGACGCGGACCGAATCCGGTGAGGCCGTGGCGAAGCGAGGCGGTGATCCGGTGGCGTCCTCGGCGTCCTGCGGCCCGTGCGGGATGCCCTCACCTTCGGTGGTCCGCCCGGGAGTGGAGACCTCTCGGGTGTTCGCGTATGTGATGTCGGTGTCGGCTGAAGGTGCTTTCCGAGATGATTTTCGATCGCAGGATTCAGCTCGCGATCGCCCTTCCATGGCTATTGATCCTTCGGAATCGGGAAAATTGGAGTGTCCAGGTCTAGCCGAGGTCGACGGTGCCGGTGGTGGGGCCTGGCGGCGTGCGTGCACTTCCTCGCGTGTGCGTATGTGAATGGATGGATCTCGGCGGCATCTGGGCGGCCGGCCGGGTCACGTCGCCTTCCCTTCGGCTCCGAGGTCGTCGTCCGGCCGTTCCGTGCACCCGTCGATGGCCTTCCGGACACGACCGGACACGGGTCGGTCCGCCGGGCGGTGCCCCGGGGTGTTCTTGCCGCCTCCATCGGCGTACCCTGGCAGGCGCCATGCCGTACGAACCACCCACGCACACCGTCGAGCGCTCACTGCGCGCTACCTCCGGTGCCAGGACCGTCGCCGGTGTCGATGAGGTCGGACGCGGAGCGTGGGCCGGCCCCGTCACCGTGTGCGCGGCTGTCACCGGTCTCCGCAGACCCCCCGAGGGCCTCACCGACTCCAAGCTGATCAGTCCCAGGCGCCGGGCCGAACTCGCCCCGACGCTCGAGAAGTGGGTCACGGCCTACGGGCTGGGGCACGCGTCACCCCTGGAGATCGACGATCTCGGCATGACCGCGGCGCTCCGCCTCGCGGCCGTCAGGGCGCTCGAGGCCCTGCCCGTCCGACCGGACGCCGTGATCCTCGACGGTAAGCACGACTACCTCGGACCGCCCTGGAACGTCCGTACCGTGATCAAGGGTGACCAGTCCTGTATCGCCGTCGCCGCGGCCTCGGTGATCGCCAAGGTCCGCCGGGACGCGATGATGGCCGAACTGGGCGCGGACACGGGGCAGTACGCAGACTTCGCCTTCGGCGCGAACGCCGGCTATCCGTCACCGGTCCACCGGGCCGCGCTGGAGGAGCAAGGGCCCACACCTCACCACCGTCTCAGCTGGGCCTATCTCGACGCGCTGCCCAAGTGGCAGCACCTGAAAAAGGTCCGTTTCTCCGCCGAGGCGGCGGCACTGGAAAGCGGGGGCCAGCTCGGCTTCGACTTCTGATCGCCCAGGCGCACCCAGCCGCCGACGCGTGCGCGTCGGCCGTGAAAGACCACCATTCATGCCTCTTATCCCCGAGGAGCCTCAGATTCCCGAGAGCGCCCAGGGTCCCCGCGTCACTCCGGCCGCCGGCCGCACCGCGCCGACCCCCCGTCCCGTACCTGGCCCGCGTTCCGCGGCCACGCCCCGCCCCGGTAGCCCGGGCCGTGGACCCGCACGGCCCGCGCCCCCGGCGCCGCGCCCGCATCCCACACCTGCCGCTCCTGCTGCCGCCGGACGCAAGCAGGCGGTGGATCGTTCCGCAGCACAGCTCCAGCTGATTCCGGCTCCGGCCGGCGGCGCCGTCGACGCAGCCGACGAGGCCGTCGACCTCCTGCTCGACTCCGGACGGGCACCCGGCGACATCCTGGTGCTCACCACCGCCGATCAGCACCCCTGGGCCGCTCACGAGCTCTCCTTCGGGGAGGCCGCGTACTGGGCCCAGCACGATGCGGGTGACGACGTGTTCTTCGCCCGCACGGTGAACGCCGGCCGATGCGCCTCGCGTTCCGTGGTCGTCGTCGCGGTCAACGGCGACCTGGACGACTCGGCGGCCCGTGCGCTCTCCGACATGCGGGAGCGCGCCGGAGAGCTGCTCGTCGCCTGCGGAGACCCGCAGAAGATCAACTCCGCGCTCGGCGCCGGAGTCTGAGCCGTAGACCCGTGGGTCCCGG
>NZ_NEUF01000088.1:0-66117 GCF_002910915.1 Streptomyces sp. SM10 | reverse complement strand
CGTGAGGGCGGCCGGGACCCACAGGCGTCTCACCGGGCTGCGCTGCGCCGCAGCGCCTCGGCGGCCCCGCCGCCGGTGCGCAGCGGAACGTGATCGTGGGCCACGGAGGTGTCCGCCAGGTCCGACGGCCTGGACAGCAGCGTCGGCATGCGGCCTCCCCTGCCCTCGCCCAGGACCTGCCAGCCGCCACGCGTCAGGGTGATGTAGGCACCGCAGCGAAGGCCGTGCAGCGTGCACGCGTCCCTCAGCCCCCACATCCACGCCCCGTCCTCCTCCGTCCAGCGCTCGTCGCCCTCGCGGCAGTAGAGCAGTACAGCGGTACGCACCGGGGTGCGGCGGCGCAGATCGTGCGGGATCACCCGGCGCAGGTGTGCCAGCAGGGCGTTACGGAACTCCCAGCCGTCCGCGGCCGCGGTGGACCGCCGGGCGAACGAGGCGCTGGCCGTGAGCCGTTCCTCATGATCGAGCACGGCGACGACCGCGGTGGCCGAAGCCGGCCGGTGCCGCGCGTGGAGGCCGCTGACGACCTCCCGTGGACTGCGCAGCAGGGGTATGCCGGCCGCGGCCCACTCGGCCGGTTCGAGCATCCTGGCAGTGTGGTTGACGGAGCCGGCGGACGCCGACAGTGAAGTGGCTGCGGACGGAGCGAATCCGAAGGTCACGGTCCTCCCTTCGCTACGCGCCCACGGTGCGGGCAGGGTCGAATGAGGGCGCGCCGCGGCACAGCCCTTCCGGGCCCGCGAAAAGACCGTGCGGGGAGCGACTCCAATTCTTCCTGTCGTACCGGCAGGCGGCAACGAGCAATTGGCGCGGCTGACGGGTATCTGACGGAATGACACAGATATCCCTGCCCGTTCAGCGGCGAACGAAGCCATGCGTCACGCCTGAACCGCTAGGACCAGCGGAAACACCCCCTCCGCTCCCGCGCGTCGGAGCAGCCGGGCCGCGACAGCCAGCGTCCACCCGGTGTCGGAGAGATCGTCCACGAGCAGGACGGGCCCTCCCGCGGCCGTGAGTGCCTCCGCCAGCGCGGGCTCCACCACGAGTGCCTCGTGCAGCGCCCTCACCCGCTGTGCGCTGTTGGTCTGGGAGATCCGCAGGTCTTCACTGCCAGGTGCGTAGGCGACTGTGCCCAGCAGCGGCATCCGGCCGACCTCGGCGATATGGCTGCCGAGCGAGGAGACCAACTGCGGCCTCCGGCGTGAGGCGACCGTGACGACACCGACGGGCCGGGGGGCCGCCCCAGGCGCCCCGGAGGCCCAGCCGCCAGGGCCCTTCGCCCAGTCGGAGACTACCGTGATCACCGCGCCGGACACGTCGTCGGGGACCGGGGCGTCGGGGGCCTGCGCCGCGAGCAGCGGACGCAGTCTGTTGCCCCAGCCGATGTCCGACAGTCTGCCGAGCGCCCGGCCGGGGAAGGCCAGCTCACCCGCCGGGATGCGGCCCTTGAGATCGACCCCCACGGCGGAGAGGCCGGTGGGCCACATCTTGCGCGGCTCCACCTCCACCCCTGGCCGGCCGAGCTCACCGCGAGCCCCGTCGAGGGCCGCCGTGGAGACCTTGTCGTCGAACCGCGCCCCCGCGCAGTTGTCGCAGCGCCCGCACGCGGTGGCCTCCTCGTCGTCCAGCTGGCGCCGGAGGAACTCCATGCGGCACCCGGTCCCAGAGGCGTAGTCACGCATGGCCTGCTGCTCGGCGGCCCGCTGGCGCGCGACCCAGGCGTAGCGCTCGGAGTCGTAGACCCATGGCTCGCCCGTGGAGATCCAGCCGCCCTTCACCCGCTTCACCGCGCCGTCGACGTCCAGCACCTTCAGCATCGTCTCCAGGCGGGTACGGCGCAGATCGACCAGAGGCTCCATGGCGGGCAGGGACAGGGGCCGCCCGGCCTGGGCGAGGACGTCGAGAGTCCGGCGGACCTGTTCCTCCGGAGGGAAGGCCACGGAGGCGAAGTACTGCCAGATGGCTTCGTCCTCCTTCCCCGGGAGCAGCAGCACCTCGGCATGCTCCACCCCACGGCCCGCGCGTCCGACCTGCTGGTAGTAGGCGATCGGCGAGGACGGCGACCCCACGTGCACGACGAAGCCGAGGTCGGGCTTGTCGAATCCCATGCCGAGCGCGGACGTGGCCACCAGGGCCTTGACCCGGTTGGCCAGGAGATCGTCCTCGGCCTGCTGCCGGTCGGCGTTCTCGGTCCTGCCGGTGTACGAGGTGACCGGGTGTCCGCACTGGCGGAGGTAGGCCGTGATCTCCTCGGCGGCGGCGACCGTGAGCGTGTAGATGATGCCCGAGCCCGGCAACTCCCCGAGATGATCGCCCAGCCAGGCCAGACGGTGTGCCGCATTGGGGAGTCGGAGCACTCCGAGGCTCAGGCTCTCCCGGTCCAGCGGGCCCCTCAGCACGAGCGCGTCCGTCCCCGCTCCCGTACCGAGCTGCTCCGCGACGTCCGCGGTCACCCGGGCGTTGGCGGTGGCCGTCGTGGCGAGCACGGGAACACCCGCGGGCAGATCGGCGAGCATGGTCCGCAGTCTGCGGTAGTCGGGGCGGAAGTCATGCCCCCAGTCGGAGATGCAGTGGGCCTCGTCGACCACCAGCAGGCCCGTCGCCGCGGCGAGGCGCGGCAGCACCTGGTCCCGGAAGTCCGGGTTGTTGAGCCGCTCGGGGCTGACCAGCAGCACATCCACCTCGCCCGCAGCCACCTCGGCCTGGACCGTGTCCCACTCCTCGGTGTTGGAGGAGTTGATCGTGCGGGCGCTGATCCCGGCCCTGGCCGCGGCAGCCACCTGGTTGCGCATCAGGGCGAGCAGCGGGGAGACGATCACCGTCGGCCCGCTGCCCTGGGCGCGCAGCAGCGATGTGGCCACGAAGTACACCGCGGACTTGCCCCATCCCGTGCGCTGGACGACCAGGGCTCTGCGCTTGTCGGCGACGAGGGCCTCGATGGCCCGCCACTGGTCCTCGCGCAGCCGGGCGGTGCCGGTGGCGTCCCCGACCAGACGGGCGAGTACGGAATCGGCCGAGGCCCTGAACTCTGCGCGGTCTGCGTTGGTCATGCCCCCATGCAACCCGATGGCTACGACAAACCGCGAACGGTGGTCCGGCACCTGTGGACAAGTTATCCACAGGGGGTCGCGGAAATCGGCGTCCCGCGGGACGGTCATGCCATGAACAAGCACGACGAAACCACCGGACCGTCGGACGCCCACCAGATCACGCTCCGCGGTCCCGCAGAACTCGCCGACGCCCTCCCGTACCTGATGGGCTTCCATCCGAACGACAGCGTGGTCATGGCGGCCCTGCACGGAGGCCGGGGCCGCTTCGGCGGCCGGCTCAGGCTGGGCATCCCGCGGGAGCCGGAGGAATGGGCCCCGGTCGCCGACCAGCTCGCGCAGAGCCTGATCGAGGGAAGCGAGAGGCGCGATTCCCGCCCCGACGCGATCGTCGTCTTCCTCTGCCAGGATCCGGCCGAGGGGGAGAGCGCCCCGCAAGCCATGGAGCGGCTGCGGCCGCTCGCGCAGCTCCTGCGCACCGCCTGCGGAGCGCTCGACGTTCCCGTGCTCGAAGCGCTCTGCATCTCCGACGGCCGCTACTGGTCCTACTGCTGCCCCGATGACCGCTGCTGCCCGCCCGAAGGCAATCCCCTGGCGCTCCCGGGCACCACGGTGATGGCGGCGGCCGCCGCGTATGCGGGTATCCAGGTGCGCGGATCGCTGCGCGACATGGAGGCGCGGCTCACACCGTGGGACTCCGTGGCCGGCCGGGAGCAGGAGCAGGCCCTCGATTCGGCGGGTGCCGTGCTGGTGTCCAGGATTCTCGACGCCGGCGGGCGCGGTGAGGTGGCGTGCGAGACGCTGGCCCTCGCGCGTGACCTCATGGAACGCCTTGCCGACGCGCCGTCGGCCGGCCGCGCCGTGACCGACGGCGGTGACGACGGCCTGATCACGCCTCCGGAGGCCGCCGCAGTCATCCTCGGCCTCCAGGACCGGGAGACCAGGGACCGCGCCGCCGAGTGGATGGAGGGCCGCGAGGCCGAAACGGCACTCAGGCTCTGGCGCGCGCTCGCGCGCCGGTGTGTCGGCCCGTACGTGGAGCACTCGGCGGCGCCGCTCACGCTGGCCGGCTGGGTCTCGTGGTCCACCGGCGACGAGGCGGGCGCCAGGGTGGCGCTCGGGCTCGCGTTGCGGGCCGACCCCGACTACACGTTCGCCCAACTTCTGCACCAGGCCTGTAACCAAGGCCTGGACCCGGAGACCCTGCGCCGCTGTCTCCGGGGGGAGCGCACCCTGCGCGACCGGCGCGGCGGTGACCACCCTCCTCGGGGGCACGTCAGCGACACCCCGACGCCGGAACACGGCGGCAGGGGCCTCGTCCAGGAACACGCACGGCGGAGCACGGAGGTGGAACGGCCCAGGCCCCGGCCCGCGCGGATTCCGGCCGCGAAGCGCGGGCGGAAGGCGGGGCCCCGCACGGCCCGCATCGCCGGTTCACCTTCCCGCCCGGCCGCGAGCCGGGGCCGGGCCCGGGACGCCCGGCGGCTCGGTCACCGCGGCGCGAGGCGCCGTGACTGAGGCCTCCGGGGTGCCCCGGCGAAGCAGGCCCGGAAGGGACGGCGGCTTGGCAACGGGCCGGATCGGGTGCGGAAAGGGTGTCGCGAAGGGAGTGTTTATCGTCAGGGAGACGACTATGATTTCGGCATGCCGCCCTACGACCCGTCGACCTTCCCGCCCTTCGCTGTCACCGTCGACCTGGTCGTCCTCACGGTGCGACGTCACGCGCTCTGCGCGTTGGTGGTACGCCGTGGTGAATCGCCCTTCCAGGGACGGTGGGCACTACCCGGCGGATTCGTCAGGGCGGACGAGGATCTCGGTGCGGCGGCAGCGCGTGAACTCGTCGAGGAGACGGGGCTCTGCGCGCACGACCCGGCCGCCCCCGCCGTCGGCCACGGAGCCCACCTCGAGCAGTTGGCCACCTATGGCGACCCGGGGCGTGATCCCCGGATGAGGGTGGTCAGCGTCGCGCACCTCGCACTGGCGCCCGACCTTCCGGCACCGCGTGCGGGCGGCGACGCGAACAGCGCTCGATGGGCGTCCGTCGGCGACCTGCTCGGTCCGGGTGGTGGCTTCGGGCGCGAGGGCGAGCAGTCCGCGCCGCTGGCGTTCGACCACGCGAAGATCCTCGACGACGGAGTGGAGCGGGCCCGGTCGAAGATCGAGTACTCCTCGCTGGCCACGGCGTTCTGCCCGCCCGAGTTCACCGTCGGAGAACTGCGCAGGGTCTACGAGGCCGTGTGGGGCGTGGTCCTCGACCCCCGGAACTTCCACCGCAAGGTCACGGGAACGCCAGGCTTCCTGGTTCCGTCCGGGGGGACGACCACGCGGCAGGGGGGACGCCCCGCGCAACTGTTCCGGGCCGGTGCGGCGACCGTGCTGAACCCTCCGATGCTGAGGCCGGAAGTCTGAGCGGGCACAGTGCCGCAACTTCGTGCCCGGCGAAGCTGCGGAACGCCCACAGAAGCATCGATGCACCAAAAGTCTGAAATGTCGCGTTATCTTGCTGGGGTACTCCACCCTGCCGCCGAGCGGTCTCACCCTCCGCGAGAGAAGCGATGCTCCAGGCCATCGGACTCACCAGCGCCCCCCGCCGCGACCGTCCTCCCGTCGTGGACGACCTCACCTTCGAAGCCCCGCCCGGCAGCGTCACCGCGCTGCTCGGCGCTCCCGGCTCCGGCAAGACCACGGCCCTCCGTCTGATGCTCGAGCTGGAAGCGGGCAGGGGCGTCACCTACTTCAAGGGCAGGCCGCTGCACCGCATCGGCCATCCCGCGCGCGAGGTCGGGGTGCTCCTCGGCGACGTACCGGGGCATCCCGCGCGCACCGCCCGCGGCCAGCTCCGCATGCTCTGTGCGGCGGCCGGAGTGCCGGCGTCACGGGCCGACGAACTGCTCGAGGTCGTCGGTCTCGCGGGTCTGGGCGACCAGCGCATCGGAACTCTCTCGGCCGGGATGGACCGGCGGCTCGGCCTCGCCTCCGTACTGCTGGGCGATCCCCACACGCTCGTCCTCGACGAGCCGACCGCGGGTCTTTCACCGCGCGAGAGGAGCTGGCTCCACGGGCTGCTCCGTGCGCACGCGGCCGAAGGCGGCACGGTCCTGCACACGACCGGCGACGCCAAGGAGGCCGCGCGCGCGGCCGACCGCGTGGTCACCATCGACCACGGCCGCCTCGTCGCCGACCAGGGCGTCGCCGACTTCTCCCGCACGCGCCTGAGGCCCCGTGTCGCCGTGCGGACCCCGCACGCGGCCCGGCTGGCCGCGGTGATGAACCGCGAAGCCCGTGCCGCGCAGCGCTCCGTCGAAGTGGTGACGGAGGGCGGCAGCCGGCTCTCCGTGTACGGCAGCAGTTGCGCGGAGGTCGGGGACACGGCCTACCGGCACGGTGTTCCCGTCCATCAGCTCGCCGACGAGACCGGTGACGCGGGCCCGGCCGCCGGACCGGTCCGCGGTCCCGGCGGTGAACCGGTGAGAGCCGTCCTGCCGGGGCCCGCCTCGACCGTGGCCGTCTCGCAACTGCCCCCTCCGATTCCCGTACGCCCGGCCCGCGGCCCGCTCCGGCCCGTGCGGTACGAACTGCGCCGCCTCTTCGGCGTCAGGACGGCCGCCCTGATCCTCGCGGCGGTCCTGGTCGTGTCGGCGGGCCTCGCCGTGGTGCTGGCCCGCTCCGGCGGGACGCCCCTGCCCGATCTCCTCGTGGCCTGGCCGGACCTGCTGCCGCTGCCGCCTGCCGCGTTCGCCGCCGGAGTGCTGGGTGCCCTCGCCTTCGGCGACGAGTTCCGTTACCCGGCGCTCGCCGCCGGCCGGGGTACGGTGCCGCGCCGCCTCGGCCTCCTGCTGGCCAAGCTGGCCGTCTCCGGGGGCGTCGCGCTGCTGATCGCCGTGCTCGCCGTGGTCGTGGACGCCGAAGCCCTGCGCCTCGTGTACGGCGGTGACTTGGTGACCGTTCCGGACAACGCTCCTCAGCTGGCCGCCAGTTGGGCGGGTCTCTCGGTCGGGTGCGCCTGGGCGGGGCTCCTGGGGGCCGGCGTGTTCCGGTTGACCGGTGCGGGGGTCGCGGCGGTCCTGGCCGTTCCGGTCCTCGTCGTGCCGCTCGTGCAGAAGGTCCTCGCGGGTCCGTCCGCCCGTTCGATCGTCGGACTGCCGCGCAGGTTGAGCGAACTCGGCTGGCTGCAGTGGCCGTACGAGGCGGACCGGTGGGCCATGGCGGCTCTGCGGGTCGTGGCCCAGCCCGTGGGGCTGGCGCTTTCCTTGTCGTTGTCCGCCCTGATCTGCGCGTACGTGTTCACCAGCCTTCGCGGGAGGGCCCGTTGGTGATCGGATCACCCGGGGCGGGCGTCCCTCTGGGAGTAACTCTCCCGAAGGGGTGCGATTTCCACCGATAAAGCGTCAATTGAGCAGTGGGTGCCGATCACCCTTTCGTGTGCTTTTCAGGAAAGACCTCAAGGGCTGGCTGAGCCGCGCCGAAAAAGGATGCGTGAGTACCCTTGCGCACACCATGATGACCGCCGCCCGCTCCGCCGACTCCGGCCTCGCCGGCCCGGGCGAACTCGATCGCTACCCCCGTACGGAGGCGCCGGCCGGCGAGCGGGCCGCGCTGCGCTCCTGGGGTGGTGTCGATTCCGACCTCGGGCGGGCGAGCCGACGTGGCACAGCCAGTCGCGGCCGTGGACTTCACGGCCAACTGGTCCAGCAGCTCGGCCAGATGATCGTTTCCGGTGACCTCGGAGCCGACCGGCCGCTCGTGCCGGAGGAGATCGGCCAGCGATTCGAGGTCTCCCGCACCGTGGTGAGGGAGTCCCTCCGTGTTCTCGAGGCCAAGGGCCTGGTCAGCGCCCGGCCCAATGTGGGGACGCGGGTCCGGCCGGTGAGCGACTGGAATCTGCTGGACCCCGACATCATCGAATGGCGCGCCTTCGGCCCGCAGCGTGATGACCAGCGTCGTGAGCTGGAGGACCTCCGGTGGACCATCGAGCCGCTGGCCGCCCGCCTGGCCGCAGGTCATGGGCGCGAGGACATTCAGCAGAGGCTCGGCGACATGATCGAGATCATGGGGCACGCGATGGGGCAGGGGGACGCCCTCACGTTCTCCAGGGCCGACGCGGAGTTCCACGCCCTGCTGATCCAGGCGGCGGGCAACCGCATGCTCGAGCACCTCTCGGGGATCGTGTCGGCCGCACTGCACGTCTCCGGCGGCCCCGTCACCGGCTGTGACCGGCCGGCGGAAGCGTCCCTCGGCCACCATGCGCGGATCGTCGAGGCCCTGGCGTCGGGTGACTCGGCCGGTGCCGAAGCCGCCATGCGGCAGCTCCTGGTCGGCCACACCGACGCGGAACGGGTGGTTCCCGCGCCTCGCGAGCACTGAGCGAGGCGGATCGGGGTATGAGGGCCGTGTGCCGCCGGGCCCGAGCGGTTCGGCGGCGCGTTTGTACGGACCGGTGACCTCTGGTTCTGTTTGTCGCGAATGAGGTGTGACTCGGGCCACGCGAATTGGGCGTAACACTCCTCGAAACAGTGCGATGACTTAAGAGGTGACCGCCGCGGAAGGAATACAGCAGCCACGAAGTGCGCTGTGCAGTTCTGAGGCCAAGCCCGCGCCGTCGGCGACATCCCCAGCCGACGGTCGTCGGTTCCAGCTCTCTCCAGGGCCGGGCCGGAAGCCGTTTCCATCGTTCCGAGAGGTTGTTCGTGTCGGCCAGCACATCCCGTACGCTCCCGCCGGAGATCGCCGAGTCCGAGTCTGTGATGGCGCTCATCGAGCGGGGAAAGGCTGATGGGCAGATCGCCGGCGATGACGTGCGTCGGGCCTTCGAGGCTGACCAGATTCCGCCAACCCAGTGGAAGAACGTTCTGCGCAGCCTCAACCAGATCCTCGAGGAAGAGGGTGTGACGCTGATGGTCAGTGCCGCGGAGTCGCCTAAGCGCGCCCGCAAGAGCGTCGCAGCGAAGAGCCCGGTCAAGCGCACCGCCACCAAGACAGTCGCGGCCAAGACGGCTGTGACGAGGACCGTCGCGGCATCTGCCGCCCCGGCGGCCGAGAGCGCGGACGTGACGGCCGACGACGCCGTTGCCGCTCCTGCGAAGAAGGCGGCAGCCAAGAAGACGGTTGCCAAGAAGACCGCCGCGAAGAAGACGGCGGTCAAGAAGACCGCCGCGAAGAAGACCGGCAAGCAGGACGACGAACTGCTCGACGGCGACGAGGCGGTCGAGGAAGTCAAGGCCGGCAAGGGTGAGGAAGAGGAGGGCGAGGGCGAGAACAAGGGCTTCGTCCTCTCCGACGACGACGAGGACGACGCACCTGCGCAGCAGGTCGCCGTCGCCGGCGCCACGGCCGACCCGGTCAAGGACTACCTGAAGCAGATCGGCAAGGTCCCCCTCCTCAACGCCGAGCAGGAGGTCGAGCTCGCCAAGCGCATCGAGGCCGGTCTCTTCGCCGAGGACAAGCTCGCCAACTCCGACAAGCTCGCACCGAAGCTGAAGCGTGAGCTGGAGATCATCGCCGAGGACGGCCGCCGCGCCAAGAACCACCTGCTGGAGGCCAACCTCCGTCTCGTGGTCTCGCTGGCCAAGCGCTACACCGGTCGCGGCATGCTCTTCCTGGACCTCATCCAGGAGGGCAACCTCGGCCTGATCCGCGCGGTGGAGAAGTTCGACTACACCAAGGGCTACAAGTTCTCCACGTACGCCACGTGGTGGATCCGCCAGGCCATCACCCGCGCCATGGCCGACCAGGCCCGCACCATCCGTATCCCGGTGCACATGGTCGAGGTCATCAACAAGCTCGCGCGGGTGCAGCGCCAGATGCTCCAGGACCTGGGCCGTGAGCCCACCCCGGAGGAGCTGGCCAAGGAACTCGACATGACCCCCGAGAAGGTCATCGAGGTCCAGAAGTACGGCCGCGAGCCGATCTCTCTCCACACCCCGCTGGGTGAGGACGGGGACAGCGAGTTCGGAGATCTCATCGAGGACTCCGAGGCTGTCGTGCCCGCGGACGCGGTGAGCTTCACGCTGCTCCAGGAGCAGCTGCACTCGGTGCTCGACACGCTCTCCGAGCGTGAGGCGGGCGTGGTCTCGATGCGTTTCGGTCTCACCGACGGCCAGCCGAAGACGCTGGACGAGATCGGCAAGGTCTACGGAGTGACGCGTGAGCGTATCCGTCAGATCGAGTCCAAGACGATGTCGAAGCTGCGCCACCCGTCGCGCTCGCAGGTGCTGCGCGACTACCTCGACTAGATCGGGGACGGACATGGGCCGGGCCCGGAACCTGAAGAGGTTCCGAGCCCGGCCCATGTCCGTCCGCGTGCGGCAGGCGCCGCGGAGCATGACGCTGAGTGGGCACTGTTCACCTCGGCGTCAGGAGCTCCCATGCCCCGTGTTCCCGTCCGTGCCCTCCCCGCTGCCCTCACCCTGGCGCTCGCCACGGCCGTGATACCCCTCGGTGCCTCGGCACCGGCCGCAGCGGACAGCATCATCGTCGGAGGGAAGCCGGTCGCCGTCGCGGACAGTCCCTGGGTCGTCGCCCTGTCGAGCCGTGACCGGTTCGGAGGAATCCGCGCGGGCCAGTTCTGCGGCGGGGTTGCGATCGCGCCCACCAAGGTTCTGACGGCCGCGCACTGCCTGAGGGAGGACGTCCTGGGGGCCGCCGTCCCGGAGATCCGGGATCTTCGGATCATCGCCGGACGCGACGAGCTGAGCGGGCCGGGTGGCCAGGAGATCCCCGTACGGTCGACGTGGGTCAATCCGGGCTACGACCCGCACACGAATGCCGCAGATCTCGCGGTCCTCACTCTGGCCCGGGCGCTGCCGAAGGGGAGCGTGATCCCGATGGCCGGGGCCGCGGACGAGGCGTACGAGCCGGGTACCGCGGCGAAGGTGTACGGCTGGGGGGACACGACCGGGTACGGCGCCTACGCCTCCGGGCTGCGTGCCGCCTCCGTGCGGGTGCTGCCGGACAACGACTGCCGCCGGGCGTACCCCGGCGGCACACAGGGCGCGTACGACGCCTCGTCGATGCTCTGCGCCGGTGAGAGCGCGGGAGGGCGGGATGCGTGCCAGGGGGACAGCGGAGGCCCGCTGGTGGCCCGTGGGCGCCTCGTCGGGCTCGTCTCGTGGGGGAGCGGCTGCGGGAGCCCCGGAAGCCCCGGTGTGTACACGCGGGTGTCCGCGGCGATCGGGTGGATGGCCGCCGCCGGCAGCTGACCCCGGCATCACCTCGAGATGTGAGAACGGGCGGCTTTCCCCTCGGGGGAGGCCGCCCGTCGGCCGGTCCTGGACCGTGCCCTTGGCTCGTCGTGGATGCGAGGTGTCAGTGTTGTTCCTCGTCGGCGGCACTGGCCTGCACGGCAGTGAGCCGATCTGTCTCATCCTGTATTTCCGCGGCGATCTTCTTGAGTTCCGGCTCGAACTTGCGCCCGTGGTGGGCACAGAAGAGCAGTTCACCGCCGCTGATCAGGACGACGCGCAGATAAGCCTGGGCGCCGCAACGGTCACAGCGGTCTGCTGCGGTCAGCGGGCTCGCGGGGGTCAGAACAGTAGTCACGTCGCCTCTTCTCTAGCTCGACGAGCTGTCGTACCAGGGTCAACATCCAACCAGGCCGAAAACGTTCCCGCTCGTGGCATTTCTTCGAAACTTCTTCTCAGGATGGCTGTCTGTTGCCGTTTGGCGGCGAATGTGCCGTATTGCGTAGCGCTACGGTTTCGCGTTGCTTGTGTGGGCCGGTCCCCCCGGCTGGCTTGCCGGTTGTTCATGAGGACGTGCCCGGAGCCTAAATGGTTCATGCCTCGAAGGGAACGTGATGTGCACGTCACCCCAACGAATGATCGAACGTGTATGCGAGGCTGGACTACCATAATGATTCCCCCTGGGTGGCGTTACAACCGCTCTACCAGGCCTCGGTAGGCTCTCAGCGGCTACCGAGGCCGAGCCCGCTACCCACTGGGCCCCAAATGAAATTCAGCGAGGAGCGAACCGCGTGACCGCCGATTCCGTGCCGTCCACTGCGCTGCTGACCGGAGCAGGCGGCGCAGACAGGGACAGCTCCAACTACACCGCGCGGCACCTTCTCGTCCTCGAGGGGCTCGAAGCGGTTCGTAAGCGCCCCGGAATGTACATCGGGTCCACGGACAGCCGCGGACTCATGCACTGCCTCTGGGAGATCATCGACAACTCCGTCGACGAGGCTCTCGGGGGGTACTGCGACTCCATCGAGGTCATCCTCCACGACGACGCGTCCGTCGAGGTCCGTGACAACGGCCGGGGCATCCCGGTCGACGTGGAGCCCAAGACCGGGCTCTCCGGCATCGAGGTCGTCATGACCAAGCTGCACGCCGGCGGAAAGTTCGGCGGCGGGTCCTACGCCGCGTCGGGCGGCCTGCACGGCGTCGGCGCCTCCGTCGTGAACGCCCTCTCGGCCCGGCTGGACGTCGAGGTCGACCGCAACAGTGCGACCCACTCCATCAGTTTCCGGCGCGGTGTGCCGGGCATGTTCACCGAACAGGGGCCGGACAGCCCCTTCGACCCCGCCAACGGCCTCCGCAAGGGCAAGCGAGTCCCCAAGACCCGCACGGGTACCCGCGTGCGGTACTGGGCGGACCGGCAGATCTTCCTCAAGGACGCGAAGCTCAACCTGGAGACGCTGTACCAGCGGGCACGCCAGACCGCGTTCCTCGTGCCCGGCCTGACCATCGTCGTCCGCGACGAGCGTGGCATCGACGGTGAGGGCAAGACCGAGGAGACCTTCCGCTTCGACGGCGGAATCAGCGAGTTCTGCGAGTACCTGGCGCAGGACAAGGCCGTCTGCGACGTCCAGCGCCTGAGCGGTACGGGAACGTTCAAGGAGACCGTGCCGGTCCTCGACGACCGCGGGCACATGACGGCGACCGAGGTGACCCGCGAGCTGGGCGTCGACATCGCCCTGCGCTGGGGCACCGGCTACGACACCAACCTCAAGTCCTTCGTGAACATCATCGCCACCCCCAAGGGCGGCACCCACGTCTCCGGTTTCGAGCGCTCCCTCACGAAGACGGTGAACGAGGTCCTGCGGTCCGCCAAGCTGCTCCGCGTCGCCGAGGACGACATCGTCAAGGACGATGCACTGGAAGGCCTGACCGCGGTCGTCACCGTACGGCTCGCGGAACCTCAGTTCGAAGGGCAGACCAAGGAGGTGCTGGGCACCTCCGCGGCCAACCGGATCGTGGCCAACGTGGTCGCCAAGGAGCTCAAGGCCTTCCTGACCTCCACCAAGCGCGATGCCAAGGCCCAGGCCAGGGCGGTGCTGGACAAGGCGGTGGCGGCGGCCCGCACCCGTATCGCCGCGCGCCAGCACAAGGACGCGCAGCGCCGCAAGACTGCGCTCGAGTCCTCCTCGCTGCCCGCGAAGCTCGCCGACTGCCGGAGCGACGACGTGGAGCGCAGTGAGCTCTTCATCGTGGAGGGCGACTCGGCCCTGGGCACGGCGAAGCTGGCCCGGAACAGTGAGTTCCAGGCTCTGCTGCCGATCCGCGGAAAGATCCTCAACGTCCAGAAGTCGTCCGTCTCGGACATGCTCAAGAACGCCGAGTGCGGCGCCATCATCCAGGTCATAGGAGCGGGCTCCGGACGCACCTTCGACATCGACGCGGCACGCTACGGCAAGGTCATCATGATGACGGACGCCGACGTCGACGGTTCGCACATCCGGACCCTGCTGCTCACCCTCTTCCAGCGGTACATGCGGCCGATGGTCGAGGCGGGACGGGTCTTCGCGGCCGTACCTCCGCTGCACCGGATCGAGCTCGTCCAGCCCAAGAAGGGCCAGGACAAGTACATCTACACCTATTCCGACAACGAGCTCCGTCAGAGCCTGCTGGAGCTCCAGCGGAAGAACGTCCGGTTCAAGGACTCGATCCAGCGCTACAAGGGCCTCGGCGAGATGGACGCGGACCAACTGGCGGAGACCACGATGGATCCGCGCCACCGCACCCTGCGGAGGATCAACATCGGCGACCTGGAATCCTCCGAGCAGGTCTTCGACCTGCTGATGGGCAACGAGGTCGCCCCCCGCAAGGAGTTCATCACCAGCTCGGCTGCCACCCTGGACCGCTCGCGCATCGACGTCTGAGCCTCTCCAGCCGTGGGTGGAGACATCTTCTCCACCCACGGTCAGTCCGTGAGCCGATCCCCTTGATCACCGCGTCTCCGGGGCGTCGAAGGCATCGAATCCTCACGCCCTCGGAGGCTGCCGTGTCAGAGCTCCTGAACGTTCGGGTGATCGTCGCGGTTGTCGCACTCGTCGTCGTGCGTCAGTTCTCGGCCCAGCGGGTCGGCGAGCGGAGGCGGTGGTGGCTGCTTCCCGTGATCCTCCTCATCGTCGCCCTGCGCAGTGACGGAGCGCTCGACCCCCGTCACGAGACGTTCTCGGGGGTGATGCCGGGCGCGGGCCTCGTCCTGGGTCTGGCCACCGGGGCTGGATGGGGACGGACCGCCCGGATGTGGCAGGGGCCGGACGAATCCGTCTGGAGCCGGGGCACCAGGGCCACGCTCCACGTACGGGTGGGCGGGATCGCGCTGCGTGTCGATGGCTGACGACGGTGATCACCACGGGCAGCCTGTGTCTGGGTAGGACACCTACTGCGGCTCGATGCCGAGGCCCGGGGCAGCTCGCGTCGGCTCCTCGCCCAGGAGTGGGCCGCGCGGGAGGCGGAAGCCGGTGCGGCCGCGCCGGCCGAGAGGTCCAGGATCGCCCGCGAGATCCGCGACGTGCTCGCCGGGCCACCTGACCAAGGACGCCCGGGGCGAGGAGATCGCCCAGGCCATCGAGGCCGTGATGTCCGGAGATGCGGGGCTCTCGCCGAAGGTGCGGAGCCGGCTGCTGGAGCGGGTCACCGCCCACGCCGTCGAGACCGGGGCACCGCTGCCCTCGGAGCTGCCCGACGGGCTCACTCCCCGGGAGGGCGAGTGCAGGCCCTCATCGCGGACGGTCTGTCCCACACGGAGATCGGGCGGACCCTGCGCATCTCCCGGGCCACGGTGAAGACCCACGTCAACAACCTCTTCGCCAAGACGGGGGCGCGCGACAGAACCGGGACCGTCCGCTATGCCTACGGCGCGGGGATCGCACAGCCGCCCGGCACTTCCGTCACCTGAAATGGTGAAGCAGCGCGAATGAAGTGCCCGGGATCTTCCCGATCTGCCCATTCTTGGCTACGCGCCGAAAAGGCTCGTGGACAAGGGAGTTGTTGGTGGAGAAGGAAGCAGGGCCGGGCGTCGCAGCGGTGCGGCTCGACGACCCGTGGTACGAGGCGCCGGCCACCGGGTGGGACGACCCGTACGGGGCAGGGGCCGACGCTGTCGAGGGGCGGCTCCGGACGGTGGAGCGGCGCAGCACCAGCGCTGCCGAGATCTATCTGGAGGTGCAGAGCAGCCCGGCGTTCCGCGAGGTGCGCCGCCGCTACCGGAGGTTCGTCGTGCCGGCGGCGGCCGCCTTCCTGCTCTGGTACCTCGCCTATGTCATCGTCGCCACCACCGCGCACGATCTGATGGCGCGTCCCGTGGCCGGTGTGCTGAACGTGGCCATGGTGGCCGGGCTCGGCCAGTTCCTCACCACGTTCCTGCTCACCTGGGCGTACGCGCGCCATGCGCGTCTGCACCGGGACCGTGCCGCTCTGGAACTGCGCTGGGAGACCCAGGAGATGACGAGAGGGGCCGGCCGGTGAGGGGAGATCACCAGACTCTGGCGCTGCTGCTCTTCAGCGTGTTCATCGCCGTGACGCTCGGCATCACCACGTGGGTCGGCCGTAACAGGCAGGGCTCCGCCGAGGAGTTCTACGCGGGCGGAAGGCTGTTCTCCCCCATGGAGAACGGATTCGCCATCGCCGGTGACTACATGTCCGCCGCCTCCTTCCTCGGCATCTCGGGACTGATCGCCCTCTACGGCTACGACGGCATGCTCTACTCGGTCGGCTTCCTCGTGGCCTGGCTCGTCGTCCTGCTCCTCGTCGCCGAACTCGTGCGGAACTGCGGACGGTTCACCCTCGCCGACGTGGTGGCCGCCCGCATGGCGGAGCGCCCGGTGCGTACGGCCCTGGGCACCTCGTCCGTCACCGTCTCCGTGTTGTACCTGGTGGCGCAGATGGTGGGCGCGGGCAGTCTCGTCGCGCTTCTCCTGGGCGGTACGAGCGACACCGCCCGGTCCTGGACCGTGGTCGGGGTCGGAGCGCTGATGGTCATCTACGTGTCGCTCGGCGGGATGCGTGCCACGACCTGGATCCAGATCGTGAAGGCGGTCCTGCTGATGGCCGGCGCCGTCGCGCTCACCGCCCTCGTCCTCGCCCGTTTCCACGGCGACGTCAACGCCCTGCTCACCTCCGCAGCCGAACGCAGCGGTAACGGCAGGGACTTCCTCTCGCCCGGGCTGAAGTACGGCGGGAGCTGGACGGCGCGCTTCGACTTCATCAGTCTCGGCCTCGCGCTCGTCCTCGGCACGGCCGGCCTGCCGCACATCCTGTCGCGCTTCTACACGGTTCCCACGGCCCGCGCGGCCCGGCGGTCCGTCGTCTGGTCCATCGGGCTGATCGGCAGCTTCTACCTGATGACCATCGTCCTCGGGTTCGGAGCGGCCGCACTCGTCGGCCCCACCGAGGTCCGGGCGTCCCACACGTCCGGGAACACCGCTGTTCCGCTCCTGGCGCTCGTCCTCGGGGGCGGCGAGGGCTCCACGGGCGGCACCGTGCTCTTCGCCGTCGTCGCCGCGATCGCCTTCGCCACGATCCTCGCCGTCGTCGCCGGGATCACCCTCGCCTCCTCCGCCTCCGTCGCCCACGACCTGTACGCCTCGTTCCGGCGGCCGGGTGCCGAGCAGTGGAGCGAGGTCGGTGTGGCGAGGGTGGCCGCGGCGGGTATCGGGGTGGTGGCCATCGCGCTCGGCCTCCTCGCCCAGGACCTGAACGTCGCGTTCCTGGTGGGGCTGGCCTTCGCGGTCGCGGCCTCCGCCAACCTCCCCGCGCTGCTGTACTCGTTGTTCTGGCGGAACTTCACCACCCGGGGAGCGGTCTGGGCCGTCTACGGCGGACTCGTCCCGGCCGTTGCGCTCGTACTGCTCTCGCCGGTCGTCTCGGGGAGTCCGACCTCGCTCTTCCCCGGAGTCGACTTCGCGTTCTTCCCCCTGGAGAACCCGGGCCTCGTCTCGATCCCCGCCGGTTTCCTGGCCGGCTGGATCGGCACGGTCACCTCACCCGAGCCGCCCGACCCGGCCAAGCACGCGGAGACGGAGGTGCGGTCGCTGACCGGCGCGGGCGCGGCGTAGGCGGCGCGGAGGGGCGGCGGCGGTTTCAGGAGCCGGTGGCCCAGGTGTACCGGTGTTCCGGGCGCCCTGTCTCGCCGTACTTGAGGGACAGCCGCACCCTGCCCGTGCGCTCCAGCAGCTTCAGATAGCGCTGGGCCGTCTGACGGCTCATTCCCGCGCTCTCCGCGATCTCCTGCGCGGAGAGCGGCCCGTCGGCGGCGCGCAGGGCCTGGCGGACCAGGTCCGCGGTCGTCGTCGAGTGCCCCTTGGGGAGATCGGAACCGCCCGTGGCCCACAAGGCCCCGAACAGCCGGTCCACCTCCGTCTGCTCGGCCTCGCCGCCGCCCTCGAACGTGCGGCGCAGTGCCGCGTAGGCCTCCAGTCTGGTGCGGAGCCCGGCGTAGGCGAACGGCTTCACCAGATACTGGAGGGCTCCGTGGCGCATCGCGGCCTGAACGGTCGCGACGTCGCGCGCCGCGGTCACCATGATCACGTCGGTGTGACGGCCGAGACCGCGCAGTTCCCGCACCACGGCCAGGCCGTTGCGGTCCGGCAGGTAGTGGTCGAGCAGGATCAGGTCGATGGGCATCCCGGCGATCCTGGCGAGGGCCTCGTCCGCGGAGTGCGCCAAGGCGGCCACCCGGAATCCGGGGACCTTGGACACGTAGGCCGCGTTGATGCGGGCCACCCGTACGTCGTCGTCCACGACCAGGACCTCGATCACGGGGCGTCTCCTGACGTGGCGGGGCGTACCGGGGCCGAGGAGCTGTGCGAGGCCGGGACGTCCGGCTGTTCCGGCCCGCCCGGGTCACGGCTGCTGGAGGGCGCCGGCGCGCTCAGTGCCTCCGGAAGGACGACGGTGAACACCGCCCCGCCGCCGGGGGAACCCGAGACGGACACGCTGCCGCCCTGCCGCTCGGCGAGCCGCCGCACCAGGGGCAGCCCCAGGCCGCGCTTGCCGTGGGCCGGGAGTTCCTTGGTCGACCAGCCCTCCATGAAGATGGACTCGTGGTCACCCGCCGGTACACCGGGACCGCTGTCGTGCACGCGCAGCACCACCGTACGGCTCTCGGCCCGCAGCCCGACCTCGATCCGCGCCCCGGTCGACCCCGCGGCCGCGTCCAGCGCGTTGTCGACCAGATTGCCGAGGACGGTGACGAGACCACGGGGGTCCACCAGCCGGTCCGGCAACAGAGTCTCCGGGGCCATCCGCAGGGCGACACCGCGTTCGGCGGCCACCGTGGCCTTACCGACCAGGAGCGAGGCCAGGAGGGGGTCGTGAACCTTCTCGGTGACCTGCTCCGCTGTTGCCCGGTGGACGCCGACGACCTCCGTCACGAACTCCACGGCGTCGTCGTGCATCTCCAGTTCGAGCAGCCCCAGGAGGGTGTGCAGCCGGTTGGCGTGCTCGTGGTCCTGGGCGCGGAGGGCGTCGATCAGACCACGGGTGGAATCGAGTTCGCGGCCGAGATACTCGAGCTCGGTGCGGTCGCGGAGGGTGGCCACGGCCCCGCCGTCGTCGGTGGGCATGCGGTTGGCGAGCAGCACACGGCTGCCACGGACGGTCACCAGGTCGTCGCCGACCACCCGTCCGGCCAGCACGTCCGCCGTCCGGCCCGCTCCGAGGGCCTCGTCGAGCCGCTTGCCCGCGGCGCCGGGCCCGAGACCGAGAAGGCGCTGCGCCTCGTCGTTCAGGAGCCGGATGCGCCCGGTGCGGTCGAGTGCGACGACCCCTTCACGGATGCTGTGCAGCATGGCCTCGCGCTCGGTGAGCAGCGCCGAGATGTCGGAGAACGCCAGGTCATGGGTCTGCCGCTGGAGGCGGCGGGAGATCAGATAGGCGGCCAGAGCTCCGACGGCCAGTGCCCCGCCCGCGTAGGCGAGCAGACCGGGGATCGCGGCGAGCAGCCGGGCGCGGACACTGTCGTACGCGATGCCGACCGATACGGCACCGACGACCCGGCCCGATCCGTCGAGCAGGGGGACCTTGCCGCGGGCCGAACGCCCGAGGGTGCCGCTGTCGATCTCCATCACGGACCTGCCGGCGAGCGCCGTGCTGGGGTCGGTGGAGACGACGTCGCCGATGCGGGAGGAGTCGGTGTGCGACCAGCGCACCCCCTGCTTGTCCATGATCACGACGTATTCGGCCCCGGTCGACCGCCTGATCCGTTCCGCCGCGGCCTGGACGGCACCGTCCGGGTGCGGATCGGTGCTGGTGAGCGAGTCGGCGATCTGCGGCTGTGCTGCCGTGCTCTGGGCGATCGCCAGGGCGCGCCGCATGGCCTGGTCGTCGAGCTGGGCGCTGAGCGGCGCCAGGAAGAGGCCCGTCACGAGGACGGTGACGCCGGTGACGATGGCCAGCTGCATCAGCAGGACCTGCGAGAAGACCCGTTTCGGCCAGCCGAACCGGCGCGGTCCCCGGGGGGTGGTCGGTGGGGCGCTCATCGTACGAACGGTAGAGGGCGAACCGTGCTGACCGAAATCACCGCCCGCCGCGGCCCGTGCGCCGGGGCTCTTGCCCTTGCGCCGTCCATCTGTGAGCGTTCTGTGGGTATCGAACACTCCGCAATCTTCTTGCGTTTCTTGCGCTAATCTTGCGTTCATGACGCGACGACTTGCTCAGGTTGCCCAGAAAGTTGGAGTCAGCGAGGCCACGGTCAGCCGCGTGCTGAACGGCAAGCCGGGAGTCTCCGACGCCACCCGGCAGGCCGTCCTCTCCGCCCTCGACGTGCTGGGTTACGAGCGTCCGACCCAGCTCCGCGGTGAGCGTGCCCGGCTGGTCGGACTGGTCCTGCCGGAGCTGCAGAACCCCATCTTCCCGGCGTTCGCCGAAGTGGTCGGTGGCGCGCTCGCCCAGCAGGGGCTGACCCCGGTGCTCTGCACGCAGACCAAGGGGGGAGTCTCCGAGGCCGACTACGTCGAGCTGCTGCTCCAGCAGCAGGTCTCGGGAGTCGTGTTCGCGGGTGGCCTCTACGCCCAGGCCGATGCCCCGCACGACCACTACAAGGTGCTCGCCGACCGCAAGATCCCGGTCGTCCTGATCAACGCTGCCATCGCCCACCTCGGCTTCCCCGCGGTCTCGTGCGACGACTCGGTGGCCGTCGAGCAGGCGTGGCGCCATCTCTCCTCCCTCGGCCACGAGAAGATCGGGTTCGTCCTCGGCCCGGCCGACCACATGCCCTCGCAGCGCAAGCTGGCCGCCGCCCGGGCGCTGGCCGGGCAGTCGGGGGCCACCGTGCCGGACGAGCGGGTGGCGCGGGCCATGTTCTCGCTCGAAGGCGGCCAGGCCGCGGCGATGCGGCTGCTCGACCAAGGAGTCACCGGCATCATCTGCGCGAGTGACCCGCTGGCCCTGGGGGCGGTACGAGCGGCGCGCCGCCGGGGGCTGTCGGTGCCCGGGGACGTCTCCGTCGTCGGCTACGACGACTCGGCGTTCATGAACTGCACCGAGCCGCCGCTGACCACGGTGCGCCAGCCGATCGAAGCCATGGGCAGGGCCGCGGTCGAACTGCTCTCGGTGCAGATCGGGGGGCGTACGGTCTCGTCCGACGAGCTCCTCTTCGAGCCGGAGCTCGTCGTCCGCGGGTCCACGGCCCGCCCGCCCCGCTGAGGGCTGTCCCGTGCCCCTGGCGTGCCCGACGACCCTTGGGGCCGGTGGGTTTTTGCGCAGGCTGTAGCTATTTTGCGGGACTCGACCCGAGGGTGGCGGTCCGGCTCGGGGACGGCAGCGGCCGGGGCGGGCGCGGGCCGGTGTACTGCCCGCTCGGCCGCATGCGCAGCGGCCGTTCGGCGTACTCCTCCATGGCGTGCGCGACCCAGCCCGCGGTGCGGGACACGGCGAAGACGGTCTCGCCCGCCTCGGCGGGCATCCCGCACGTGACCGAGAAGGCGGCCAGCGCGAGGTCGACGTTGGCGTGCAGCGGGGTGTGCCGAGCGGTGGTCGCGACCACGTCACGTGCCGCCGCCACCGCGGGGGCCGCCTGCGGCATCTCCTCCAGCAGGGCGAACAGCGCGCCCGCCCGTGGGTCCTCACCCGTGTAGAGGCGATGGCCGAGCCCCGGCACCCGCCGGCCGGCACGCAGGTGTTCCGCGACGACCGGAGCCGCCCCGCCCCGCCCGACGACCTCGGACAGCATGCGGTGCGCCGATCCGCTCGCCGCTCCGTGCAGCGGGCCCTCCAGCGCCCCCAGCCCCGCCGAGACCACGGCATAGGGGTGCGCGTGGGTCGACGCGGCGACCCGTGCGGCCAGGGTCGACGCCGCGAGATCGTGGTCGGCCAGCAGCCCCAGCGCGGTGTCGAGCACGGCCAGCGACGCCGCGTCCGCGGGCCGGTCGGAGAGCTTCGGCCACAGCCGGTGGGCGAGAGGGGCGCCGGCATCGGACTTCCCGTCCGCCGGAGGGGCCGCCGGAGAGGCCTCCCCGGCGGACGGCAGAGCGCCCACCAGCGTGGGCAGCAGGGTGCGGGCGCTGTTCAACACCCCCTCGGGAGAGAGGTCGAACCGCAGGGGATCGGCGGCAGCGGCGGCCGCGACGGCGGCCCGGAGCCGGTCCGTGGAGCTGCTGTGCCGCGGCAGCGCTGCCGCGGTGCGCCGCGCCGCGGCGAGGGACTCCGGCGCATCGGCGAACCGGATGCCCGGACGGAGCTCCCCGGTCCAGATCCACTCGGCCACCTCCTCGAAGCCGTACAGGCGCGCGAGCTCGGCGGCGTCGACCCCGCGGAAGAAGTAGCGGTCCGGCTCGATGAGCGTGATGCCGGTACGGAAGACCAGTTCGCCCGCGGTGGACGGCGAGGGGTCCCTGCGACCGGTGCGGCGGGCCAGGGCGTCCACCTCGGCGGCGTCGAACGTGCTGCCACGGCCCCCGGGGGTGCGCCTGCTGGTGAGCTGGCCCCGGCTCACGTACGCGTACACGGTCTCGGGCTTCACCCCGAGGCGCCCGGCCGCCTCACGGGTGGTGAGCCTGGGTGCGTCCGGAGCCCCCTCGGCACCCGCGTCTCGCGTGCCGGTCCCCTCTGCGAAGTCATGCGTCATGGCGCACACCGTATCCATATCCATGGCTCGTCCATGTCCTGCCGCATCCAGTAGAGCTTTTGTATTGACGCAATCAATATTGACACCTTTAAAGTCAACCATGGACAGTGGAATCAATATTCAGCTCATCGGTGGAGAAGAGACCTGCCATGCCTGCAACGCAGACGCACACCGCCCCGCTCGACGTACCCCGGGGCCTCTCCGGCGTGATCGTCACCGACACCGCGCTCGGAGACGTGCGCGGACGCGAGGGCTTCTACCACTACCGCCAGTACTCGGCGGTCGACCTGGCGCAGAGCCGCAGCTTCGAGGACGTCTGGTTCCTGATGTTCCACGGCGAGCTGCCCGGCCGGGCGGAGGGCGCCGCCTTCGCCGCCCGCACCGCGGGCCTGCGCGGGCTGCCGGCCGGGGTGCGGGCGGCGCTGCCCGCCATCGCACGCGCCGGGGCGGTCTCCGGACCGCTCGCCGGTCTCCGGACCGCGCTCTCGCTGCTCGGGGCCTCGGCGGGATTCCGTCCGGTGTACGACATCGACTCCGACCGCCGTCGTGAGGACGCGCTCGCCGTGTGCGCCGCGGTCCCCACGGTGCTGACCTCCCTGTACCGCCTGGGCCAGGGGCTGGAGCCGGTCGAGCCGCGCGACGACCTGCCGTTCGCCGCGAACTACCTGTACATGCTCACCGGCGAGGAGCCGGAAGCGGCACGGGTCGCCGCCGTGGAGCGGTACCTCGTCTCGACCGTCGACCACGGCTTCAACGCCTCCACCTTCACCGCACGCGTGATCGCCTCCACCGGCGCGGACGTCGCCGCATGCCTCGTCGGGGCCGTCGGCGCCCTCTCCGGGCCGCTGCACGGTGGCGCGCCCAGCCGTGCGCTGGACACGCTGGACGCCATCGGCACGCCGGACCGGATCGACGGCTGGATCCGTGAGCGGGTCCTCGCGGGGGATCGGATCATGGGGTTCGGGCACCCCGTCTACCGCACCGAGGACCCCCGCTCACGCATGCTCCGCGGGGTCGCGCAGAGCTTCGGCGGCCCCCTCGTCGACTTCGCCGTCGAGGTGGAGCGGCAGGTGGAGGCGATCCTTGCCGAGCTCAAGCCGGGACGCGAACTGCACACCAACGTGGAGTTCTACGCCGGTGTCGTCATGGAGCTCTGCGGACTGCCGCGCGCGATGTTCACCCCCACCTTCTGCGCCGCGCGCATGGTCGGCTGGAGCGCCAATATCCTGGAGCAGGCGGAGGACTCGAAGATCATCCGCCCGGCGGCCCGCTACGTCGGGACCCCGCCGCCGCACCCCGTGCCGGCACCCTGACCCACCCGAGGAAGGCCACCCGTTGACCGCGTCCCCCGCCCCGCAGATCCCGGTCGTCGTCCTGGCCGGCTTCCTCGGATCCGGCAAGACGACCCTGCTCAACCATCTGCTCCGCAACAGGGCGGGCAACCGGATCGGTGTCGTCGTCAACGACTTCGGCGCCATCGAGATCGACGCGCTGACCGTCGCGGGCCAGGTCGGATCCACGGTCTCCCTGGGCAACGGCTGCATGTGCTGCGCCGTCGACGCGAGCGAGCTGGACACCTACCTGGAGACGCTGACCCGGCCTGCCGCACGGCTCGATGTGATCGTCATCGAGGCGAGCGGTCTGGCCGAGCCCCAGGAGCTCGTACGGATGCTGCTGGCCAGCGACAATCCGCGCATCCGGTACGGGGGACTGGTCGAGGTCGTCGACGCCGCGGAGTTTCCCGCCACGCGGGAGCGCCATCCGGAGATCGACCGCCACCTCTCGGTCGCCGACCTCATCGTCCTGAACAAGACCGACCGGGTCGCGGAGGCGGACCTCCGGGCCGTCCGGGAGGCCGTCGTCACGGCGGGCGGCAGGGCGGCGGTCGTCCCCGCGGCGTACGGGAGGGTCGACCCGGAGCTGCTCATCGACCCCGTGCACCGGCCCGACGAGGACGATCCGGTCCGCCAGCTGACCTTCGAGGATCTGCTCCCCGAGGCGGACCGCATGCACGAGGAGCATCTGCACGCGGCGTACGAGAGCGTCTCCTTCACCGCCGACGTGCCGCTCAGCCCCCGACGGCTCATGGCGTTCCTCGACTCCAGGCCCGCGGGGCTCTACCGGATCAAGGGATTCGCCGACTTCGGGGCGGGCGACCCCGGCAACCGGTACGTCCTGCACGCCGTCGGCCGTTTCCTGCGCTTCGTGCCGGAGCCGTGGCCCCGCGACGAACCGCGGCGGACCCGGCTGGTGCTGATCGGATCCGGTATCGACACCGAGGCGCTGCGGAAGGAGCTCGAAGGCTGCCCGGACCCGTGGCAGGACGCCACCGAGGAGCTGGAGCGCAGCATGTGGGGCGTCCTGCGGTACGTGCGGCAGCCGGACGACGACGAGGCCTGAGGCCCGCGCCGTCGTCCGTACGGCGTCCTACAGAGGTCCGGCGACCACCGCGACCTGGCTCGTCAGCGGCGTGCCCGAACCGTCACGGCGAGGATCGGGGGCCGGCAGCTCGGCGGGCATGCCGTTCTTCTGCGCGGCCCGCGCGGGCGCCTCGCCCGCCCAGGCGAAGACCAGGACGTCCTCCCCCTTGAGGAATCGCTGGCAGCGCACCCCGCCGGTGGCCCTGCCCTTGCGCGGGTACTGATCGAACGGAGTGAGCTTCCACGTCCGCTCGGAGTCGTCCAGCGTGCCGTGCGACCCGGCGACGGTGAACACCACGGCGTCCGCCGCGGGGTCCACCACGGTGAACGACAGGACGGTCGAGCCGGGAGCGAGCTTGACGCCCGCCATCCCGCCCGCCGCGCGTCCCTGCGGACGCACCGACGCAGCCGGATACCGCAGCAACTGCGCGTCGGACGTGATGAAGACCAGGTCCTCCTCGCCCGTACGCAGCTGCGTGGCGCCGACGACGCGGTCACCGTCCTTCAGTGAGATGACCTCCAACTCGTCCTTGTTGGCCGGGTAGTCGGGCACCACGCGCTTGACCACACCCTGCAGCGTGCCGATGGCCAGGCCCGGTGCCTCCTCGTCCAGCGTGGTGAGGCAGACCAGCTCCTCGTCAGGCTCCAGCGTCAGGAACTCCGCGATCTGAGCCCCACCCGACAGGTTCGGAGCCGCGTGGGTGTCCGGCAGCTGCGGCAGGTCGATCACGGAGAGCCGCAGCAGCCGGCCCGCGGACGTCACCGCGCCGACGTCCCCGCGCGCCGTGGCGGCGACGGCCGAGACGATCGCGTCGTGCTTCGTGCGTTTGGCGTCCTCCGCCTGGACGACCGGCTCGGCGTTGGCCGTGCGGGCCAGGAGACCGGTCGAGGAGAGCAGCACCTGGCACGGGTCGTCGGCGACCTCCAGCGGCACCGAGGCGACCTGCGAGCCCGCGGACTCCAGCAGCACCGTGCGGCGGTCGGTACCGAACTTCTTCGCCACCGCCGCCAGTTCGGCCGATACGAGCTTGCGCAGCTCGGCGTCCGACTCCAGGATCGCGGTCAGCTCGGCGATCTCCTCGGTGAGCTTGTCGCGCTCGGTCTCCAGCTCGATCCGGTCGAAGCGGGTGAGCCTGCGCAGCGGGGTGTCCAGGATGTACTGGGTCTGGATCTCGCTCAGCGAGAAGCGCTCCATCAGGCGCTCCTTCGCCTGCGCCGAGTTGTCGCTGTCCCGGATGATGCGGATGACCTCGTCGATGTCGAGCAGTGCGACGAGGAGGCCCTCGACCAGGTGCAGCCGGTTGCGGCGCTTGGTCCTGCGGAACTCGCTGCGCCGGCGCACCACGTCGAAACGGTGGTCGAGGTAGACCTCCAGGAGCTCCTTGAGCCCCAGGGTGAGCGGCTGCCCGTCGACCAGCGCCACGTTGTTGATGCCGAAGGACTCCTCCATCGGCGTCAGCTTGTAGAGCTGCTCCAGCACGGCCTCGGGGACGAAGCCGTTCTTGACCTCGATCACCAGACGCAGCCCGTGGGCCCGGTCGGTGAGGTCCTTGACGTCGGCGATGCCCTGGAGCTTCTTCGAACCGACGAGGTCCTTGATCTTAGCGATCACCTTCTCCGGACCGACGCTGAAGGGCAGTTCGGTGACGACGAGACCCTTGCGACGGGCCGTGACGTTCTCTATGGCGACGGTCGCGCGGATCTTGAACGTGCCGCGCCCGGAGGCGTACGCGTCCTTGATGCCGCCGAGGCCGACGATCCTGCCGCCGGTCGGCAGGTCGGGTCCCGGCACGAAGCGCATCAGCGTCTCGAGGTCCGCGCCCGGGTGCCTGATGAGGTGGCGCGCGGCGGCGATGACCTCGCCGAGATTGTGCGGCGGCATGTTGGTCGCCATGCCGACCGCGATCCCGGAGGCACCGTTGACCAGGAGGTTCGGGTACGCCGCCGGGAGGACGACCGGCTCCTGCTCCTGACCGTCGTAGTTCGACTGGTAGTCGACGGTGTCCTCGTCGATGGACTCCGTCATCAGGGACGTGGCGTCGGCCATCCGGCACTCGGTGTACCGCATGGCGGCCGGCGGGTCGTCGTTGCCCAGGGAGCCGAAGTTGCCGTGCCCGTCGACCAGGGGCAGGCGCATCGAGAACGGCTGTGCCATGCGCACCAGTGCGTCGTAGATCGACGCGTCACCGTGCGGGTGCAGTTTGCCCATCACCTCGCCGACGACCCGCGCGCACTTCACGTAGCCGCGGTCGGGGCGGAGCCCCATCTCGTGCATCTGGGACACGATGCGGCGGTGCACGGGCTTCATGCCGTCGCGGGCATCGGGCAGCGCCCTGGAGTAGATCACCGAGTACGCGTACTCGAGGAAGGAGCCCTGCATTTCGTCGACGACGTCGATGTCGAGGATCTTCTCCTCGAAGTCGTCCGGCGGCGGGGTTTTCGTGCTGCGGCGGGCCATCGCGGCTGCGACTCCTTCACAGATTCTGTCGGGCAACCTCAGGTTCTGACGCCGACCATTGTGGACCGCCGTACCGACAACGCCGACCTCGACCCGTCCGAAGCGCTCCCGGGGCGCCCCCGGAGCCCCCGTTCACGGCAGTATCTACGACAACATTCACCCAACGGGAACTTCGCCAGGTGCCCGTGCGCTTGCTTAGAGTGGCAGGTCCGGCAGGAAATCCTGTACCGATCGAAGGGACGTACATGCCCATGGGTCACACGGCCACAGCCCAGGCCGGTTCCGGCGGCTTGACGGCGACCGAGCACCGCCTGGCCAACGGCCTGCGCGTGGTGCTCTCCGAGGACCATCTGACCCCCGTCGCCGCGGTCTGCCTCTGGTACGACGTCGGCTCCCGCCACGAGGTCAAGGGCCGTACGGGTCTGGCTCACCTCTTCGAACACCTGATGTTCCAGGGTTCGGGCCAGGTCAAGGGGAACGGGCACTTCGAGCTGGTGCAGGGGGCCGGAGGCTCCCTGAACGGCACGACCAGCTTCGAACGCACCAACTACTTCGAGACGATGCCCACGCACCAGCTGGAGCTGGCCCTGTGGCTCGAGGCCGACCGGATGGGCTCACTGCTCGCCGCGCTCGACGAGGAGTCCATGGAGAACCAGCGGGACGTCGTGAAGAACGAGCGCCGCCAGCGCTACGACAACGTCCCGTACGGCACGGCCTTCGAGAAGCTCACCGCCCTCGCCTACCCGGAGGGCCACCCGTACCACCACACGCCGATCGGCTCGATGGCGGACCTGGACGCTGCGACCCTGGACGACGCGCAGGCGTTCTTCCGCACGTACTACGCGCCGAACAACGCGGTGCTCTCCGTGGTCGGGGACATCGACCCGGAGCAGACGCTCGCCTGGATCGAGAAGTACTTCGGCTCCATCCCATCGCACGACGGTAAGCAGCCCCCGCGCGACGGCACCCTGCCGGACGTCATCGGCGAACAGCTGCGCGAGGTCGTCCAGGAGGAGGTTCCCGCGCGTGCGCTGATGGCCGCCTACCGGCTGCCGCACGACGGCACACGTGAGTGCGACGCCGCGGACCTCGCCCTGACCGTGCTCGGCGGCGGCGAGTCCTCCCGTCTGCACAACCGGCTGGTCCGCCGCGACCGCACGGCGGTGGCCGCCGGCTTCGGGCTGCTCAGGCTGGCCGGAGCGCCCTCCCTGGGCTGGCTGGACGTCAAGACGTCCGGCGGTGTCGAGGTGCCCCAGATCGAGTCGGCCGTCGACGAGGAGCTGGCCCGCTTCGCCGAGGAGGGCCCGACGCCCGAGGAAATGGAACGCGCCCAGGCGCAGTTGGAGCGCGAGTGGCTGGACCGACTCGGCACCGTTGCCGGCCGCGCCGACGAACTGTGCCGGTACGCCGTCCTGTTCGGCGACCCGCAGCTCGCCCTGACCGCCGTGGGCCGGGTGCTGGACGTGACGGCCGACGAGGTCAAGGCCGCCGCCCGGGCGCACCTGCGTCCCGACAACCGTGCGGTCCTGGTCTACGAGCCGGTCGAACCGGCCGACGAGCCGGACGGCACCGACGCGCACGAGGGGGCCGACAAGTGACCGACGCCGCCGTGACTGGAGTAGCGATGGAGTACCACCCGCAGCCGACCGCCGGCGAGGCCAGGCCCTGGGCCTTCCCCGCGCCCGAGCGTGGCGCCCTGCCCAACGGGCTGACCGTGCTGCGCTGCCACCGCCCGGGCCAGCAGGTCGTCGCCGTGGAGATCTTCCTCGACGCACCGCTGGACGCCGAGCCCGAGGGGCTGGACGGCGTGGCGACGATCATGTCGCGTGCCCTGTCCGAGGGCACGGACAAGCGCTCCGCCGAGGAGTTCGCCGCGGAGCTGGAGCGCTGCGGGGCCACGCTGGACGCCCACGCGGACCACCCGGGGGTCCGCGTCTCCCTGGAGGTCCCGGTCTCCCGGCTGGCCAAGGCCCTCGGCCTGGTCGCCGAGGCGCTGCGGGCCCCGGCCTTCGCGGAGAACGAGGTGGAGCGCCTGGTCGTCAACCGCCTCGACGAGATCCCGCACGAGCAGGCCAACCCCGCCCGGCGGGCCGCCAAGCAGCTGTCCAAGGAGCTCTTCCCCTCCACTGCACGGATGTCGCGTCCGCGCCAGGGGACCGAGGAGACCGTCCGGCGGATCGACGCGGCGGCCGTGCGCGCCTTCTACGACGCCCATGTCCGCCCGTCCACGGCGACGGCGGTCGTCGTCGGCGACCTCACCGAGGTGGACCTGGACGCGCTGCTCGCCGACACCGTCGGGGACTGGTCGGGCAACGCCGGTCAGGCACGCCCGGTGCCCCCGATCACTGCGGACGACACCGGCCGTGTGGTCATCGTCGACCGCCCGGGGGCCGTCCAGACGCAGCTGCTGATCGGCCGGATCGGCGCGGACCGGCACGACAGCGTGTGGCCCGCCCAGGTCCTCGGCACGTACTGCCTGGGAGGCACGCTCACCTCGCGGCTGGACCGCGTGCTGCGCGAGGAGAAGGGCTACACCTACGGCGTCCGGGCCTTCGGGCAGGTGCTGCGCTCGACGGCGCCCGCCTCCCCGTCCGGCGCGACGGGCGCCGCGATGCTCGCCATCAGCGGCTCCGTCGACACGGAGTCCACCGGGCCCGCACTCGACGACCTCTGGAAGGTCCTGCGCACGCTGGCGGCAGAAGGGCTCACCGACGCCGAGCGCGAGACCGCCGTACAGAACCTCGTGGGCGTCGCCCCGCTGAAGTACGAGACGGCGGCCTCGGTCGCGGGCACCCTGGCCGACCAGGTGGAGCAGCACCTGCCGGACGACTACCAGGCCGAGCTGTACGCGCGCCTGGCGGCGACGGGCACGGTCGAGGCGACCGCGGCCGTGGTCAACGCGTTCCCGGTGGACCGGCTGGTCACCGTCCTGGTCGGGGACGCCGCACAGATCGCGGAGCCCGTGAAGGCGCTCGGCATCGGTGAGGTGTCGGTCGTCACCGGCTGACATGACGGGACATCAGGGACCCCGGCGGGGCGCACTCGCCGGGGTTCTGTCATTTGTCTGATTTAAGTGGAAGATGCGTGTTCATCCTGTGGGATGTGCGACAAAAGCCCCGTTCCGTTTGGCGGGGGAAAGCGGCCCGTTCTAGCGTCGGCCCGGCTGTCCGCCAGACGAATGCCGCATCCGTGGCGCCGGGCAGTCATCGCCGAGTCCCCGTCAGGCGCGAGCCTGGGGAGCCGGGGACCCACGAAGTCCCTGGGGTGAATCGGATCCCTGCCCCTCGTGCGAGGCTCAGGGGCCCGTAGGAGACCTTCCTGCTCCGAACCCGTCAGCTAACCCGGTAGGCGAGAAGGAAGGAAAGGACCAGCCCCTCCATGGCGTTCATCCGTGCCACCGGGAAGCACCGTGCCCCGAGCCGCCTGACGCGCAAGAGCGCCGAGGTCGCCGGCATCGCCGCCCTGGCCACCGCCGGCGTCATCGGCGCCACCGCCTCCCCGGCCCTCGCGGCGGACTCCGAGGCCGTCACCGCCTCCTCCGGCGGCCTGGCCCAGACCGTCGCCCTCGACACGACCCTCGCCGCCCAGATCGACGCCCAGGCGAAGGCGCAGGCGCACCAGGCCGAGGTCGCCGCGAAGGCGGAGGCCGCGGCCAAGGCCAGGGCGAAGGCCGAGGCCGAGGCGAAGCGCAAGGCCGAAGCCCGCGCCAAGGAGGCCCGCGAGGAGAAGGCGCGCGCCGCCCGCGCCGCCGAGCGTGCCCGGCTGAACGCCTTCCACCTCCCCGTCGCCGGCTCGCACGTGACCACCGGCTACAAGTCCGGTGGCGCGCTCTGGTCCTCCGGCACCCACTCCGGCGTGGACTTCCAGGCGGCTTCCGGCACCTCCGTCGTCGCGGTCGGCGCCGGCACGGTCGTCGAGGCCGGCTGGGGCGGCGCGTACGGCAACAACATCGTGCTGAAGATGAAGGACGGCACGTACACCCAGTACGGCCACCTCTCCTCGATCGGTGTCTCCGTCGGCCAGAGCGTCGGATCCGGTGAGCAGATAGGTATCTCCGGGTCGACCGGCAACTCCACCGGCCCGCACCTGCACTTCGAGGCCCGGACCACCCCCGAGTACGGCTCCGACATGGACCCCGTCGCCTACCTCCGCGCGCACGGCGTCCAGGTCTGACCCCACGCCGCACCACACCGCTCCGGCGAAGGCCCCGGCATCCGCCGGGGCCTTCGCCGTGCATCCGGACCGGGGTGGCGCGGAGACCCCCGTGGAACTGCTCCCTGGCCAAAAGATATCCATGGATTCCACCCCGCCATCGGAAATTCCCGCCGGTTGCAATAGAGTCACAGAACAGGCGTCGATCAGCCGCGTTTCGCGGGGATTAAGGCGGAGGTTCGGACATGCGCATTCCCGCGCATTCGGTATGCACGGCAATCCGTGACGACATCGTCTCCGGTGTCTTCGAGCGCGGCAGCCGCCTCACCGAAGAGGTGCTCGCGCGTCGCTACGGCGTCTCCCGCGTCCCCGTGCGCGAGGCGCTGCGCACCCTGGAGTCCGAAGGGTTCGTCGTCACCCGCCGCCACGCCGGCGCCTGTGTCGCCGAGCCCACGGAGCAGGAGGCGGCGGACCTCCTGGAGATCCGGATGCTGCTGGAGCCGCTGGGGGCGGCACGTGCGGCGCAGCGCCGTACGGAGTCGCACCTCAAGGTGCTCCGCGGCCTGGTCAGGCTGGGGCAGGAGCGGGTCCGCCGGGGCGAGGGGGAGGACCTGCGCTCCCTGGGCGGCTGGTTCCACGAGACCCTGGCGCAGGCCTCGGGCAGCCCCGCCCTCATCGCGCTGCTCACCCAGCTCCGGCACAAGATCACCTGGATGTACGCCGTCGAGCAGCCGGCCCGCCCCGCGGACTCCTGGGCCGAGCACGGCGCTCTCGTCGACGCCGTGGCGCGCCGTGACGCGGAGCGGGCCAGGGCACTGGCCACGCAGCACGCCGAGCGGGCCACCGCCGCCCACCGGCTGCGCCGCACGGACCGGCCGGGCAGCACGGGGGGCGCCCGGGTGAGGACTTCGCAACACCCCGTAAACACCGCGGGAGCCCGTCATTAACAATTGCGCCGTATACAAAGAGGGTAATTCCCGGACGGCTCCCTTTCTGCTGCCCTGATTCGGAATTTACGGGACCTTGTCCTGCCGTGTTCCGGAAACAGGAAAGCCGCGGCTCCCGGTCGGGGGTGCCGCGGCTTTCCCGCAGAAAGAATCCGGTTCGGATCGGCCGGAATCAGACGGTCTCCGGGAGCTCCTCGAGCCCTTCGGCGACCAGCTTCGCCAGACGGTCCAGGGCGGCCTCGGCGTTGTCCGCCTCGGACGCGAGCACGATCTCCTCGCCGCCCTGGGCGCCCAGGCCGAGCACCGCGAGCATGGAGGCGGCGTTCACGGGGTTGCCGTCCGCCTTGGCGATCGTCACGGGGACGCCGGAGGCCGTGGCGGCACGGACGAAGATGGAAGCGGGGCGGGCGTGCAGGCCCTCGGCCCAACCGACGTTGACGCGGCGCTCAGCCATGGTTCTGCCCTTCACGTATCAATGGGTTGTCTAGACCAGTCTCTCATGTGGTGCGCACTGCTGTGCCCGGCGTCGGGGGCCGGCCGCCCACCGCCCGCCGGCTCCCTCAGCGTGCCCCTGCCGCGAACCCGCCGCGACCGGTGTGCCGGGTCGTAGGCTTTGCCCATGGAGCCCACTGGGGAGCAGAGTCCGCACCACGCGTACCCCGACCACTGGGAGGCGGACGTGGTGCTCCGCGACGGTGGCACCGCGCGCATCAGACCCATCACCACGGACGATGCCGACCGGCTGGTCAGCTTCTACGAGCAGGTGTCCGACGAGTCGAAGTACTACCGCTTCTTCGCCCCGTATCCGCGCCTCTCCGCCCGGGACGTGCACCGCTTCACCCATCACGACTACGTCGACCGGGTGGGACTGGCCGTCACGATCGGCGGCGAGTTCATCGCCACCGTGCGCTTCGACCGGATCGACGAGCGCGGCCGGCCCGCCTCCGCCCCCGCGGACGAGGCCGAGGTCGCCTTCCTCGTCCAGGACGCCCACCAGGGCCGCGGCGTCGCCTCGGCCCTGCTCGAACACATCGCCGCGGTGGCCAGGGAGCGGGGCATCCGGCGCTTCGCCGCGGAGGTGCTCCCCGCCAACAACAAGATGATCAAGGTGTTCCGGGACGCCGGATTCACCCAGCAGCGCAGCTTCGAGGACGGCTCCGTCCACCTCACCCTCGACCTCGAACCCACGGCCGAGTCCCTCGCCGTGCAGCGCGCCCGCGAGCAGCGGGCCGAGGCGCGCTCCGTCCAGCGCCTGCTGGCCCCCGGGTCCGTCGCGGTCGTCGGCGTCGGACGTGCGCCCGGGGGCGTCGGCCGGACCGTGCTCCGCAATCTCCTCGCCTCCGGCTTCACCGGACGCGCATACGCGGTCAACACGTCGTTCGCCGAGGACCAGGGCACGGTCGAGGGGGTCCCCGCCCACCGCTCCGTGGGCGGGATCGGCGAGCAGGTCGATCTCGCGGTCGTCGCCGTCCCGGCCGACCGGGTGCCCGAGGCCGTCGCCGACTGCGGGGAGCAGGGGGTCCAGGGACTCGTCGTCCTCACCGCCGGCTACGCCGAGCGCGGTACCGAGGGCCGGGAGCGGCAGCGGGAGCTGGTGCGGCAGGCCCGCTCGTACGGCATGCGGATCATCGGGCCGAACGCCTTCGGCATCATCAACACCTCCGACGCGGTCCGGCTCAACGCCTCCCTCGCCCCCGAGTCGCCCAAGGCCGGGCGCATCGGGCTCTTCACCCAGTCCGGCGCCATCGGGATCGCCGTCCTGTCCGGTCTGCACCGCAGGGGCGCCGGCCTGTCGGCGTTCATCTCCGCGGGCAACCGGGCCGACGTCTCGGGCAACGACCTCCTGCAGTACTGGTACGAGGACCAGGGCACCGATGTCGCCCTGCTGTACCTCGAATCGCTCGGCAACCCCCGCAAGTTCACCCGCCTCGCCCGCCGGACCGCCGCCGTGAAGCCCGTGGTCGTCGTGAAGGGCGCCCGGCACAGCGGATCCAACCCGCCGGGCCACGCCGTCCCCGTCAGCCGGATTCCCGACGCGACGGTGTCCGCCCTGATGCGGCAGGCCGGCGTGATCCGCGTCGACACCGTGACCGAGATGGTCGACGCCGGTCTGCTCCTCGCCGGCCAGCCCCTGCCCGACGGACCCCGGGTGGCGATCCTCGGCAACTCGGAGTCCCTCGGCCTCCTCACCTACGACGCCTGCCTGGCGGAGGGGCTCCGCCCGCGCCCGCCCCGCGACCTCACGACGGCGGCGGGTCCCCGGGACTTCCGGAACGCGCTGGCGGAGGCCCTCGCCGACCGGACGAGCGACGCCGTGATCGTGACCGCGATCCCCTGGGTGGGGGAGAACGGCGAGGCCGAGACAGGGGACGGCGAGGTGCTCGCGGCGGCGCTGCGCGAGGCGGCGGCCACCGGCCCCGCCAAGCCCGTGGCGGTGGTGCACGTGGAGATGGGCGGCCTGGCCCAGGCCCTGGCGGCCGCCACGAGCACGGCCGCGCGACCCGAGTCCCGGCCGGCCGGCCCCGCCCCTGGTCCGAATCCGGATCCGGGCGCCCCGTCCGCCGCCCCGGCGGGTGGCGGCGGCCGGAGCGAGGACCCGGCACCCGGCACGCCCGCGACGGACGAGCACGTGAACGGCCCCGCGGGGCCGGCCGCCGGACGCATCCCCGCCTACCCGGCCGCCGAGCGAGCCGTCAGGGCGCTCGCCGAAGCGGTGAAGTACGCCCAGTGGCGGCGCCACGCGGCCGCCCCCGGCAAGGTGCCCGCCTTCCTGGACGACACCATCGACGAACACGGGACCGCCGGGCTGATCGGGACGCTGCTGGGCCCCGATCCCGACCCGCGCGGCCGCCCCCTCCCCCATGACGAGGCCCGCGAACTGCTCGCCCGCTACGGCGTGACCGTACGGGCGGCGCTCCCCGCCCCCGATCCGGAGGCGGCCGTCGCGGCCGCCGCGAAGCTCGGTTACCCGGTGGCGCTCAAGACGACCGCGCCCCATCTGCGCCATCGCGCCGACCTCGGTGGCGTCCGGCTCGACCTCGCCAACGAGAACGCCCTGCGCCGGTCGTACGACGAGCTGACCGATCTGCTCGGCGCGCCCGCGGAACTCCGCCCCGTCGTCCAGGCCATGGCGCCCCGGGGCGTCGACACCGTCGTCAGGGCGTCGATCGACGCGGCCGCCGGTGCCGTCCTCTCCTTCGGGCTGGCCGGAGCGCCCTCCGAACTGCTGGGCGACACGGCCCACCGCCTGGTGCCGGCGACCGACCGCGACGCCGCCGAGCTGATCCGCTCCATCAGGGCGGCGCCCGTGCTGTTCGGCTGGCGCGGCTCCGCGCCGGTGGACACGGCGGCGCTCGAAGAGCTCCTCCTGCGGGTGTCCCGGCTCGTCGACGACCACCCCGAGGTGGTGTCGGTCGCCCTGGAACCCGTGGTCGTGGCCACGGACGGGCTGACGGTGCTCGGAGCGAGCGTCCGTCTCGCCCCACCGCCGGCCCGCAGCGATCTCGGCCCGCGCCGGCTTCCCAGCTACTGACCGCCCCCGGACCCGCGCAGGGCGTCCCCGGCAGCCACCGGCCCCCCGTAGGATGGTCCTCATGGCAAAGACCGGTACGACGACCCAGGGGCTGCGCGCGGCGATCGAGCGCAGCGGCTACTACCCGGCCCTCGTGGCCGAGGCGGTGGAGGCCGCCGTCGGCGGGGAGCCGGTCGCTTCGTACCTGGTGCACCAGGAGACCACCTTCGACTCCAACGAGGTCCGCCGCCATGTCACGGTCCTGGTCCTGACGGACACCCGCTTCATCGTCAGCCACACCGACGAGCAGGCCGCCGACACCAGCTCCCCGACGCCGTACGCCACGACGTCCACGGAGTCGGTCAAGCTGGACCGGATCTCGTCCGTCGTGGTCAGCCGCGTGGTCGCCAACCCGGAGAAGTACGTGCCCGGCTCGCTGCCCCGCGAGGTCGTCCTGACCATCGGCTGGGGCGCCGTCTCCCGTATCGACCTCGAACCCGCCGCCTGCGGGGACCCCAACTGCGAGGCCGACCACGGCTACACCGGCAGTTCCACCGCCGACGACCTCAGCCTGCGCGTCAGCGAGGCCGGCGACGGCCCGGACACCGTGCGTCAGACCCTCGCGTTCGCCCAGGCCCTCTCCGAGGCCACGGCCGTGACCGCGCCGCCCGCCCGCTGATGGCCCAGCCCGCCTGGCAGGACCCCGTCCTGCTCGCACCCGAGAGCGCGCCCGTACCCGAGTACGGCTCCGGCTCGCTCGCCGATCTGCTGCCGACGCTCGTGGCGGGCCAGGGCGTACCCGGCTTCGAGGCGACCATCCCGGAGCTCACCCCCGCCGACCGGAACTGCGTCTTCCTCATCGACGGGCTCGGCTGGGAGCAGATCAAGGCCCACCCGGACGAGGCCCCCTTCCTGTACTCGCTGCTGCCCACTTCCCGCGGTGGCACCGGCCGGCCGGTCACCGCGGGCTTCCCCTCGACCACCGCGACCTCGCTCGCCTCGGTCGGCACCGGCCTGCCCCCGGGCCGCCACGGCCTTCCCGGCTACACGGTGCGCAACCCGGCGACGGGCGCGCTGATGAACCAGCTCCGCTGGAGGCCGTGGACCGACCTCAGGGCCTGGCAGCCCTACCCCACCGTCTTCACGCTCGCGGACGCGGCGGGCGTCCGCACGGCCCAGGTCTCCGCCCCCGGCTTCGAGCAGACCCCGCTGACCAAGGTCGCGCTCAGCGGCGGCTCCTTCCTCGGCAGGCTCACCGGTGAGGAGCGGATGGACGTCGCCGCCGAGCGGCTCGCCGCCGGTGACAGGTCGCTCGTCTACACGTACTACAGCGAGGTCGACGGCCAGGGACACCGCTTCGGCGTCGACTCCGACGCCTGGCGGGGACAGCTGATGTACGTCGACGGACTCGCCCGGCGCCTGGCCGAGCAGCTGCCGCCCCGCTCGGCGCTCTACATCACCGCGGACCACGGCATGATCGACGTGCCGTTCGACGAACAGTCCCGGATCGACTTCGACGAGGACTGGGAGCTGAGCGCCGGCGTCGCCCTGCTGGGCGGCGAGGGCCGTGCCCGCCACGTGTACGCGGTCCCCGGGGCCGAGGCCGACGTCCTGACCGTCTGGCGCGAGGTGCTCGGCGAGCAGTTCTGGGTGGCGAGCCGGGACGAGGCCGTCGCCGCGGGCTGGTTCGGCCCGCAGGTCGACGAGCGGGTGTACGGCAGGATCGGCGACGTCGTCGCGGCCGCCCACGACGACGTGGTGATCACCGCTTCGGTCAACGAACCCCATGAGTCCGCGATGGTGGGGATGCACGGATCGCTGACCCCCGTGGAGCAGCTCGTCCCGCTCCTCGAGGTACGCACGTAGGCTCGTCGCCCTCATCCCCCCTCCGCACACACGCACGCACCCCGAAAGGCGCTCGACTTCTCATGCCCGAGCTCGCGTTCTTCTCCGGAACGATGGACTGCGGAAAGAGCACGCTGGCGCTGCAGATTGGTCATAACCGGTCAGCAAGAGGGCTTCAAGGTGTCATTTTCACGCGTGACGACCGGGCGGGGGAGGGGAAGATTTCGTCCCGGCTCGGCCTGGTGAGCGAGGCTGTCGAGGCGGAGCCGGGGCGGGACCTGTACGCGTACGTGGTCGATGAGTTGTCCCGCGGCGGGAAGATCGACTATGTGATCGTGGACGAGGCGCAGTTCCTCGCGCCGGAGCAGATCGACCAGCTGGCGCGGATCGTGGATGACTTGAAGCTGGACGTCTTCGCCTTCGGGATTACGACCGACTTCCGTACGAAGCTGTTCCCGGGTTCGCAGCGGTTGATCGAGCTGGCGGATCGGATAGAGACGCTGCAGGTCGAGGCGATGTGCTGGTGTGGGGCGCGGGCCACGCACAATGCGCGGACCGTGGGCGGGGAGATGGTCGTCGAAGGTGCTCAGGTCGTGGTCGGTGACGTGAACCGGTCGGCTGAAGACATCGGGTACGAGGTGCTGTGCCGGCGTCACCACCGCAAGCGGGTGACGAGCGCGACGGCGCGGTCGGCGGCACTGTCGCCGGACGTGCTGCCGGTTGTTCAGGGTTGATCGTTTTTGGGGCGGCTGGTCGGGGCGTACTGCGCATCAGCGCGGGAACTCCCGGGAAATCTCAGGTCAGGTCCGTGAAGGCGGACTGGCCGGCCTGTGCGCCGGGAGACAACGCGTCTTGTTCTCCGATGTTGAGGGAGCGTACTGCGGCAGGCTCATACCCGGTCGGAGTCCCGGAGGCACGGTGCGGAGCCGGGGCGGCGGGAAGGGCGTGAAGGGGCAGCCGGCGCTCGTCAGTCACGGCGCACCACGCGAAAGCCGGTGTTGCCGCTGGAGCTGTCGGGGGTGTTTCCCATGCGGGCCGAGGTGCGGTAGCGCAGACAGTACGACTCGTGGCACATGTGCGAGCCGCCCTTGAGTACGCGGGCCTGGCCGAACGCCGGGCCGGCCGGGTCGATGCGCGGGCCCCGCTTGTGGAAGCCTGGGCTGAACCAGTCGGCACACCACTCCCATACGTTCCCGGTGGTGTTGAACAGTCCGTAGGCGTTGGGCTCGAAGGCGTCGACAGGGCAGGTGCCGGCGTACCCGTCGGCTGCAGTGTTGCGGCCCGGGAAGGTGCCGCGCCAGATGTTCATCCGGTAGTCGCCGCCCGGGTCGCGCTCCTGGCCCCAGGGGTACGGCATGCTCGTCAGCCCGCCACGGGACGCGTACTCCCACTCCGCCTCGGTCGGCAGCCGTGCCCCGGCCCAGCGGCAGTAGGAGAGGGCATCGGCGTACGAGACGTGCACGACAGGGTGGTCCCACCGGTTGTCGCGGCGGCCGCGCCTGCCCAGATCCGATCCGGGGCCTTCCGGCTGCCGCCAGTGCGCACCATGGACCTGGCGCCACCACGGGGTCGCCGCCGCCGCCCGCGTCGGCGGGAAGTCGCGGGGCAGGAAGCCGCCGAAGACGAAGGACCAGCCGAACCGTTCGGCGTCCGTCGTGTGACCGGTGGCGTCCACGAAGGCGGCGAACTCCGCAGCGCTGACCGCGGTGGCGCTGATCATGAACGGGCCGACGGTGATCTCACGCACCGGTCCCTCGCCGTCCGCCGCGTACGGGCCGTCTGCGCAGCCCATCAGGAACGCACCGGCCTCCAGCGCACACCAGCCCCCGTGCGGCACCGACACCGTGTCAGCGGGCGTCACAGCACCCGCGGATATGCCCAGGAGCGGTGCGGACACCGCGATGTCGTCGGCGTCGGTCCCGCCGCTGCGATGCCGCTGCGGGGCACAGCAGGCAGGTCGTTCCTTGGGTTCGATGGTGCTCACGTTCCTCTTTCTGGTGCCCAGCCGCGGAAACGGGGGCCGATCTCAGTAAGGCAGTGATCGCCGCCGGCCCCAGCGGATGGTATGGAGCGGCTGACTGTCAAGCGCGCGGGCTGCGAAACGACAGGTGCGGCCTGGCTGGCTGGTCGATGCCAATGGGGCGCGCCGTAAGGCGGTCGAGCGTGCGGTGTTCGCGGAGGCGGCGGGCGGCTCGCGCGGTGCGAGGGTCAAGGCATCCCTCTTGCGCCGGCCGGCCGACTCGGTGAACGTCGCCCGCGCGATTGTCGATGGGTGCAGCGGCGCGTTCACCCGGGCCCGGGCCGCTCACGAAGCCCAGCGCTGTCGCCGGGGGCGACCGTGGCCGTGTCGGCGGTCAGGGTCGCGACCTGTACCTCTCCCCCGGGCCAGGTGATGCGCACCGCCGGGCCGTTGACCTGTACGTCGGGGAAGGCCGGGGCCGTACCGGGACCCGTTCCCGACAGGGAGGCGCAGCACACGAAGAGGCCGTCGCCGACCGTGCCTTCGGCGACGGGCATGCGGGTTGCCTCCGCGTAGGCCGTGGGGCCGCCGGGGACAGAGCCTGCCGGGCCGTCGAAGCCGTACACAGGGTGCAGGGCGGAGACCGTGCGGTTGCCGTCCACGGCCCAGCCGGACGCGCGCACACGGGTGCCGGGGGCGGCACCCTCGACACGGTGGATGCGCACCTCCGCCGCCCCCCGTGCAAGTGTCATCGAGGCGAGACGTGCCGTGCCGGCGGGAGTCCGCTGGACCGAGGCCGTCCAGCCGTCCCCGGAGCCCAGCGGGGTGATCCGGCCGCGCCGGGTGATCCGCCCGTCCTCGACCAGTCCGAAGTGATTGTCCGGTGCGGCACCCGGCTCGGTCGGGCCGGTGTGCGTGGAGTAGGCGAGCCGGGCGTACAGCGGATCGTCGCGCTCCGGGTGGACGATCTGCCCGTCGCTGCCGTGGTTGTGCACGCGGACGACACCGTCGGCCGCCGTGGCCTGCACCAGCCAGCCGGGTGCCGGCAGCGCAGTGACCGAGTCCCCGGCCTCGACGGGAGCGGCACGCTCGACGGCCGTCCACTCGGGGTGGTCCGCCGGCAGGAGCAGACCGACGAAGGCCTTGGCGGCCCAGTACGGGGACGCGGGTCCCGAGTACTCCTGCACGACAGGTGGGTACGGGCCGTGCCAGCCCATGGAGAGCAGCCCGTCGTCGGCTGCGTCCCGGTCGGTGAAGTAGCGCAGGGCGCCCGAGGCGATCCGCCGGGTCGCGCCGGCGGCGAGCGGGGTGTGACCGGTCAGGGCGCCCGCCCAGAGCGCGGAGGCGGTGGCGAAACGGTAGGTCAGGGAGCGCCCGATGGGCAGCGGCGAGCCGTCGGCGGCGAAGAGGCGGGAGTAGTCCGCGAGGAATTCGCGCAGCCGGCCTCCGTACCGCGCGAGCATGTCCCCGTCGTTGCTCAGCCGTGCGTGCAGCATCGGGTAGAGATGCATCGCCCAGCCGTTGTAGTGGTCGAAGGACCGCTCCGGGCCGTCGGTGTACCAGCCGCCGCCCTCGTACCACGTCTCGATCTTCGCCAGGCCGCGCTGGATCGCGGCGCGGGACGCCTCCTCGTGGTGGCCGGCCTCGGCGAGGAAACCGCCGACGGTGAGCGGGAAGAGCCACCAGTTGTTGTTGACCGGGGGAGTGCCGAGCGCCTCCGACATCCAGTCTGCGGCGCGTTCTTGTACGTCCTTGTCCAGACGGTCCCAGAGCCACGGGCGGGTCAGGCGCAGGCCGAGCGCGATCGAGGCCGCCTCCACCCAGGCCTGGCCGCACTCCGAGGGGCGCGGCCAGGACTCGGCGTCGTCGCGGCCGGGGGTGCGGGTGCCTGCGGCGAGGCCGTCCGCGTAACGCGACAGCATCCCGTGCGGGTCGTCGCCGCCCGCACCGGTGACACGGAACGCGGCGAGCAGGAACGTACGGGCGTAGCCCTCCAGCCCGTCCGAGCGCGGGCCCGACGAACTGGCCGGCCCCGGAAGAGAGATCAGTGCGCCACCGGGCGAGGCGTGCTCACGCACCGCGGCCAGCAGACTGTCGGCGACGGCCTCCCAGTGGGCGCGGGTCCAGCCGGTGTAGGGGCTTGTCGTGCGGTCCTCGGGCGGCAGCTGCCACATGCGGTGACTCCAGGAAGGATCGGCGGACAGCGACCCGGTCGTATGGGAGAGGCGCCGTCCGTCGTGAACGGTGGCGGGTGGGCCTTTTGCTCAGACCAGACGCAGGCTCGCGCGGGCCTGCGTCGCACTGCTGCTGCCGGCGTACACATCGATACGGCCGCGCTCCAGTACGTACGTCCCGGACGGGTCGTTCGTCCAGAAGCCCAGGTCCTCGGCTCCGAGAGGGAAGCGGACGATGCGCTCCTCGCCCGGCTCCAGCGTCACCCGCTCGAAACCGCGCAGCTTCCGCACCGGCTGCGTGATGCTCGCCGCGACGTCGTGGACGTACACCTGGACCACCTCGTCACCGGTCAGCGACCCGGTATTGGCGACCCCCACCGTGACCTCGACGCTCTCGCCGCGCTCGAGTGCGTCCACCGAGATCTCCTGGTGGCTCAGCTTCGGCTCGCCGGTCGCGAACGTGGTGTAGCTGAGCCCGTGGCCGAAGGTGAACTGCGGGCCGTCGGGCAGGTCCAGGTACTTCGAAACGTACTTCTCGACCTGGTCGTACGGCCGACCGGTGGACTCGTGGTTGTAGTAGATGGGGATCTGGCCGACGTTCCGCGGGAAGGAGACCGGCAGCTTGCCGCCGGGGTTGACCTTGCCGAAGAGCACATCGGCCACGGCGTGCCCGGCCTCGATGCCCGCGTGCCAGGCCTCCAGGACGGCGGGCGCGCGGTCCACCCAGCCGCCGATGGTGAGCGGGCGGCCGTTGACCAGCACGACCACGAAGGGCTTGCCGGTCGCGGCGACCGCCTCGATCAGCTGCTGCTGCCCTGCGGGCAGGTCGATGTCGCTGCGGGCGGCGGCCTCGCCGCTGATCGCGGAGTCCTCGCCGACCACGACGACGGTGAGGTCGGCGGCCCACGCGGCGGCGGCCGCCATGGCAGGGTCGGGACCAGAGTGCCGGATGTCGGCGTCCGGTGCGGCTTCGCGGATCGCGTCGAGGATGCTGACCGACTCGAAGTGGAGCCGGCCGGGGCCGGCCCAGGTGCCGTGCTGGTCGACGGAGTCGGCGTGCGGCCCGACGACCGCGATCGAAGAGGTGGCGGCGTCGAGCGGCAGCACCGCGCCGTCGTTCCCCGGGAAGCCGTCGTTCTTCAGGAGCACCATCGAGCGGGCGGCGGCGTCCCGCGCGGCCGCGCGGGACGCGGCGGTGGGCTGTGTGATCTCCATCGCCGCGTCGGTGTACGGGTCGTCGAAGAGGCCGAGCGCGAACTTGAGCCGCAGGATGCGCGTGACCGCATCGTCGAGGCGGTCCATGGAGATCCGGCCGTCGGCGAGCAGCTCCTGGCCGTGGTCGAAGATGTGGGTGGAGACCATCTCCATGTCCAGGCCGTGGTTCAGGGACAGCTCGGCGGCGTGCGCGGCGTCCTCGGCGAAGCCGTGCGCGACCAGCTCCATGACGCCGGTGTAGTCGCTGACCACAAAGCCGTCGAAGCCCCACTCCACCTTGAGGATGGAGTTCATGGTGTGGTTGTTGGCGTGTGCGGGGACGCCGCCCACTGTGTTGAACGCGGCCATGACGGTGGCCGCACCGGCGTCGAGCGCGGCCTTGAACGGCGGCAGGTAGTGGTTGCGAAGGCGCTGCTCGGATACGTCCACGGTGTTGTAGTCGCGGCCGCCCTCGGCCCCGCCGTATGCAACGAAGTGCTTGGCGCAGGCCGCGACATGGTTCTTGGAGGTGAGGCCCGAACCGTCGGGCGGACCCTGGTAGCCGCGCACCTTGGCCACCGCGAGTGCGGCGTTGAGGTACGGGTCCTCGCCACAGGACTCGGCGATACGGCCCCAGCGCGGCTCATGGGTGACGTCCATCATCGGCGAGAAGGTCCAGCGCACACCCTGCGAGCGGGTCTCGACGGCGGAGATGCGCGCGTCGGTCTCGGCCACGGCCGGGTCGAAGGCGGCGGCCTGCGCGAGTGGGATCGGGAAGGTTGTCCAGAAGCCGTGGATGACGTCGAAGCCGAAGAGCAGCGGGATGCCGAGCCGGGACTCCTCGACCGCGAGGCGCTGGAGGTCGTTGGTCCACTTCGCACCGTGCAGGTTCAGGACCGAACCGAGCTTGCCCGCACGGGCCGACGCTTCGATCTCCGCGGTCTGGCCGCCGCCCGGACCGGTGGCTCCGGTCCACGTCAGCTGCTGGACCTGGCCGAGCTTCTCCTCGGTCGTCATCCGGCCGAGGATTTCCTTGACCTTGTCGTCGTGCGTGCGGAGCATGTCGCGTCCTTCGGGGGCCGGGGTGCAGTGGGCCGGGGGCCATTGCCGGATGGGGACCGTGAAGTTAGTGTTTCCGCAGCAAAATGTAAGCGCATTCAGGCGAGGGGATCAAGTGGCCGTCACCACCTCGTTGCACAACCCGGCCCGAGCCTGCCGGCGGGCCGGAGAAAAGGAGGTGCCCCATGGGCGGAGACGCCGTAGGCGGCAGTGCGCTGCGGATCATGAGCTTCAATCTGCAGGTCGACTGGGAGGGGGCGCCACACCCGTGGAGTGCGCGCCGGGAGGCGGTCATCGCCCTCCTCCGTCATGAGCGGCCCCATCTGCTGGGCACCCAGGAGGGGTTGTACTCGCAGGTCGGCGAGGCACAGGAGGGTCTCGGTCCCGAGTACGCCCGGATCGGCGAGGGCCGTGAGGGCGGCGAGAGGGGCGAGCACATGGCCGTCCTCTACGACCGGAACCGCCTCGAATCCCTGGAGCACGGTCACTTCTGGCTCTCGGACACCCCGCATGTACCGGGTTCCGAGACCTGGGGCGGCGGCTGCCCGCGCATGGTCACCTGGGTCCGCTTCCGTGATCTCGTCACCGGCGGTGAACTCTTCGCTGCCAATACGCACTTCGACCATGAGAGCGCTTACGCACGGGCGCGTTCCGCAGCCCTCCTCGCTGAGCGCCTGGACGCCCTGGCCTCAGGCGTCCCCCGCCTGATAACCGGCGACTTCAACACCCCGGCGGGCGACCCAGAGGTGCACGCCGTGCTCTCCGCGCAGGCCGGCCTGGAGGACACCTGGGACAACGCCGAGCGGCGCGGCCCTTCGTACGGCACCTTCCACGGCTACGGCCCGCTCCGGCCCGACGGCGCGCGCATCGACTGGATCCTCGCCTCGCGCGGCACTCGGGTGCACGGGACGTCCGTCGGGCTGCCCGCGCCGGACGCCGTATGGCCGAGTGATCACCTTCCGGTACGGGCAGTCGTCGAGCTGTCCTGCTGAACGACCCCGTCTCGTGGAACGAGGTTCTCCCGCTGAACGAGACCGACCCATCAGACCCATCAGACCCCTCAGCCCCGTCAGCACTATCAGTCGCAGCCGGTCCGTCCGGATCGCCGACGCCCTCAGGGAGTCCCATGCCATCCCGCCGTCCCGCCACCGAGTGGCTCGCCGACGCCGTGCTCTACCAGATCTATCCGCAGTCCTTCGCCGACTCCAACGGCGACGGTATCGGCGACTTCGCCGGCATCGAGGCGAAGCTCGACCACCTCGAGTGGCTCGGCGTGAACACGGTCTGGTTCAACCCGTGTTTCGCCTCGCCGTTCGACGACGCGGGTTACGACGTGGCCGATTACCTCAACGTCGCCCCGCGCTACGGCACCAACGAGGACCTCTCCCGGCTCACCGAGGCCGCAGGACGCCGCGGCATCCGGGTCCTTCTCGACCTGGTCGCGGGCCACACCTCCGACCAGCACCCCTGGTTCAAGGCCTCCGCGAACGACCCGTCCGACCAGCGCTTCATCTGGGCCGGGACCGACGAGTCCCCCGAGGGCTTCGTCGCCTCGCCCGGCAGCCGGTACGGCTTCTACCAGCCGAACTTCTTCGAGTCCCAGCCCGCCCTCAACTTCGGCCACGCGCGCATGGACCCGGCGGAGCCGTGGCGCCTTCCCGTCGACGCCGAAGGTCCTCGAGCCAACCGCCAGGCGCTGCGCGACATCATGGACCACTGGCTGGGCCTCGGCCTTTCCGGCTTCCGCGTCGACATGGCCGCCTCGCTGGTCAAGGACGACCCGGGCCAGGTCGAAACCGCCAAACTCTGGCGCGAGCTGCGCGACTGGCTGGACGGGAAGCACCCGCAGGCCGCACTGCTCTCCGAGTGGGGCGATCCGCAGGTGTCCGTCCCGGCCGGCTTCCACTGCGACTTCTTCCTCCAGTTCGGCCCGCGCAGCGACGGGGCCGCACTGAAGTCCCTCTGGAACAACGGTGAGGGCACCGTTCACGAGGCGTGGGAGCCCCTTGAGCCGTACTTCGGCGCCGAGGGCGAGGGCACTACGGCTGTCTTCCTCGAGGCCTGGCGCGAGGCGACAGAGATCATCGGCGACGCGGGCTTCATCTCGCTCCCTACCGCCAACCACGACTTCTCCCGCCTGTCCACCGGCCCCCGCACCGCCGAACAACTCCCCGCAGCCTTCGCCTTCCAGCTCACCTGGCCGACGCTCCCCGCGATCTACTACGGCGACGAGATCGGCATGCGCTACGTCCCCGGCACCCCCACCCGCGAGGGCAGCCGCCTCGGGCCACGCTACGACCGCGCGGGCTCGCGCACCCCCATGCAGTGGGACGACACCGTCAACGCGGGCTTCTCCACCGCCCCCGCCGAGGACCTGTACCTTCCCCTCGACCGGGACCCGTCCCGACCGAACGTCGCCGCCCAGCGCGCCGACGAAGGCTCCCTGCTCCACCTCGTCCGCCGCCTGATCGCGCTCCGGAAGACCACGCCCGAACTCGGCTCGTCCGGTAGCACGGAGATCCTGCACGAGGGCTACCCCCTGGCCTACATCCGCGGCGACCGCTACCTCGTCGTCGTGAACCCGCGCCGCGAGGCAGCGCGGATCGACGCTCCGGACGGCACCGTTGCCACCCCGCTGGAAGCCGCGGGCGTCACTGTCGCCGACGGCCGCATCCGTGCCGAGGGCTTCGGCTACGGCGTCTTCCTGCTCGAAACGCCCGACGCGCACTGATCCTTCCGGACGCCGTTCGGCGCGAATGCGAAGGAAGGGGCCGTCCCGCAGCCGCGGGAGGGCCCCTTCGTCGTGTGCCGGATCAGCCCTTGCGGACCGTGAACTCCCCGCGCCTCACCCGCAGTACGGTACGGCCGCCCTCGGACGTGACCTTCGCCCTCTCGGCGCGGGCCGGGCCGTCGATCGCGACGACCGCCTCGTCACCGAGCGTGCGGAAGGAGACCTCGCCGTCCTTCGCCCCGACGATCTCGGCCGTCGCGTACGCAATCCGCATGCCGCCTGCTTCGAGGCCCAGCGGCAGGACGGCCGAGCTGCGGCCCGCCAGGTGGAGCTTCTCGCCGCCGAAGAGCGGCTTGCCCTTCTCGGTCACGGTGAAGGACTCGCCGTACCCGGAGGTCAGGTTGAAAGCGTGCATCACGCGGCCGTTCTCCCCCTTGCTGGTGAGCAGCAGGACGGCGGGTCGGGTGGCGGAGTGCCTGATCGCCGGCTTGGCCTCGAGCGCGGTCATCGCCTTGCCCCAGAACTCCAGGTCACCGCGGTAGTTGCAGGTCACGACGACGGCCCGGCCCTTTCCGACGGGGATGTCGAAGCCGCAGCCCTTCTTCGTCGTGTACTCGCGCAGGACGGTGGTTCCGCGCTCGGCCGTGCACAGCTGGGTCTTGTCGAGGCGGATCTCGGCGATGCCGTCCGCCCAGCCGTGCGCGGTGACCGAGAGCCGGAAGCGCTCGGCGCCGGTGAGGGCCTTCTCGGGCTTCAAACCGAGGGCGTCGCGCAGAGCGGTGTACTCCGAGCCGTCCATGTCCTTGCCGGGGACCAGGCCGGACAGGAGCAGCTTGCCGCCCGCCTTCAGGTACGCGACCAAGCGGTCCTGAACCTTGCGGCCCAGGTACTCGCCGGTGGCCAAGGCGATGAGCGGCCGCTTCGCCGGGTCGAGCTCTGTGGCCTGCAGGTCGATGCTGTCGTAGCGGAAACCGCCGAAGAGCAGCGAGCGGGACAGGGCCGCGCGCGGGCCGAAGCCGCGGATGCTCTGCACGTCGGCGAGCACGGCGTCGACGGACTCGCGCTGCGGCGGGTGGTACTCGGTGAGGTAGTGGTCGGGGACGAAGCCCAAGGTGACCGGGTCGTGTTCGGGCTTCATCGTCGCGAGCAGCGGCGCGAGCGCCCGTACCGAGCGCGCGCTCGCCTTCGTCGGCTCGAAGCTGACGCCACGCCGCCCCTCGGGATCGACGGGCGCGGCGAACCCGTGCCGCTCGCCCGTGTGCCCGATGCGGTCGTTGCCGTTGCCGACGGGCTTGTCGAACTTCGGGTTGAAGCCCCCGGTGAACAGGTAGTAGTTGAACATTTTTACGCCCTGGGCGAGGCACAGGCTGGTCTTGAGCCAGGTGCTCTCGGCGTCCGTCTGGTTGGCGTTGTCGTTGCCGTAGTCGGCGTGGCCCGCGTCGAACTCCAGGACGGACAGCGGCTGTTCGCTGCCGCTGACGGCCGTAGTGAACGCGTTGATGAGGTAGAGATCGGTGACGTTCTTGACATCGAGGCTTCCGAGGTAGAAGTCGGAGCCGGGGATGATATCCGGCTTGCCGCCGAAGGTCTCCATCAGCTGGCTGACGCCGATGGGGTACTGAAGGGCGTTGTTGCCACCGGTGCCGTGGATGTTGATCAGGAACGGGATGCCGGTCACGCCGCCGGCCTCGGCGTACTTCTTCAACTCGGCGGTGTAGCGGGCGAACCGGCCGCGCATGAAGGTGCCCAGGTCGTGCATGAGGGCGGCGGCGTACGCGTCCTCCGGCTTGCGTATCGCCGGGTTGCGGTCCTCGGCGGCCTTGCCCGCGAAGGGGTAGCGGCTGCCGAGCTTGTCGCCGTAGGTCTTCTCCAGCCAGGCGTTGAAGTCGCCGAGGAGGTGGTCGGTGAGGTCGGGGCCGTTGCTGACCCAGGCCAGCATGCCGATCTCGTTGCACAGCTGGTAGGCGATGACGCCGGGCTTGTCCTTGGTGTGCAGGCGTTCGGCGATCACCGGGTTCACGGCGTCGTACCAGCGCTTGGCCTCTTCGAGGAAGGCGGGCGCGAGGTAGTCGACCGTGGGGGTGGTGGCCTTGCGGTCGTCCCAGCCGGTCGAGGTGATCTCCGGGTGCTCCTGGCGGGCCCGCTCGGGCACGCCCTCGCCCTCCAGCTCGCCCATCGTGAACGGGCCGGGCCGGGCAATGATCATGAAGCCGTTCTCGCGGCACAGGTCGAGGAAGGCGCCCAGGTCGCGCTCGGGGCGGGTCGTCCCGGTGAGGTCGATATCGCCGTCGGAGGTCTCGTGCCACATCCAGGGGATGTACGTGGCGATGGTGTCCAGGCCGGCTTCCTTGGCGCGGTCGAGACGCGACTGCCAGTCCTCCTTCTTCAGGCGGAAGTAGTGGATCTCGCCGGCCATGACGACGGTCGGCTCGCCGTCGATGAGGATCTGGCGGTCCCGGAAGGTGACGACTCGGTCGGCGGCGGGCGCGGCCGGTGAGCCGGCGGGCGTGGCGGCGGTGGCGGGCTTCACCGCGCCGAGGACGCTACCTGCTGCGGCTATGGCGCCCCCGGCCGCGAGAACGGTTCTGCGGCTCGCGCCGCTCGGGGTGGCTGTGGCCTCGTGCGTCATGTGGGGCTCCAGAGGTCAGGAGTGAGGGGGATCCGGATACGGCTCACCCGCCCCGGTCGCGGTGGACCGGGGCGGGAAGGGGCGTGCGGTGGTGCCGGGGTGGGCTCAGACGTGCTCGGGCTTGTCCCCGTAGTGCAGTTGGAGCGCGGTCAGCTGCTCGGTGAGCTCCTTGACGAGCTCCGCGTACGCCGGGTCCGCGTACCGGTTGTGCAGCTCGTCAGGGTCGATGACCAGGTCGAACAGCTCCCACTCGGGCGTGCGCGTCTCGTCCTTCGCGCCGACCTGACCCGAGCCGTGACCCGGGTAGTGGATCAACTTGTGGGTGTGGGTGCGGATGCCGTAGCTGGCCTGGACGTTGTGGCAGACGTCGAGATGCTCGAAGTAGCGGTAGTACATCGCCTGCCGCCAGTCCTCCGGCTTCTCGCCCGCGAGCAGCGGCTTGAGGCTGCTGCCCTGCATCCGTGGATGCGCTTCCACACCCGCCATATCGAGGAACGTCTGCGCGTAATCGACGTTGACGACGAGCTCGTCGCAAGAGCTGCCGGGCTGTGTGACGCCCGGCCAGCGCACGACGAGGGGGATACGGAGCGACGGGTCGTACATGAAGCGCTTGTCGAACCAGCCGTGTTCACCCAGGTAGAAGCCGTGGTCCGAGGTGTAGGCGACGGCTGTCTCCGACTCGAGACCGGTGACGTGGAGGAAGTGGAGCACCCGGCCGACGTTCTCGTCGAGCGCTGCGATGACCCGCAGGTACTCCTTGATGTAGCGCTGGTAGCGCCACTCGCGCTCCTCGCGCTCGCTCAACCCTTCGGGGACCGGGGCCTTGAGGTCGTGCCGCTGCAGGTCGCGCATCCGCATCTCTGCCTCGGCGGCGGCGTGGGCGCGGTCGCTGTAGTCGTCGTGGAGGGTGGCCGGGGCCGGAATGTCCACGTTCTCGTACAGGTTGCGGTGCCGCTCGGCGGGTTCGAACGCGCGGTGCGGGGCCTTGTGCTGGATGAGCAGCGCGAAGGGCCGGTCGGGGTCGCGCTTGTCGAGCCAGTTCAGGGCGAGGTCGGTGATGAGGTCGGTGACGTAGCCGGTGTACTGCTTCTCGCCGTCCCGCGTCACGAAGGACGGGTCGTGGTAGACGCCGTGCTCCGGCAGGACCTCCCAGTAGTCGAAGCCGACCGGGTCGGACTTCCCGCCGTGGCCCAGGTGCCACTTGCCGACGATCGCCGTCTGGTAGCCCTCCGCCTGCAGCATCTCGGGGAAGGACGGCTGGGTGGCGTCGAACTTCTGGCCCTGCTGCTCCAGGGTCGTCATCCCGTTGACATGGCTGTAGGTGCCGGTCAGGAGCGACGCGCGGGCGGGCGAGCAGATCGAGTTGGTGCAGAAGGCGTTGTCGAAGCGCATGCCTTCGGCGGCCAGTCTGTCCACGGCGGGCGTCTCGTTGATGACGCTGCCGTAGGCGCTGATGGCCGGGACGGCATGGTCGTCGGTCATGAAGAAGACCAGGTTGGGACGCTGGTCGCGGGCCGCACTCACAGGCCGAAGTCCTCCTTGGCGAGCGTGGTGTTGAGGCGGCGGGCACCCGCGCCCTTCATGAAGGGGCGCTGAAGCAGCCCCGGCTTGAGGACCTGAGCGAAGGCGGCAGCGGCCATGCCCTGATCGAGCGAGAGCATGCGGTCGCTGACCTTGCCCGTGCCCACGTTGACGGAGTCGTAGAAGCCCATGCCGTCCTCGTAGGAGTCGAAGTCGCGGGCGATACGGCGCAGGTTGTCCATCGCGTCCTTGGGGCGGATCATCAGCGCCATCGCGCCGGCGTGCGGGGTGACGACGCCGTTGGTGTACGCGGATGGGGCCGGCATCGGCTCGCCGTACGGGACGTAGGTCCGGTCGGTGTTGGAGCAGTAGCCCTCGGGCGAGATGCCGAGGAACTGCACGCCGTACTCCTGGTAGCCGCCCTCGGGGACGTTGCACGGGGAGAAGCCCCAGTAGCCGTACTCGGCGTCGATCAGGCCGTGGTCGCGCTGGCCGAGGACGTGGTGGGTGAGGGTGGTGCGCCAGGAGGAGTTGAGCTTCGCAGAGGGGACGAACAGCTCGGGCATCAGCTGGCCGAACATGTCGCCGCCCCAGCCGGGGACGACGTTGCGGCCGCGGTAGGTGTAGTGGCCGTTGAAGTAGCGCACGCCGTCGCGGGTGACCCACTCACCCTTGGGCGGCATCTCCTGCTGCGCGTCCGGGGCGAAGGTGCGCAGCATGTGCCAGTAGTGGCTGCTCGGCGCGGTGCCGTCGGTGATGCCCAGGTAGCCGGCCATGCGGGTCTCGGAGACCAGCGCACCATAGTGGTACGGAGTGAGGGTGTTCTCTTCGACCTTGAAGCCGGTGTGCATGAGACCGGGGTGGGCGACCGGGTCGGCGGCGTCGTAGGCGTTGTAGAAGAAGGACCAGTCGATGCCGGCGCGCAGCTTGCGGATGCGGGCGGCGAGGGCGGGCTCGGCGGCGTACTCGGCGATCCGCAGGCCGACGTCCAGCCAGGCGTTGTCGACGGTGGAGAGCAGCAGGTTGACCTTGGCACCGCTGCCGGGCCACTCGTGCAGGACCTCACCGGTGAACGTGTTGTACCAGTTCACCCAGAAGCCGTGGAAGCGCTCCATCTTCTCGACGGTCGTGATCGTACGGGTGAGGCGGCGCTGCATCTCGCCCTCGGTGATCACGTCGAGTCCCGCGGCGGCGACGGTCGACCACATCCAGCAGCCGATGTTCGTCGTCGAGGTGTTCTCGGTGAGCACCGGCTTGTCGCCGCTGAGGTTGATGTTGTCGGCGGGCAGGCCGCTCTCCGGGACCATCGCTTCGAGGGAGCGGTAGGTGTCGGCGAACCAGCTGCGCAGCTGCGCCTCGGTGTCCAGGCCGCGTGCCAAGGCCATGGAGGGGGCGCTCAGGGCGAGGGCGGCGGAGGTGCCGGCGGTGGCGGCCAGGAACGTACGTCGTTTCACGGCTGATCAACTCCTGTGGTGGGAGGACGGGTTCGTGGGAGGACGGGATCGCAGAGGAGGAACGGGATTTTCAGGCGCGGGTGAGGCGCAAGGTGCGGACGCCCGGCATGGGCAGCACGAGAGAGGTGTGAACGACGCCGTCGTCACCGACGCGCAGGTTGTGTTCGCGCGCCGGGTCACCGGCGTGAACGCGATAGCGCGCGCCGGGCTCGAGACCGGAGACCTCGACGGTCGCGTGTCGTTCGAGCAGCGGGACCGGCGCGGACCCCGTACGGTCCGGGGCCGTGTTCACGAGGAGCACCTCGAACGCGCCCTCGCGCCGGTCGGCAGTCGCCTTCACCAGGGCACGCGCCCCGTCTCCGGTGACGTGGACCGCACGCGGGTCGCCGACGTCGACGGCGACCCGCACGGCAGCCGGCCTGCTGCCCCGCGCGAGCGCGCAACCGCGCACGGTGTCCGGCAACGGCGGCTGTGTGCCGCGGGCCGTCCAGGGTGCGATCCGGTACCAGTAACCGTGGCCCGCCTCGACGTGCGTGTCCGCGTACGGCGGGCGCGGTACGCCTGTCACGTGCAGCGGGGCGTACGGGCCTTCGTACTGGTCGGCGCGGTGCACGAGATAGCCGAGCGCACCGGCCACCGGCTCCCAGTCGAGCAGCACATGGCCCGTGCAGTCACGGGAGCGCAGCACCGTGTGGTGCGGGGGCATGGTCAGCCTTTCGGAAGCCGGTGTCAGACGGGCGTCACTTGAGGCCGGAGGTGGCGATCCCCTGCGTGAAGTGGCGCTGGAGGACGACGAAGACCGCGACCACCGGGAGTACCACCAGGAAGGCTCCGGCCATCATCACGCCGTTGGATCCGTCGGCCAGGGTGGGGTCGGTCGCGAAGGTGGCGAGTGCGACCGGCAGCGTGTACTTGTCCGGGTCGTTGGTGGCGACCAACGGCCACAGGAAGTTGTTCCACGAGCCGAGGAACACGAAGATCGTGAGCGTGGCGAGGGCCGGCTTGACCAGTGGCATCACGATCCGCCAGAAGATGTACCACTCACCGGCCCCGTCGATCCGGGCTGCTTCGAGCAGCTCGTCGGGGATGGCCATCATGAACTGCCGCATCAGGAACACCCCGAACGCGCCGGCCGCGAACGGCAGGATGAGCGCCGCGTAGGAGTCGAGCAGCTCCATCTTGCTCATCATCACGAACTTCGGCAGCAGCATCAGATTGCCGGGCACCATCAGGGCGCCGAGCACCACGGCCAGCACGAACCGCTTGCCCGCGAAGTTCAGCTTGGCGAGCGCGTAACCCAGCATCGAGCAGAACACCAGGTTGCAGGCGGTGACGGAGATCGCGACGATCGCCGAGTTGGCGAACGCCTGGCCGATGTCCATGAGGTCGAGCAGCTTGCGGAAGTTCGCGAGGGTCCACTCGGCCGGTATCCACACCGGCGGGCTCGCGCCCAGATCCTTCTGTGTCTTGAAGGCGGAGATCCCCATCCACAGGAAGGGTGCGGACATCACGAGCAGGCCGATGCCCAGGAGCGTGTACGTGAGGGCGGAGCTGCCCGGCGTCCGCGAGGTGGCCGTTCGCCCCTTGCGGGACGCACGGGCGTCTTCGAGCTCGGTGGCGCTCATCGGGTCTTGTCCTTCAGCAGGCGGAACTGGAGCAGCGTGACGGCCAGGACGATCGTGAACAGGACGTACGCCATGGCGCTTGCGGAGCCCATGTGGAAGAAGCTGAAGCCCTGCTCGTACATGTGCAGCGACACGGTCAGGGTGCTGTCGCCGGGGCCGCCGTTGGTCATCACGAACGGTTCCTCGAATACGTTCAGGAAGCCGATGGTGGTCATCACCGCGACGTACAGCATCGTCGGGCGGAGCAGCGGGACCGTGATCCGGCGGAACTCCTGGAACGCTCCCGCGCCGTCGAGCTTGGCGGCCTCGCGGACATCGGTCGGGATGGCCTGCAGGCCGGCCAGGAAGAGGACCATCGCCGTGCCCATGTTGCGCCAGACGGCCATCATGATCAGGGACGGCATGGCGAGCGTCTCGGATCCGAGGAAATCCGGGGTGGAGAAGCCCAGTTGGGTGCCGAGCCCGGCGATCAGACCCTCCGACGGATCGAGCACGAACCGCCAGATGACGGCCACGGCGACGATGGCGGTGACGACCGGGACGTAGAAGCCGACCCGGAAGAAGGTACGGAAGCGCTCGATGCCGGAGTTGAGGAGCACGGCCGCGACCAGGCCGCTGCCGATGGTCAGCGGGACGCCGAGCACCACGAAGTATCCGGTGTTGAACAGCGCCTTGACGAACTTCTCGTCGTCGGCGAGCGCGGTGTAGTTCTCCAGGCCGACGAACTCGGCGTCGAAGGGGTTGGTGACGTTGCGCAGGCCGAAGTCCGTGAAGCTCATCAGGAGTGTGGCCACGATGGGGAACGCCATGAAGGTCAGGAAGAGGACCAGGAACGGCGTGGAGTACAGCCAGCCCGCGAGGTTCTGCCGGGAGAGCCGGTCGGGGCGGAACTCGTGGCCCGCCCCGGACTGCTTCCCGTTGGAGCCGCCGGCCGGGGCCGGGGACGCGGCCGGGCGCTGGGCCCGGTCGTCGGCCCCGGCCTTGGTGGCGGCGGTGCTCACGGGTTCATCAGCCCTTCGGTTGCCGTCTGGAGCTTCTTCGCCTCGGCGGCCGGGCCGCCACCCTGGGCGATCTTCTCCAGGGTGCCCTCGATCGCCGCGGCGATCTCGTTCCACTTCTCCATCGGCGGGACCTCCTTGGCGGTGTCGAGGGTCTTCTCGAACACCTTGAGGCTCTCGGCCTCCTTGCTGTCCTTGAGCTGGGGCTGCTCGAACGCGGCCTTGTTGGCCGGGATCGACTTGGCCATCTCGTACCACTTGCCCTGCATCTCGGGCGTGGTCAGGTACTTGGTGAACGCCTCGGCCGCGGCCTTGTGCTCACTGTCCTTGAAGGTCACGAGTGAGGCGCCGCCGACCCACGAGACCGAGCCCTTGGGCCCGGCCGGCAACGGCGCGACCTTCCACTTGCCCTTGAGCTGCGGCTGCTGGTCATTGAGGTTCTGGACCATCCACGGGCCGGACATGAACGTCGGTTCGTCGCCGCTGGCGAAGGTCTTGGCCACGTCGGCGCCGACCACGAAGTTCTTCTTGGCCAGGCCGTCCTTGAAGTAGCTGCCCCACTTCTCGAAGGCCTGCACGGCCTCGGGGGAGCCGAGCGCGGACTTGCCGTCCTTGTCGACGATGTCGCCGCCCTCGCCGTACAGGAACTGCAGGTAGCTCTGCCAGGCGCCGGTGTTGCCGGGCTGGAGGGCGGTGCCCCACTCGGAGCCGTCCTTCTGGTATGCCTCGGCGAGCTTGTGGTGATCCCCCCACGTGGTGGGGGCCTTCTTGATGCCGGCCTTCTCGGCGAGGTCGGTGCGGTAGTAGAGACCGCGCACATCGGCGTACCAGGGCACGCCGTAGGCGGTGCCGTCCGCCACGTTGTTCTCCCAGGTGGCGGGGAAGAAGTCGGACTTCTTGAAGGCCTTCTCGTCGACCGGCTCCAGGGAGTCGAGCGCGATGAACTGGCCCATCATCGTGGAGCCCATCTGCGCCATGTCCGGGAGCGTCCCGGCCGCCGCGGCAGATGTCATCTTCTGCCCCACGACGTCCCAGCCGACCGGGGTCACCTTCACGGTAATGTTCGGATTGTCCTTCTCGAAGTCTTTGGCGACCTCGGAGAGCCGCTTGGCCTCCTCGCCCATGCCCCAGACGGTCAGTGTCTGCTTTGCGTCGGCGGATTTCTGCTCGTCACTGCCGCCGCCGCAGGCGGTCAGGCCGAGAGCGGTCACCACCGTGACGGCAATGCCGACAACGGGCTTGGCCAGGCGTGCCATACGGCTCCTCCTAGAGCTCCATGTATGCGCTCCCTGAAAGCGCATACATGACTCTGCAACACGCGGTGGTTCCACTCAAGAGGAATGTGCGTAACGCTTGCGTAACGCGGGGGTGGCTCCACCCTTCGGTGCGACCGGCCTGGGCATCGGCGTCGTACGGCGCATCTGTGTCATGCGGACCTGCCGCCCGCGAACTGCTCGGCATCGCGCCGGGCCGGACGGCGGCAGGCGCAGGCGACCCACCTGCGGGTGCCCGGACGCATGGCGAAGGGCGTCAAAGGCTGCTGTTAACTCCGGGAACTGCCTACGCGGCCGGGCCCGGCGGGCACCCGCAGCTCTCGCGGTACGTCGCCGACACCGGCAGCACCCTTGCCTCCGTGGGGCGGTCGCGCTGCTCGAGCCGTGCCACGAGTAGCTCGACGGCCGCCACGCCCAGCTGCCCCATGGGCTGGCGTACCGTCGTGAGTGTCGGCCTGACGAGGCTGCTCAGCGGAATCCCGTCGAACCCGGTCACGGCAAGATCGCCCGGTACGGAGATACCGCGCGCGTCGAGGGCGTGCAGCGCCCCCACCGCCATCTGGTCGTTGGCGAACACCAGACCTTGCGGCCGCGGCCCGGGTCCGGGCGCGCCGAACAGCTCCTCGACCGCCTTGCGCCCTGCCGCCTGCGTCAGGTCGCCGCGCGCGTCGGGGTGCTCGGGCAGGGGGAGGTCGGCCTCCAGATGCGCCGCCTGGAAACCGCGGAACCGGGCCTCGCCGTCGGGGGAGTCGGGCGGTCCGCCGATGAACGCGAGTCGCTGCAGCCGATGCGTCGTGAGGAGGTGCCGGGTGACCTCGAGGAGGCCGTCGAAGTTGGCCACCTGGACGTGGTCGAGGCCTTGCGCCCGGTGGCCGGCGAGCAGGGTCACCGGCAGCCGGCGCGCCACCATGTCCAAGGCCTCGTCGGGCATGGACTGGGCAAGGACGGCGAGCCCGTCCACGCGGCTGGCGACCTCCGCGAGGCGCGTTCCCGCGTCGTCGGCGTGCGCGGCGGCGATGAGCAGTGCGTAGCCGTGCCGACGCGCCGCCCGCTCCATACCCCTGATGACCTCGTCGGAGTAGAGCGTCACCTCGCCGGGATCAGCCTCCGGCGCGCTGTCCGCTTCGGAGTCGTGGAAGTCGGGATAGCACAGGCCGAGGACGCCCGTGCTGCGGCTGGCCAGGCCGCGCGCGTTCCCGCTGGGGACGTATCCGAGCTCCCGCGCGCTGGACAGGACCCGCTCCCGTGTCTGTGCGCGTACCGAGTCGGGGCTGCGGTAGACACGCGACACTGTCGCGATGGAGACTCCCGCTTGCTCGGCGACGTCGTACACCGTGGGCGCGCTCATCGCGTCGCATCACCTCTTTCGTCTGATGTCGTAATACTCCCACGCGGGCGCCCGCTGGCTGAAAGCGCATTCAGGGGAGGTTGCGACCGGGTGCCGAGGCAAGGCGGCGCCGTAGGAGTGGGTCGTGAGGCCGCCTACCGTGGACAGGGTGCGTGTTGCACCTTAACGGTCGTTCAACGGGAAGCAGAGGGCTGCCAGTTGTCCGGACGAAGGGAGGGATTTCGTGCATCGTAAGGGTTCCGATGTCGGTCAATGCGGCACTCCTCAAGAGCGCTCCGGACCGTCGTCCGGACAAGCTGGAACAACCCCTGCCGGGGATCGAATGGAGGAGTGCTCTCGCGGACGAAACGGATCGGACTCCGATCCTGGCCCTGCGCGTCCGGATGACCTGCGAAAGAGCCGCAGACACCGCGGGCACCGCGCCCTGCCGCAGGCGGTGTTCAGGGCACGTTCGACTTTCTGGCTGAGCGGTACCGGTGGCGACGCAGGCGGCGAAGGGTCCGCGCAGTTACGACCTGTGAGCGAGGTAGCAAGGCAATGGAAGCGGGCGCCCGCGAGGTTGAACCATGCTGCCGGTCGCACTCCAACGCGGAAATGGCGAGTGCACGAGCAAAAGCACACTCGCGCTGCAGATCGCGCACAACCGGTCGGCGCGCGGGCTGCAGGGTGTGATCTTCACCCGCGACGACCGGGCGGGGGAGGGCAAGCTGTCCTCCCGGCTGGGTCTGGTGACGGAGGCGGTCGAGGCTTCCCCGGGCATGGATCTCTACGGTTATCTCGTCAGCCGGATGTCCAAGGGCGACAAGGTCGACCATGTGATCGTGGACGAGGCCCAGTTCCTCGCCCCCGAGCAGATCGACCAACTGGCCCGTGTGGTCGACGACCTCGGCCTCGACGTGTTCGCCTTCGGCATCACCACGGACTTCCGCACCAAGCTCTTCCCCGGCTCGCAGCGGCTGATCGAACTGGCGGACCGGATAGAGACACTGCAGGTCGAGGCGATGTGCTGGTGCGGTGCCCGTGCCACGCACAATGCCCGCACCGTGGGTGGCGAGATGGTGGTGGAGGGCGAGCAGGTCGTCGTCGGCGATGTGGACCGGCCGGCCGGGGACGTGGGCTACGAGGTGCTGTGCCGGCGTCACCACCGCCGCCGCGTGACGAGCGCCGCCGCACATGCAGGCACCCTCTCTCCGGACGTCCTGCCGGTCGCCCCGGCCTGAGCATCGACTCGCCACAGAACCGTGGCGGGCGCGGGGCGTCCCGAGGGTCCCGGAGCCGATCCTGCTGTCAGATCGCGATCGGGAGTTCCTCGATCCAGCAGTCGACCGACTTCTCGGTGATCACGGCTCGGGCCTCTTCGGTGTCCGACGGGAGCGCCGTCCCCGCGTTCACGTCGCCATGACGCGGGATGGTGGTGTTCTCCTCGGCCGGCAGCGAGCGAAGAGTTCCCGGGCCGAGGCAATGGTCGGGGACCCAGGCCGATGTGCGCGCTGCTCGCCGACCGGGTGCCCTGGATAGGATTCCCTCCGTGCCCTGACCAGCTGGATGGCACAACGAGCCCCAGAACCAGTGGACTTCGGGCCGGTCAGCCGAATGCGGCAGAGCTCCGGACGGCGACCGGAACGCCAAACGAGTGGAGAGCCATCATGCGTGGAGGCAGCATCGCCGTGGTCGGCGGCAGCATAGCGGGGTGTGCCGCGGCCCTGGCCGCGTCACGCGGGGGAGCCGGTGAGGTCACCGTCTTCGAGCGTGCCGACGCGGAACTCCGTGACAGGGGCGTGGGCATAGCCCTGCAGAGCGACCGCTACGACGAGTTGAGGGACGCCGGGTACGTCGCCCCCGAGATGCCCTGGGCGCCGCTGACCCACCGGGTGTGGAGCGTGCGCGAGGGCGACGCGGAGCACGGCCGCGCCGTCGGCGAGCAGCCGTTCCCCTTCCGCGCGTACAACTGGGGCTCCCTGTGGAGCGAGTTGCGCCGCCGGATACCCGAGGACGTCAGCTACCGGTCCGGCGCCGTGGTCACCGCCGTGGAACCGGATGCCGAGGGAGTGACGCTGCGTCTGGCCGACGGCCACCAGCAGAACTTCGACCTCGTGATCGGCGCCGACGGATACCGCTCCGTCGTTCGCGAGGCCATGTTCCCCGGCGCCGGCGCCTCGTACGCCGGATACATCGGCTGGCGCGGCACCTCACCGGACGTCGAGGGCCTGCCCCTGGACGGCCGCTCCGCCCACAACATCGTCTTCCCCGGCGGCCACTGCATGCTCTACCGCATCCCGGACGGCGGCGGCGGTCACCGGCTCAACTGGGTGCTCTACACCGCGCCCCCGCAGACGGACGCCCTCCAGCCCGACCTGCGGACCCCGACCTCGCTGCCGCCGGGGCGTCTGAACGCCGAACTCACCGCCCGTCTGCGCGCGTTGGTCACCGACAACTTCCCGCCGTACTGGGCGGCCAGGGTCCTTCGCACGCCCGCCGACGACACCTTCATCCAGCCGATCTACGACCTCGAGGTGCCGCACTACACCTCGGGACGGATGGTGCTCGTCGGTGACGCGGCGAGCGTCGCCCGGCCGCACATCGGCGGCGGCAGCGTGAAGGCGCTCCAGGACGCCACCGCCCTGGAGGCCGCCTGGGTGGCCGGGGGCACCTGGAAAGAGGTCCTGGAGCGGTACGACACGAGCCGTGGACCGGTCGGCGCGGCCATGGTCGCGCTCGCCCGGAGGATGGGCCGAGCACAGGTCGAGGAGACACCGGACTGGTCCGCCATGGGGCAGCCGGAGTTCGACGTGTGGTGGCGGGACCAGAACAGCGGATCCGACCGGCGCAGCGGCTTCGGCGGACACAGCCTGAAGGCCGGCCGGCCCTGAGCGCGGCGGACGGCGGCCGTGGTCCCGTGGGCTCAGGGGACCGTCGGCGTGAGGTCGAGCGCGGCGTGCAGAGCGCCGTCGTCGGCACGGACGTCCTCGCCGTCCAGACGGAGCGTGGTCCGTCCCGAGGTGAGAACCGTGAGCGCGTGCGCGCACTCGGCCGCCCGGGCCGGACTGGGGGAGACCAGCAGGACGGCGATGCCCTCGCCGGCCAGGGTGGTCACCAGTTCGTGGACCTGACGGACGAGCGCGGGAGCGAGCCCTTCGGTCGGCTCGTCGAGCAGCAGCACACTCGGCGAACCGAGCAGTGCGCGGGCCAGGGCCAGCATCTGCTGCTCTCCCCCTGACAGATCGGCCCCCCGGTGGCCCAGGCGCTCTCCCAGCCGGGGAAGCAGTTCCAGGACCCGCGCGGGGGTCCACACGCTCGGGCGCGCGGTGTCGCCCCGGCGCGGCGGACGGTGGGACAGCCGCAGGTGCTCGCCGACGGTGAGGCCCGCGAAGACCCGGCGGCCCTGCGGGACGAGGCCGATGCCGGCGCGGGCCGTCCGGTGCGTGGGACGGCCGGTCACGTCCCGGCCCCCGAGGCGCACGGTGCCTGCGCCGGGGCGCATCAGTCCGGCCACCGTGTGGACGAGGGTGGTCTTGCCCGCGCCGTTGTGGCCGACGACGGCGTGGACCCTTCCGGCGGGAACGGACAGATCGAGACCGTGGAGCACGGTGCCGCCGTCGTAGCCCGCGGTCAGGCCGGTGATCTCGAGCATCGTGGGACGTGTCATCCTCTCGCGTCGGTAGACGGGCCGGTGACGGCGTGCGGGGCGTCGGGCGACGCCCCGGCCGTCGTGCCGGTGCCGCGGTAGGCGTCGCGGACCTCGGGGTGGGCGAGGGCCTCCCGGGTCGGTCCGGTGACCAGGACCCGCCCGGCCACCAGCACGGTGACGGACGTGGCCAGTTGGGCGACGACCTCGACATGGTGTTCGACCAGGACGAGTGCGACGCTGTCCGGCAGACCGCCGAGGACGGAGAGCAGCCGTCCGATGTCCCCGTCGGTCAGGCCGGCCGCGGGCTCGTCCAGGAGCAGCAGACGCGGCTCGCCCGCCAACGCGGCGGCGAGGTCGAGCATGCGGCGCTGTCCGTGGGAGAGCGCCGCCGCCTGCCGGTGGGCGAGGTCCGCGAGGCCGACGGTCTCCAGATGACGGCCCGCGGCCTCGGTGTGCAGCCGGTAGCGGGACGGGCGCCGCCAGGCGCCGCGGCGCTCCGGGTGGTGTGTCCAGCCGGCCAGGACGACGTTGTCCAGCACGGTCAGTTCGGAGATCACCGACGGCTGCTGGAAGGTACGGGAGACACCGAGGCGGCTGCGCCCGGCGGTGGCCGTCCGGGTGATGTCCGTGCCGTTCAGGGTGATGGTGCCGTGGTCGGCCCGGTCCGTACCCGCGACGAGGTCGAGCAGGGTGGTCTTGCCGGCGCCGTTGGGGCCGATGACGGCGTGCCGGGCACCGGCGGGGAGCCGCAGACTGACGTCGTCGACCGCGGTGAGGCTGCCGAATCTGCGGGTGAGCCGGTGGAGGTCCAGCGCGGGGGGTGCCGCTTGCTCGGCGTTCGCGGACGTCATGGGGAGACCTGCCCGGCCGGGGACGGGGTGGACAAGGGCGTGAGCGGGGGCGTACGCGGAGCGCCGCGCAGACCGGCCAGGCCGCGCGGCAGCAGGTACACGGCGGCGATGAACAGCGTCCCGAGCAGCAGCGGCCCGTGGCCGGGCCACGAACCGGCGACCCAGTCACGGGTGAAGACGATGAGGCCGGCGCCCAGCAGGGCGCCTATCACGGACGTCGAGCCGCCGATGACGGCCGCCAGCAGGGCGAACGCGGCGATCTCGAAGCCGACATCGGCGGGGGAGAGGTACTGCTGCACGCTGACCATCAGCGAGCCGCCCACGCCGGCCAGCGCACCGGCGCAGACGTGCGCCACCAGCAGATAGCGGCCCACGGGATGTCCCGAGGCACGCATCCGCGCCTCGGCGCCCCGGGCCCCGGTGAGCAGCTTCCCGGCCGGGGAGCGCAGCACGAGCAGGGCGACGGAGACGGTGACGACGGCGACCACCAGGGCGTAGGCGTAGAGCTCGCTCTCGTCGGTCATCCCCTCACGGCCCCACAGCAGCCGTGTGGCGGGGAAGCCGACGAGACCGTCGGCGCCTCCGGTGACGGACTTGACCTGGTTGATGACGGCGCCGGTCAGCTCCCCCACGGCGAGCGTGATCATCAGGACGGTGGTGCCGCGGGCCCGGATCACCGCGGGCCCCGTCACCGCGGAGAACACCGCCGCCGCGACGGCCGAGAGGACGATCTGCACCGGGCCCACCGTCCATCCGGCGTCCGCCAGGTTCGCGGTGGCGTACGCGCCGACGGCGAAGGGCGCGGTCTGCCCGAGTGTGGGCAGCCCCGCATATCCGGTGAGGACGGTGACACTCACCGCGAGAAGCCCCAGAGCGAGTGCGGAGCCGGCCAGGGAGAGGCTGTACGGGTCGAGCACCCCCGGCAGCGCGATCAGCAGGACGAGCAGGACGAGGAGCGGCGCCGCCCGACGCCACGCCGTCCCCCGTACCCACGCCCCGGCACCGGCGGGGGGCACGGGGACGGTGACCGCCTTCGGTGAGGACGTCCCGGACCGCGCTCCGGGACGGGCCGCGAGAAGGCGGCGCAGCTTGGCCACCGGGTCCGCCGGCGGGGCCTCGGGGCCGTGCACGGCAGCGGGTTCGGCGAAACGGGAGCGGAACACCAGGACCGCCGCCATGGCTGCGAAGAGCAGGTACGGCGCGAGGTCCGGCAGCACCGAGACACCCAGCGTCTGGACCTCACCCACGCCGATCGCCGCGAAGAAGGTCGTCCAGAGCGAACGCAGCCCGCCGAGGACGACCACCACGAGGGAGAGCATGAGCACGGTCTCGGACGTGCCCGGCCCCGGACCGATGATCGGCGCCCCGAGCACTCCCGCGGCGCCGGCCAGGGCCCCCGCCGCCGCGAGCACGCCCGTGTGCACCGCCCTGGGGCCCCGGCCGGTGGCCGCGAGCATCTGCGGATCGTCGGCGCAGGCCCGTACCGCCATCCCCATACGGGTCCGCGTCAGCACCCACGTACCGAACGCCGCCAGAGTCACGGCCATCACGATGAAGCAGAGCCGGTACGCGGGGTACCGGTGGCCCAGCAGCGTCACCGAGGTGTCGAGCGCCTCGGGGACGCGTACCGGCAGGTCGTCCGCCCCGAAGATCTGGATGAGCAGATCGCCGCCGACCAAGGCGATGCCGAACGTCAGCAGCGCCTGCGCGAGATGCCCACGCCTGGCGAGCGGAACGGTCGCGGCGGACAGCCCCGCCCCCGCGAGGGCCGCCGCCACGGTTCCGGCGGCCAGCCCGAGGGCGAGGCCGCCCCAGGTTCCGTCGCTCAGCTCGGCGCCCGTGTAGGCGCCGATCGCGTACAGCGTGCCGTGCGACAGGTTCAGCACACCGGCGGTCCCGAACGCGAGACTCAGGCCGGCGGCGACCACGAACAGCAGCAGCCCGTAGGCCACCCCGTCCACCGCCGGCACGAGGTGGGCATCGAGGAGCTCCATGTCAGCCGCCGAGCGTCGCCAGGTCCTGGACCATGACGTTGGCCAGCCGGCTGCCGTCCGGCCTCACCTGACGCAGGTACCAGGTCTGCACCGGCGAGTGCCCCTTGTCGCCGAACTCCCAGGCTCCGCGCGGGCTGTCGATCTGGCCGAGCCCGGCGATGGCCTCGTTGATGGTCTTCGACGTCACCTCACCCTCCTTCGCGGCGTCCGCGATCGCCTTGTCCAGCACGGCGGCCGCGTCGTAGGACGACATCGCGTACGTGGTCGGCTGCGTGTCGTACTCGGCCGTCCAGTCGGCGGCGAACGTGCGGTTGGCCGCGTTGTCGAGGTCGGGCGCGTAGTTCAGGACCGAGTAGATGTCCTTGGCCGCGTCGCCCTGGGCCTGGAGCACACTGCCCTCGGTGACGAAGGCCGTGTACAGCGGGAGGTCGGCGACATCGGACTGCGCGTACTGCTTGGCGAAGTCGATGGCCGCCTTGCCGGCGTAGAAGCAGTAGACCGCCTTGGCGTCCGTCTCGGCGATGTCCGCGAAGTACGGCATGAAGTTGGTGGTCTTCGGGAAGGGCGTCCAGGTGGTCTTGCCGCCGGGGTTGGCGAGCTTGCCCTTGACGCGCTTGAACTCGTCGGTGAAGCCGCGCAGTTCGTCGTAACCGCCCTGGTAGTCCGGTCCGATCGCGTAGACCGGCCCGTCCACCTTCTCCTTGACGTAGGGGGCGATGGCCTTGCCCGGCTCGTCGGACATGAAGCTCGTCGTCCACACGTACTCGAGGTCCTTGACGGGCGGCCGGGCGTTCGACCCCAGGAACGGGATCCTGGCCTGGTTGACCAGCGGCAGCACCGCGTTGACCGAACCACCGCTGACGAGGCCCGTCAGCACGTCGACCTTGTCCTTCTTGACCAGCTTGGTCGCGGCGGGAACGGCGGTCGGCGGACCGTCGCCCTCGTCCGCCACGATGAGCTCGACCTCGCGCCCGCCCAGCTTGTTGCCGTGTGTCTTCAGGTAGAGCTCGAAGCCGGCTCGCAGGTCGGTTCCGACGGGCTTGTAGGTGCCGGACAGCGAGGCCACGAGGCCGACCTTCACGGTGTCGGCGTCGGTGCCGCTGTCGCCGCTGCACCCGCTGACGGCCGCCAGACCGAGTGCGAGGGCGGCAGCGCCCAACGGACGGAATCTGCGGTGAAGCGGACCGGATATGTCGAAGAACATGAGAGCTCTCATCGGGAGGAATGGGCAGAACGGGCTGGCCCCGCCGCCGGGAGGGCCGGCGGACGGGGTTGGTGCGGCGGTGGGGAACCGCCGGCGCTCAGCGACCGGGCGATCCGCTCGGGGCGCGGAGGTGGGGAGACAGCGCGTCACCGACCTGGTTGATCAGTTCGGACATCGTGTAGCTGACCTCGCCGATGTCCGCGTCCCTGGTGGTGGTCACCAGGAGGGACGCGCCGCTGGACACGGCCATCGAGAACAGGTAGCCGCCCTCCATCGCTGTGAGGCTGTGTTCGACGGGGTCGGTGTCAGTCACCTGTGCTGCGGCGGAGAGCAGGTTGACGACGCCGGAGGCGAGGGCCGCCAGCCGGTCGGCGTCGTCACGCTCCACACCGGTGTAGGCCAGCGCGAGTCCGTCCACGGACACGGCTATCGCCCGGGTGACTTCCGGGACGCGTCCGGCGAAGTCGCTCAGGATCCAGCTCAGGTCGGTGGGTGAGGTCATTTCTCGGTCCGTTCGGTGTCGTCGTCGGTGGCGGAACGCCTGCGGGGGGTCGTGCTCCGGTTGATCCCCTGGGCGTAGGCCGCGAGGACGTCGGAGACCTGCCGGGAGTCCCGGCGGCGGGGGGACGGCCGGGGTGCGGTGGCGCCGGACCGTTGATCGGAACCGCCCCGCTTGCCCGGGGCGGGGCGATGCTGGGGCGCGTTGCGCTGCCGCAGAGGCAGCCCGGAGGAGCTGACCCCGGCGACGCGCGAGACGGGTTCGTCGGGCACGGGACGCGGGGCGGGGGAGGCGGTGCGCCCGC
>NZ_NEUF01000087.1 GCF_002910915.1 Streptomyces sp. SM10 | reverse complement strand
GCCGACCCGGGCCCGGCCCGCACCCGGGCGTGCCTCAGCCGGCGCCGCGGGCCCCCGCCGGGCCCCAGGGCCGGGTGGGCTGGAGGACGGCCTCGGTGAGAGCCGCGGTCCGCAACGCCGTCACCTGCTGGTACTCGGGGTCGGCGACCATGCGGGCGAACGCCGTACGGCTGGGGTAGCGGACGAGGAGGACGGCGTCCCACTCCTGGCCCCTCTCGGCGACCAGGGGGCTGCCGCCGTCGCCGGCGTAGAGCACCTCGCCGCCGTGGCGGGGCAGGATGACGCCGGACAGCGCCTCGGCGTAGGCCGCGTAGGACTCCCGGCCCCCGTCCGCGAATCGCAGCAGGTTCAGCATCACCACGGGACCGTCCGGATCCTCGGCGAGGAACTCCTTGAGGTCGGCTCCGGTGGGGTCGACAGCCATGGTTCCGGCTCCTTCGATCGAGTGACCAAGCGCTTGCTCACACACTCCCCGCCGCCTCCCACCGCGTCAAGGGACCGCACGGCGGCATCGGGGCCACGCCGCGCGCGGAAGCGGCGGGGAGGCCGGACGCCGGCGCCGGCGTCCGGCCTCCCCGCGGGGGAGTCGCGGAACCAGCCATAGCGCCGACCCGTCTCACCCCTCGGTCCCCGGCCACCCCGCCGCACCCGCCCCGACCCGGAGGGGATACGGGCGAAACCCCTTGCCACCCAGCGGGACAAGGGTCGTCACGTTCCGGGCGATCTTCCCGTGCCACCGGAATGACACACAGCGAAACGTCCGCTTAACGAACACGGTATTTCCGGCAACGGACGACTTCCGGCCAATGTGTTGACGCGGTCCTGACACGCAGGGCTTCCCGGTGGCACTCTTCAGCCGATCCACGCACCGCCTGCTCTGCCGGTCCGCTCACCCAGCGGGCCGTGACCCCCCTCGCAGAAGGAGTCCGCGTGAGACCCACGCCCAGCCGTCGTGCCACCGCGACCGGCGCTCTGATAGCCGCAGCCGCTCTCCTCGCCGTCGGAATGCAGGGCGGTGCCGCAACGGCCGCCTCCGAAGGCGCGACCGCGGCACCCGCCGCCGCGGTGAAGGGCGCCGACCCCGGCGCGCTCCCCGCGAAGCTCTCCCCCGCCCAGCGGGCCGAACTCCTCAAGGAGGCCAACGCCACCAAGGCGGCCACCGCCAAGGAGCTCGGCCTCGGGTCCACGGAGAAGCTCGTGGTCCGCGACGTCGTCAAGGACGTCGACGGCACCACCCACACCCGCTACGAGCGCACCCTCGGCGGTCTGCCCGTGCTCGGCGGCGACCTCGTCGTGGCCGAGTCGAAGGCCGGGACGACCCGGGGAGTCAGCAAGGCGTCGAGGGCGACCGCCTCGCAGCTGAAGGCGGTCGGCACCGCGGCGGACGTCGCGCCGGCCACCGCCGAGAAGCAGGCGCTCACCGCCGCGAAGGCGGACGGTTCGAAGAGCACCGAGGCGAGCAAGGCTCCGCGCAAGGTCGTCTGGGCGGCGAGCGGCACCCCGCAGCTTGCCTACGAGACCGTGGTCGGCGGCCTCCAGCACGACGGCACCCCGAACGAGCTGCACGTCATCACGGACGCCTCCTCCGGCGCCAAGCTCTTCGAGTGGCAGGCCATCGAGACGGGCACGGGCAACACCCAGTACAGCGGCACGGTCACGCTGGGCACCTCGGGCTCCGGCAGCTCGTACAACCTGACCGACTCCGCGCGCGGCAGCCACAAGACGTACAACCTGAACCACGGCACCTCGGGCACCGGGACCCTGTTCTCCGGCTCCGACGACGTCTGGGGCAACGGCAGCGCGTCGAACGCCGAGACGGCCGCCGCCGACGCCCACTACGGCGCCGCGGAGACCTGGGACTTCTACAAGAACGTCATGGGCCGCACCGGCATCAAGGGCAACGGCGTCGGCGCGTACTCCCGCGTCCACTACGGCAACAGCTACGTCAACGCCTTCTGGTCCGACAGCTGCTTCTGCATGACCTACGGCGACGGCAGCGGCAACTCCAAGCCCCTGACCTCGCTGGACGTGGCGGCGCACGAGATGACGCACGGCGTCACCTCCAACACGGCCGGCCTCAACTACAGCGGTGAGTCCGGCGGCCTCAACGAGGCCACCTCCGACATCTTCGCGGCCGGTGTGGAGTTCTACTCCAACACCTCCACGGACCCGGGCGACTACCTCGTCGGCGAGAAGATCGACATCAACGGCAACGGCACCCCGCTGCGCTACATGGACAAGCCGAGCAAGGACGGCGCGTCCAAGGACTACTGGTACTCCGGCCTCGGCGGCGTCGACGTCCACTACTCCTCGGGCCCGGCGAACCACTTCTTCTACCTGCTCTCCGAGGGCAGCGGCGCCAAGACCGTCAACGGGGTCTCGTACAACTCCCCGACCTCCGACGGCCTTCCGGTGACCGGCATCGGCCGGGACAAGGCGCTGCAGATCTGGTTCAAGGCGCTCACCACGAAGTTCACCTCCACCACGAACTACGCCGCGGCCCGCACCGGGACGCTGGCGGTGGCCAGTGAGCTGTACGGCGCCACGAGCGCCGAGTACACCGCGGTCGCCAACGCCTGGGCCGGCATCGCCGTCGGCTCGCGTCCCGGCGGCGACCCGGACCCGGGCGGCACGGTCTTCCAGAACACGACCGTCAAGGCGCTCGCCGACCGCAGCACCACCAACATCCCGGTCGTCGTCAGCGGCGTCACCGGCAACGCGCCCAGCGACCTGTCGGTCGCGGTCAACATCAGCCACACCTACCGCGGTGACCTCGTCCTCGACCTGGTCGCCCCGGACGGGACGGCGTACCGCCTGAAGAACTCCTCGTCGAGCGACTCCGCGGACAACGTGGTGGCGACCTACACGGTCAACGCCTCCTCCGAGGTCGCCAACGGCACGTGGAACCTGAAGATCCAGGACGTCTACTCGGGCGACAGCGGCACCTTCAACAGCGTCAAGCTCACCTTCTGATCCCCCTCCGGGGACGCTGAGGAGGCGTCTCACGGAAGGTGCACCGCAGTGGTACGGCCCCGGGGAGCACGCCCCCCGGGGCCGTACCGCGTGTCAGTGCGAGGAGTCCGGGCCCCGCCCGGGGATGATCTGCTCCGCCCAGACGATCTTCCCGGTCGCCGTGCGGCACGAACCCCACCTGCGGCAGAGCAGGTTGATGAGCTGGAGCCCCCGGCCGCCCTCGTCGCTGACGTCGGCGTGCTGGATCTGCGGCAGGTCGGGCCCGGTGTCCGCGAGCTCCACCTGGAGCCGGTCGTCGCACAGGAGCCGGAGCCTGCCGGGACCGCCGCCGTAGCGCAGGGCGTTGCCGACCAGTTCGCTGACCACCAGCTCCGTCACGTCGGCGAGTTCGGACAGGCCCCACCGCGAGAGCTGCTCGGTGACCAGCCTGCGCGCGGTGGAGGCGGGGTTGCCCTCTGTGGGCAGGTCCCACTCCCGCAGCCGCACGTCGGGCGGCAGCTCGTGGCCACCGGCGACCAGCAGCACCGCCTCGTCGAACCGGCCGTCGTCCCGGCGCGGCGAGGTGAGCGGGCCCCCGGCGTCGATCCGCTCCGGCGCCATCGCGGCCACCGTCGTGCGCAGCCCCTCCAGCTGGACGTCCACGTCGTCGGTGCGGGTCTTGATCAGGCCGTCGGTGTAGAACATCAGCCGCCCTCCCACCGGGCCGCGCACCCGCAGGGGGTCGTACGGAATGACCCCGGCGCCCAGCGGTGCCCCGACCGGCACGTCGAGATAGCGGGCGGTCCCGCCCGCGTCCACGAGCAGCGGCGGCGGATGCCCCGCGCTCGCGAGGGTGTAGCTGGAGTCCGCGGGGTCGTAGACGGCGCAGAGACACGTGGCCACCTGGTCGTCCTCCAGGTCGCGGGTGGCCAGGTCGAGCCGGGCGAGCAGACGGTCGGGAGCGATGTCCAGCATCATGAGCGTACGGGCGACGGTCCGCAGCCGGCCCATGGTGGCGGCGGCGGGCAGACCGTGTCCCGTGACGTCGCCGACGACCAGCGCCGTACGTCCGCTGGGGAGCGCCACCACGTCGTACCAGTCGCCGCCCACGCCGTGCGCGTCGACCGCGGGCGCGTAGTGGGCGTGCACCCGCAGACCGGGGGTGTGCGGTGTGGCACGCGGCAGGAGGGAGCGCTGGAGCGACACGACGTGCTCGCGCTCCCGGCCGTAGAGCCGGGCGTTGTCTATGAACACCGCCGCCATGGAGGCCAGTTGGCTCGCCAGCTCCAGGTCCGCACGGTTGAAGGGCGACCGGTCGCCCGCGCGGACGAAGTCGGCGGAGCCCAGCAGGACACCGCGGGCGATCAACGGCACCGCCAGATAGCTGTGGACGCCCTGGCGCCGCATCGCCGCCTCCGCGCTGTCCGTCGGCGCGACGCGCGCGTAGTCCTGCGGTGCCATCCGGCTGACCAGCACGGGCCGGCCGTTGCGCAGGCACTCGGTCGTCAGCAGCGTCTCGCGGCGCTCCCGACGGTCCACCACCTCGCCCACCGGGGCGGGTTCGAGCTCCTGCAGCGCGTCGATGGCCCGGACCGCCATGGCGCGGGTGACGGGCACAGCGGCTCCGGTGACGCGCTCGCCCTCCTCGCCGCGCAGCACGGACTCCAGCAGGTCGACCGCGGCGGCGTCGGCCAGCCTGGGGACGCTGAAGGCGGCCAGTTCCTCGGCCGTGCTCTCCAGATCGAGCGTCGTCCCGATCCGTGTACTCGCCGCATTGAGCCACCGCATCCGGGCGGCGGTGGTGAAGCGGTCGCCGCGCGGGGGCGCGGCAGGCTCCGGGTGCCGGGCGTTCAGCTGCCGCGACGTCCCGTTCTGCGCGGCCAGCCGACGGGTCAGGCGTCTCGCTCGGCCTCCGCCGCCGTTCACCGTGCTGACCTCCACTCGCGCCCTGCGGGACGCATCGCTGTGATGTCGGTGGCCCAGGGCCACACCGGCAGGGCTGTCATGTTAGCGAGATCAGGGCGAAAGCACCCCTGCCGGTTCCCCGGTGCCGCCGGGTCACACGGGTGGGCCCGGCGCATGGGCACGCCGGGCCCGCCGTGAGCGAGCGGTGTCAGCGCAGGAGCACCCCGCCGCCGTCGCCCGTCGACGCGTTCGGCACCGCGACCAGGCCGAGTTCCGCACCCGACGCGAGCAGCCGGTGGGAGGGCAGGACACGCACGGTGTAGCCGTACGGGCCCGTACGGTCGAGGGCGAGCGGGCCCTCGTAGAGCCAGCGGTCCTCCAGGTCGTGACCGCCGGCCGGCTTCAGCGGAAACGTCTGGGCTTCCGCGATCGCGTCCCCGGAGTCGACCCGCCCGGCGACCACCTGAACCTCCACGTCCTCCGGGTCGAGACCGCCCAGGGCGATCCGGACCCGGAGCGCCAGGGTGGACCCCAGCTCGGCCGAACCGCCGACGACCGTGTCGGCGGAGGCCTCCACGTGGTCGACCGCCACCTGCGGCCAGGCCGCACGGATCCTGGTCTTCCAGGCGGCGAGCTCACGGGCCGCCGCAGGCTCCAGCGCCCGGCGGGACAGCGCCGCGGGAGCGTAGAGCCGTTCGACGTACTCGCGCACCATCCGGCCCGCGAGGACCTTGGGCCCCAGGGTGACCAGGGTGCGGCGGACCATCTCGATCCACCGCTCGGGCAGGCCCTCTGCGTTGCGGTCGTAGAAGCGCGGGGCGACCCGGTCCTCGAGCAGGGCGTAGAGGGCGCCCGCCTCCAGCTCGTCGCGCCGCTCCTCGTCGGTGGCGGAGCCGTCCGCGGTGGGGATCGCCCACCCGAAGTCGGGCTCGAACCACTCGTCCCACCAGCCGTCGCGCACGGACAGGTTGAGGCAGCCGTTGAGCGCCGCCTTCATCCCGCTGGTGCCGCAGGCCTCGAGCGGGCGCAGGGGGTTGTTGAGCCAGACGTCGCAGCCCGGGTAGAGCTTCTGGGCCATCCCCATGCCGTAGTCCGGCAGGAAGACGATGCGATGGCGGACCCGCGGGTCGTCCGCGAACCTCACCAACTCCTGGACCAGCCGCTTGCCGCCGTCGTCGGCGGGGTGGGCCTTGCCGGCGACGACGATCTGGATCGGGTGCGTCGGATGGAGCAGCAGCTCCCGCAGCCGGTCGCGGTCGTGCAGCATGAGCGTCAGTCGCTTGTACGAGGGCACCCGGCGGGCGAAGCCGATGGTCAGCACGTCCGGGTCCAGGACGTCGTCGATCCAGCCCAGCTCCGCGGTGCCCGCGCCGCGCCTGCGCCAGGAGGCGTAGAGCCGCCTGCGCACCTCGGTGACGAGCTGCTCCCGCAGCCCCCGGCGCAGCTCCCAGATGTCCTGGTCCGGGACGCGGGCCACGGCGTCCCACCGCCTGGGCGTGCCGGCCGTCCCGGCGTCGGCGCCGGTCTCCCCGCCGACCTCGGCTCCGGCGAGTGCGTTCTCCGCGCGTTCGGAGCCGAAGGTGCCGGCCCCCAGCCGGAGAACCTCGGGCGCGACCCAGGTCGGGGCGTGCACCCCGTTGGTCACCGAGGTGATCGGCACCTCGGAGGGGTCGAATCCCGGCCACAGCCCGGAGAACATCTCCCGGCTGACGGCTCCGTGCAGGGTGGAGACCCCGTTGGCCCGCTGGGCGAGCCTCAGCCCCATCACCGCCATGTTGAAGAGGTCGGGCTCGCCGCCGGGGTAGGTCTCCATCCCCAGGCGCAGGATCCGCTCCACCCCGACCCCGGGCAGCTCGCCGTCGTCACCGAAGTGACGGGCCACGAGCTGGCGTTCGAAACGGTCTATCCCGGCGGGCACCGGGGTGTGGGTGGTGAAGACCGTGCCGGCCCGCACGACCTCCAGGGCGGCGTCGAAGTCCAGTCCGGTCTCGGAGAGTTCCCGGATGCGTTCCAGGCCGAGGAACCCGGCATGGCCCTCGTTGGTGTGGAACACCTCGGGGACGGCGTGCCCGGTCAGCCGGCAGTAGGTGCGCACGGCGCGCACCCCGCCGATGCCGAGCAGCATCTCCTGGAGCAGCCTGTGGTCGCTGCCGCCGCCGTAGAGCCGGTCGGTGACGTCGCGCTCGCCCGGTGCGTTCTCCTCGACGTCGGAGTCGAGGAGCAGCAGCGGGACACGCCCGACCTGGGCCTGCCAGACACAGGCGTACAGCGAGCGGCCGCCCGGCAGGGCGAGCACCACCCTGCTGGGGGTGGAGTCGGCCTCACGCAGAAGGGTGAGCGGCAGCTCGTTGGGGTCGAGGACGGGGTAGTGCTCCTGCTGCCAGCCGTCCCGGGACAGGCTCTGGCGGAAGTAGCCGTGCCGGTAGAGCAGGCCGACGCCGATGAGCGGGACGCCCAGGTCGCTGGCGGCCTTCAGATGGTCACCGGCCAGGATGCCGAGCCCGCCCGAGTACTGGGGCAGGGCCGCGGTGACCCCGAATTCGGGGGAGAAGTAGGCGATGGCCGCGGGGAGCTCCGCGCCCTGGGAGAGCTGGTCCTGGTACCACCTCGGGCCGCCGAGGTACTCACGGAGGTTCTCGGACACCTCGGTGAGCTGCCGCATGAAGTGCTGGTCCCCGGCCAGCTCGGCGAGGCGCGCGGCGGAGACGGCGCCGAGCAGGCGCACGGGGTCGGCGTCCGCGGGCCGCCAGCCCTCCGGGTCGGCCGCCTGGAAGAGCTGTTGGGTCTCGGTGTGCCAGGACCAGCGCAGGTTGCGGGCGAGGTCGCTGAGCGGTCGCAGGGGTTCGGGGAGGACGGGACGCACGGTGAATCGACGAATGGCCTTCACGTATCCCACCTTTACAGGGGACGTACGGATCCGAGGGGACGCACGACGGTGGGCGCCCTCTCCGTCACCCTCGACGGTAGCGGTGAGCAGCCCCGCGCAACCACGGCGCGCGCCCGGCTCAGTGGGTCCGCCACCGCGCGGCCCGCCCGCCCCCGTCCCCGGTGAAGCACCGTGCGCGCCCTCTCTCCGCAGGCACCTGCACCACCCCTGTCACAGGCTTCCCGGCGGCATCTGCGGCCCCACTCGCCCCATGGGCCAGATGCGCCAGTTAAGTACCCCTCTGTCACGGGCGATATGGCTGATTTCCCCTCCTCACGCGGACTTGTGGCACCCCGCACCACAGGGAAGGCTGCGGAGGTGCCCGCGTGACGGCCGGGGGACCGGCGCGCGGCCCACAGCGCGTGCATCCGTTGCACCAAGGAGTTAACACGCCGCCGGGTTGGCCGCCCGAAATCGGTGGGAAGGCTTCCCCGGTATCACCCCCCGCGCTGCACATCCCAGGTGCCCCCCGGTCCGAGGTCGAACCCCCGTGCACCTGCCATTCGAGTGCCATTCGAGTGAACGCGGACAGGAGCGGCCATGCCCACAGCCCGCCAGCCGACGACCGAGCAGCTACAAAGGACGCAACCCCACCATCGCGGCGCGCGCGGTCAGCCCTTCACGCCCACGTCGCACGCCGTGCATGCCGAGCTCCGACCCCCAGGTGATTCCATGATCGGTCGCATTCCCGTCCTGGACGTCCGTCCGCTCGTCGACTGCGGCAGACGGCCCGCCAAAGCCGTCGCGGGCGAGACCTTCGAGGTCAGCGCCACCGTGTTCCGTGAGGGACACGACGCCGTCGCCGCCAACGTCGTCCTGTGCGACGCGAACGGACGGCCCGGCCCCTGGACCCCGATGCGCGAGCTCGCTCCGGGCACGGACCGGTGGGGCGCCGACGTCACCCCGGACGCGGAAGGCCGCTGGACGTACACGGTCGAGGCGTGGAGCGATCCGGTCGCCACCTGGCGCGCACACGCGCAGATCAAGATCCCGGCGGGCATCGACACGGCGCTCGTCCTCGAGGAGGGCGCCGAGCTGTACGCCCGCGCCGCCGAGGGCGTACCGAAGCAGGACGGGCGCGAGGCCGTGCTGGCCGCCGTCGACGCGCTGCGTGACACGAACCGCCCGGCGGCCTCCCGGCTCGCGGCGGCGCTGGCCGCCGAGGTGGACGAGGCGCTCGGCCGTCACCCCTTGCGCGAACTGGTCAGTGCGTCGCGGCCGCTGCCGCTGACCGTCGAGCGCCGGCGCGCCCTGTACGGCTCCTGGTACGAGCTGTTCCCGCGCTCCGAGGGTGCGCGCATGGAGGAGCCGGCCCCCTCGAAGCCCGCCCGGAAGCCGCGGGCCACGAAGAAGACCGCGGCCACACGGACCGCCGCCGCGGCCACGCGGAAGAAGAACCCGGCGGTCACCGCCGAGCTCCCCCCGCCGGCTCCCCGGCTGGTCAGCGGCACCTTCCGGACCGCGGCCGAGCGGCTGCCCGCCGTGGCCGCGATGGGGTTCGACGTCGTCTACCTCCCGCCGATCCACCCCATCGGGACGACCCACCGCAAGGGTCCGAACAACAGCCTCTCCCCCGGCGCCGACGACCCCGGTGTGCCCTGGGCGATCGGTTCCGCCGAGGGCGGGCACGACGCCGTCCACCCGGATCTGGGCACGATCGAGGACTTCGACCACTTCGTCGCGACGGCCCGCACGCTGCGGATGGAGATCGCGCTGGACTTCGCCCTGCAGTGCTCCCCGGACCACCCGTGGGTGACGGAGCACCCGGAGTGGTTCCACCACCGCGCAGACGGATCCATCGCCTACGCCGAGAACCCGCCGAAGAAGTACCAGGACATCTATCCGATCGCGTTCGACACGGACCTGCGCGGGATCGTCACGGAGACCGTGCGCATCCTGCGGTTCTGGATGGAGCACGGCGTACGGATCTTCCGTGTCGACAACCCGCACACCAAGCCGGTGGTCTTCTGGGAGAAGGTGATCGCCGACATCAACCGCACCGACCCGGACGTGATCTTCCTCGCGGAGGCCTTCACCCGCCCCGCGATGATGCGCACGCTGGCCGCGGTCGGCTTCCAGCAGTCCTACACGTACTTCACCTGGCGTAACACGAAGCAGGAACTGACCGAGTACGCGACCGAGGTCTCGGGCGAGAGCTCCTCGTACATGCGGCCCAACTTCTTCGTGAACACGCCCGACATTCTTCCCGGTTACCTCCAGGACGGCGGGCCGGCCGCCTTCGCGGCCCGGGCCGTGCTGGCCGCGACCCTGTCCCCCTCCTGGGGCGTGTACGCGGGCTTCGAGCTGTACGAGAACACCCCGGTGCGTCCCGGGAGCGAGGAGTACCAGGACTCCGAGAAGTACCAACTCAGGCCCAGGGACTGGGAGTCGGCGGAACGTGAGGGCCGCTCGCTCGCTCCCCTGATCACCTCCCTCAACCGGATCCGACGTCGCCATCCGGCGCTTCAGCAACTGCGCGACATCCACTTCCACCCGGTCGACAACGAGGCACTGATCGCCTACAGCAAGCGCTCGGGTCCGGACATCGTCCTGGTGGTCGTCAACCTCGACCCTCACCACACCCAGGAGGCCACGGTCTCGTTGGACATGCCGCGGCTCGGCCTCGACCGGCACGAGCGCGTGCCGGTGCGCGACGAGCTCACCGGCGACACCTATCACTGGGGCAGGACCTTCTATGTGCGCCTAGAGCCGGGCGTCACGCCCGCGCACATCGCGGTCCTGCGACCGTCCCCGCCGACCGGAGGGTCACCCACACCATGATCGTCAATGAGCCTGTCCACGACCTGTTCGAGGACACTCCCGCCAAGGACCGCGATCCCGACTGGTTCAAGCGCGCCGTCTTCTACGAGGTACTCGTCCGGTCCTTCCAGGACTCCAACGGGGACGGCGTCGGTGACCTCAAGGGCCTCACCGCCAAGCTCGACTACCTGCAGTGGCTGGGCGTCGACTGCCTCTGGCTGCCTCCGTTCTTCAAGTCGCCTCTGCGTGACGGTGGTTACGACGTCTCCGACTACACCGCCGTGCTCCCCGAATTCGGCGACCTCGCCGACTTCGTGGAGTTCGTCGACGCCGCGCACCAGCGCGGCATGCGCGTGATCATCGACTTCGTCATGAACCACACGAGCGACCAGCACGACTGGTTCCAGCAGTCCCGCACGGACCCGGACGGGCCGTACGGCGACTACTACGTCTGGGCCGACGACGACAAGCAGTTCCCGGACGCGCGGATCATCTTCGTCGACACGGAGACGTCCAACTGGACCTTCGACCCGGTACGCAAGCAGTACTACTGGCACCGGTTCTTCTCCCACCAGCCGGATCTCAACTACGAGAACCCGGCGGTGCAGGAGGAGATCATCTCGGCCCTGCGCTTCTGGCTGGACCTCGGCATCGACGGCTTCCGGGTCGACGCCGTGCCCTACCTCTACCAGCGCGAGGGCACCAACTGCGAGAACCTCCCCGAGACCCACGGCTTCCTCAAGCGGGTCCGCAAGGAGATCGACGCCAACTACCCGGACACGGTGCTGCTGGCCGAGGCCAACCAGTGGCCGGAGGACGTCGTCGACTACTTCGGCGACTACACCGCCGGCGGCGACGAGTGCCACATGGCCTTCCACTTCCCGGTGATGCCCCGCATCTTCATGGCCGTACGGCGCGAGAGCCGCTACCCGGTCTCGGAAATCCTGGCGAAGACCCCGGAGATCCCGTCGGGCTGTCAGTGGGGCATCTTCCTGCGCAACCACGACGAGCTGACGCTCGAGATGGTCACGGACGAAGAGCGCGACTACATGTACGCGGAGTACGCCAAGGATCCCCGGATGCGGGCCAACATCGGCATCCGCCGGCGGCTCGCGCCTCTCCTGGACAACGACCGCAACCAGATCGAGCTGTTCACGGCCCTGCTGCTCTCCCTGCCCGGCTCCCCGATCCTCTACTACGGGGACGAGATCGGGATGGGCGACAACATCTGGCTGGGCGACCGCGACGCCGTGCGCACCCCGATGCAGTGGACGCCCGACCGCAACGCCGGTTTCTCCTCCAGCGATCCGGGGCGGCTCTACCTCCCCACGATCATGGACCCGGTCTACGGCTACCAGGTCACCAACGTGGAGGCGTCGATGGCGTCGCCCTCCTCGCTGCTGCACTGGACACGCCGGATGATCGAGATCCGCAAGCAGAATCCGGCGTTCGGCCTCGGCTCCTACAGCGAACTGCCGTCGTCGAACCCCGCGGTCCTCGCGTTCACCCGCGAGTACAAGGACGATCTCGTGATGTGCGTCCACAACTTCTCGCGGTTCGCACAGCCCACCGAGCTCGATCTGCGGGCCTTCGACGGGCGTCATCCGGTGGAGCTGATCGGCGGGGTCCGCTTCCCCGCCGTCGGTCAGTGGCCCTACCTGCTGACGCTCGCGGGGCACGGTTTCTACTGGTTCCGGATGCGGAAGGATGCTCCGGTCGGCTGACCGGCGACGGCGGTCGTCTGACGGCGCCTCACCGTGGAGGCGCCACCCGCGGGGCGGTTTCCACCGCCCCGCACGGGGCACTCTCCCCCATATCGAGCGCTTCCGGGCTCCTTCGGCCCTTTCGTGGGCCCACCGATCGAGTCCGTACGGACTTTCCTCTCCCGACACGTCCCGCACAGCCGGACAGCCATTGCCGCAATCCGGGACACTCTTCGCATCCTGTGGTGTGCCCGGGGAAAGGACGCGATGCCATGTCGGAGGCTGCATCCACTCGAGTCGCCCTGGCGAAGAGCACAACATCGAGAAAGACGACAAGAAGACACCCGCCGAGCACCACGGGCACCACGACCCTGCTGCCGTCGCTGGCCCCACTGCTGCACGAATGGGTGCCCCGACAGCGCTGGTTCGCGGGTAAGGGGCAGCCCGTCACCGGCTTCTCCCTCGTCGCGGCCACCGAGATACTGCCTCTGGACGGGGCGGGCACGGGCCCCGGACTGCTGCACCTGCTCGTCCGGGTCCACCAGCCGGGCGGACGCCCCGCTCCGGCGCAGGGGGACTGCTACCAGCTCCTGCTGGGTGTGCGCACCACGCTGCCCCCACGCCTGGCCGACGCACGCATCGGCCAGGTCGCGGAAGGACCGCTGGCCGGCCGCACCCTCTACGAGGGGCTGCACGATCCGCGCGTCGCCGACCTCCTGCTGGAACGATTCCGTAACCCCGGATCCCTCGGCCCGCTCCGCTTCGACCGGGCGGAACCGATCCCCCCGGGCCTCACCCCCCGCGTCCTGGACACCGAGCAGTCCAACTCCTCACTCGTGTACGGGGACGCCTTCATCCTGAAGATCTTCCGCCGGGTCTTCCCGGGCATCAACCCCGATCTCGAACTGCCGCTCGCGCTCGGCCGCGAGGGCTGCGGGCGGGTACCCGCGCCGGTGGCCTGGTTCGAGGCGACGACGGGTGCGGAGCCGCTCACGCTCGGCGTGCTGCAGCCCTTCCTCCGCGGCGCGCAGGACGGTTGGCAGCTCGCGCTCGCCGCCCTGGCCGCCGGCCGGGACTTCGTCCCCGAGGCACACGCCCTCGGCCGGGCCACGGCCGAGGTGCACACGGCCCTCGCCGCCGCGCTGCCCACGCCCCCGCTGGCACACGACCGCACCAGGCACCTGGTGGCCGGGATGGTGGAGCGTCTGGAGGCCGCCGCCCAGGCGGTCCCGGCACTCGTCCCGTACGTGCCGGGTCTGCGCACCGCCTTCGACGCCGTCGGGGCGCTGGGGGACACGGGGCGCGGCTGGCCGGTGCAGCGGGTCCACGGCGATCTCCACCTGGGGCAGACCCTGCTGGACGGTGACGGCTTCTGGTCGCTCATCGACTTCGAGGGCGAACCGGCCAGGCCGCTGCCCGAACGCCGCAGTCCGCAGCCGACGGTCCGCGACGTGGCGGGGATGCTCCGCTCCTTCGACTACGCGGCCCGGTCGCACCACCCGTGGAACCCCGATTGGGCGGCCCGCTGCCGTGCCGCGTACTGCGAGGGCTACGCGAGCGCGGCGGGCGCAGACCCACGCGGCGAACCCGAGCTGCTGCGCGCCCATGAGACCGACAAGGCGGTGTACGAGGTGCTGTACGAGGCACGGCACCGCCCCGACTGGCTGCCGGTGCCGATGGCGGCCATCCAGCGCCTGGCCGCCACACCCGCGTGACCTCCGCTCCCCACCACTCACCTTTCGAGGAGGCAGTCTCCGTGACCGCCCGCAAGCCGTCCCGCAA
>NZ_NEUF01000086.1 GCF_002910915.1 Streptomyces sp. SM10 | reverse complement strand
CGCCGCCGTGCCCTTCCACGGGACGCACCAGGCGGGCATCGCCACCGCGGTGCAGGACAGGCTGCACTTCGCCGCCTTCGACGTGACGACGCAGGACCGGGCCGAACTGGTCGCGCTGCTGCGGGAGTGGACCCGCGCCGCCGAGCGGATGACCGCCGGACGAGCCGTGGGCGAAGGGGCGTACGGGGGCCCGGCACAGGCTCCGCCGGACGACACCGGCGAGGCGCTGGGCCTGCGGCCGTCCCGGCTGACGCTCACCCTCGGCTTCGGCCCCTCCCTCTTCGCCGGGGGCCGCTTCGGCCTGGAGGACCGGCGGCCCGAAGCGCTGGTGGATCTGCCCAAGTTCCCCGGGGACAATCTCGACGCCGCCCGCAGCGGCGGCGATCTGTGCGTCCAGGCGTGCGCGGACGACCCGCAGGTCGCGGTCCACGCCATCCGGAACCTCGCCAGGATCGGCATGGGGCGCGCGTCCGTCCGCTGGTCGCAGCTGGGGTTCGGCAAGACGTCCTCGACGACTCCCGGCTCACAGACCCCGCGCAACATGATGGGCTTCAAGGACGGCACCCGGAACATCTCGGGCACGGACGACGACGCCCTGAAGAAGCACGTGTGGGCGGACGCCGCCGACGGCGCCGGCTGGATGAGCGGCGGTTCGTACCTGGTCGCCCGGCGCATCCGGATGCACATCGAGACGTGGGACAGGGCTCCGCTGCAGGAGCAGGAGGACATCTTCGGCCGGGACAAGGGCGAGGGCGCGCCGGTGGGCAGGGCGAAGGAGCGCGACGAGCCGTTCCTGAAGGCCATGCTGCCGACCGCCCATGTGCGCCTGGCCCACCCCGACACCAACAACGGGGCGACCATCCTGCGCCGTGGCTACTCCTTCACCGACGGCACGGACGGTCTGGGCAGGCTCGACGCGGGGCTGTTCTTCCTCGCCTACCAGCGGGACATGCGCACGGGCTTCATCCCGGTGCAGCGCGGCCTCGCGGCATCCGACGCGCTCAACGAGTACATCCAGCACGTGGGTTCGGCCGTCTTCGCCGTCCCGCCCGGCGTCCGGGACACGGACGACTGGTGGGGCCGGGCGCTGTTCTCATGACCGACACCGTGGAGGGGCCGCCATGTTCGGCAACTATCTGATCGGCCTGCGGGAGGGCCTCGAAGCCGGCCTGGTCGTCTGCATCCTCATCGCCTATCTGGTCAAGACCGGACGCCGTGACGCACTGCGTCCGGTGTGGACCGGGATCGCCATCGCCTGCACGCTCTCCCTGGCCTTCGGCGCCGCGCTCGAATTCGGCTCCCAGGAGCTGACGTTCGAGGCGCAGGAGGCGCTCGGCGGGTCGCTCTCGGTCATCGCCGTGGGGCTGGTGACGTGGATGGTGTTCTGGATGCGGCGCACCGCGCGGCATCTGAAGAAGGAACTGCACGGAAGGCTCGACAGCGCACTGGCGATGGGGACCGGCGCCCTGGTCGCCACGGCCTTCCTGGCGGTGGGCCGTGAGGGCCTGGAGACCGCCCTGTTCGTCTGGGCCTCCGTGCGGGCGAGCGGGGAGGGCTCCTCCTCCCCGCTGATCGGAGTGCTGCTGGGTATCGCGACCGCCGTCGTGCTGAGCTGGCTGTTCTACCGGGGTGCGCTGAGGATCAACCTGTCGAAGTTCTTCACGTGGACGGGCGGGATGCTCGTGGTCGTCGCGGCGGGGGTGCTCGCCTACGGGGTGCACGACCTCCAGGAGGCCCGCTTCCTCGGCGGCCTGGGCGACAAGGCGTTCGACATCACGGCCACGATCCCGCCGGACAGCTGGTACGGCACCCTGCTCAAGGGTGTCTTCAACTTCCAGGCGGATCCGACCGTCCTTCAGGTCACGGTGTGGGCGCTGTATCTCATCCCCACGCTCGCGCTGTTCCTCGCCCCGGTAGGGTTCAGGCGGTCAGTGCGGACGACGGATCAGAAGGCGCAGAAGGCAACGGATGAGAAGGCTGGGTCGACTGGCGGCGGGGCTCGCGACGGCGACGGTAGTGGTCGTGACGGCGAACGGCTGCGTGACGGTACACGGTGAGCTGGAAGTCGTGCCGGGAGCGACGGAGTCGGAGGCCGCGAAGGCCCTGGAGGACTTCACCGTCGCGTACAACAAGGCGGACAAGGCGTACGATCCGGAGCTCGACGCGGACCGGGTGACGGGTTCGCTCGGCGCGATCAACCAGGCCGGTCTGGTCGCGCGGCGGAAGAACAGCCCGGAGGGCAACACGGCCCACAAGCCGCTGGAGCTGACCGACGCCTCCTACGTCATCCCCCGGAAGGCGGGCTGGCCGCGCTGGTTCCTCGCGGACACCGACTCCAACCGGGACCAGGACGACGGGAAGCTGGACACCCGCTGGCTGCTGACGTTCGTGCGCACCGGGCCGGACGCCCCGTGGAAGGTCTCCTACCTGGCGGTCGCCTCCCCCTCGGAGATCCCGAAGTTCCGCAAGGATGCCGACGGCTGGGCGCAGCCCGTGCCCTCGGCGGGGACGGACGCGGCGCTGGCCACCCCTCCGGGGGAGCTGAGCAGCACCTACACGGACTATCTCAGGGACGGCGCACCGGACGTGTTCGCCCCGGGGTCGATGACGTCGGGCTGGCGGGACGCACGGAAGAACACCCGCAGGGCCGGCTTCTCCTACCAGTACGACGACCAGGCGCTGGATTCCGGGACGTTCGCCCCGCTGGGGCTGACGACGGAGGACGGCGGGGCACTGGTCTTCTTCAGCAGCAAGCACTTCGAGCGGCAGACGGCGGCGGAGGGGCTGCGGCCGACGGTCACCGCCGACGTGCGGGCGCTGCTGACCGGAGAGGTGAAGAGCACGCTCACCAAGGAGCGGGTCTCCAGCCAGCTGGTCTACGTCCCCACGAAGGGGGCCGGCGAGGCCGAAGGCAAGGTGCGCGTGCTGAACCGGCTGCCCGGTCTGGTCGCGGCGCAGGGCTCCTGACCGCCGAACGCGTGAGGGCGCCCGGGCCCTGTGGCCCGGCCCGGTCAGCGGCTGAGGGGCCAGGCCACCGAGTCGTGGTCGAGGTCGCTCTCGTCGGCCGTGTCCGCGTACCGGGTGCAGGCGTCGGTGAGGATCTCGAGCAGGGTCAGCGGGTCGGGCAGCGGGTTCTCCGGTCCGCGGATCCAGTGCACGTCCAGCTCACCGGGGAGCCGTGCGGGCGGCAGGAGGACGTAGCTGCCCCGGCAGTGCCAGCGCATCCCCGGATGCTCGTCCATGGTCTCGGGGTGGCAGTCCAGCTCGCACGGCCACCACTCGTCCTCGTCGTCGGGCGTGCCGCGGGTGGCGGTGAAGAAGAGCATCCGGTCGGTGCCGGACTGGGCCACGGGGCCGACGTCGATCCCGGCGGCGGTGAGCCGGTCGAGGGCCACGCGCCCGGCGGAGAGGGGGACGTCGAGGACGTCGTGGATCATGCCCGTCGCGGTGATGAAGTTGGCCAGCGGCTGACTGGCCGCCCAGCGCTCGATCTGTGCGCTGTCCGTCGTCGACTGCGTCTGCCAGGCGAAGGAGACGGGGTGCCGTGCCGGGGTGGGGCAGCCGATGCGTTCGCACGAACATCGGTATCCGGAGGGGTGCGCGGCGGGCGAGACAGGCATTCCTGCCTCGGCGACGGCCAGGAGCAGCGCCAGCCGGGCCGCGTCGTCGGCCTCCGGCTGTGGTTTCGGCCGCCTGCGCAGCCACTGGGAAATCCTGCCCTCTGTGCCGCGATAGCGGCCGGAATCGGCGCCCATCTATCCCCTCACCTCAGCGGTTTCCTCTCCATGGTCCCACCATCCTGCTCCTCGGGTGGCCAGAGTCTCCAAGCGGGGTACCCGGGCCGTGGTGCAGAGGTCGGCACACTCGGGCGGAATGTCATGGAATGCTCCGTCGGGCTCATGGCCGGACCAGGAGCCCCCGCAGGGTGAGGTCGACGACCTGGTCCGCGTACGCATGGGTGAGCGGAAGGGTTCTGAGCAGCCAGCGGTGGGTGAGCGGGGCGATCAGGAGCTCCAGCGCGATCCGAGGATCGATGTCCGTGCGCACCTGGCCGGCCTCCTGGGCCGCACGCAGGCGTGTGACATACAACTGGAGCTGTGGTTCGAGCAGGTTTTCCACGAATTGGGCCCCAAGCGCGGGATCGATGATCCCCTCGGCCGCCAGGGCCCGGGTGGGTGCCGCGCTCACCGGGTCGTTCAGCCCGTCGACCGTGGCGCGCAGGACCAGTTTCAGGTCGGCCGCCAGATCGCCGGTGTCGGGGATCCGGTACGCGCCGTCCTCGCCGGCCTCGCCCAGCTCCTGAGAGCTGCGGGTGCTCTCCGCGAGGAACGCCTCCAGGAGCACGGCCGCCTTCGACGGCCACCAGCGGTAGATCGTCTGCTTGCCGACCCCGGCCCGGGCGGCGATCCCCTCGATCGTCGTTCTCGCGTAGCCCACCTCGCCGACGAGCGCGAGTGCGGCGTCGCAGATCGCACGCCGGGAGCGGTCGCTGCGGCGACTGGAGTCGGGAGCCTTGTGAGGTGACATCGGGCCAGCCTAGAGGGCCACGGCCCGATACGTATCGTCTTGCCTCCCATCCGTCCGCGCCCGAGGAACCACCCGAACGGATCACAGCGCGGCGGCCCGGGTTCGCGCACCATGAACTCACGCACACACCCCGTGCGCATCCCACCGTTCCGCGGCAGCGGCCGCCGTTCGTGAGGAGCCTGCATTGACCCGTGACGCCACCCCTCGTCGCTACCTGATGTGCGCCCCGGCCCACTTCGAGGTCACCTACTCCATCAATCCGTGGATGGACCCGTCCAAACCCGTGGACCTGCCCCTGGCGACCACCCAGTGGGAGGACCTGCGCGACCGCTACCGGGCCCTGGGCCACACCGTGGAGCTCCTCACCCCCCGACCCGACCTGCCCGACATGGTGTTCGCCGCCAACGGGGCCACCGTGATCGACGGCCGGGTGCTCGGCGCCCTGTTCGCCTACCGTGAGCGGTTCGCGGAGGCCGAGGCGCACCGGGAGTGGTTCCGGGCCAACGGATTCACCGAGATCCACGAGCCGGCCCATGTCAACGAGGGCGAGGGCGACTTCGCGGTGACCGCCTCGTACCTGCTGGCCGGGCGCGGATTCCGGTCCAGTCCGCTCTCCCACGACGAGGCCCAGGAGTTCTTCGGACGGCCGGTGATCGGCCTCGACCTGGTGGACCCGCGCTACTACCACCTGGACACGGCCCTGTGCGTCCTCGACGACGCGGCCGACGAGATCATGTACTACCCCGGGGCCTTCTCGCCGGGCAGCCGGTCCGTGCTGGCCCGGCTCTTCCCCGACGCCCTGCTGGCCGGTGAGGCGGACGCCGCGAGGCTGGGCCTCAACGCGGTCAGCGACGGCCGCCACGTCCTGCTCCCGCAGGCCGCCACAGGGCTCTTCGACCCACTGCGCGACCGGGGCTTCGAACCGGTGCCGATGGATCTGGGCGAGCTGCTCAAGGGCGGCGGCAGCGTGAAGTGCTGCACGCAGGAGCTGCGGGGCCAGGGTCTTTCGTCCGGGCCCCGCGAGCCCGGCACGGCCCGGACGTGAGGGCCTAGTCCTCCCCGGGCGGCGGCCAGGCGTCGCCCCACGCGGTGTCCCGGGCGGCACGGTAGAGCGCACCGTGCCGCTTGGTGACCGTGTCGCGCCGCAGGCCCTCGTCCTTCGTGCACAGCTCCAGCAGCACCTGCCCCTTGCGGATCTGGGGCCTGCGGGTGACACGGGCACCCGCGGGGACGGTGGGGAAGCGGGTCGCCACGACATAGCTGAACTTCTCGTCCTCGTGGCTGAGCGAGCCTCCCTTGACCTGCCGGTGCAGGGAGGAGCGGCTGACCCGTGCGGAGAAGTGACACCAGTCCGTACCGCGCTCGATGGGGCAGGCCTCGTCGTGCGGGCAGGGTGCGGCGATCCCCATGCCGGCGGCGATCAGCCGCTCGCGGGCCTCGATGACGCGGTCGTAGCCGTCGGGGGTGCCCGGCTCCACGATCACCACGGCCTGCCCGGCGGCCGCCGCGGCGTCCACCACCGCGGCCCGGTCCTTCGGGGTGAGCTCCTTGAGTACGTAGGAGACGGTCACCAGGGCCGCGGGGTCCGGATCCGGTGACACTCCGATCCGCGCCCGTTCCCAGGTGGCGGCCCGCAGCCCGGGGACGCCGGACGCCTCGGCCAGTTCACGGCCCAGCGCGAGGGCGGGCTCCGACCAGTCCAGGACGGTCGTACGGGCCCCGTCCCAGGCCCCGGCCACCGCCCAGCTCGCTGCGCCCGTGCCGCCCCCGATGTCGGTGTGGGTGGCGGGCACCCAGTCCGGCGCGGCCTCGCGGAGTGCGGCGAGGCACGACCGTACGGCCTCGAACGTCGCGGGCATCCGGTACGCGGCGTAGGCGGCGACGTCCGAGCGGTCCCGCAGGATCGGGGCGTCGGTGGGGGTCGTCCCGCGGTAGCTGGCGATCAGCCGGTCGACGGCCAGCGCGGCCTGCTTCGGAGGCAGTCCGTCGAGCAGGGCGGCCAGCGCCGCACGGAGGGCTTCCGAGGTGGGGAGGGTGGCGTTCACCGCCGAATTGTAGGCGCAACGGCCCCTCCGCCCGCAGCCCGGTGGACCGGCGACGGACCCCGACGGAGCAGCCCCGGAGCCGAACTCCGCGCCTCCACAGGCCCGTTGCTACGCTGGCCGACGCCGCAACGGGGATGGCTCAGGACTTGGCTCATCGGGGGGGACCATGAGACAGAGGATCGTGCGCCTGGCGCTGGTGGGCGGGGTACTCCTCCTGGCCCTCCTCCTGCTCCTGGCCACCTGTGGGGGCGGCGGGGGCGACACGAAGGGCGGAGTCGGGGCGGAGAAACCCCCGAGGAGGAGCACGGGCCCCGCGACGCGGCTGAACGTCCCCCCGGGGTACACGACGGCGCACGGCTGGGAGGTCTCCGGCACGGGGCCCGACTACGCCCTCTCGCACACGACGGGACGGCTGGCCTATCTGGTCAAGGCCCCCGGCGACCGCTACCGGCTGCGGACCCTCGACCCGGGGACAGGACGGGCGGGCTGGAGCGGCGAGGCCTGGCGGCCGCTGGAGCCGCAGCGCTTCCCGAAGCTGCTCACCGTCGCCAAGGACGACCGCCAGTACTTCGTGACCTGGTCGTTCGGGAGGACCGGCGACGGTCTCACGCCGGCGAGGACCTTCCTCTCCCTCGACGTGTACGACGTGGTGGACGGCGAGCGCCGGCGCGTCGAGGTGCCGTGGACCGGCGCGCCCACCGTCACGGCGACGGGACCGGGCATCCTGATCAACGACGGCGGGGTGAACAGCGCGGTCGTGGACCCGGTCAGCGGCGAGGTGTCGAGGATTCCCGCGTCCGCGGTGACATATCCGAAGGGCTGCACGGCCTGCAGGCAGCTCACCGAGGTGCGCGGGCAGACGGCCGAGGGGCTGCTGCTGAGCGGCGCACGCGAGTTCTGGGTGCGCGGCGGCTGGTTCAGCCGGAAGACCGCCCCGAAGGGCGCGAACCCCGCGAGCGGGGTGCCGACCGCGGTGGCACCGGGGCTGGTCCTGGCGAAGTGGCAGCTCGCGAAGGGGGCGGAGCGGGCCGCCACCCATCAGCTGTGGGCGGTCCACGACGCGGCCACAGGGAAGCCCGCCGCCTCGGTGGAGTGCCACAGGCCTGCCATGGAGCCGGGGAGCTATCCGCAGGCCGTCGTCTCGCCCTCGGGCCGTTACCTGGTGGCGGGGAACCTCGCCTTCGACCTGCGGGAACGGAAGGCGTTCTGCTTCGAGGAGGACGACGGGTCGGCGCGGCTGACGCTCGCGTCGGTGACGGACGGGGGCAGCGCCTACGGCGCCACGACCGCGCGTGACGCGGACGAGGCCCTGGAGGGAGACGGGGGCGGCCCGGTCTCGATGAGTTTCACGACCGGGGACATCGAGGCGCTGGCCCCGAACACGCGTCTGCCGGAGGCGGAGGCCTCCGGCGTGGGCGTCTTCCGCTGGACGGACCGCACGGACCGCCTGCACCTGCTGGGCTATCCCCGCGTGGGCTGAGCCGGCCGGGACCCGCCCGGCCAGCCGCCGGTCACTTCGGCAGCGGCTGCCGCGTGCCGCCCTTGTTCTGCCAGGGACGGCAGAGCAGCAGGAAGCACACCACCGCGGAGAGGGCGCAGACCACCTGGACCACGGCCATCGGTACGGCGGTCTGTTCGCCCGCGATCCCGACCAGCGGGGACGCGATGGCCCCGATGAGGAACTGGGAGGTCCCCAGCAGGGCGGAGGCGGAGCCCGCCGCGTGCTTCGTGCGCATCAGCGCCTGGGTGTTGGTGTTCGGCATCGCCAGGCCCATGGCGGACATGAGCACGAACAGTCCGGCGGCCACCGGCAGCAGGCCGACCTCGCCGAAGACCCCGGACGTCATCAGCAGCAGGGCGGCCGCCGCGACGGAGATGACGGCGAGGCCGAAGCCGAGCGCCTTGTCCAGGCTGACCCGCCCGACGAGCAGCTTGCCGTTGATCTGGCCGACGGTGATCAGCCCGATGGAGTTGATCCCGAAGAGCAGGCTGAAGGTCTGCGGCGACGCCCCGTAGATCTCCTGGACGACGAACGGCGAGGCGCTCACGTAGGCGAAGAGCGCGGCGAAGGCGAGGCTGCCCGCGATCATGTAGCCGGTGAACACCCGGTCGGCCAGCAGCCCGCGCATGGTGCGCAGAGCGTCGCCGACCCCGCCGGTGTGGCGCCGCTCCGGGGGGAGCGTCTCGTGGAGCCACTTCCAGACGACCAGGGTCAGCAGGACCCCGACGAGGGTGAGGACGACGAAGATGCCCCGCCAGTCGGTGAACTGCAGGACCTGACCGCCGATCACGGGCGCGACGACGGGGGCGACTCCCGAGATCAGCATCAGGGTGGAGAAGAACCGGGCCATCTCGTCGCCGTCGTAGAGGTCACGGACGACGGCCCGGGAGATCACGATGCCCGCCGCGCCGGCCAGGCCCTGGAGGAGCCGGAAGCCGATGAGGAGTTCCGCGGTGGGGGCGATCGCGCAGATCGCCGTGGCGAACACGTAGACGATCATGCCGAGGAGCAGCGGCGTGCGCCGGCCCCAGCGGTCGCTCATGGGTCCGACGACGAGCTGGCCGAGCGCCATGCCGGTGAGGCAGGCGGTCAGGGTGAGCTGGACCGTCGCGGCCGGCGCGTGCAGCGCGCCGGTGACCTCCGGGAGTGCCGGGAGGTACATGTCCATCGAGAGGGGCGGCAGTGCGGTGAGCCCGCCCAGCACCAGCGTGACCAGGATTCCGGCCCGCCGTGCGGTGGTCGTGGAGGCTGCCGGGATGCCCGGCGCCATGGTCGTGGAGATGGCCGGGACACCCGCGGCGGTGGGGGTGGCTGTGGCCTGGGCGCCGAGTGCGGCGCCCTCGCTGTTCGTCGGTATGGGGTCGTGCACCTGCTGGGCCCGGCTCGCGCCGCTGTCCGGCATCCTCGTCTCCGCTTCGTTGAATCCGCATCTATGCTCTCAGGTCAGCCGTAGTGGTCGATACCTTTTTGCGTGGGAGCGGGCGGGCATGAGTGGGACTGTGCGTTGGGGTGTACTGGCGACGGGCGGCATAGCCGCGACCTTCACGGGGGACCTGCTGGCGATGAAGGACTCCGGTGCCGAGGTCGTGGCGGTGGCCTCCCGCACGGTGGCCTCCGCGAAGGCGTTCGCCGACCGGTTCGGGATCGAGCGGGCGTACGGCACGTGGGCGGAGCTCGCCGCGGACGAGGGCGTCGACGTCGTCTACGTCGCCACCCCGCACTCCGCGCACCGGGAGGCGGCCGGGCTCGCGCTGGAGGCCGGGAAGCACGTGCTGTGCGAGAAGGCGTTCACGCTCAACGAGCGTGAGGCGCGGGAGCTGGTGGAGCTGGCCCGGCAGCGCGGGCTGTTCCTGATGGAAGCCATGTGGACGTACTGCAATCCCCTCATCCGCCGGATGACCGAGCTGGTGCGGGACGGCGCGATCGGCGAGATCCGCACGGTGCAGGCCGACTTCGGCTTCGCGGGCACCTTCGGGGCGGAGCACCGGCTGCGCGACCCCGCACTGGGCGGCGGTGCGCTCCTGGACCTCGGGGTGTACCCGGTGTCGTTCGCGCAGCTGCTGCTGGGCGAGCCGGACCGGGTGCAGGCGGACGCGCTGCTCTCGCCGGAGGGCGTCGACCTGAACACCGGGATGCTGCTGGGCTGGGAGTCGGGGGCCACGGCGCTGCTGAGCTGCTCGATCGTGGGCGACCTGCCGACCACGGCGTCCGTCACGGGCACGGCGGGGCGGATCGACTTCCCGCAGGGCTTCTTCCACCCGGAGAGCTTCGTCCTGCACCGGCCGGGCCGTGAGCCCGAGACCGTCGTCACGGGCCCCGGGCCGCAGGGCCTCTCCGGCATGCAGTACGAGGCCGCCGAGGTGACGCGCGCCCTGCTGGCGGGCGAGAAGGAGTCCCCGCTGGTGCCGCTGGAGGGTTCGCTCGCCGTGATGCGGACGCTCGACGCGGTCCGTGACCGCGTCGGCGTCCGCTATCCGGCGGACGTCCGCGCCTGACCTCGCGCGGAGGCCGGGATCACGCGGGGGTGAGCCCCGGGTTCCCGGCCTCGGTCACGAAGGAGCCGGCCGTGGAGAGCGGCGCACCGGGCGTGGTGACGCCGGAGACCGTACGGAAGTCGGCACGCGCCTCGTCCCTGCCGAGGGTGACGAGCGCGTAGCCGCGGCGGCCGTTGTAGAACTTCAGGTGCGGGTTGGCCTGGGTCAGGTTGTTCCAGTTGGCGGGCTTCTCCGCGCCGTCGCCTCCGCTGGTGATCGAGGTGGCCACGATCTCCGTGCCGACGGTGCGGGACGCCGGGTCGTCGAAGTCCTTCTTGAGGTCGAAGCCGTAACCGACGTGCACGTCGCCGGTCAGGACCATCAGGTTGTCGACCCCGGCGGCCTCGGCGCCGTCCATGATCCGCTGCCGGGAGGCGGGGTAGCCGTCCCACGAGTCCATGGACAGCTTGTAGGCGTCGGACGGCACGTCGCGCCGCCGGGCGAAGGTGACCTGCTGCGGCACGACGTTCCACCGGGCGTCCGAGCTCTTCCAGCCGTCGAGCAGCCAGCGTTCCTGGGCGGCGCCTGTCATGGTGCGAGACGGGTCCTCGGACTCCGGTCCGGGGACCTTCCAGCCGTCGCCGTACGCCTGGTTGCTGCGGTACTGGCGGGTGTCGAGGATGTCGAACTGTGCGAGCCGGCCGAACTGCAGGCGGCGGTAGAGGCGCATGTCCGGGCCGGTGGGGCGCTGCGGGGCACGGAGCGGCTGGTTCTCCCAGTACGCGCGGTAGGCGGCGGCCCTGCGGAGCAGGAACTCCTCCGGCGGGACGCTGTTCTCCGGGATGTCGCCCGCGTAGTTGTTCTCGGTCTCGTGGTCGTCCCAGGTGACGACGAAGGGGTGCGCGGCGTGGGCGGCGCGCAGGTCGGGGTCGGACTTGTAGAGGCCGTACCGCATGCGGTAGTCCTCCAGCGTCAGCGTCTCCCGGTTGTAGTGGTCCGGCAGGACGCGGTCGGTGTAGTTGCGGGCCCCGCCGACGGCGGTGACCGCGTACTCGTAGAGGTAGTCGCCGAGGTGGAAGACCACGTCGACGTCCTCGTCCGCGAGGTGCTTGTAGGCGGTGAAGTAACCGGCGTGGTACGCCTGGCAGGAGACGGCGGCCAGCGTCAGCGAGCTGTTGCGGGCGCCGCGGGAGGGCGCGGTGCGGGTGCGTCCGGTGGGACTGGTCCAGGCGCCCGTGCGGAAGCGGTAGTAGAAGCCCCGGTCGGGGTCGAGACCGCCCACGTCCACGTGGACGCTGTGGCCGAACTCGGGGTGGGCCGTGGTGGACCCGCGCCGGACGACGCGCCGGAAGCGTTCGTCGCGGGCGATCTCCCAGCGGACCTCGACGCGCTCGGCGGGCAGCCCGCCGTCGGCCTCGTAGGGGCGGGGTGCGAGTCTCGTCCACAGGAGCACGGACTCCGGCTGCGGGTCCCCGGACGCGACACCGAGGGTGAAGGGGTCCTCGGTGATCTTCCGGGCGTCGAGCTCGGCGGCGGCGGCCGTGCCCGCGCCGGGCAGGCCGGCGCTGAAGGCCAGTGCGGCCGCCGCGCCGGTGACCGTGAGGAAGCGGCGGCGCCCCACACCGGATCCGAGCCGCCGCGCGGCGGCGCGCAGCTCGTCGGAATGGCCGCCCTGGCCGGGCGTCCTGCTGATCTGTGCGGGTGTCATATGCCCCTCCCCTGCCGGATGTTGTCAGAGGCATTGGAGTGCGGGGCGACGACTTCTCGTTGGCACGTACACAACATCCGTATGGCGGTGCGATGAGCACCGGGTGCAGGCCGCCCGGAAACCTCCCGTACGCTGCCGGGCCATGAACGCTGAGCAGAAAATCGCTGTCGTCACGGGTGCCGGATCGGGGATCGGCAGGGCGGTCGCCCTCACTCTCACGGGTGAGGGCTGGACGGTGGCCCTGGCAGGGCGCCGGGCCCCGGCCCTGGAGGAGACGGCCGCCGCGGCCGGTCCGGGCTCCACGGTGCGCCTGCCCACCGATGTGAGCGACCCGGAGGGGGTGGCCGCGCTCTTCGCCGCCGTGCGGGACCGTTTCGGCCGGCTCGACCTGCTCTTCAACAACGCGGGGACGTTCGGGCCGGGCCCCACCCCGGTCGAGGACCTCGCGTACGAGGACTGGCGGACGGTGGTCGACGTCAACCTCACGGGGACGTTCCTCTGCGCCCAGGCGGCGTACCGCCTGATGAAGGAACAGGACCCGCAGGGCGGCCGGATCATCAACAACGGCTCGATCTCAGCCCACGCGCCGCGTCCGCACTCCCTCGCCTACACGGCGACCAAGCACGCGGTGACCGGGCTGACGAAGTCGCTGTCGCTGGACGGGCGGCCGTACCGGATCGCCTGCGGGCAGATCGACATCGGCAACGCGGCCACCGACATGACCGAGCGGATGAGCGCGGGGGTCCTCCAGGCCAACGGCGAGGTCGTCGCCGAGCCGGTGATGGCGGCGGCCGACGTGGCACGGACGGTCCTGCACATGGCGGAGCTGCCGCTGGAGGCCAATGTGCAGTTCGCGACGGTGCTGGCGACGGCCATGCCGTACGTCGGCCGAGGCTGATCCAGTTCGGTCCGCGCCGGCCCGTAACTCACCCTGGAATGAAGGGATATGTGAATTTACGCCTTTGAGTCCGGGCAAGCGCGTGCTGCCCGTATGCTGCTGATCTTCACCGGATGAACACAGAAGGACCACACAGTATGCGCATACGCACCGCCGCGCCCCTCGCCCTGGCCGCCGCCACCGCACTGGCCGGCTCGCTCCTCGCCACGGCCCCGGCCTCGGCGGCCTCCCACCAGGGCGGGCTGCACCTCGGCAAGATCCAGTACGACAGCCCCGGCAAGGACACCCGGACGAACACGTCCCTGGTCGCCGAGTACGTGGACATCCACAACAACGGGAAGTCCGCGCTGCAGCTCAAGGGCTACAAGCTGAAGGACAACACCGGTTACACGTACACCTTCCCCTCCTTCACCGTGGCCGCCGGGAAGACGGTCCGGGTGCACACCGGCAAGGGCAGGAACTCCGGGGCGCACGTGTACGGGAACCGCGGCTCGTACGTCTGGAACAACACCGGCGACAAGGCCCGGCTCGTCAAGCCGAGCGGCACGCTGCTGGACTCCTGCTCCTGGGGCAAGGGCACCGGCGTGAAGGTCTGCCACTGACCGCAGTGAACGCGCCGCCGCGGCCGGGGGGTCCGTGGAGCGGCCAGGGGGTGGCCCGGGGAGTCAGGGCCCCGGGCCACCCCCGTGCGCACCCTTCCCGGACGTCTCCGGGAATGCCCGCCCGCACGCCTCGGTTGACGTGCGACATGAGCTCACACCCCGGCGCCGAAGTCCTCCGCTACACCGCCTTCTCCACAGACCCCGACGGGGGCAACCCGGCCGGAGTCGTCCTGGACGCCTCCGGGCTCGACGACGCGTCGATGCTCGCCGTGGCAGCCGAGCTGGGGTACAGCGAGTCCGCGTTCCTCACGGCGCCGGACGGCCGGGGCGGACACACCGTCCGCTACTTCAGCCCGAAGGCCGAAGTCCCCTTCTGCGGCCACGCCACAGTGGCCACCGCCATCGCGCTCGCCGAGCGGGACGGCCCGGGCGACCTGGTGTTCTCCACGCAGGCGGGCACGGTACCGGTCACCGTGACCCGCGAGGGCGGTGAGCTGCGCGCCACCCTCACCAGCGTCGAGCCGCACACCACGGACGCCTCCCCGGAGTCCGTGGCCGAGGCCCTCGCCGCACTGGACTGGCCGGCCGCCGACCTGGACCCCTCGCTCCCCCCGCGCATCGCCTACGCCGGGGCCCGCCACCTGGTGCTGGCCGCCGCGACCCGGGAACGGCTGGCGGACCTCTCGTACGACTTCGCCCGCCTGGAAGCCCTCATGCGCGCACTGGACCTGACGACGGTTCAGCTGGTGTGGCGGGAGTCCGGCACGGTCTTCCACGTCCGCGACCCGTTCCCGGTGGGCGGCGTGGTCGAGGATCCCGCGACGGGCGCCGCGGCAGCGGCCTTCGGCGCGTACGCCCGCGAGCAGGGCCTCGTCCCCGAGGACGCGGTCCTGACCCTGCACCAGGGCACCGACATGGGCCGCCCCGGCACGCTCACCGTCGAACTGCGGCCCGGTGACGCGCGGGTCAGGGTGAGCGGGACGGGGACCCGCATCAGCTGATCAGGCCCGGCCCGCCCGGCCTCTCCCTCAGGTGAGTGCCGAAGAACCGCACCCCGAGGTCGAGCGCCCGGTGGATCGCCGCCACCGACTCCTCGTCGTCGACCGCGCCCCAGCCGAGCGGGCCGCCGTCGGGCGTCGACCACTCGCCCCCGATGGCCCAGCACCCGAAGCCGAGCGCGCCGGTGTCGATCCCGCTGCGGCCCAGTGTCCTCTTCTGCCAATCCGTGTCTGTCTGCATGGCCGCAGAAGCTACGAGTTGGAGTGCACGAGAAGTCAAGCGACCCGCGCCCCGGCCGCCCGACGGGCCTCGTCGGCCTGCGGCAGGACCCGCGCCCCGTGCGCGCGGACCCGCGCTCAGACCACGTACACCCCCGCCCTCGCCGCCACGGCCGCCGCCTCGGCCGCCCGGTCGGCGGCGGCCTCGTCCAGGGGGTCGCCACTGGCCAGCAGTCGGTAGTAGAGGGGCGCGGACACGGCCCGGACGACCTCGCGGGCGTCGGTGCCCCGGGGCAGCTCCCCCCGCCCGACCGCCGCCTCGACACAGCCGGACCACTCCCCGACGCGTACCGCGTAGAAGCGGTGCAGGGCCTCGGCCGTGCGGGCGTCGCACGTCGCCGCCGCGACGACGGCGGAGAAGAGCGGGCCCTGGCGCGGGTCGGTCAGCGTCCGCACCACCAGCCGGGCGTTGGCCCTGAGGTCCTCGTCCAGGGAGCCCGTGTCCGTGCGAGGGACGGACTGCTCCGCCATGTCCGTCAGCAGGTCGGCAACCAGCCCGGCCGTGGTGGACCAGCGCCGGTAGACCGTCGTCTTGCCGACCTCGGCACGACGGGCGACATCGGCGAGGTCGAGCCGGTCGAAGCCCTGTTCGACCAGTGCGTCGCCGGCGGCGCGCAGCACGGACTCCCGCACCCGGGCCGTCCGCCCACCGGGCCGGACCGTGCCCGGCTCCACATCGTCAGCACCCATAACGGGCCTCCAGTTCCATTAATGACCCTCCCCCTGCTACGGTGGCCCCACCCTAACGGAACCAAAGAACCGTTAGCGCTCCGGGACTCCCAGGAAGGGCACCCCATGTCCATATCCAGCAGCACGGCACCCGCCACCACGCCTCCTCGGACACCGCCGGTCCGCATGACCGGTCGGCAGAAGCTCGTGCTCGCCCTCCTCCTCGGTGCGCAGTTCATGATCGCTGTGGACTTCTCGATCCTGAACGTCGCCCTGCCCGCCGTCGGCGAGGGCCTCGGATTCTCCCTCGCCCACCTCCAGTGGATCGCCACCTCCTTCGCCCTCGCCGCCGCCGGATTCACCCTGCTGTTCGGGCGCGTCGCCGATCTCGTCGGCCGCAAGCGCCTGTTCACCGGCGGGATGGCCGTCCTCGGCCTCTCGTCGGCGCTCGGCGGGTTCGCCACCTCGCCCGAGGTCCTGCTCACCGCACGCGTCCTGCAGGGGCTGGCCACGGCGGCCGTCACCCCGGCCGGACTCGCGCTGCTGACCACGGCGTTCAAGGAGGGACCGCTGCGCGAGCGTGCCCTCGGCCTCAACGGCGCCCTGATGTCCGCCGGATTCACGGCGGGGGCGATACTCGGCGGCCTGCTCACCGACCTGCTCTCCTGGCGCTGGGCCTTCTTCGTCAACGTCCCCGTCGCCGCACTGGTCGTCGCACTCGCCCCGTCCCTGATCACCGACTCGCGGCCGGCCGGGCGGCCCAAGCTCGATCTGCCGGGCGCCGCCACCGTCACCGGCGGCCTGCTGCTGCTCGTCTTCGGACTGACGCAGGCGGGCGAGTCCGGCTGGACCACGCCCACCACCCTGACCGCGCTGCTCGTGGGCGCCGTGCTCCTCGTCGGGTTCTGGTTCGTCGAGAAGCGTGCCGCCGCGCCCCTGGTCCCCGTCCGCGTCATCCGGCGGCGCAGCGTCGTGCGGGGCAACGCGACCGGGCTGATCGCCTTCGTCACCGAGACGTCCCTGGTCTTCCTGCTGACGCTCTACCTCCAGGAGGTCCTCGGCTACTCCCCTCTCGCCACCGGCCTCGCCTTCGGCGTCCTGGGCATCGGCACCGTGATCGGCGGCATGCTGGGCGGGCACGCGGTGGGCCGGTTCGGCAGCCGGCGCACCATCGTCACGGGCGGAATCGTCCAGGCCGCCGCCACCCTGTCGCTGGTGGCGCTCGGCACCTCCGGCGGCTGGATCGCACTCCTGCTCGCAGCGACCTTCGTGGGAGGCGTCGGCAACATGCTGATGATCGTGGGCTTCATGGTCACCGCCACCTCCGGGCTCCCCGACGAGGACCAGGGACCGGCCACCGGGCTGGCCACCATGACCCAGCAGGTCGGGATCACCCTGGGCATCCCCGTGATGAGCGCGATCGTCACCGCCCGGACGGGGACGGACACCGGGCCCGACGCGGTCCTGTCCGGCGTCTCGACGGCGGTCCTCGTCAACTCGGTGCTGGTCCTCGCGGGCGCCCTGCTCGCCGGGGTGTCTTCCGGCCGGTCCGGCAGCCGTACGCCCGCCGGGTGAGTCGGGTCGAGACGGCGGGCCGCGGGCGCGGCAGGATGACGCCCATGGCACAACCGCTGACCGTCCCCAGCATGACCGCCGGCGCGGATTTCGTCCTCCGCCCCTGGGAGATGAGCGACCTGCCCCTCATCCGCGAGGCGGCGGTGGACGACTACATCCCCCAGATCACCACCATCCCCTCGCCCTACTCCGACGAGGCGGCCGAAGCCTACGTCAGACGCCAGTGGCAACGGGCGGCCACCGGGACCGGGTATCCGTTCACCATCGCCCGCACCCGGGACCGGCGGCCGGTCGGCTCCATCGGACTCTGGCTCGCGGACGCCGCCGAGGGCAGGGCGTCGCTCGGCTACTGGATGACGACACCGGCCCGCCGCCAGGGAGTCGCCGGAGCGGCCCTGCGCACGGTCACCACCTGGGCCCTGCACGAGCTGGACATCCCCCGGGTCCAGCTGTTCGTCGAGCCGTGGAACACGGCCTCCGTACGGACCGCCGAGAGTGCCGGCTACCGGCGTGAGGGACTGCTGCGCGGCTGGCAGGAGATCGGGGGACGGCGCCGGGACATGCTCGTGTACGCCCGGCTGAACGGCGACGGTCCTGCTGGTGACCGGGCGCCCACCGGAAGCTGAACACGAGACGTTACGATCGCGGGCACCGCGGCAGGACCGCGGTGCAGCAGCAGCCGAAACCCCGGGAGAGCCGAGCCTTGTCCGTACCACGCGTCGGCGTAGCCATCGTGACCATGGGGGACCGCCCGCAGCAGGTCGAGGCACTCCTGGCGTCGGTGGCCGTGCAGGACGTGCGGCCCGCCCGCGTGGTGATCGTGGGCAACGGCTCACCCCTTCCGGACTACGCCTCGTTCCCCGGCCTGACGGACCTCGACGGCGGTGTGACGCTCCTCGAACTCGACGAGAACCTGGGCTGCCCCGGCGGCCGCAACGAGGCCCTGGAGGTGCTCGCCGGTTTCGGCGACGTGGACGTGGTGATCGAGCTGGACGACGACGGCCTCCTGGTGGAGAAGGACGTGTTCCGCACGGTCCAGGAGCTGTACGCCGCCGATCCGCGCCTCGGCGTCGTGGGCTTCCGCATCGCCGACGAGGAGGGGGAGACCCAGCGCCGGCACGTTCCGCGCCTCCGGGCCAAGGACCCGATGCGCGGCGGACCCGTCACCTCGTTCCTCGGCGGCGGCCACGCGCTCTCCCTGGAGATGCTCGCCGGGACGGGCCTCTGGCCGGCCGAGTTCTTCTTCACCCACGAGGAGACCGATCTGTCCTGGCGGGCGCTCGAGGCGGGCTGGAAGATCCTCTACGAGCCGCGCCTGCTGCTCCAGCACCCCAGGACGTCGCCGGCGCGGCACGCGGTCTACTACCGCATGACGGCCCGCAACCGCGTCTGGCTGGCCCGCCGCAACCTGCCCTTCCTCCTGGTCCCGGTCTACCTGGGCACCTGGCTCCTGCTCACCCTCGCACGCATCCGCTCGGTCCCCGGCCTGCGCGCCTGGGCGGCCGGATTCGCCGAGGGGGTGCGCACCGGGTGCGGCGAGCGCAGGCCGATGCGCTGGCGCACGGTGTGGCGGATGACGCGCCTGGGCCGCCCGCCGGTCATCTGACCGCCCCGCCGGGCAGATGACTGTCCCGCCGGGCAGATGACTGTCCCGCCGGGCCGTCCGACCGTTCAGGGCCGCCCGTCCGCGGTCCACCGGTAGAGCACGTCCGGCTCCCTCTCCTCGTTGCGGCTGCCGTCGTCGTAGGCCACGGCGACGAAGCCGTGCCGCTCGTAGAAGGCGCGGGCACCGGTGTTGCGCTGGAAGGTGTACAGGCTCAGCTCCCCGCGCGAGGCCTCCTTGACCTGCTCCAGCAGACGCGTGCCGATGCCCCGCCGCAGGGCGTCCGGCCGCAGGTAGAGCTGGTCGAGCTCATCCCCGTCCAGGGCAGCGAAGCCCAGCAGCTCCCCCGCCTCCCCCTCGGCCACCCATGTCTCGGTGCCGGGCAGCAGGACATGCGTGATCCAGGCGAGCGTGTCCTCGTCGCTGTGCACCTGTGCGAGACCGGGCAGCGCCGCGGCCCGTGAGGCGAGGAAGACACGGGTGATCTCCTCCGCGTCCCCGGCGACCGCCGTCCGCAGCCGTGCAGCCGTGTCCTGAGCCATCCTGTCGCTCCTCCTCGCCGGTGTGAACGCACAGGTATATCAGGGGCGTTCGCCGGCGCCAGCGGTCCGTCACCGCTGGAGGCCGGGACGCCGTGCCCTCCGCCCCGCCGTCGGGGCGCGGGCGAGGGTGCGGCGCCGGCGGCGCACCCACGAGAGGCGGAGCCGACGGGACCGGAGAATTGGCCGGGACGGTGTGTGACTCCCGGGCCGGGCCGGGACGAACGTTGCATAATGCGCCTGAGGCAAGCCGACCGCCCACTCGAGGAGTCCAGCTGTGGCACTGACCCGCACGGAGCGAGAGCAGTTTCTGGCCGAACCGCACGTCGCCGCGCTGGCCGTGGCCGCGCCGGAGGAGGGGCGGGCCCCGATCACCGTGCCGATCTGGTACCGGTACGAGCCCGGTGGCGACCTGTGGATCATGACGGGCCGCGACTCCCGCAAGGGGACCTCCATCGCCGCGGCGGGCCGCTTCAGCATGATGGTCGAGCGCGTCTCGCCCACCGTCCGCTACGTCTCCGTCGAGGGGCCCGTGGTCGCCACGCTCCCCGCCACCCGGGAGCAACTGGTCGAGCTGTCGTCGCGCTACCTCCCGGCCGAGAAGGTCGAGGGGTACGTCGACTTCGCCTGGAGGGAACACGGCGAGCAGGTCGTCATCCACATGCGTCCCCAGCGCTGGCTCAGTTCGGACCTGGGCGCGGTCTGAGCGTCCGGACCTGGGTGCGGTCCGAGCCTCCGGACCCGGGTGCGGTCCGAGCCTCCGGACCCGGGTGCGGTCCGAGCGCCCCGACCGATCCTGACGGCCCGCACCCGTCGTGGCGTCACCGACGGGTGCGGGCCGGACCCCCGGGCGCCGGGCGCGCCGGGCCGGCGTGGCGACCGCCCGCACCGGGAGACCTCCGGCGATCCGGGCCGACGTCACGGAACAATTCGGCTCGATCCCGCCATTTCCGCCCTCCCGGGCACCGGGGGAAGCTCTGATTCCGGTAAGTATTTCTTCGTACTGATCTTGCGGCATAGATCGTTTAGGCTCTGGGCAGCCTCAGGTCGCACATGATGAGGCGTCAATTTTTGCCCCAAAACGTGCACTTCGAGTCAATGGGCGTCAATCCCGATCGCCCTGTCGCAGGGCGGGGGGCCTGTGAATCGTCTCAAGAGAGGACACCCATGCCGCAGGACGTCACATTCGACCTCCCCTTCGAGGCCCCGGTCAGCGAGCACCTCGCCCACGCACGCGAGCGCCATCTGCGCTGGGTCTGGGAGATGGGCCTGGTGCGGAGCCAGGCGGGGTTCGAGGAGTACCAGTCCTGGGACCTCCCCCAGGCGGCGGCGCGGACGTACCCCTACGCCTCGGCCGACGACATGGTCGTCCTGATGAACTGGTTCTCCCTGGCCTTCCTCTTCGACGACCAGTTCGACGCCGGAAGCCCCGACCGCGCGGACCGCGTGGCCGAGGTCGCACGGGAGCTGATAGCCACCCCGCTGCGTCCCGCCGGGACGGCACCGCGCGTGGTCTGCCCGATCACCACCGCCTGGGCCGAGGTGTGGGGCCAGCTCTCGGATGGCATGTCCCTGACCTGGCGATCGCGGTTCGCCGCCTCCTGGGGCCGTTTCCTCGTGGCGCACACCGAGGAGGTGGACCTGGCGGCCGAGGGCCGTGCCGGGACGCTCGGCATAGAGGAGTACGCGGAGTTCCGCCGCCGCACCGTGGGCATCCACCACAGCATCGACGCGGGTGAACGCAGCCGCGGCTTCGAGGTTCCGGCCCAGGTCCAGGCGCACGACCTGATGGTCAGGATGCGGGACCTGGCCGCGGACACGATCGGGTTCATGAACGACATCCACTCCTTCGAGCGCGAGAAGCGCCGGGGTGACGGCCACAACCTCATCGCCGTACTGCACCGTGAGCGCGGCGGCACCTGGGAGCAGGCCGCGGACGAGGCCTACCGGATGACCACGGAGTGCCTCGACGAGTACCTCGCACTCGAGGCACACGTACCGGTGATGTGCGAGGAGCTCGGTCTCGGGACCGAGCAGCGCGACCAGGTGCGGATGGGCGTCGAGGCCATCCAGCACTGGATCAGCGGCAACTACGAGTGGGCGCTGACCTCCGGCCGCTACTCCGCCGCGAAGGAGGGCCCGGCGGCGACGGCGGAGCTGGCGGGACGCGGGTCGCTGGACGATCTGCTCGCCGTCTGACACACCGGTCCCGCCCGGCCGGAAGGCTCGGCCGGGCGGGACGGGGTGCTCGGGCGGGACGGGGTGCCGGTTCGGGGCGGAGTGGCCGGACTCAGCCGGGCTGCGGGGCGAACGCGACCGGGAGGGTGTCCAGACGCGCTTCCCAGGTGGAGGCGGTCGAGGTCAGTTCACCGGCGGGCACGGCCAGACGGAGCCCGGGCAGTCGGTGCAGCAGGACGTCGACGGCGATCTCGATGATGGCCTGGCCGATGTTCTGGCCGGGGCACTCGTGCGGTCCGCCGCTGAACGCCAGGTGCGACTGGTTGCCGTGCACGGAGACGCCGGCGTCGGGCCGGATGTCCGGGTCGAGGTTCCCCGCGGCGAGCCCCAGCACCAGCAGGTCACCCTCCTTGATCTGCGTACCCCCGAGTTCGAGGTCCGCCGTCGCGAAACGGCCCGGGAGGACCGACAGCGGCGGGGTGTTCCACATGACCTCCTCGACGACCTCGGAGACGGCTCGCTGGCCGCTGACGAGTCCCGCGAGGCGGGAGGATTCGGTGAGGATCAGCTCCAGCACCCGGGCCAGCAGATTGCTGGTCGTGGTGTGCGCGGTGATCAGCACCAGCCGCAGATGGCTGAGGATCTCGCCCTCGTCGAGCCCCGCGTCGTGGCCGAGCAGCCCTGTGGTGAAGTCGGGGCCGGGCTCGGCCCGCTTGCGCTCGGCGAGCCCTCCCAGGATCTCCATGATGCGGTCGTTGTGGGCCATGGCGTCCGGCCCGCCCTTGATGACCTGGGCGCAGGAGACGGCGAGGCTGCGGCCCTCGGCGGCCGGGAGCCCGAACAGCCGCGTCAGCACGAGCATCGGCAGGTACTCGGCGTAGTCGCCGACCAGGTCCGCGCCGCCCTTCTCGGCGAACGCGTCGATCTGCTTGTTCGCGAAGTGCGTGACATGGCGCCGGATACCGCGCCCCGCGAGGGTGTCCAGGTTGTCGGTGACGGCCCTGCGCAGCCTGCGGTGCGGTTCGCCGTCCTGGGACACGCAGTCGGGACGCCAGCCGAGCATCTGGATCAGCGGCGAGGTCTCCTCGACGCCCCCCTCGTTCCAGTCGCGCCAGATGCGGGAGTCCCGGCTGAACTGGAGCGGGTTGTCGAGCACACGCCGGCTCTCGCGGTAGCCGAGGACCAGCCAGGCGCGGACGTCCCCCTCCAGGAGGACGGGCGCCACGGCCCCGTGTTCCTTGCGCAGCCGTCCGTAGATGCCCTGCGGATCGACCGCGGCGTCCGGCCCGTACAGACGGGTGGGACCGTCGGTGCCGCCGTGCATGACGGGGCAGCCGCGGGTGGTGTCCGTGCCGTTCGCCGGACGGTCGTCGGTCATCGGGGCTCCAGTGCGACGGCCGAGCGTTCCTTGAGATGGCGTATCAGCGCGATCAGCACGTCCCGGCTCGAGGCCCGGTCACGGGCGTCGCAGGTCACGACGGGGGTGTGCTCGGAAATGTCCAGGGCGTCCCGGATCTCCTCGACCGGGTGGTCCTTGGAGTCGGGGAAGACGTTCAGGGCGATGACGAACGGCACGTCCTGCCGCTCCATCTCCTCGATGGCCCGGAAGCTGGAGGCCAGCCGCCGGGTGTCCACCAGGACCACGGCCCCCAGGGCGCCCTTGAACAGGCCGTTCCACAGGAACCAGAAGCGCTCCTGTCCGGGGGTCCCGAACAGGTAGAGCACCAGCTCCTCGTTGATGCCGATCTTGCCGAAGTCGAGGCTGACGGTGGTCTCCTGCTTGTCCGCCACCCCGATCAGGTCGTCGACGTCCACGCTGGCCTGGGTCAGCGTCTCCTCGGTCGTGAGGGGCTTGATGTCGCTCACCGAGCGCACCAGGGTGGTCTTCCCGGTGCCGAACCCTCCGGCGATCATCACCTTGACCGAGCGGGTGCCGCCTGAGGCCGTCTGCCGGCCGGGATGGTCAAAGCCTTTGAAGTCCACTGAGTACCTCCTCAAGGAGCGCGAGGTCGGGCCCGCGGCCGGCTCCTGACGCCGGGATGGGATCGCGGGCCTCGACGCGGCCTGCGTCCAGCAGATCGGCCAGGAGCACCGCGAGAATGTTGAAGGGCAATCCGAGATGGGCGCCGAGTTCGGCCACCGACAGCGGATCGCGGCAGCGCCGGAGGATCTCCTCGTGCTCGTGCTGCAGGCCGGGCTCGGCTGCGGCACGGGAGATGACGAGGGTCGCCACGTCCAGGGTCGACGCCGAACCCTCCGGTCCGCTGCGCCCCCCGGTGAGGACGTAGTACCGCTCGAGACCGGGCGGGTCCGTGGGCCGGCGGGGACCACTCATCCAGAGTGCTCCTCCAGGCGCGGGCTGGTGCCGAGGAGCTCACCCATCCTTCGCGCCAGGTCTCTCATCTGATGGCCGAGGAGGCCCTGGTCGAGCCCTTCCCTGGCGAGGACCCCGAGGTACGTCTCCACACCGGCCCGCACCACGAAGAGATGGCCGCCGTCGACCTCGATCATCGCCAGCCGGAGCTGCCCCGCGTACGTGGGGAACTGCTCGGCGACGGGCTGGGCGAGCGCCTGCAGTCCCGCGACCACGGCGGCGAAGCGGTCCACGTCGTCCGGGTCGTCGGCGCCGTAGGACGTGATGGCCTTGCCGTCGCTGGAGGCCACGAGGGCGAAGCGGATCTCCCGGATGCTCTCCGTCAGATCCCGGAGCGCCCAGCTCACGTCGGTTCCCTGTTGCGTCATGTGAACTAGTCGCTCTCTTCAGTGCGGTTGTACTCGCGGGCGGCAGTCGTCTCGCGTGCGCCCGGGACGGCGTCCGCGGTCGTCGCCTCCGGCGGGGCGCTCTCGCGTCCGGCCGTGGCGAAGGCGGCGAGACCGGCGAAGGACGCGTCCGGCGGCACGGGAGCCATGGACTCCGTGGTCCGGCCGGCGGCGACCGGCCTGGCTCCCGGCGCGTCGGCCCGCCTGCTCCTGCGCCGCGGCAGGCCGCCGGGCGTGGTGTCCATGGAGCCGCCGGCTTCGGTGCTCTCCGCCGGCACGGCGGTCACGGACCGCGCGGGGACGGGCTCGGCCCTCTCCACGGCGGGCCGGGCGGGCTCGGTGACGGGGGCGGGCTCGGCCCTCTCCGCGGCGGGCCGGGCCGGCTCGGTGACGGGGGCGGGCAGGTGGCTGAAGTACTTGTGGGGAACCACCACGACCACGGAGGTGCCGAGCCACGGCGAGTCCGCGAAGGTGACGCGGATGCCGTAGCGGCGGGCCAGAGCCCCCACCACGCGCAGACCGAGGTTGGCGTCCTCGGAGATGCCGCCGAGACCGGGGCCCTTCGAGGTGCCCGCGATGGACTGCTCCGCCTCGCGCTTGCGCTCGTCGCTCAGGCCCTTGCCCGCGTCCTGGATCTCGATGCCGACACCGTTCGGCACCTCCTTGCCGGAGACGACCACGGGCTCGGTGGGCGGCGAGTAGCGCGCCGCGTTGTCGAGGAGGTGGGCGAAGATCAGGGTCAGGTGGTCCACCAGGCCGCCGTCGACGCCGAGTTCGGGCAGGTGACGGACCTGGATGCGGTTGAAGTCCTTGATGCGGCCGATGCCGCCCCGGACCACGCTGAGCAGTCGCTGCGGTTCCTGCCACTGACGGCCGGGGCGGTCCGAACCGCCGAGTACGCCGATGCTGGCGGCGAGGCAGTCGGCGGGGCCGATCTCCTGGTCCAGCTCCATGAGGCCCTGGGCGACCGCGGGCAGCCGCCCGTGTTCGCCCTGCATCTCGTGCAGCCGGCCGCGGAGCCGGCCGGTCAGGACGTGGATCCGGCTGCCGATGCCGACCACGGCCTGCTCGGCCGAGGTCGAACGGTTCAGCTCCTCTTCCACACCGAGCAGCGCGGTTCTCAGGACCGTGCGCAGTGCGGCGCGCAGCTCCGGACTCGCGTCGGCCTCCTGGCCGACCTCCGCCAGGATGTCGTCGATGGCCTCGCCGTCCCGCAGTCGCGCGACCGCTTCGGGGAGGTGGCTCTCACCGAGCCTGGCGACGACCGCCTGCTGGAGTCCGAGCCGCTCCTCCGCCTCGCGGGACCGTGCGGCGATCCCGGTCTCGTAGGACTGGGCGTGTTCGGCGAGCCGGGCCTCGAAGTGGGCCGCCTGCTCGCCGAGTTGCGCTTCGAGCGCCGAGCGCTCGGACGCGAAAATCTGCTCACGTCCCCGCACGTCCGCGTAGCGCTGCTGGGAGTGCTCGGCCTGGGCCGAACGGAAGTCGGCGTTCGCGCGGCGGAGCTGGGACCGGCTCCGGATGAGGAGTCGCACACAGACCGAGCCTGCGACGGTGACCGCCGCGCCCGCGAACGTCGCGGGTATCTGGACCTCTTCGGGTCCCGCCACTGCGGTGACGACGGTTCCGGCCCCTAAGGCCAGCGGCATCAGCCACCAGCCGAACCAAGCGACCGGAGCACGTGCCGCCGGGGGTGGAGTGGCAAGTTCCATCTGCATCCTTCGAAAGCAACACTGTCGAACCGGGGGGAGCGATGCGGACGGCGCCTGTGGGTAGCGCGCAGCAACGCCGCGACCGAGTGACTTCACGTCAACTCGCCGCGCCGCAGGGGAGCCTATCGGGTTACCGATCGAATTGATCAACCGTCCTCCGCATACCGGGAGGTAATCGATCATGCTCTGGCCGGATCCTTCCGGCCGCGGTGACGGGCGGCCCTTACGCGGCACGGGTCCCCCCGGGGCCCGGGTCACCGCGGGCCGGACACACCTGGCCGAAAGGTGCGGAAGCAGGCGCTCCGCACGCGGGCGCCCGCCCTCGCGTCCGCCTCGGTCAGCTGCCTTCGGGCCGGGGTGCGAGACCGTCGGCGACCAGACCGGCGAGCACCGCCTCACCCAGGGCGTGCACCGCGGACTGCGGGCGGACCATCACGGTGAACTCCTTGATCAGTCCGGCTTCGTCGAACTGGAGCATGTCGATGCCGTGGATCTCCTTGCCGTTCACGGTCGCCCGGAAGACGAGGACCGCCGACGGCACCTCCTCGCCATCGGGGCCGGCCTCGGCCTGCCCCTCGAAGGACCCGACGTAACGGAAGCCCTCGAAGGTGCGCAGCAGGACACCGAAGAGTCCCGACACCATGGGCTTGCCCTCGAACGGCGTGAACTTCACCGGGCTGTGGAGACGGATGTCCTCGGTGAACAGGCCCTCCAGCGCCTTGAGGTCCCCCTCCTCCACGGCGGTACGGAAGTTCTCCACTGCGGCGCGGAAGCGTTCGCTGGTCTCCATGACCCCTCCTTCTACTCATCAATATGATTAGTCATTTTCATGAGTATGATGAGGTGGCTGACAAGAAAAGGGAAGGGGCCTCTTCGATGGCCTTGCGACATGCCGTGCTGGCAGCGCTGCTGGACGGCGAGTACAGCGGATACCAACTCGCCAAGGCGTTCGACATCGGCGTCGCGAACTTCTGGCACGCCCTGCCCCAGCAGCTGTACGCCGAGCTGGCCAAGCTGGAGAAGGACGGGCTGGTCGCGGGACGGCAGGTGGTCCAGGAGACCCGGCCCAACAAACGGCTGTTCCGGGTGACCGACGCCGGTCTCGCGGAGCTGGAGGAGTTCGCCGCCGCCGTGTCCAAGCCGTCCTTCATCCGCGACGACCTGCTCGTCAAGGTCCAGGCCGTCGACCACATCGGCATCGCCCCGGTCATCGAGCAGGTGGAGGAGCGGGCGACCGCCGCGGAAGCCAGGATCGAGCTCTTCGGCACGCTGCTGCGGCAGATGCGCGGCGCTGCGGACGAGGAGGAGTTCCTGCTCCGGGGCGAGCGGATCGGGCCGTATCTGACCTGCATGCGGGGGCTCGCGTTCGAGCGGGACACCAGGGACTGGTGCCTGCGGATCTCAGCCGTTCTCCAGGAAAGGCGGACTGTTCATGAGAAACGGTGAATTCCTGCGCTACGTCGCCCTGGGCGACAGCCAGACCGAGGGGGTCGGCGACGGCGACGACGCCACCGGCCTGCGGGGCTGGGCAGACCGGCTCGCCGAGCACCTCTCGGCCGTCAACCCCTCGCTCGAGTACGCCAACCTGGCCGTACGGGGACGGGTGGCCCACCAGGTCCGCGCCGGGCAACTGGCGCCCGCCCTGGCCCTACGCCCCGACCTGGCCACGGTCGTCGCGGGGGTCAACGACCTGCTCCGGCCCCGGTTCGACGCGGCGGAGACGGTGGGCCACCTGGAGGAGATGTTCGCCGCGCTGACGGCGGCGGGAGCCCACGTGGCGACCCTCACCTTCCCCGACATCGGGAAGATCGCGCCCATCGCCCGGCCGGTCAGGTCCCGCGTGTTCGAACTCAACGACCACATACGCGCCGCGGCGGCCCGGCACGGGGTCACGGTCACCGAAGCCGCCGGGCACGCCGTCACCACCGACCCGCGCCTCTGGAGCACCGACCGGCTCCATTCCAGCCCGCTGGGCCACGAGCGGATCGCCGCGGCCGTCGCCCACACGCTTCAGCTGCCCGGAAGCGACGACGCCTGGGCACGTCCGCTTCCTCCACGGGCGACCCCCTCCGCCTGGCAGGCCGCGGCAGCCGAAGTGCGGTGGACGGCCGCCTTCCTCGGCCCCTGGCTCGGCCGCCGCCTGCGCGGCCGGTCCTCCGGGGACGGCCGCACCGCGAAGCGGCCTCTCCTGCTGCCGATGAGCCCCACTCCCGCCTCCCCTTCGGCGGCGGACACGGGCCCGTAGAAGTCGTCGCGGCGGGCCGGGCGTTGTCAGTGGGCACTCCTAGGGTGATCACATGACGCCGACGACATCGCCGACCGACCCGCTGCCGACCGTGGCGGACTCCTGGGCCCGCATCGATGCCTGGCTCTCGGAGCACGCCCCGCTGAGCCGGGCACGGCTGCGGCCGCCCGCACCGCCCGAGGCGATAGCGGACGCCGAGGAACGCCTCGGGCTCACGTTCCATCCGGAGCTCGTGGCCTCGCTCCGCTGTCACGACGGGGTGGAACTGGAGGACAGCGCACCGGTGTTCGGCCTCTACGGCCCCTTCGCCGGGGTGTCGGGGATCGTGGAGAACACGCTGTTCCTCAGGTCCGTCGGCGAGGACGTCGAGGACGACCACCCCGACGACGACGACGATGACGACGACGCTCATGAACTCAACGCGTTCTGGCGCCACGAGTGGCTGCTCATCACCCACGGCATCTCCTGGGACGCCCAGGACGGCCTGTTCCTCACCTGCCGTGCCGGTGAGGACCACGGCCGCCTGGGCCGCTACTTCGACGAGGACGCTCCCTCGTTCAGCGCGTGGGCCTCACTGCGTGCGGCGCTGTCGGTGTTCGCCGATTCCCTGGAACAGCGGCTGCCCGTCGGCGGCCGGGTTCCGCTGGCCCCCGACGGGGCACTGATCTGGGAGGACGCCACCCGCACGGTGAAGGCGGCCCCCGTCTCGCCGCTCGCCCTCGCGGCGGACACCCCCGAGCCGGATCCGGAACCCGCCCGCCCGGAGCCGGAGCCGCCCCGGAGCGGGACGTACGTGACGATGGGCCCCGGGGCCTCCCGGCCGCCTGAACCGCCCCAGCCCGACCTGGTCTTCGCCGAGGGTGTGACGGCGGAGGAACTCCTGAGGCGGGCAGGCGTGGTGCAGCGGGAGACCGTCCGGACACGCTCCCATGCGCACGCCGAGCGGTCGGCGGCGAGCCCCTGGGCCGCGTCCCGCCCCTTGGTGCGCGCGGGATGCTGCGGTGACTGGGGATTCCTGGCCCAGAGCGCCGGAGCCCCGCAGCTGACCCGCCCGGAGGTGCTGCGGGGGCTGTCCCGGGACACCCGGGTCGTCGCTGTGGCCAAGCGGGGCCCCGAGGTCCGCCTCACCGTGTACGACCAGGGCCTCCCCTACGCCGATGGCGCTCAGGACCGTCTGGTGTCGTCCCCGCGGGAGGACTATGTGCGGCTCCCCGACGGCAGGGAGTTCCAGTCGCTCGGCGTCGACCCCTGGCCGGGCTCGACCGCCGCGTACACGGACTTCCTGGCCGGCCTGCGGGGCGGGTTCGGCATCGATTTCGATCTGGGCCGGGCACTCATCGACCGACTGCCCAGCGGCCTGGTCCTGCCCGTCCTGGACGACCTGCCCGAGTGGTCGCTCGGCCCCTGCACGGAGGTCCGGCAATTCGCCCTGGGTGAGCTGGTCGACAGCACCCCCCCGCCCCGGCTGCGCGCGGCGATGGCCGCGCAGCTGCGCAGACTGGCCGCCGAGACGGGGCTCGACACCTTCTCCGAGGTGACGGCGGTCCTGGCGTCCCTCGACCGGGGCGAGACCGCCGAGTTCACCGAGGGCAGCGCCCTGGACCTGCGCATGCGTACGCTCGTCGCCGAGGCCGAGGCGGCCCGGCCTGCGACGGAGCCCTCCTGGCGGCGGAGCCGGGATGCCCCCGAACTCCTCTTCACCATCGAGGACTTCCAGGCCTGGCAGCTCCGTGCGGACGCGGCGGACACACTGCGCCGCTTCCTCGAACTGCCGGTGCCGGTCGCCGCGGCGTCCGTCCTGCACCGCAGGCTCAGCGAGGACTGGCGCGGCGAACTGGCCGAGGACCTGGCGCCGCGGTGATCACACCGGCGCCGGAAGACCCTTGCGGGGCGGAGCCGGAGAGCGGCAGACGAGTCGGGCTGTACGCCGGGTTCTGTCACCCGGTCGCCTCGCGGCGGCCGGGGAGACGGCCATCCATCTAGGACCGGCATTGCTGCCGGCCTCGTGCGGTCTACCCGCGAACTCGGGCGGGCAGCCCTCGGACGTTCGCGCAGGAGCACCGGGGTGCTCCCTCTTGACCTTGCTCCGGGTGGGGTTTACCTAGCCGCCTGAGTCGCCTCAGGCGCTGGTGGTCTCTTACACCACCGTTTCACCCTTACCGGGAACCGAGGTTCCCGGCGGTCTGTTTTCTGTGGCACTGTCCCGCGGGTCACCCCGGGTGGCCGTTAGCCATCACCCTGCCCTGTGGAGCCCGGACGTTCCTCGGGAGGATCCGGAGATCCACACGCGGCCGTCCGCCCGGCTCGTCTGCCGTGGGGACCATGCTACCCGGCGGGGCGGGAGGTTCCGTGCGCCGGAGCAGCCCGCCCGCGCGTGGGGCCGTCAGACCGTGAAGGCGGCGATGCCCGCCTCCCACGCCGCCGAGAGATCGGCGCCCGGAAGGAATCGGCCGTTGAGCTCCAGGACGACCATGCCGTGGGCGAAGGCCCAGGCGGCCCTGGCCCGGCCCTCGTCGCCGCCCGCGGCACGGACCAGCGGGGCGGCGGCGGCCTCCGCGGCCGCCCCGTCGGGGAGGGTGCGCCCCATGGTCAGGAGGTAGAGGTGCGGGTGGGCGAGGGCGTGGGCACGGTAGGCGGTGGCGAGCGCGGAGAAGGAGCCGGGGGCCGCCGCCTCGGCTGCTGCCAGGACCCCGGCCGTCTCCCGGAGCATCTCGGCGGCCAGTGCCGCCACCACGGACGACTTGTCGGGGAAGTGCTTGTAGAGGGACGGCGCCCTGACGCCCACCCGGTCGGCGAGCCGTCGCATGGTGAGCGCTTCGGGGCCGTCGGCCTCCAGCAGGGCGCGCGCGGCGACGATGATCTGCCGGGGCCTGCTGGCGGCGGGGGCGGTGGCGAGGTCACTCACGCATAAGACCTTCCCTGGAACGGAGTCGGTACGCGGTCCGTAGCCGAGGACGTGATCGTACGAGAGAGGGACAAGCCGGTCGCCGGAGCCCCGTCCCCCGGAGACCGTGCGCACCGCAGTGCCCGGTTCGCCGGGACCGGCGTCCCAGCCCTCCCGGCGGGCCCCGGAGGTCCCGGCCCGTACCCTTGCGAAGGGCTCCCACGCGCGCGGGGCCCCGTGCCGCGTATGAAGGAGAACCCCCGTGCTCGTGCTGTTGCCGCCCTCCGAAGGTAAGGCCGCCTCGGGGCGCGGGGCACCGCTGAAGCCGGAGTCGCTGTCCCTGCCGGGTCTCGCGGACGCACGCGCCGCGATCCTCGACGAACTGGTCGAGCTCTGCCTGGGGGACGAGGACAAGGCCCGTGAGGTGCTGGGTCTGAGCGAGGGGCTGCGCGGCGAGATCGCGAAGAACGCCGAGTTGCGCACGGCCGGGACCCGTCCGGCCGGCGAGATCTACACCGGGGTGCTGTACGACGCCCTCGGCCTGGCCACGCTGGACACGGCGGCCAGGCGCCGGGCGGCCACGTCCCTGCTGGTCTTCTCCGGGCTGTGGGGCGCGGTGCGGGTGGGCGACCGGATCCCCTCGTACCGCTGCTCGATGGGGGTGAAGCTGCCGGGCCTGGGCGCGCTGAACGCGTACTGGCGTGCCCCGATGGCGTCGGTGATGCCGGAGGCGGCCGGGGAGGGGCTGGTCCTGGACCTGCGTTCTTCCGCGTACGCCGGGGCGTGGAAGCCCGCGGGCTCCGTCGCGGAGCGGACGGCGAGCGTGCGGGTGCTGCACTCCCGGGTCGTGGACGGGGTGGAGAAGAGGTCGGTGGTCAGCCACTTCAACAAGGCGACGAAGGGCCGGATGGTCCGTGATCTGCTGCTGGCCGGGGCCCGCCCGAAGGGGCCGGCGGAGCTGGTGGAGGTGCTCCGCGACCTCGGCCACACCGTGGAGGCGCAGGCTCCGGGACGGGCGGGGCGGCCGTGGGCGCTCGACGTGGTGGTCACGGAGATCCACTGATCCACTCGACGCACATTGCAGCATGCGCAACGCGCGTTGCGCGGTGTGCGGTTCTCGCGGCAGGATGGGCACCATGACCTCCTCCGCGCCCTCCGCCGTGCCCTCCTCCGTACTGGACCTCGCCCCCGTCGTCCCCGTCGTGGTCCTGGAGGACGCGGCCGACGCGGTGCCGCTGGCCCGGGCGCTCGTCGCGGGCGGGCTGCCCGCCATCGAAGTCACGCTGCGGACGGCCGCCGCCCTCGACGCGATCCGGGCGATCGCGTCGGAGGTCCCCGGCGCCGTGGTCGGCGCGGGCACGGTGATCTCCCCGGCCCACGTGACCGGGACCGTCGCGGCCGGAGCCCGTTTCCTGGTCAGCCCCGGCTGGACGGATGTCCTCCTGGAGGCGATGAAGGCCTCGGGCGTGCCCTTCCTGCCGGGTGTCTCGACGACCTCCGAGGTGGTCGCGCTGCTGGAGCGCGGGATCACGGAGATGAAGTTCTTCCCGGCCGAGGCCGCGGGCGGCACCGCCTACCTGAAGGCGCTGTCCTCGCCCCTCCCCCAGGCCCGGTTCTGCCCGACGGGCGGCATCTCGCTCGCCTCGGCGCCGTCCTACCTGGCCCTGCACAACGTCGGCTGCGTGGGCGGCAGCTGGATGGTGCCCGCTGACGCGGTGGCAGACAGGGACTGGGCACGGGTGGAGCGCCTGGCGGCCGAGGCGTCGGCCCTGGGACGCGGCTGATCCCCGCGCCTGCGGGACCCCGGAGGCCCGGCCGCGCTACCGCAGGTGCGAGGTGTCGTTGAGGACCCTCAGCGACGGGTTCCCGTCCGCGTAGTACGCCACCGTCGAGACGGAGGCGGGTGAGAGCTCCATCCGGAAGAGCGACTCCGGCGGGGCGCCCAGCGCGAGCCGGACCAGCGTCTTGATCGGGGTGACGTGCGTGACCAGGAGCGCCGTGCGGCCCGTGTAACGGGCGATCAGCCGGTCGCGGGCCACCGAGACCCGCTCGGCCACCTCCGCGAAGCTCTCGCCGCCGCCCGTGGGCGCCGCGTCCGGGGACGCCAGCCAGGTGGTCAGGTCGGCGCCGTACCGCTCCCTGACCTCGGCGAAGGTGAGTCCCTCCCACACGCCGAAGTCCGTCTCCCGCAGGCCGTCCTCGACGCGGACCTCCAGGCCGAGCCGTGCGGCCACGGCCCCTGCCGTCTCACGGCAGCGGCGCAGCGGGGAACTGACGATCTCCTGGACCGTGCCCTGCGCGGCGAACGCCTCCGCCGCGCGGGCGGCCTGGCGACGTCCGGTCTCCGACAGCTCGGGGTCGCTGCCGCCGCTCCCCGAGAACCGCTTCTCGGGGGTGAGGGCCGTCTCGCCGTGCCGGAGCAGGATGAAGGTGGCGGGCGCACCCAGATCTGGTGCGCTCCCCCAGCCCACCTGCGGGGCCGCGACCGGGTCCGCAGGTGGTGCGGCCGTCGCGGGGCGGGCGGCGGCCATCGCCGCGCGGACCTTCGCCGCACCCGCCGCCGCGTCGCCGGGCGGGCCGGACGACGGCGGTTCCGGGAGGGCCGGGGTACGTGTCGTCCCCAGGTCGGCCGTCGAGGCCGCCGGGTTCCACTGCTCGCCCCGTCCGCCCGCGTCCATCGCCTCGTTGGCGAGCCGGTCGGCGTGCTTGTTCTCCGCGCGCGGGATCCACTCGTACGTGACCGAGGAGGCGGGCAGGATGCCCGCGGCCTCCGCCGCGAGCGGCTTCATGTCGGGGTGCTTGATCTTCCAGCGGCCCGACATCTGCTCGACCACCAGCTTGGAGTCCATCCGGACACGCACCTCCACGGGCGTGTCCGGGAACAGCTCCTTCACCGCCGTGAGGCCGGCGATCAGCCCCCTGTACTCCGCGACGTTGTTCGTCGCGACCCCGATGTACTCGGCGGCCTCGGCGAGCGTCACCGCGTCGACGGGGTCGATGACGGCGGCGCCGTAACCGGCGGGCCCCGGGTTGCCCCGGGAACCGCCGTCGGCCTCGACGACCAGCCGGCGGAGAGCGGTCATTACAGGCCCGACTCCGAGGTGCGGACGAGGATGCGGTGGCAGTTCTCGCAGCGCAGCACCGTGTCCGGGGACGCGGACTTCACGTCGTTGACCTCGGTGATGTTCAGCTCCAGCCGGCAGCCCTCGCAGCGGCGCTGGTAGAGCCGGGCCGCGCCGACGCCGCCCTGCTGGGCGCGCAGCTTGTCGTACAGCTTGAGCAGGTCGGCGGGAACGGCACCGGCGACGACCTCGCGGTCCTTGCCGACGGTGGCGGACTCGGCCTCGAGCTCCTGGGTGGCGGCGTCACGGCGGGCCGTGGCGTCGTCGACCTTGGCCTGCACCGCGCCGACGCGCTCGGTCAGCTCGGCGACGCGCTCCTGGGCGGACTCACGGCGCTCCATGATCTCGAGGACGACGTCCTCCAGGTCACCCTGGCGCTTGGCGAGCGAGGTGATCTCGCGCTGGAGGCTCTCCAGGTCCTTCGGCGAGGAGACCGCGCCGGAGTCGAGCCGCTGCTGGTCGCGGACGGCGCGCTGGCGTACCTGGTCGACGTCCTGCTCCGCCTTGGTCTGCTCGCGGGTGGTGTCGCTCTCCTCGGTCTGCGAGGCGACGAGCAGGTCGCGCAGCTGCGCGAGGTCGCTGCCCAGCGAGTCGAGCTCGGCGTGCTCGGGGAGCGAGGTGCGCCGGTGGGAGAGCTGGGACAGGCGTACGTCGAGTGCCTGGACTTCGAGGAGTCGGATCTGGTCGGCGGGCGCGGCGTTCAGTTGGGGGCTCCAGAAGAGTGGTGGGTGGTCCAGGGGTCGGTGACCAGCTTCGAGACATGGACCCGCAGGTCCCATCCGTGGCGGTCGGAAAGTGCGTCGAGCTGCGCGGCGGCCTGCTCGCACCAGGGCCATTCGGTGGCCCAGTGTGCGGCATCGACGAGGCCGAGCGGCGAGTGCTGGACGGCCTCGGAGGCCGGGTGGTGGCGCAGGTCCGCGGTGAGGAACGCGTCCACGCCGGCGGCGCGCACGGCGTCGAAGAGGCTGTCGCCGGAGCCGCCGCTCACCGCGACCCGGCGCACGACCGCGTCCGGGTCCCCGGCCAGCCGGATGCCCTGCGCGGTGGCGGGCAGCCTCGCGGCCGCGCGGGCGGCGAAGTCCCGGAGGGACTCGGGGCGGTCGAGCTCGCAGATCCGGCCGAGCCCGCGACTGCCGGCCGTATCGGTGGGATCCGGCACCAGCGGGCCGGTGACCCGCAGGTCCAGGGCGGCCGCGAGGGCGTCGGAGACGCCGGGGTCGGCGGTGTCGGCGTTGGTGTGCGCGACGTGCAGGGCGATGTCGTGCTTGATGAGCTCGTGCACGACACGGCCCTTGAAGGTGGAGGCCGCGACGGTCGTCGTACCGCGCAGATAGAGCGGGTGATGGGTGACGATCAGCTGCGCGCCGAGGGCACGGGCCTCGTCGGCGACCGGCCGGACGGGGTCGACGGCGAAGAGGACCCGGTCGATCTCCGCTCCGGGATCACCGCAGACCGTGCCGACGGCGTCCCATACCTCGGCCCGCTCGGGGGGCCAGAGCGCGTCGAGCTCGGCGATGACTTCAGACAGACGGGGCACGGGGGAAAGGCTACCTGTCCACCGTGCCCCGCCGCCCCTGGCCGCCGGGCCCCGCACAGGCGGATCGGCGGCCGGTGCCGATCGTTACCTGACGGGGCCGGTCCGGCGCCCCCCTTCGTCGCGTGACGAAGTCGGTCCGGGGCCGTCGAGGACCGGGTTCGCCGGGGTGGCTCCGGGGCCGCTGCTCCACCTCGCCCCCTGGGCCGAGGCCGCCGATCGTCCTCAGGGATACGGGAAGGGCGACAGCACAGTCCCCCGCGCCTCCGCAGGCGAATCAGGACATCGGCACCCTTATGTGTGAAGTGCCGTGGCTCGTGTTGTCCGGTGGGGAGTCCGAAACCTAGCTTCGGTTGCCGGAGGTGACCGGACCATGACTGCCTGTGCCATCGAGGACAAGACCGCCGGAGTCGCAAGGGCCGCGGCGACACCCGAACCCACGCCCGATCCCGCGGAACCGGACGGGCCGGCCGGGCGCGGAAATCCCCGCACCGAGCGGGCGTCGGACGAGGGCGCGGATCCGGTCAGAGCCGGGGCGTCCGGCCAGGGGCCCGGTCCGCAGGCGCCGGCCCGTACGCATGGCGCGGGAGCGCCGGGCACCGCCGCCGGTCCCGGCGGG
>NZ_NEUF01000085.1 GCF_002910915.1 Streptomyces sp. SM10 | reverse complement strand
GCGACGACGGCTCATCCACATGCAACGTCCGCGGCAACACACCATGCCGCATCGCCAACACCATCTTGATGATCCCGGCCACGCCCGCCGCCGCCTGCGTGTGACCGATGTTCGACTTGACCGACCCCAGCAGCAGCGGACGGTCATCCGACCGCTCCTGCCCATACGTCGCGAGCAGCGCCTGCGCCTCGATCGGGTCACCCAACCTCGTGCCCGTACCGTGCGCCTCGACCACATCAACCTGCGCCGGGGAGAGCCCGGCGTTGACCAGCGCCTGGTTGATGACCCGCTGCTGGGACGGACCGTTCGGGGCCGTGAGGCCGTTCGAGGCACCGTCCTGGTTCACCGCGCTGCCCCGCACCACCGCCAGCACCTCGTGCCCATGGTGCCGCGCGTCCGACAGCCGCTCCACCAGGAGTACGCCCACACCTTCGCCCCACGCCGTACCGTCCGCGGCTTCCGCGAACGCCTTGCACCGGCCGTCCACCGCGAGACCGCCCTGCCGAGAGAACTCCACGAAGGCGCCGGGGGTGGACATGACCGTCACTCCAGCGGCCAGGGCCAGTGAGCATTCGCCCGAGCGCAGCGCCTGGATCGCCCAGTGCAGCGCGACCAGGGACGATGAGCAGGCCGTGTCCACCGTCACCGCCGGGCCCTCGAGACCCAGCGTGTAGGACACCCGGCCCGACAGCACACTGGCGGAGCTGCCCGTCGCACCGTATCCGGCGACCGACTCGTCCGCGCCGCTGATGAGATGGGCGTAGTCCTGGCCGTTCGTACCGGCGAACACTCCCGTCGAGCTGCCGAACAGCGACGAAGGGTCGATGCCCGTGCGCTCGAGGACCTCCCAGGACGCTTCGAGCAACAGCCGCTGCTGGGGGTCCATCGCCAGCGCCTCACGCGGCGAGATCCCGAAGAACTCGGCGTCGAAGTCCGCGGCGTCGTGCAGGAAGCCGCCCTCTCCGGTGGACGAGGTGCCGGGGTCGGCGGAGCCACCATCCGGGCCGCGGAGCGATTCGAGGTCCCATCCGCGGTTCTCCGGCAGGGTGGAGATTCCGTCCGATCCGGCGGCCAGCAGGTCCCACAGTTCTTCCGGAGAGGTGACACCACCGGGAAATCGGCAGCTCATGCCGACGATGGCAATCGGGTCGTCGGAGTCGTCCAGGCGGTCGTCAAAGGTCGTCGGGCTTGCGCCTGCCTGCAACGGCGCGAGTTGGGACCGCAGGTGGCGAGCCAGAGCACCGGGGGACGGGTAGTCGTACACGAGCGTCGCCGGCAGGCTGAGCCCTGATGCGGCGTCGAGCCGATTGCGCAGTTCCACCGCGCTGATCGAACTGAATCCCAGGTCGAGGAACGCTCGGTCTGCGGGTACGGCCTCTCGGGACCCGTGGCCCAGCAGCGCGGCGGCCTCATCACGGACCAGGTCCAGCAGCAGGCGGAGGCCTTCGTGTTCCGGCATGGCCCGCAGACGTGCGGCGAGCACCGAACGATGCAGGGGTTCGTGGGCACGGCCGGCAGCAGCCGGGTCCGCCTCGGCGGGGGCCAGCTCTTGGAGCAGCGGGTTGGGCCGGAGCGTCGCGTTCCGACCGGCGGCCCGGTCCCACCGCACATCGGCCACGACGAGCGAGGTTTCGTCGTCCTGGAGTGCCTGTTGCAGGGCCAGGAGTGCCAGTTCGGGGTCCATGGAGCCGACGCCGCTGCGCGCGAAGTTCCTCTCCTGCGCGGCGCCGAGGCCCCGGCCGTGCCAGTGGCCCCATTGGATCGCGACGGCTGTCAGGCCTTCCGCACGGCGGTGGTGGGCAAGGGCATCGAGGAAGGCGTTGGCGGGGGCGTAGTTCCCCTGGCCGGGGCCGCCGAGCAGACCGGCGACGGAGGAGAAGAGCACGAACGCGGAGAGATCGAGGTCGCGGGTGAGTTCGTGCAGGTTCGTCGCGGCTCGTGACTTGGCGTGCAGGGCGCGGTCGAGCTGCTCGACGCTCAGCGTGTCCAGAAGACTGTCATCCAGCAGCGCCGCGCTGTGGACGACCGCCGTCAGGGGCAGCTCGGCAGGGATCGAGGCCAGCAGGGCAGCCAGCGCGGACCGGTCGCCCGCGTCACAGGCGGCGAGGGTGACCTTGCAGCCCTTCGCCGTGAGCTCCGCAGCCAGGGATTGCGCACCGGGTGCTGCAGCGCCGCGTCGGCCTACGAGCAGCAGGTGTTCGGCGCCCCTCTCCGCGAACCAGTGCGCAGTGTGGGCGCCGAGCGCGCCGGTGCCGCCCGTGATGAGCACCGTGCCTCGGGGGGCGCGCCAGTCGTAGGGGGCGGGAGCATGGGAAGGGCGGGGGGCGGGGACGAGCCTGCGTCCGTGCACCCCTGTGGCACGGATCGCCAGCTGGTCCTCCTCGGCGTCACGCGCCGCGAGGACTGTGCGGAGCCTGTGGGCCGCACGCCGGTCGATGTCCTCCGGGAGATCGAGCATGCCACCCCAGCTCTGCGGGCGTTCGGCTCTGATCACGCCGCCCAGTCCCCAGAGCAGGGCCTGGGTGGGGGAGGTCAGGGGATCCGTGCTGCTCACGGACACAGCGCCACGGGTCGCGATCCACAGCGGAACCTGCACCGCGGTGTCCCCGAGGGCCTGGACGAGGGCCAGCGTGTCCGCGAGCCCTGCCGGTACGGCCTCCGCACAGGGGTGGGTGCGAACGTCCAGGGCGAGCAGCGACAGCACACCTGTCGTGACGGTGTCCGGCCCGTCGCCCAGCGCGGTGTGTATGAGGGAGGCCAGTGTCCCGCGATCGCTGCCTGGTGCCACACGGACGACGACGACCTGGGCGGGGGCGAGCGCGTCGAGGCACGCGTCGAGATACGGGTCGGCAGCGGTCGTCGCAGGCAGCACCACCAGATACGTGCCTGCCGGCCGATGGGTTGCGGTCGTCTCCGCGATCCGCTTCCACTGCACGCGGTAGCGCCAGGAAGCGACGGTGGACTGAGCGGCACGCTGACGGCGCCAGGCTGACAGAGCGGGTAGCGCCGCCGCGAACGACTGTTGCGTGTCGACCGCGAGTGTCCGGGAGAGTGCCTCCAGATCCGCGCCGTCGACGGCGGCCCAGAAGGCGTCGTCCTCGGGAGTGGTTTCCGGTCGGTTCGTGTCCGGCGTGCCGGCCAGGTCCAGCCAGTAGCGCCGGTGTTGGAACGCGTACGTGGGAAGGTCCACCCGCCGGGCGCCGGTGCCGGCGTACACGGCATGCCAGTCCGGTTCCACACCGTGCGTGTAGGCGGCGGCGAGCGAGGTCATGAACCGGCGGGGCTCGTCCTCACCTCGCCGCAGAGTGCCGAGCGCCACCGCGTCGCCGGCCGTCGCGTCGAAGGTCTCCTGGAGCCCTGCCGTGAGGACCGCGTGCGGGCTGACCTCGATGAAGACCGTGTGGCCGTCGGCAAGTGCGGCGGTGGTCGCCGCCTCGAACTCCACCATGGAGCGCAGGTTGCGGTACCAGTAGTCGGCGTCCAGGCCGGCGGTGTCGATGAGCCCGCCCGTCAGGGTGGAGTAGAAAGGAATTGCCGCGGAACGGGGTTCGAGTCCTTGCAGTGCCTCCGCGAGCTCCTCGCGGAGGCCTTCTATCTGTGCCGAGTGGGATGCGTAGTCCATCGCGATGCGCCGGGTCCGTACGCCGACTTCCGCGCACGTGAACACGAAGGCGTCCAAGGCGTCCAGGTCACCCGACACGACGACGGACATGGGTCCGTTGACGGCCGCCACCGACAGCCGGGTGCCGTACGACTGCACCTGCTCGCGGACCCATTCGGCCGGGCGCGGCACCGACACCATCCCGCCCTTGCCGGAGAGAGGCATCGTTACTTCTCGCCGTCGCGCCACCAGGCGCGCCGCGTCCGGAAGGGAAAGGGCTCCGGCGACGGTGGCTGCGGTGATCTCGCCCTGGGAGTGACCGATGACAGCGGCGGGCTCGACTCCGCACGAGCGCCACAGCTCGGCCAGCGAGACCATGACCGCCCACAGCACCAGCTGCATGACGTCCGCCCGGTCCGACGAGGGGGCACCGTCCACACGCCGTACCACGTCCAGGAGGGACCAGTCCGTGTAGGGCGCCAGCGCCTCACCGCACTCGGCGAGCCGCGCCGCGAAGACGGGGGACGACTCCACCAGGCCGGCTGCCATGCCGGTCCATTGTGCGCCCTGCCCCGGGAACACGAAGACGGGCTTGACTCTGCGGGACGCGGTCCCCTTTACGGCGCCAGGGGCAGATCCGACCTCGGCCAAGGAGCGGAGCGCGGACAGGAAGCCGTCGTGGTCTTCCGCCAACAGGGCCACGCGATGTTCGAGCGAGGCCCTGCTGGTCGCGAGGGACCATGCGATGTCCACGGGGTCCTGGCCGTTGCCGTGGCGTGTCTCCAGGTGAGCCAGCAGACGCGCGGCCTGGGCCGTGACCGCCTCGGGCGACTTCCCGGAGAGCACCCACGACGCGGTGTCGGTGGTCAGCAGAGTCCGTGCGTCAGCTCGCGGGGCATCTGCCGGTCCGGGGGCCGGCCGGCTGTCGAGGTCTGCCTGTTCGAGGATGACGTGCGCGTTGGTGCCGCTGATCCCGAACGAGGACACACCCGCCCGACGTGGCTCGCCCGTCTCGGGCCACGCCATCTGCTCGGTGAGCAGTTCGACGCGCCCGGCCGACCAGTCGACGTGCGTCGACGGCTCGTCGACGTGCAACGTCTGCGGCAGCAGACCGTGCCGCATCGCCATCACCATCTTGATCACACCGGCCACACCGGCCGCGGCCTGCGTGTGTCCGATGTTCGACTTCAGCGACCCGAGCCACAGCGGTCGGTCATGAGTTCTGTCCTGTCCGTACGTGGCAATGAGTGCTTGCGCCTCGATCGGGTCGCCGAGTGTGGTGCCGGTCCCGTGCGCTTCCACGGCATCCACCTGGGCGGCCGTCAGCCCGGCGCCTGCCAGCGCCCGCCGGATGACGCGCTGCTGCGAGGGTCCGTTGGGCGCGGTCAGCCCGTTGGACGCTCCGTCCTGGTTGACGGCAGAACCGCGCACCACGGCGAGCACCTTGTGCCCGTTGCGGCGCGCGTCCGCCAGCCGTTCCACCAGAAGTACGCCTACGCCTTCGCCCCAGCCCGTGCCGTCGGCGGTGGCGGAGAATGCCTTGCACCGGCCGTCGGCGGCGAGGCCGCGCTGCCTGCTGAAGTCGATGAACGTGGCCGGGGTGGTCATCACCGTGACCCCGCCTGCGATCGCCATCGTGCACTCACCCGATCGCAGCGACTGCACCGCCAGGTGCAACGCCACCAACGAGGACGAACACGCGGTGTCGACGGTGACCGCGGGCCCTTCGAGACCCAGCGTGTAGGAGACCCTGCCCGTGACGACACTGCTCGCGGTACCGGTGCCGAGGTATCCGTCGACCCCTTCGGGCACGGCACCGATGCTCGCCGCGTGGTTGTGGTACATCACCCCGGCGAACACGCCCGTGCGGCTGCCCCGCAGTGACAGCGGGTCGATTCCGGCGCTTTCGAACGCCTCCCAGGACGCCTCCAGCAGCAAGCGCTGCTGCGGGTCCATGGCCAGCGCCTCACGCGGTGAGATCTTGAACGGTTCCGGGTCGAACTCGCCGGCGTCGTGCAGGAACCCGCCCTCACGGGTGTAGCTCGTGCCGGGCCGCTGCATCTCCGGGTCGTACAGCGCTTCCAGGTCCCAGCCGCGGTCGGTGGGGAAGTCGGTGATCCCGTCCCTGCCGGACACGGCCAGTTCCCACAGCTCGTCGGGGGACCGTACGTCGCCTGGGTACCGGCAGCTCATCGCCACGATGGCGATCGGCTCGTTGCCCTTCTCCTCGACGGAGCGCAACCGCTCGCCGGTCTCGTGCAGTTCAGCGGTGACCCGCCGGAGATATTCGCGGAGCTTGTCCTCGTTCGCCATCAGCGATTCACCTGCCGAACTTGTTGTCGATAAAGTCGAACAGCTCGTCGTCTGAGGCTGTACCGAGTGACTTACTGAGGTTGGAGGCGTCACCGGCGTCATCGCTCAGGTAGTCCTGGGCACCTGCCGGCTCGCGCTCCTCGTTCCACCTGGCCATGAGAGCGTTCAGCCGGGCAGTGATGGTGGCGACGGAGCCCTCGCCTTCCGGCGTGAGCGCGTCGAACACCGTCTCCAGTCGATCGAGGGTTTCGAGCACCGAGGCCATCGCTGTATCGCCGGGGACGAGCTCGTTCAGGATGTGCTCGGACAGCTCACCGGGGGTGGGGTGGTCGAAGACGAGGGTGGCGGGCAGCCGCAGCCCTGTCGCCCTGTTCAGCCGGTTCCGGAGGTCCACAGCGGTGAGCGAGTCGAAGCCCAGCTCGGTGAAGGCGTCGTGCGGCTTAATCGACGTGCCCGAGGCGTGGCCGAGGACGTCAGCCACCTGATCGCACACCAGCTGAAGGGCCAGCCGCTCGCGCTCCGCGGCGGGAACCGCACGCATCCGGTCGGCATAGCGGTGGGTCCCACCGGACTCGGCGGTACGCCCTTCCTCGCCCAGGCGCCTGGGCGGCTTTCGTACGAGGGACCGGAGCACGGCGGGCACATCGTCCGTCAGGGCGTTCTCGCGCAGTACGGCGAAATCAAGAGGCACGGGCACAAGCACGGGCTCATCGGTCAAGGCTCCGGCCGCCTCGAACAGGCTGAGCCCTTGTTCCGTGGTCAACGGCAGCAGACCGCCCCGGGCCATCCGCCGCAGATCATCCGCGCCGAGCTGCCCGGTCATCTCGCTGGCCTGGGCCCACAAGCCCCAGGCCAGGGACTGCCCCGCCAGCCCCTCCGCCTTCCGCACTTCGGCCAGGGCATCGAGGAACGCGTTCGCCGCCGCGTAGTTCGCCTGCCCCGCACCACCGAACACACCGGCCGCCGAGGAGAACAACGTGAACATCGACAAATCCATGCCACGCGTCAACTCATGCAGATTCCACGCCGCATCAACCTTCGGCCGCAACACCGCCGACAACCGCTCCGACGTCAACGACGACACCACACCGTCATCCAAGACGCCGGCGGTATGCACCACACCCGTCAGCGGGTGCCCGGCCTCCACACCGTCCAACACCCCCGCCAACGCCACACGATCAGCCACATCACACGCCACGAACCGAGCCCGCGC
>NZ_NEUF01000084.1 GCF_002910915.1 Streptomyces sp. SM10 | reverse complement strand
GCGAACGCCTTGCACCGGCCGTCCGCCGCCAGACCACGCTGCCGCGAGAACTCCACGAACGTCCCAGGGGTGGCCATGACCGTCACCCCACCGGCCAGCGCCATCGAACACTCACCCGACCGCAACGCCTGAATCGCCCAGTGCAACGCCACCAACGACGACGAACACGCCGTATCCACCGTCACCGCCGGGCCCTCGAGCCCCAACGTGTACGACACCCGACCCGACGCCACACTGCCCGAGTTCCCGATTCCGAGGTAGCCCTCGGTGTCGTCCGGCGCGGTCCTCAGCCGGGAGGCGTAGTCGTGGTACATCACGCCGGCGAACACACCCGTACGGCTGCCGCGCAGCGAGTCGGGATCGATACCGGCCCGCTCGACGGCCTCCCACGAGGCCTCGAGGAGGAGCCGTTGCTGCGGATCCATCGCCAGAGCCTCACGCGGCGAGATCCCGAAGAACTCGGGGTCGAACTCAGCGGCTTCGTAGAGGAATCCACCCTGTTGCGTGTATGTCGTGCCCGTCCGGTCAGGGTCTGCGTCGAAAAGCGTGGCAATATTCCATCCTCGGTCGGCGGGGAAGCTGCCGATGCCGTCACCCCCGCCTGCCACCAGTCGCCACAGGCCGTCCGGATCGGATACCGCACCCGGATAACGGCAGCTCATCCCGACGATCGCGATCGCTTCGTCGCCCGCCACATCAGCCACAGCCGAGTCGCGGGTGGAGCCGGTGTCATCCCCGAGTGCCTGGGAGAGCAGGAACTCGGCCAAGTCTGCGGGGGTCGGATAGTCGAAGACCAGTGTGGCCGGAAGGTGCAGCCCCGTCACGGCCGCAAGCCTGTTGCGCAGTTCGACGGCGGTGAGTGAGTCGAACCCCAGTTCCTTGAACGCCTGCGTCGCTTCGATCTCATGGCTGGACGCGTGCCCGAGGACCGTCGCGACCTCAGCCTTCACCAGCCCGTCCACGAGCCGCGCCCGATCCGCGGGCGCAAGTGCGGCCAGGCGGTCGGCCAGCACGGCCCCCTGGGCTGCTCCGGTATGGACGGCTCGCGTCCTGTGCATCCGCACGAGGTCCTGAAGCAGCGCAGGTACGGCTCCTGTGGAAGCGAGGCGACGCAGGGCAGCACGGTCCAGTTTGATGGGCACCAGAGCGGCTGCACCAGTACCTGAAACAGCATCGAACAAGGCCAGTCCGTCGGGCGCGCTCAGTGGTATGACGCCGTCCCGGGCCATGCGCTGGGTGTCGGCGGCGTCGAGACGCCCGAGCATCCCGCTTTCCGCCCAGGGCCCCCAGCCCAGCGACAGACCCACCAGCCCATCAGCCCGCCGAACCTCGGCCAACGCATCAACAAACGCGTTCGCCGCCGCATAATTCGCCTGCCCCGACGACCCCAGCGTCGCCGCAGCAGAAGAGAACAGCGTGAACATCGACAGATCCATGTCGCGCGTCAACTCATGCAGATTCCACGCCGCATCAACCTTCGGCCGCAACACCGCCGACAACCGCTCCGACGNNNNCGACGACACCACACCGTCATCCAAGACGCCGGCGGTATGCACCACACCCGTCAGCGGGTGCCCGGCCTCCACACCGTCCAACACCCCCGCCAACGCCACACGATCAGCCACATCACACGCCACGAACCGAGCCCGCGC
>NZ_NEUF01000083.1 GCF_002910915.1 Streptomyces sp. SM10 | reverse complement strand
CCTCGATCGTTCATGAGTCCTCGTCGGTGCGCTGACGGGGACTCTGTGCTTGCGAGGTGCGGAACTTCGTGGGCCGGGGCAGGTTGACGGCCCGGCTGTCGCGTCGGGTGGGCGCCGGGTTCCACGGTTCCGGGATGTCGCTGGTTCGTCGGGGCGGTCGGAGTTGCTGGTCAGCCGGGGTTCTGTAGGGCTGCGAGCCGTTGGATCGCGCGGGTGATCACATCCGTCCAGGGCCATCGGGCGGTGAAGCGGAGCCAACGGCGGCGGCCCGTGGTGACCAGCTGGGCGGCGGCAGAGAACAGCCGTAGTCGAAGCCGTTTGGGCTCCCAGCGGCGGGTCTCTGCGGTCAGGGCGAGCATCGGCATCCAGGCGAGTAGGTCGAGTGCGAGGGAGACGATCTCCAGCCAGATCTGGTTCTGAGCGGTGTCGTGCAAGGGGAGGTTGCGCAGGCCGGTGTCTCGGGCGTTTCGGATGCGGTCCTCGCAGCGGGCCCGGCGGCGGTGACGTAGTTCGAGGTCGGCGAGTTGGCCGCCCTTGGTGTTGGTCGCGAAGCAGGTGAGCCGTAGTCCGTCGAGGTCGGTGAAGCGCAACTGGGCCCCGGGGTGCGGGCGTTCTTTGCGAACGATCAGCCGCATCCCTTTCGGCCAGGTGGTCAGGTCGGGCATGTCGGTGATCTCCGCGACCCAGGCGCCGGGCCGCTCGGTGCCACCGGAGTCATAGGCCGGCGTCCATGCCTTCTTCGGGATCTTCAGCACGGCCTGGTGGATGGCGTCGGTGATGGTCATTCCGACGGAGTACGACAGCCACCGGCCCGGTTTGGAGAGCCAGTCGAGGAAGGCGTGGGTGCCGCCGGCGGAGTCGGTACGGATCAGTGTCTGACGGCCCCGTCGCAGGTGTTTGGGGAGTTGAGCCAGGGCGAGTCGCGCTGTTTCGATGTGATCGCTCGCGGTGTTGGAGCCTGCGTTGCCGGGCCGCAGCAGGGCTGCCACCGGCTCTCCGGACCCGGCCTGGCCATGGTCGACGAACGCGACGAGCGGGTGGTGGCCGAAGGTCTTCTTCCAGGTCGCTGTGGCGTCCTGCTTCTCGGAGTGCGCAAGGACGAGCACGCCGTCGATGTCCACGATCACCGAGCCGTCGGCGGCGGGGCCGTTCGCCCCGGCCAGGTCCCAGACCCGCGAGCGTACTTTCGCCCGAGCCGACCGAATCGCGGTGAGCGCCTTTGGTCCGGCAGCGGCAAGGGCGTCAATGAGCCGTGAAACCGTCGGGTCGGAGGCCACCGGCCCGAACACGGCCGGCTCGGCCCGCAGCAGGGCGACATCGGCGAGGCAGTCCCCGCCCAGAGCGACTCCGAGCGCGACATCCAGCAGGATCTTGCCCGGCTCATGCACTGCCCGCGGCTTGCGCCAAGGCGCCAATGCCGTCGATATCGCGGTGTCCAGACCCAACTTTCGGACCGTCTCGACCAACAGCACCGCACCGGCCTGCGAGACCGTCCCGCTGCCACTGCCCTCGACGCGGACGCGCGGGTACGACCCGATACGCTTACTCACCTGGAGAGTGCTTCTTTCGTGCGGCTGACTGGACCCTAGACAAGTCCCATCGTTGCAGGTCAGGAGCACTCTCCGCTTATTTGATCAAGCGTCGGACAACCCCACTCGTGAAAGCCCGAGGCTAGGCATGAGAGAACGCTCTGACCGCGTGCGCGGTCGGGCAGAGCAGGACCCCATCACGAGTGAGGGGCACGCAGCGGGCACGATGACGACGGCAATGGTTCTACCAGGGCGGCTTCTACTCGCCTGACCTGCGGGGGAATCCAGAAGCCGCCCAACCGCCAAAAGGTCTTGAAAACCGTCGTGGCAGCGATGTCACCGTGGGTTCAAATCCCACACCCACCGCAGCAGGTCAGCGTAGGCGCTGGTCAGAAGGGGTGTCTCTCACTGAGAGACACCCCTTCGGCGTTTCACCCTGTCTCACCCCGAGCGCCTGAATCTCACGGTTGATCAGCCCGCATGGACCATGTGTGGGCCAGGATGACACCCCTCACCCGCGCTGCTCAAACAGTTGTCGATGGGTATGGCTTGTGGCGGGTGGGTCGAGCGGCGCGTGTTTTCGGGGCTTCAGTCGCGATGCTTTGCGCCCCTGACGGCTCCCGAAGCGTCCGAAAGACGCCCTTGTTTTGAGTTCCGTCCCTGATTTGATCAAGGGTTGCGAAGATCAATCCAAGGGGAGTGGCGTTCTCAACGCAAAGAGCATCGGAAGTGCCTTCGGCGTGCTGTCGGCGGCGGGGGCTTTGACGGTTGGCGCTGCGTCCACGGCGAGTGCTGCGTCGTCCGTCACGAAGGCGACCGTCCCAGGGACTGCGGTCATGCCGCCATTCGGGCGCCGCGGCGCCAGACGGCACGGGTGTTGAGGGTGTCGCTGATGTTGCTGGTCGGGTCGCCGTCGACCAGTAGGAGGTCGGCGCGGAGGCCCTCGGCGATGCGGCCCCGGTCGCTCAGGCGGAAGCGGCGGGCCGTGGTCGCCGTGGCCGCGCGCAGGGTCCGTGCGGGTGTGAGGCCGGCTGTCACCAGGTATTGCAGTTCGTGGTGCAGGCTCGCTCCGTGTGCCAGGCCCCCGAAGAACGTCTCGGGCATGGAGACGTCGGTTCCGGCGAGCACGTCGACACCGGCAGTGTCCAGTGCGCGCACGGTGTCGTAGACGTCGTGGAGCTTGCCCTGCGGGTAGCGGTCATAGCTGGAGCGCAGGGTCCGGTCCCAGTCGGCGTCGAGGCGTGCGGCGACCCGGGGGTCGTCGGCGAGTTCGCTGCCGGTGATCCCCATCATCGAGGCGTTGAGAGTGACGCAGGGGATGACGAACATGCCCGCGTCCTTGATCAGGCTGATGATCTCGGCGGTGTGCGGCTGGTCCATGAACACGTGGGTCACGCCGTCGATGCCGGCTTCGGCGGCCGTCCTGGTGGCCTCCACGGTCAGCGCGTGGGCCACGGTCAGTGCGCCGTACTTCTTGGCTTCGGCGACACCGGCGTGCACGGTGGCCCGGTCGAGCGTGGGCAGTCCGGGGTGTCCCTCTACGGTGCCGTCGTCGATCATGAACTTGATGAAGTCGGACCCCCGGGCGAGGAGCTGCGGCACGAAGGCGGCGGCCTCCTCGGGTGTGGTGGAGAACGGCATCAGTGGCATGACCGGGGGAAGGTCCCACTTGGGCCGAAACCCTTCGGGCATCAGCTCGCTCGGGTGACCGCCGGGCGGTGTGATGGCGAAGCCGGAGGAGCGCACGTCAGCCTGTGTGTCGTCGTCGGTGATGACCCCCCGGTTCTCCCGGGTGTTCATCCCCTGCATCTCCAGTTCGGTCGTCACCCCGAACCGCAGGGCGAGCGCCAGGGAGCCCGGGGCGGAGTGGACGTGGGCGTCGATGAGTCCCGGCAGCAGTGTGGCGCCGCTGCCGTCGACGATCTCGCTGCCCTCGGGAGCGTCGCCACCGACGCGGGCGATCCTCCCGCCGTCGATGACCACGGTCCGCACGCCGACCGCCTTCTCCCCGTCGAAGATCTGCGCGTTGGTGATCGCGGTGAGCGCCATGGCGGTCCGCCTCTTTTCCTGGTTCGTTCAAGATTTACATACCTGATGCTATGGACTTATTTAATGGTATGCAAATGTGCTGGCCGGGCCTAGACTCGGCACATGAGCAGCACCTCCTCCTCCGAGCAGCCCTCCGACGACCGGGCGCTGGATCAGATCGGCCCGGCGCTGTCCCGTCTGCGGCGACGCGCACCGGCCACGGGCAAGGATCTCTCCCGCAACCTCGTGCTCAACGTCATCGCCGACGCGCCGGGCGAGACGACCGTCGGCGGGCTTGCCGCCGAGATGGGCGTCGCGCAGCCGGTGGCCAGCCGGACCGTCGCCGCCTGCATAGCGGACGGGCTGCTGCGGCGGGCGGCATCCCAGTCCGACGGGCGCCGCACCGTGCTCGAACTCACCGAGCACGGCGAGGCCGAACGCAACCGCTTCGCCGTCGAACAGCGAGAAGCGTTCCTGGAGATCACTGTCGCCTGGTCGCCGGAGGAGCGGATCCAGTTCGCACGGCTCCTGACTCGATACGGAGCCGACGCCACCGCCTGGTCCAGGAAGCAGACCCCAAGCCGCGATTGAACGGGCAGCGCCCCGAGGCCGGCCACGGCCGGGAACCCCAGGCGTCGATTGCGCTGACGGACGATCTACCGTTCCGACACCCATCCGTGAACAGGGTGCGAGTCCTGGCAACCGGCCACACCAGCCCTTTGAGGTGTGACCTCAAGTCGGGATCACACCGAGGATCGCCCGCTGCGGCGCCTCGCACGGATCCGGCCTGGGCAAGATCCGCTGGTCCGTCGAGAGGGCCTTCGCCTGGCTCCACCAGTTCGAACGGCTCCGCATCCGCTACGAGACACGCCGCCTGGTCAGGAGTTGGGTCGGGGGCTGGTCAGGCGGGCGGCCGAGGCGATTGCGGCGCGGGCTTCCTGTTCGGTGAGGCCCGTGCGGATCGCGGCCTCGGTGAGGGCGTCCGCGAGGGCGTCGCCGAAACCGTGCTCGTAGGCGCGGCAGGCCGCCCAGAACAGACGGGTGTTGCGCTGGCCCTCGTGTGCGGCGCGCACGAACTGGACCAGGCCCTCGCCCTGCCGGGAGGTGGGCGACGTCCTGCCCGCCGGGTGGCGGTGGGGGCGCGGCGGGGGTGTGAGCAGGCGCAGGAGGGCGCGGGGGCAGGGTGCCGGCGGAAGGTGCGCCGTGCCGGGTGCGAGCCGGTACCGGCCGTGGGTGGTGACCGAGCCGGGGCCGACCAGGTAGCCGCCCGCCCCGCGTACGTCGATGCCGGGGGCGAGGCGGCCGGCGGAGTTGGGGACGGAGACGCCGGACGGGCCCGTCAGCCAGAGGTGCCGGCCGCCGCTGGGCGTGAGCACCGTGACGGTGGCCGGGATGGTGAACAGGTGCTGGAGGGCCAGGTGCTGGAGTGCGGCGACGGAGTCGTTGCCGTGGGTGGTGTCGATGTCGAGGTCGATGCCGATGAGGCGGTGCGGCGGCCGCCCGCAGGCGATGCCGTATCCGGTGGCCCTGGGTGCGGCGGCGAAGAGCGCGCGGACGGTGGCCGGATCGGTGGTGGCGTCGTGGACACCGTGACCGGGCAGTCCGCAGGCGCCCCTGCAGTGCACGGGAGGGGACTCGTCGCGGTGGGGGGAGCGCAGGGCCGGGAGCTTGGTCGCGGACAGGGGGAAGACGGGGAGCCCGTGCTCGGCGGCAGAGAGCGCGTGGGTCAGGGCCAGGGTGGCGGTCTGCCGGTCGGTGGTGGCCATGGAGCCATTTTCGTACAGACGTTCGAAGAAGGGAAGAGGGTGCTGTGTTCTGCCTGCCGGTGCTTCCCCCGTCCGGGAGGTTTGCCGGGTCGTCCTCATACGTGCGGGGGAACCGGGCGGCCCGGGCGGTTCACCGGGCGCGCGGTGGGCATTTCTGCTCCCGCGACGTCGTGATCAGCACCGAGGTGGCCGGCCGGCCGCTTCGGGACCAGCCGTATGAACCAGCCGTATCAAGCCGCATTCCGGGTTCTGGAGGAAATTGACATGGCACGTATCCGTACCGCTCGCGCCCTCGCTGCCGTGGCCGCTCTGCCCCTTGCCGCCGCTCTGTTCGGAGGGGTCGCCGTGGCGGACAACGGTGCGTTCGCGAGCGACGGATCGAACGCGGGCGTGGCGACCATCGGGTCGGCCGGTGTGGGTGGGGACAACACCGGCAACTCGACCACGCAACAGCAACAGGCCGTGGGCGCCGGTGCCTCCAACTACAGCAACACGGTCCAGGTGAGCGGATCGCCCTACACCTACATCGACCAGTCCACCTACAACTTCTACGTGATCTTCCCGCCGCTCTGGGGCAACTGAGTTCCGGTGGTCCGTGCGGCGTCGCCGCCGCCGCACGGGCCACCTGCGCCGGAGGGGAACGGGGCGCCTGTCCCTGGGGTGAGGACCCTGAGGCCGGATCCGGTGCCCTCCACCTTCAGGAGGTGGAGCCCGTCCGGCCCCTACAACCTGAGACGGACGTGGCTTCGGGACCTGGGGCCGATTACCTCGACCCCACCCGCTCCTAGCGTGGAGTGATGACCACGCCAGTCTGCACCGGTGCCTCCAGGGCGGCCGCTGCCTCCGCCGGACACCGCCGCTATCCGTCGTTCTCGTCGTACGTGCGGGCCCGGGGCCCTGTGCTGCTGCGCACCGCGCGTTCCCTCACCGCCAACCCGAGCGACGCCGAGGACCTGCTCCAGACCGCCCTCACCAAGACGTACGTCGCCTGGGAGCGGATCGAGGACCACCGGGCGCTCGACGGATACGTCCGCCGCGCCCTGGTGAACACCCGTACCTCGCAGTGGCGCAAGCGCAAGGTCGACGAGTTCGCCTGCGAGGAGCTGCCCGAGAAGGAGGCCCCGCCCGCTCCGGACCCGGCCGAGCAGCAGTCTCTGCACGACGCGATGTGGCGGGCCGTGCTCAAGCTCCCGGACCGTCAGCGGGCCATGGTCGTCCTGCGGTACTACGAGGACCTCAGCGAGGCCCAGACGGCCGAGGTGCTGGGGGTGTCCGTCGGTACGGTCAAGAGTGCCGTGTCCCGGGCGCTCGGGAAGCTCCGTGAAGATCCGGAGCTCAGCCCGGTGCGGTGACGCGAGCCCCCGCGGGGGCCTGCGGCCCGGCCCGTTCCGCAGGTGGTCCCTGCCCTGCGTGCCTGTGGGCCGAGCCTTCCTCCGTCGGTGATCCCCGCTCCGCCCGCCTGCGGCCCGCCCCTCTCCGCCGGTGATCCGCACCACCCGCGCGGGCCGCGGCGCAGTCCGGTTCTGCGGACCGACACCGATTGGTACCCCCGGAAGTAGTGACATACCGCTTGGTATGTGAGCAGAATCAGCGCACCTTTACTGCCGCGTAGCGCCCACCGGGAGGACGCCGTGCTCAGCACCATGCAGGACGTACCGCTGACTGTGACCCGCATCCTGACTCATGGGATGACCATCCACGGGAAGTCGCAGGTGACGACCTGGACCGGCGAGCCGGAGCCGCACCGGCGCAGTTTCGCCGACATCGGCAGGCGCGCCTCGCAACTCGCGAACGCCCTGCGCGACGAGCTGGGCATCGACGCCGACCAGCGCGTGGCAACTCTCATGTGGAACAACGCCGAGCACGTCGAGGCCTATCTGGCCATCCCCTCGATGGGCGCCGTGCTGCACACGCTCAACCTGAGGCTCCCCGCCGAGCAGCTGATCTGGGTCGTCAACCACGCCGACGACAAGGTCGTTCTCGTCAACGGCTCGCTGCTGCCGCTGCTCGCACCGCTGCTCCCCCACCTGCCGTCCGTCGAGCACGTGGTGGTGTCCGGCCCCGGCGACCGCTCGGCGCTGGACGCTGTCGCGCCCCGGGTGCACGAGTACGAGGAGCTGATCGCCGGCCGTCCCACCTCCTACGACTGGCCCGAGCTGGACGAACGCCGGGCCGCCGCCATGTGCTACACCTCCGGCACCACGGGCGACCCGAAGGGCGTCGTGTACTCCCACCGCTCCATCTACCTGCACTCCATGCAGGTCAACATGGCGGAGTCGATGGGGCTGACCGACAAGGACACGACCCTGGTCGTCGTGCCCCAGTTCCACGTGAACGCGTGGGGGCTGCCGCACGCCACCTTCATGACGGGCGTCAACATGCTCATGCCCGACCGCTTCCTGCAGCCCGCTCCGCTCGCCGAGATGATCGAGCGGGAGCGGCCGACGCATGCCGCCGCCGTGCCGACCATCTGGCAGGGGCTGCTGGCCGAGGTCACAGCCAAGCCCCGTGACCTCACCTCCATGGCCAGCGTCACCATCGGAGGCGCCGCCTGTCCGCCCTCCCTGATGGAGGCGTACGACAAGCTGGGCGTCCGTCTCTGCCACGCCTGGGGGATGACGGAGACGTCGCCGCTCGGCACCATGTCCAACCCGCCCGCCGGTCTCACCGACGAGCAGGAGTGGCCGTACCGCATCACGCAGGGCCGTTTCCCGGCCGGCGTGGAGGCACGCCTGGTCGGTCCGGCCGGGGAGCACCTGCCGTGGGACGGCGAGTCCGCGGGCGAGCTGGAGGTGCGCGGCACCTGGATCGCCGGCGCGTACTACGGGGGCGCTGACGGTGGGCACCTGCGCCCCGAGGACAAGTTCAGCGAGGACGGCTGGCTCAAGACCGGCGACGTCGGCGTGATCAGCGACGAGGGCTACCTCACGCTGACCGACCGGGCCAAGGACGTCATCAAGTCCGGTGGCGAGTGGATCTCCAGCGTCGAGCTGGAGAACGCGCTCATGGCGCACCCGGACGTGGCCGAGGCCGCGGTCGTCGCCGTCCCGGACGAGAAGTGGGGCGAGCGCCCGCTGGCGACCGTCGTCCTCAAGGAGGGCGCCACCGCCGACTACGCGGCGCTCAGGACCTTCCTCGCCCAGTCCGTCGCCAAATGGCAGTTGCCCGAGCGCTGGACGATCATCCCGGCGGTGCCGAAGACGAGTGTGGGCAAGTTCGACAAGAAGGTGATCCGCAGGCAGTACGCCGCCGGGGAGCTGGACATCACCCAGCTCTGAGCCGGCTCCCCGTACGGGAAGCCCGGCACGGGGCCACGGCGCACGACGAGGGCGGTACGGGTCTTCCCGTACCGCCCTCGTCGTGCGCGTCCGATGATGTCCGGCCGTCAGTTCGTCCCTATCTTCGCCAGCAGATCCACGATCCGGGACTGCACCTCGTCGCTCGTCGAGCGCTCGGCGAGGAAGAGGACCGTCTCACCCGAGGCGAGCCCGGGCAGGTCCGCCTCCTCCATGCCGGCCGAGGTGTAGACGACCAGCGGCGTGTGGTTCAGCGAGCCGTTCGCGCGGAGCCAGTCGATGATCCCGGCCCGTCGGCGGCGTACCTGCATCAGGTCCATCACGACCAGGTTGGGCCGCATCCGGGTGGCGAGGTCGACCGCCTCGCTGTCGCCGGACGCCCGGGCGACCTGCATGCCGCGCCGCTCCAGGGTCTCCGTCAGCGCGAGCGCGATCTCCTCGTGCTCCTCGATCACCAGGACCCTCGGCGGATGCTGGTCGCTGTCACGCGGAGCGAGTGCCTTGAGGAGTACGGCCGGGTCGGCGCCGTACGCCGCTTCCCGGGTCGCCTGCCCCAGACCCGCCGTCACGAGTACGGGGACCTCCGCCGCCACGGCCGCCTGGCGCAGGGACTGCAGCGCCGTGCGGGTGATCGGCCCGGTCAGGGGATCGACGAACAGCGCGGCGGGGAACGCCGCGATCTGCGCGTCGACCTCCTCACGGGAGTGCACGATCACCGGCCGGTAGCCACGGTCGCTGAGGGCCTGCTGCGTGGACACGTCCGGGGCGGGCCAGACCAGCAGCCGACGTGGGTTGTCCAGCGGCTCCGGGGGCAGTTCGTCGTCGACGGGCTGCGGCTGCGGGCGGTTGGCGATCTCGACCGCGCCACCGGGGCCGTCCAGCGGCTCCGGACCCTCGGCGCCCTCGTCGGGGGCCCCTATCGCGTACGAGCGCCCCTCGGACGCGGGCGGCGACAGCAGCCGGCCCGGGCCCGTCACCGTGCTGCCCTGGGTTCCGCCGGGCTGCGGAGGGACAGGGGCCGGGGCGGGCTGCGGCGGCACGGGTGCCATGGCGGCCGGAGCCGCTGCCGGTGCCGGGCGCTCCGCCTCGGGCGGGGCGGCGAGCTTGCGGCGCCGTCCGGCACCGCCCAGCGTCTGGTTCTGCTGGTGCGCGAGGTGCTGCGCGAAGGGCACGCCCTGCCCCAGGGTCCGGACGCTGAACGCACGCCCCTGGGTGGAGTCCGAGGACTCGGGCATCGGCGCCTCCGCG
>NZ_NEUF01000082.1:7002-20887 GCF_002910915.1 Streptomyces sp. SM10 | reverse complement strand
GTGCTCATTAGAGGACCATCCCTTCTGCAGCCCTCTTCGGTAGGGTTGTGACCTCTCGGTCCCGGTGGGTGCATGGCCAGTAGTGCGAGCCGTTCGACGGCCAGCATGAGTTCCGCCAGCCCCGCCGGGCCGAGGCCGTCTGATCGGCTTCAGGGACACGCCCCGCAGAGGGCCGATTAATGAGCTCCCGGCAGACGACCTCACCACCACCGGGCAGGTGCTCCGTCGACGTCACAGGAGTACTTCTTTCGTGTTCATCGGATGGGACTGGGCGACCGAGACCCATGACGTCACCGTCATGGACGACGCCGGAAAACGCGTGGACCGGTGGGAGTTCGCCCACACCGAAGAGGGATTCGCCAGGACCCTGGCCCGGCTGGGGAAGCACGGAGCCCCGGCGGATCTGCCCGTGATGATCGAGACCAGCCGCGGCCTGGCCGTGGACCGGCTGCTGGTTGCCGGCCACCCGGTGGTGCCCGTGCATCCCAACGCCTTCCACGCCATGCGCCCGCGCTGGGGCGCCAGCAAGGCCAAGACCGACGCGGGCGACAGCATGAAACTCGCCGACTACCTGCGCACCGACGGCCACTTGCTGCCCCGGCTGGAGCCCACCGAGCAGGCCACCCTCGATCTGCAGGCCCTCACCCGGACCCGCGCCGACCACGTCGAGGCCCGCATCGCGGCGGTCAACCAGCTTGCCGCGCTGCTGGACATGCACTGGCCCGGAGGCAAGGCCGTGTTCGCCAACCTCGACAGCGACATCGCCATGGCCTTCCTGGAGCGCTACCCCACCCCGGCCTCCGCCGCGAGGCTTACCGCCGGACGCCTCGAAGCCTGGTGCAAGCGCCACGGCTACTCCGGCAGGAAGCCCGGAGGTGTCCTGATCGAACGCCTGCGGACGGCCCCGAAGGCGGCCTCCCGCCTCAGCGAGGCAGTCGTCGAGCAGCTGGTCCAGGTCCAGGTCCAGCTGGTGAAGGGCATCCGCACGACCATCCGCACGCTGGACAAGACCATCGCCGAGGCGGTCGAAACCCACACCTACGCGCCGCTGTTCGCGACGATGCCGCGCATCGGCAGGGTCAGCCTCGGCCAGATCATCGGTGAGATCGGCCCGCTCCTGGAACGCGCCCGCACCAGCGAGCAGCTCATCGCCGAGGCCGGGGTCGTCCCCGTGACCCGAGCGTCGGGCAAGTCCCGCACCGTCGCCTTCCGCTTCGCGACCAACCGCAGAGCCCGCGTCGCCCTGACCGCCTTCGCCGACAACAGCCGGCACGGCAGCGACTGGGCCGCGAAAATCTACAACGACGCCCGAGCCCGCCAGAAACGACACCCCCACGCCATCCGCATCCTGGCCCGCGCCTGGCTTCGCGTGATGTGGGCCTGCTGGCGCGACGGCACCTGCTACGACCCCGCCATCCACCAGGCCAACGGCAAGATCAACACGACCACCGACACTGCCTTGGCGGCATAGAGGTTGACTCAGGAAACTCATGCGCTCACCCCCAGGCAGTCGCGCAGCCGGATGAGTCCGTCGCGCAGCCGTGTCTTGATGGTTCCCAGTGGTACGGACAGCAGCTCGCCGACCTCCCGGTAGGTCAGCCCGCGGTAGTACGCCAGCGTCACCGATTCCCGCTGGAGTTCGGAGAGCGTCCGCAGACAGCGACGGACCTGTTCCCTCTCCAGCCGGCTCTCGACCTGCTCGGACACCTCGTCGAAGTCGGGGGTGCGGTCGAGCAGCGCTGCCTTGTGCTCCCGCGCCGCGGTCGCCTCGGCCGAACGGACCCGGTCCACCGCACGGTGGTGGGCGAGCGTCAGCACCCAGTTCATGGCGCTGCCGCGGGACGGCTGGTAGCGGGGAGCGGTGCGCCACACCTCGACGAGCACCTCCTGGGCGACTTCCTCGGACTGGGCCGGGTCGCGGAGCACGCTCCGTACCAGGCCCAGGACCGGCCCGCTGACATGGTCGTACACCCGGGTAAAGGCGTCCTGGTCACCACGGGCGACCTGGACGAGCAGATCCTCCAGGCCGGGTCCCGGCGAAGGGACCCCACTGATGTGTACGGCTTCTCTCACGCGGACGGTCCTCCCGGAGCACGCATCGGTTTCCTCTGTGATTCGGAGCCGGCGCCCAGGTGGATTGGTCGAAGGTCCTGCGGATCGTCGAGCAGATCGTCGAGCCGGCGGCTCCACGGCAGCGGTGGCTACCGGTTCTCCGGCCGGCCGGAGACCGCGTGCGTGGGCTCAACCGTTCGGGACCTGGATCCTACGGCCGCGCGCAGGACCAGCAGGACCACCAGGCCAAGCGGCGAGAGCAGGATCGTCAGCACCAGCAGGGGGCCCGTCACGAGCGGGGACAGGCCGAGCCTGCGGGACTCCAGGAACATCCACTGCCCCAGCAGCAGATCCCATGCGATGACCTGAGCCCAGACCGCTCCGGCACCGTTCGCCAGTGACGTCAGGTCGCGGAACCCGTCGAGGTCGGGACTGCTCACCACGGCCCACAGCTCAGGGAACACGGGGGCGGCCATCACGGCCCAGAGGAGGAGCAGCGGAAGGACGGTCAGGGGTGAGGCGGCCACCCGCGCGGTGACGCGCAGGCCCGGCGCGAAGATCATGAGCAGCCAGAACGGTGCGGCAACCAGGAAGGTGATCTCGAAGAGCGCACCGGTCATGACACGAGCGCCTTGCCCGGCGCACCGGTCGAGGCGGCGGAGGCGCCCGGCCGCAGTGCCGCGAGGGCTCCGGCAGCCGCAGCGGCGGCGATCAGCCCCGCGACCGTGAGGGTCGCGCCGTCCGGATGGACCAGATCCTGCCCGCGAAGCGCCTGCCAGGCCGTCAGGGCGACGACCGCGAAGTAGGCGCCGGAGGCGACGAGCACCAGCCGCAGGCGCACACGCTCCTCGCGCAGCCGGGCCACCCGCGGCGCCAGGAGGACCAGGGCGAGAAGGAACAGCGGGAGCGCCTGCAGCGCGTGCATGCCGATGAAGTGCGGGACGCGCAGGTCGCCGCCTGTCGTCGACCAGCCGGTGAGCGGCATCGAGGGCCCGCCGTCCGGTACGCCGACCGCATGGGCGCCGACCACGTCGGCGGTGTCGAGATCTCCTGCCGCCCTCTGCCCGGCGGAGGGCCGCGCCATGAGGAAGCCGAGCCCGGCGCCCACCAGGGCGATCAGCACCCCGGACCGCACGGCCCAGGCCGAGGCGCGGTCGTCGATCCGCGCACGGAGCAGCAGCAGAGCGATGACGAGGGTGCCCGCCCAGAGGATCACGACGGTGACGGCCATCGCCTCGTAGAGCGCGGAGTCGAGCGGGGTCGCGTGGTTGAAGTGGCTCCGCCTCCCCCTGATCACCTGAGCGGTGATGACCACCATCTCCCCGGTGGATGCGAGGGCGACGACGGTCCCGGCCCACCAGCCCGCCCGGCGGCCGCGGGTCAGGAGTGTCAGCATCCACGCGAGGGCCCCCGCGTAGACCGCCAGCGAGACGGCGAACTTGAACGGCTTGGCCCAGATGGGCGCTCCCACCAGCATCCGGTCGTCCACCAGGATGCCCGCCGCCGCGACGACGGACATCACGGCCATCGACGCGGTGAACAGGACTAACGGCCGGTGCCAGGTACGCCAGGACTGCATGGATCCCCCCAGGAAAGATATGGATAGTGGTACTGTCCGCTATCCGATAGGGGAACTATCTATGATGGGGGTCGGCTTGGCAAGCTCCTGGAGGGTGAACACGCAGTGCGCATCGGTGAACTGAGTCGGCGGTCCGGCGTTCCGGTACCCACGATCAAGTACTACGTACGGGAGGGGCTGCTGCCCGCGGGCGAACTGACCAGCCCGAACCAGGCGCGCTACGGGGACGGGCACGAGCGCAGACTGCGGCTGATCCGGGCCCTCCTGGACGTCGGCGGGCTGTCACTGGCCGCCATCGCGGAGGTGCTGGAGGCGGTCGACGACCCCGAGCAGCCGGTGCTCAAGGTGCTGGGGGCGGCGACCTCGCGCCTCACGGCCGAGGGGTCCGGAGCGTCCGGGGCGTCCGGGGAGGCGGACCCCGAGGAGGCCGGGGCGCGCGAGGAGGTCGCCGCCCTGCTGGAGCGGCGTGGCTGGCGGGTGCACGCCGAGAACCCCGCGGTGCGGTCGCTCACGGGGGTGCTGGCAGCTCTGGACAGGGCGGGGCACGGCAGGTTCGTCGAGCTCCTCGACGTCTACGCGGACGCGGCGGAGTCCATCGCCCGCGCCGACCTCGACTACGTGCGGCGGCGTGTGGTGCGCGAGGACCTGGTGGAAGGTGTCGTCGTCGGCACGGTGCTCGGGGAGGCGATGTTCGGCGCGCTGCGGAGGATCGCCCACGTGGACGCCTCCGACCGTGCCTACGGGGGCGGCGCGCAGGGCGACGGCGAGCGGTGAACCGCCCGGGGTGAGACACGGCGGAACCCGGCCGCCGTCCAGGGCGGTGACCGGGTTCCGTGGGGTGCCGGGAGGGTCAGGCGGCGCTCTCCTGCTCGCGCTCCACCTGCTCGTTCCACTCGCGCTTGACCGCGCGCCACGCGTCGTCGTTCTGGCCGAGGCGCCAGTAACCCGAGATCGACAGCTGCCGCAGCGGGATGCCGCGCTCCAGGCGGAGGTGGCGCCGGATCTCCTTCACGAAGCCCGCCTCGCCGTGGACGAAGGCCTGCACCTCGCCCCCGGGGAACTCGAGCCCGCACACCGCCGCGACGAGAGCCTCGCCGACCGGCCGGTCGCCGCGGTGCAGCCAGGTCACCGATACGCCCTCCGGGGCCACGAGCTTCTGCTCCTCCGAAGGGTCCGGAACCTCCACGAAGGCGTGAACCGGCGCACCTTCGGGCATCCGCTCCAGCGCGGCGGCGATCGCGGGCAGGGCGCTCTCGTCGCCCACCAGGAGATGCCAGTCGGCCGAGGCCTCCGGGGCGTATCCGCCGCCCGGACCCAGGAAGGTCACCTGGTCGCCCCGCTGTGCCCGGGCCGCCCAGGGGCCCGCCAGGCCCTCGTCGCCGTGCACCACGAAATCGACCACGAGCTCACCGGTCTCCGGGTCCCAGGAGCGGACCGTGTACGTGCGGGTGGTGGGCCACAGCTCGCGCGGGTACTCCTCGCGGATCGCCGCCATGTCGAAGGGGTGGGTGTACTCCGCGCCCTCCGGGGCGAAGCACAGCTTGATGTAGTGGTCGGTGTACCCCGCGAGGGTGAAGCCGGCCAGGCCTTCGCCGCCGAGGACCACGCGCACCATGTGCGGGGTGATCTGCTCGGTGCGCAGAACCTGCGCTCCCTGCGCCTGCGGTGCCCGGCGTTGCGGCCGCTCTGCCACGAGGTTCTCCCTGCTCTGGACGTATATGAGGCACTGCGAAGTTAGGATTACCTAAGTTAGCACCTTCACGCCTGGAGCGTGAGGAGCAGGCGCTGCAGCGCGTTCCCCAGGCCCCACCGCGCGGCGAGTTCCTCCAGGGCCGCGGGGTCGCGGGGTTCACGGGGGAGTGCGGGGGTGAACTCGGGCAGGGGTACGTCGCCGGCCACGCGGACGACCTTCGGGGCGACCGCGACGTACGCCCGGGCCTCGTCCAGGCGCTTGCGCTGGGACGGGGTCAGCCGCGACGCGGGATCGTCCACCGCGGCCATGATCCCGGCCAGGTCACCGAAGGCGTCCAGCAGCTTGGCGGCCGTCTTCTCGCCGATGCCCGGCACCCCCGGCAGCCCGTCGCTCGGGTCGCCGCGCAGCAGGGCCAGATCGACGTAGCCGCTGCCGTCCACGCCGTACTTCCCGCGGAGCCAGGCCTCGTCGGTCACCTGGAGCGTCCCCACTCCCTTCAGCGGGTAGAGCACGCGCACCCCGCGGGAGTCGTCGACCAGCTGGTAGAGGTCGCGGTCCCCCGTCACGATGTCCACGGGGCCGGTGGCGCGCCCGGTCAGGGTGCCGATCACGTCGTCCGCCTCGTACGGCGCGACGCCCACCCGGGCGATGCCGAGGGCGTCCAGCACCGCCTCGATCACCGGGACCTGCGGGGAGAGTGTGTCGGGGATCTCCTCCTCGTCGGGGACCCCCGCGGTGGTCTCGACGGCCACCCGGTGCGCCTTGTAGGTCGGGATCAGGTCGACCCGCCACTGCGGCCGCCAGTCGGCGTCCATGCAGGCCACCAGGTCGTCCGGCCGGTGGTCCTGCACGAGCCGGGCGATGAAGTCCAGCAGCCCGCGCACGGCGTTGACCGGGGTGCCGTCCGGTGCGCGGACGGAGTCCGGGACGCCGAAATAGGCGCGGAAGTAGAGGGAGGCGGTGTCGAGGAGCATCAGGCGTCGCGTCACACCCCGATGATGCCGCACCCCACCGACACCCGGGCCGGGTGGAGTGCCTGGTTCCCGGTGCGGCTGATTCATGTGAGTGAACTGGGTCACACGCGTGTTTGGGTCGCGTAAGTGCGGGCAGGCGCGGCACTGGAGCGATCACGTCCATTTTTCAACGATGCGCGTGCTCTGCGGGCCGAATCCGTGCCGCTCCACAGTCTGCCGGCGGGGGTGGCAGACCGTTTCGGTTCAACGCGTGAGGTGTATGTGTCAAGGCTGCAAGCGGAGCACCTGTACAAGGTGTTCGGCAGACGACCCGATCAAGCCGTGCGGAAGCTCGAGGGCGGCACCCACCGCGACGAGTTGCGCGCCGACGGAACGACCGCAGCGGTGATCGATGCCTCGTTCACCGTGGAGCCCGGCCAGATATTCGTCGTCATGGGGCTCTCCGGATCTGGCAAGTCCACACTGCTGCGGATGCTCAATGGCCTGCTGGAGCCGACCGCCGGCCGGGTGCTGTTCGACGGTCAGGACCTGACCGCGCTCAGCCCCCGCGAGCTGCGCAGTGTCCGCTCCACCAAGATCAGCATGGTCTTCCAGCACTTCGCGCTCTTCCCCCACCGGAGCGTGCTCGAGAACGCCGCGTACGGCTTGGAGGTCCAGGGCGTCCCGCGCGCCGCGCGTGAGGCGCGCGCCGCGGAGGCGCTGGAGATGACGGGCCTCGCCGGCTGGGAGAAGTCCTGGCCCGACGAGCTGTCCGGCGGCATGCAGCAGCGCGTGGGCCTGGCCCGCGCGCTCGCCACCGACGCCGACCTGCTGCTGATGGACGAGTCCTTCAGCGCGCTCGACCCGCTGATCCGCCGCGACATGCAGGACCAGCTCCTCGAACTGCAGAAGCGTCTGAAGAAGACGATCGTCTTCATCACCCACGACCTCAACGAGGCCATGCGCCTCGGCGACCGGATCGCGGTGATGCGGGACGGCGAGATCGTGCAGCAGGGCACCGCCGAGGACATCCTCGTCCGGCCCTCCAACGACTACGTCGCCTCCTTCATCCAGGACGTCGACCGCTCCAGGGTGCTCACGGCCGGCTCGATCATGGAGGCGCCCGAAGCGGGCCGCTCCCACGAGGAGCTGCTGGCCGAGGCCCCCGCGACGGTGACCTCGGAGACCCCCATCGCCGAGCTCTTCACCCCGTGCTCCACCAGCGGCGCGGACGTCGCCGTCACCGGCGAGGACGGCGGTGTCATCGGTGTCGTGCCCCGGGAGACACTCCTGGCCGCCCTCGGTGAGGAACCGCAGGTGCACCAGCAGGTGCCGGTACAGCGTGAGGTCAAGAAGGTGATTGCCGGTGCCTAGGATCTCCTTCGGTTCATGGGTCGAGAACGCGGTCGACTGGCTGCAGTCGAACCTCACCTGGATCTTCGACGCCATCAAGACCGTTCTCGGTGGCATGTACGACGGCGTGAACGCCGTCCTGAGCGGCGGTGAGCCGCTGCTGATGGCCGGCATCCTCGCCGTCCTCGCCTTCTGGCTGCGCGGCGTGATACCCGCCGCGCTCACCTTCGCGGGCTTCGCGCTCATCGACTCACTCGCCCTCTGGGACGAGGCGATGGCCACGCTCTCGCTGGTCGTCGTGGCAGCGGTCATCACCATCGTGATCGCGGTGCCCATGGGCATCTGGGCGGCCCGCAACAAGAGGGTCAGCTCCGCGCTGCGGCCGGTGCTCGACGTCATGCAGACGATGCCGGCCTTCGTCTACCTGATCCCCGGCGTCATGTTCTTCGGCGTCGGTGTCACCCCCGGCGTGATCGCCACGATCGTCTTCGCGATGCCGCCCGGCGTCCGCATGACCGAGCTCGGCATCCGCCAGGTCGACAGCGAGCTGGTCGAGGCGGCCGAGGCCTTCGGGACCTCGCCCAAGCACACCCTCACCCGGGTGCAGCTGCCCCTCGCCCTGCCCACGATCATGGCCGGGATCAACCAGGTCATCATGCTGGCCCTCTCCATGGTCGTCATCGGCGGCATGGCCGGCGCCGGCGGTCTCGGCGAGAAGGTCTACGCCGCGATCACCCAGCTCCAGGTCGGCCTCGCCGCCGAGAGCGGGATCGCCGTCGTCATCCTCGCCATGTACCTGGACCGGATGACCGGCGCGCTCAACGAGCGGGTCTCCCCGCTCGGCCGCCGTGCGGCCGCCAAGGTGGCCGCCGGTGCGCGGAAGCTGAAGTTCGCGCACTACAAGCCCGGAACCGCCGTCGCGATGACCGGTGTCGTCGTCCTCGCGCTCGTCGCGGGCGGCCTGAACATCGCGGGTTCCTCGGACTCCGAGGCCTCGCAGGCCGACGGCAGCGCGAACGTCGGCAAGGGCCAGAAGATCAACATGGGGTACATCCCCTGGGACGAAGGCATCGCCTCCACCTACCTGTGGAAGGAGATCCTGGAACAGCGCGGTTTCGAGACGGGGATGACCCAGCTCGACGCGGGCCCGCTGTACTCCGGTGTCGCCCGCGGTGACATCGACTTCCAGACCGACTCCTGGCTGCCGACGACGCACAAGGACTACTGGGACAAGTACAGCGACCAGCTGGACGATCTCGGTTCCTGGTACGGGCCGACCTCGCTGGAGCTGACGGTTCCGTCGTACGTCAAGGGCATCGACTCGCTCGAGGACCTCAAGGGCCAGGGCAAGAAGTTCGACGGCAAGATCATCGGCATCGAGTCGAGCGCCGGGATGATGGGCACCCTCAACAAGAAGGTGCTCAAGGAGTACGGCCTGGAGGGCGAGTACAAGGTCGTCTCCTCCAGCACCTCGTCGATGCTGGCCGAGCTCAACCGGTCCATCAAGAAGAAGGAGCCGGTCGTGGTGACCCTGTGGTCGCCGCACTGGGCCTACGGCAAGTACGACCTGAAGAAGCTCGAGGACCCGAAGGGTGCCTGGGGCAAGGGCGAAGAGGTCCACACCGTCGCGCACAAGGGCTTCGCGAAGAAGTCGCCGGCCGTCGCCAAGTGGCTGAAGGACTTCAAGCTCACCGAGAAGCAGCTCACCAGCCTGGAGAACGAGATCCAGGGAGCCGGTGAGGGCAAGGAGCAGGACGGCGTCCGCACCTGGCTGAAGAAGAACCCCGGCCTCGTCGACAAGCTGGCCCCGGTGCCGGGCGGCGCGGGCGGCTCGAAGCAGGGCAAGGACGCGGGCAAGACCGTCAAGCTCGGGTACTTCCCCTGGGACGAGGCCATCGCCAGCACCTACCTCTGGCAGAACATGCTGGAGGACCGGGGTTACAAGACGACGGTCAAGCAGCTCGACCCGGGCCCGCTCTACACCGGACTCGCCCAGGGACAGCTCGATGTCCAGTTCGACTCGTGGCTGCCCACGACGCACAAGGACTACTGGAACCGGTACAAGGACAATCTCTCCGATCTCGGTTCCTGGTACGGGCCGACCTCGCTGGAGCTGACGGTTCCGTCGTACGTCAAGGGCATCGACTCGCTCGAGGACCTCAAGGGCCAGGGCAAGAAGTTCGACGGCAAGATCATCGGCATCGAGTCGAGCGCCGGGATGATGGGCACCCTCAACAAGAAGGTGCTCAAGGAGTACGGCCTGGAGGGCGAGTACAAGGTCGTCTCCTCCAGCACCTCGTCGATGCTGGCCGAGCTCAACCGGTCCATCAAGAAGAAGGAGCCGGTCGTGGTGACCCTGTGGTCGCCGCACTGGGCCTACGGCAAGTACGACCTGAAGAAGCTCGAGGACCCGAAGGGTGCCTGGGGCAAGGGCGACGAGATCCACACCGTCGCCAAGAAGGACTTCGCCAAGGACTTCCCGGAGCTGACCGGGTGGCTGAAGGACTTCAAGCTCAGCGAGGCGCAGCTGGCCTCGCTCGAGGTGGAGATGCAGAAGGGCGGTGCGGGCAAGGAGAAGGAGTCCGCGCGCCGCTGGATGGACGCCAACCCGGACGTGGTCGACAAGCTGGCGCCCGTCGGCAGCTGATCCACGCCCCCGCCACGACGAAGGGGACGGCCCCGGTAGCGAACCGGAGCCGTCCCCTTCAGGCTTGTTCCAAGGAGTCCCCGAAGGTCCTCCGTCCGCCCCCGTCCGTAAACTTCCCCTCCGTCTCGCGAACGACATGCGTAGGGTGCTGGCAACCGGGAGGATGGCGATCCGGGGAGGGAGCCGGACATGGACGACAAGGAAGCCCTTCGAGTGGGTGCCGCGGTCCGTCGACGCCGCAGGACACTCGGACTCACGCTGGCCGCGGTGGCAGGGCGCAGCGGGCTGTCCGTACCGTTCCTCAGCCAGATCGAGAACGAACGGGCCAGACCCAGCCCCAGGTCCCTGGACCTGGTGGCGCAGGCACTGGAGACCACGACCGAGCGGCTGCGGGCCGCTGCGGACTCGGCACGCGCCGTGGACCTCGTACGCGCGGACGACGAGGACGGCGTGCACCGGCTGGTGCGCGGACGGCACCAGCTCAGCGCGCTGGAGTTCATCGGCGAGCAGGATCTCGGGCGCGAGTTCCAGCACCGCAACGACGAGGTGATGTACGTCGTGGACGGTGCCGTCGAGGTGGAGGCCGAGGGACAGGCCCACCGGCTGGGCAGGAGCGACACGCTCTTCCTCTCCGGAGGGGTCCGGCACCGGTGGCGGGCGACCGTCCCCGGCACCCGGCTGCTGGTCGTCTCGGTGGCCGAACACATCGACGCGACGTACGACTCGCGTCGCTGACGGGGCCCCGGTGCGTGTCGTCTCCCTCGTCCCCTCGCTGACCGAGGCCGTGGCCGTCACCGGCCCCGGACTGCTCGTGGGGGCCACCGACTGGTGCACCCACCCGGCCGGGCTGGACGCCGCCAGGATCGGCGGCACCAAGAACCCCGACACCGCCGCCGTGGCGGCCCTGCGCCCCGACCTCGTGCTCGCCAACGAGGAGGAGAACCGGGAACCGGACCTCGCCGCGCTGCGGGACGCGGGGCTCGACGTCCTGGTCACCGAGGTCCGTACCCTCGACCAGGCCTTCGCGGAGCTGGAGCGGGCCCTCACCGCCTGCGGCCTGGCCCGGCCGCGCTGGCTTGACGAGTCCGAGGCGGCCTGGGCGGCGCTGCCTCCCGCACCCGCCTCCCGCCCCGCGATCGTGCCCGTCTGGCGCAGACCCTGGATGGTGCTGGGCCGCGACACCTTCGCCGGAGACCTGCTGGCCCGCCTCGGCGTACGGAACGTCTACGCCGGCCACGCCGACCGCTACCCCCGCGTGCCTCTGGACGAGCTGAACGCCTCCGGTGCCGAGCTGGTCGTGCTGCCCGACGAGCCCTACCGCTTCACGGCCGCCGACGGCCCCGAGGCCTTCCCCGGGATGTCCGCCGCGCTCGTCGACGGGCGTCACCTCACGTGGTACGGACCGTCCCTGGCCGAAGCGGCCGGGGCCCTGCGAGCAGCGCTCCGGTGAACAGCCCGCCCAGTGTGCGTACGGCCGACACCGCCCAGGCGGTCACCAGCAGCGCGTAGAGCGCGACGGCCAGCCAGGTGAAGGCGTCCAGACCGGTGTGCCGGGCGAGGCCTGCCGCGCCGGTGACACACGTGCCGACCGGGAAGGTAAAGCCCCACCACGTCATCGTGAACCCCATGCCGCGCCGCATCGCGCGCACGACCATCGCGGCGGAGAGGGCCAGCCAGAGCAGGGCGAACCCCATCACCGGCACCCCGTACAGGACGGCGAACGCGCCGAAGGCCGGCGCGTAGGGCGCCGCGATCGCGCCCGGCGCCACGTCGGCCAGCTGGTTGACCGCGGTCGTGGACTGGCCGAGCGGACCGAGCACGAGGAAGAGCGTCGGGGTCAGCGCGAGGGGCAGCGGGCCCTCGTGCACCAGCCGTGCGAAGACCAGCGGGACGACGACCAGGGTCGCCAGCAGGGACAGCCCGAACATCGCGTAACAGGCCAGCAGGAGTGCCGTCCGCCCCTGGCCGGGCGCCAGCTCCGGCACCAGCAGCGGACCGACCGCCGCCGAGACCATCGGGGACACCAGCGGCAGCAGCCAGACCGGCGACGCGGTGCCCGGGGCGGGCCGGTGGCGGACGACCATCAGATACGGGATCGCCACCGAGACGGCCAGGGCGGCGACGGTGCCGGCGGTGAACAGCACCGCGTCCACCGCGACGGCCGCCTGATGCCCGAGGACGTCCCGGCCGACCACCAGGGTGCCCGCGCCGACCGCGAGCAGTGCCATGGCCATGCAGCCGTGGAAGGGGGCGACGGCAGGGTCCATGAGGTGGGCGCGGGCCTGGTCGCGGTGCAGGATCCAGTGCCCGGCGCGGGCACTCAGCACGACGGCGAGTGCCACGGCCGACAGGGCCCACACCACGACGCACGCGGACCGCAGACCCGGTACGTCCACGGGCAGCGAGGCGCCCGCGGTGCCGACGATGGCGGTCCCCATGACCGTCGCGTACCAGTTGGGGCCGAGGTGCCGCAGGGACGGGAGCCGGAGGGCGAGGGGGGAGGAGACGGGGCTCCCGGTCTTGGTCTGCGGAAAGATGGCCATGCCACGATTCTCCGGGGGGCGGGCCGTCACCCACCAGGAGGCACCGGGCTATGAGGCCATAGGCTGGGGTTATGTCCAGTCCCGTGCCCCCGCCCCCCTCGCTCTCCCACCGTGTTCCCGACCTGGGGGCCATGGTTCTCCTGCTCGCCGTCGCACGGCACGGGAGCCTGGGCAGGGCGGCACGGGACGTCGGCATCAGCCAGCCCGCGGCGTCCGGCCGCATCCGGTCGATGGAACGCCTGCTCGGCGTCGCGCTCCTGGACCGATCGCCGCGCGGCTCCCGGCTGACCGACGCGGGGGCCCTCGTCACCGACTGGGCGCGCCGGGTCGTCGAGGCGGCCGAGGCGTTCGACGCGGGGGCCCAGGCCCTGCGGGACCGGCGTGACTCCCGGCTGCGGGTGGCCGCGAGCATGACCATCGCGGAGTACCTGCTGCCGGGCTGGCTGATCGCCCTGCGCGCCGACCGTCCGGGGACCGCCGTGTCCCTGGTGGCGGGCAACTCGGCGGCGGTCGCCCTGCGGCTGCTGGCCGGCGAGTCGGATCTGGGATTCGTCGAGGGCCTCTCGATACCGGAGGGACTCGACGGCACCGTCATCGCGCACGACCGGCTCGTCGTCGTGGTCGCCCCATCCCACCCGTGGGCGCGCCGTGGCCGGCTGACCCCCTCGGAGCTCGCCGCGACACCTCTGATCCTGCGGGAACACGGTTCGGGCACCCGGCAGGTCCTGGACGCCGCGCTCGCCGTCCACGGCGGACTGGCGCGCCCCCTGCTCGAACTCTCCTCGACCACGGCGGTGAAGGGGGCGGCGGAGAGCGGCGCGGGCCCCTGCGTGCTGAGCGAGCTCGCGCTGGGGGAGGAGCTCTCCGCACGGCGCCTCGTCAAGGTCCCGGTCGAGGGCGTACGGCTGCGACGTCAGCTGCGCGCGGTCTGGCCCGCCGGGCACCGGCCCACCGGGCCCGCCCGCGACCTGCTCACCCTGACCGCGCGTGAGACCGCCGGAACCTGAGCGTGCGGCAGACCGCCCGGACGTGGGAGCCCAAGACCCCGGGGAAGGCCGCGCGCGC